>NZ_BMJY01000002.1:318549-477295 GCF_014643695.1 Microbacterium album | reverse complement strand
CCCCCCCCCCCGAAAGGACGCCCTCCCCATGCCTCGGTCTCTGCAGCGCTGCGCCGCCCTCATCGTGCTCGCCCTGGTGCTCCCCCTCGCGGCATGCACGAACGAAGCGGACGACGCGGCGCGCAAGGCCGCCGACGATCTCGCCGCGTCCCTCTCGAACCACTCGCTCGAAGGAGTGGTGCTCACGGATGCGGATGCAGCGGGGGCCTTCGAGGAACTGGTCGCGCCGGTGGCAGCGTACGAGGTCGAGGTGACCGCCGGAGAGGTCGAGCGAGACGGGCCGAGCGCGAACGCCGTGCTGCACTGGTCGTGGACGGTCGAGGGCCACGAGTGGACCTACGACACGTCGGTGGCCCTCACGGAGGAGAACGTCAACGAGGAGGCCCGGTGGGCCGTGGAGTGGAGCCCCGCGGCGATCGTCCCCGACCTGGCGGCCGACGAGCGCATCGCGGTGAGCCGGGAGTTCGGACCTCGCGCGGACGTCGTCGACGCCGCCGGCGAGCCGATCGTCACGGCGCGACCCGTGGGTCGGTTCGGGCTGGACAAGGCGAACGTCGGCCCCGAGCAGGTCGGCGAATCAGCCGAGCGCATCGCCGCCGCCGTCGGCATCGATCCCGCGGCGTTCCGGGCCTCCGCCGAGAGCTCCGGCCCCCAGGCCTTCGTCGAGGCGCTGATGGTGCGAGCAGGCGAAGAGCACCTCCACGTCAACCCCGACTTCTCCGAGATCCCCGGGGCCCTGGTGGTCGAGGACACCGTGCCCCTCGCCCCCACGCGGCGCTTCGCCCGGGAGATCCTCGGGTTCGTGGGCGAGGCCACCGCGGAGGCCGTGGAAGCATCCGACGGGGCGATCCGGCCCGGTGATCGGGTCGGCCTGGCGGGCCTGCTCGCCCGGTACGACGGCACCCTGCGGGGCACCCCGAGCGTGAGGATCGAGGCCGTCGGCGCCGATGACGCGCGCCGCACCCTCGCGGAATGGGACGGCGACCCGGCCGAGCCGCTCGAGCTGACGCTGAACCAGGAGATGCAGCTTCACGCCGAGGACGTCCTGGCGCAGTTGGGCGAGGACGCTGGCGGCAGCGCGATCGTCGCGATCCGCCCCTCGACCGGCGAGATCCTCGTCGCGGCGAACGGGCCCGGGAACGGCGGCATGAACGCCGCGACCGCGGGACAGTACGCGCCCGGCTCGACGTTCAAGCTGGTGACGGCCCTCGCGCTGCTGCGCGCCGGTGTGACGCCGGACCAGGGCGTGAGCTGCCCACCCACGCTGACGGTCGACGGCTTCACGTTCCAGAACTACGACGACTACCCCGCCGGCGCGCTGGGCGACATCTCGTTCCGTTCGGCCATCGCCCACTCGTGCAACACGGCCCTCATCGGGCTGCGTGACCGCATCGAGCCGAGCGACCTCGCCGCGGCGGCCGAGACGCTCGGCCTCACGGCGGAGATCGACCTGGGCTACCCCGCGAGCATGGGTCAGGTGCCCGATCCCGAGGGCGAGACCGAGCGGGCCGCCGACCTGATCGGCCAGGGACGCGTGCAGGCGTCGCCGCTCGCGATGGCGACCGTGGCGGCGTCGATTCAGGTCGGCCGCACGGTCGTCCCCCATCTGCTGGTCGGCCACACGGGCGAGCCGGAGCCGGCGCAGCCGCTCACCGCCGACGAGGCCTCGGTGCTGCAAGAGCTCATGCGCGCTGTCGTGACGGAGGGGTCCGCGCGCTTCCTGGGCTCGATCCCCGGCGACCCCGTGGGTGCCAAGACCGGCACCGCCGAGCACGGTCAGCCCGACGAGAACGGCGACCTCCCCACGCACGCCTGGATGGTCGGCACCCACGGCGATCTCGCCGTCGCCGTCTTCATCGAGCGCGGGGAATCGGGGGCCCAGACCGCCGGTCCGCTCCTCAGAGCGCTCTTCGAGCGCTGGTGACAGCGGCGACGGCGGCGTTGATCCCGCCGTCGCCACTGCCGGTGAAACATCAGGTGATCAGTCACGTTCGACAGGCAGCCACAGCTCACAGGTCGCGGTGGTGAAATCGGGCGACCGCTCGAGGACCGCCACAAGCGAGGGGCCCGGTCGCAACCGCCAGGGGTTGGACGGGAACCACTCGGTGGCCGTGGCCGCCCAAGCCGCCTGAAGCGCCGCAGGGTGCTCGCCGACCGTGCGGAAGACGGCCCAGCTGCCGGCCTCCACCTCGATGGCGTCAAGGTCGTCCGGCACGTCCGTGGCCATGGTGATCGCAACGCCGTGCAAGTAGGTCAGTTCGCTGCCCTCCGCGTAATCGGCGTCGACGTCGGCGCTGACCTGCAGCAGCCCGGCAGGCGCGGTGTTGCTCAGCCGCTTGAGCCGCTCGTGCTCCTCGGCGGGGAGCGAAGCGATGTGCTCCTGGATGTGGGGATTGACGCCGTGGTACTGCAGCGGCACACGTGTGGCGTGGCCGACGAGGCGGAAAGCGGGCTGTTCGACAATTCGAGCGTGCATGGGGGTCGTCCCTTCGACGGTCAGGCGGAACCTGAGTTGAGGTTGGCTGCGAAGGGGGCCGCCGTGCCGACGCACGTCACCATGACTCACGCCGTGCACGGCGCGGAACGCGCGACCGAAGGCCTCGGTCGAGCCGTACCCGTACCGCACGGCGATCGTGAGCAGATCCTCGTCGCCTACCAGATCGGCGGCCGCGACCGTCATCCGCCGACGTCGCACGTACTCGGACACCGGCATGCCGGCGAGCGACGAGAACATCCGCCGCGCGTGATACCCGGTGGTGCCCATCGCCGAGGCAAGCGCGTCGACGTCGTGCTCCTCGCCGAGGCTCGCCTCGATCTCGTCGACCAGGCGGTTGAGCAGCTCGATCATGGTCACTCCCTTCACGATCGACTATCGCCCCACGCCCAACGTGCGCGCCCGATCATTCCGGTCCGGTTCGATCGGGTGCCGGGCGAGCCGACGATCACTGTCCCTCGAGGGAATCATGCGTGGCAGCGACGGCGCTCCGCCAGATCTCCACAAGCCGCCAGGTACTCCGCGTTTCCGTGCGGGCCACGGACCAGCACGCCGTCTGTCACGCGCCCGATACTACGAGGCGGACATCCGAGCCCCTCCGCGGACCGAGTCCAAGGCACAGGCGCGGGCGCCTCGAGTCCTTGCGATATCGTCTCCGCATGGCGGCTGGATTGCACTACGACGACGAGCACCGATGCCGCGGATGCTGGGTTCTGCAAGAGTCCGAGCTGCACAACGACTTCGAGGAGATCACGGCGCATGAGGACCCCGCGGGACGTTACATGACCATCACGGGCTTCACCGGCGACACCGAACGCTATTCGCTGGATGACCCAATCGCGCGAGCTTTCCTGGAGTCGCGTGGTCTCGATTGGCGCTAGCGTCCGGTCGCCACGGTGCGACTACTGCCGATCAACGAGTGCGCTCGAATTGGGTGACCAGAACACGGAACGCCCGTCTCCACAGCGTCCTGCCTCTCGCTACCGACCGAACATTCCCCGTCGCTCTCGACGAATCCCGTCCTCGAGCGCCAGGAGCCATGCGGTGGCGGCGCGCCGCCGTTCATCGACCGCCGCCGTCTCACTCATAAAGCGCCCTCCTGCGACCACGCAAGTTGTCCCGAAGATGCCAAGGACAATAACGGTGAGCGGCCCCGAGGGCAGCAGCGCCGTGACAATCGACGCGGCTAGAGCCATCCTCGGGCAGGTCTGTCGATAGTCGTCGCTTCACCGCGACAGTGTCACACGCTGCGTCCGCTGTCCGCGGTCAAGGCGCGGCGTTGAAGGTTCCCACCCCACAGCCGCGTCATCGAAGCCGCGCCATAACCAGTTCGAACAGTTCGAGGGGGTCGTTCGTCGCGCCCTGACCGCCGTGCTCAAGAACCTCTGCAAGGTGTTCCGGCTCGCGGGAGCTCGAATAGACGATGAACGGGCTGTCATCCCCGCGTGCTCGCATCGAATCGAGCAGGTCGTACCCCGCGCGCTTACCCTCCGGACGGCCCATGTCGGAGATCACGACATGGAACGAGTTCCCGTCCAGCATTTGCAGGGCGAGGGCGGTGTCACGCACCCACACCGTCGCGACACCGGCCGACTCGAGTGCTTCCCGTTCGGGCTGAATCCACTCGGGGTTGTCGTCGACCCAGAGGACTCGTGCGCCACTCACACGCGCGGCGTTGTACGCAAGCGCGGCGCGGCGGCCCCGCTCCGTTGACAGCGATCTGTGCAGCTTCGCTTCCTCTGCCTCGTTCAGCTGCTGCAGGATGACGTCCGTGTTGTCACGCGCTCGGGCAGCCGCCAGCGCCGCCCTCGATGCCACGCTGTCGATCTGCTCAAGCCGGGTGCTCTGGGAAGCGCGATCCCGAGCAGCCTGCTTCTTCTGCTCGCGGAAGATCCGAATGGCCAGATATCCGGTGAACGCCGTGACGCACAGTGAGAACAAGCCCACGAAGCTCGACAGGGACTCAAGCCATTCGGCATCCAACAGCACATAGGCCGCAACCCCGAACGACGCCACCGCGAGCGCAAGAAGAAAAACCTCGAGGACGTTCCATCCCAGCCGCGACGCGGCGGGTTCCGCTGTATCCGACGCCTCGGGCTCCGCCGCGCCCGCCTTTTCCCCGCTCTCGGCGTCGCCCGTTGAATCCGAACTCCGTCGCCCTCTGCCGCCCCACACCGCACGGCTCCTGCCCGACCGCGTTGCGGCCGCCTGCCCCTCGCTCATAGACGTACCGTATCGACCAGCTCAGCAGACTCACTCGCCGACACCCGCAGCAAGACCGTCGACCGAAGGGGTCACATCCCTTGGTGGGCCGCCCATCGGCGTGACGCCTCCTGGGCGGCGTCCGCGATGAGGGCGTCAATGCGGTCGCTGCGGCGCACGGGGAACGACACGTACGTTCCGCGGCCTCCCGCGACGGGACGCCCGTAGGCCTTCGCCGCGAGCGATCCGTCGGGGAGCAGCCGGACCGTGATCGATTGCAGCTCGAACCGCTCGCCGCGCCTCTCGTCCTCCCAGCGCAGGTCCGGCGGGATCGCGACGTTCAGAGCGAGCGCATTGACATCCACGATCGACAGTGAAGCACACTCACCGGGTCCGGCCGGGACGGAAGCCGCGGCGACGCGAGACGAGCAGCGCGGCGCCGACGACCACGAACCCGGCATGGATGATCACGTCGAGGACGAGGGGCACCTCGAGCGGGACGAAGATCACCGATGCGTTCGCGAACGCGTGCACGAGCACGAGCGGCAGCAGCCACCGGAACCGCAGCTGGAACGCGGCGAGCGCGAAGCCGTAGGTCGCCGACGCGAGCACATTGAGAAGGATGTCGTCGGCACTGCGGGAGGGTGTTGTGACGAGCAGCGACAGGTGCGCGAGGCCGAAGAGCGCACCGGAGAGGATCGCCGATGCCACCGCCCCCGTCGCCCGACGAAGCACCGAGAGCACCGCGACGCGATTGATGAGCTCCTCGTTGAGAGACGCCAGGACGAGCGTCAGGATCCACAGCGCCAGTCCGGGAGGAGGAACGACGATCGAGCCCGGAAGTGCGAACCTCAGCACGCCCTCCGCGACGAACGGCAGGAGCCACAGCGCGGCGAGCGGGGAACGCCACAGCCGCAGCACGCCCTGGTCGCGCCAGACTCCCAGCATGGTCACGACACCGGCAGCGAAGAGGACGCAGAGCGCGTTGGCGAACAGCCCCGCGTACCAGCCGGCGATCCCGAGCACCGGCGCCAGTTCGAGCGCGCCGACGATCACGCCGAACCTGGCGATTCCGATCCCCGCCGCGAGGCCGAGCGCGAGCGCGACGGAGCGCGGGCTGGGTTTCACGGCCTCGAGCCTATGGTCCCGTCCCGCACCAGCGGTATCGGGATACCCCTACATCCGGCCCGATCCGACTCTCGGCCGATAGACGGTCCCGAACCGCTCCGGGTCTTCGCCCGAGTCGACGCGCTCCCAGTGGACACGGCGACCTCCGGGCACCGAGAAGACGCGCGTGCCGTCGCCGAGGAAGATCGGAGCGGTGAACATCCGTAGCTCGTCGATGAGGTCGTGCTCGAGCGCCTGCCGGGCGATGTCCGCGCTGATGATCTGTACCTCACGCCCGCCGGCGAGCTTCCGCGCCCGCGCGACCGCCTCGCGGATGTCGCAGTTCATCGCCGTGACCGCGGGGTCATCGGCGAGCTCCTGCGGCCGGTGCGTCAGCACGAACTCGATCCCCTGCCACGCACCGCCGTAGGCCTCGGCGGTGAGCTCGTCGCGCTCGCCCGCCTGGGCCATGGCGGCGTCGTACCCGCGGCGGCCCGAGATGATCACGCCGACCCGCGCGGCCAGCTCCGCGAGCACGTCCGGATCGGCCTCCCCCGCCGCCGCCAGCCAGCTCATGTCGTGCCCCGGACCGGCGATGAACCCGTCGAGCGAGGCCGTGAAGCTCCACGTCACCTTTCCCGCGGCCGGCGTCGTCATGACGCCCTCGGCTCGAAGGTCACGTGGATGACGCCGCTCTCGGCGACCTCGCTGCGCACCTCGCGCCCCTCCTCGAAGCCGCGCAGGCCCTCCCAGAGGTTGACTCCCCTGCCGAGGAGGATCGGCACGACCGCGACGTGCAGCCTGTCGACGAGACCGGCCCTCAGGAAGTCGCGCACCACGGTCCCGCCGCCGCCGATGCGCACGTCGAGATCGCCGGCCGCCTCGCGTGCGCGAGCGAGCACGTCGGCAGGCGAGCCGCTCACGAAGTGGAAGGTCGTGCCGCCCTCCATCTCCAGGCTCTCGCGCTCCCGATGCGTGAGGACAAAGACGGGCACATGGAACGGCGGGTTCGGGCCCCACCAGCCCCGCCAGTCGGGGTCGTCGGGGTGAGCGTGGAAGCCGAACATGCCCGCGCCCAGGATCTCGGCGCCGATGCCGACGGTCTCCGCCGCGATGTACGCGTCGTCGACGCCCGTCGTCCCGCCCGAAGCGCCGAACCGCTGCTGAAAGGTGCGCGTCGCGGTGTACGCCGCGACCAACCGCTCCCAGTCCTTCCCGAACGGATCCTCCGGCGTCTGGTCGGTGGTCGTGATGTACCCATCCAGCGACATGTTCAGGTCGACCCGTGTGATCCCCATCATCCACTTCCCGCAGTGATTGCATTTTGCAAGCACTAAGATAGGGAGCAGGCCGGACGCCGTCAAGAGGAGGCCCGATGCAGCCACGATCCGGATGCGCCATCAACGCCGCCGTGGAGGCGCTCGGCGACCAGTGGTCGATGCTCGTCTTGCGCGACATGATCTTCGGCGACCGCCGGCACTTCCGCGAGCTCCTGGAGGGGTCGATCGAGGGCATCGCGTCGAACATCCTCAGCAGCCGCCTGAAGAAGCTCGTCGACGCGGGACTGCTGACGAAAGAGCAGGCCAGGCGCGGCCAGCGCGCGCGGTACAGCCTCACCGAGGCCGGCATCCAGACCGTGCCGATCCTCTTCGCGCTCGGGAACTGGGGCCTGGATTGGCGCGAGGGAACCCCCGAGCTGCGCACGCGTCAGGAGCTGATGCGCGCAGAGGGCCTCCCCTTCGTCGAGGAGCTGATGGACGAGTTGCGCACCCGGCATCTAGGCGCGCCGCCCGCCGAACGCGTTGGTGCAGGGCCGCTGGAGCGCCTCGAGGCGGCATACCGGCGGTCGGCCGCGGCGCACGGTTGAGCGCCCGAGCGTTCAACCCTCCGCGGAGGCGGTCGGTCGCCCCGCGAACGCAAGCGCGAAGATCGCCGCGGCGGCGCCTGCGAGGACCGCGGCGATCAGCGCGTAGACCAGGAGACCGTTTGCCGTCGCCGCTCGGACGGCCTCCAGGATCGGCACGGCATCCATCGCCGCGGCGAACGCCTCGTGAACGCTCGAGCGCAGCGCATCGGCGGTGCCCGCCGGGGTCTCGGGCGGCAGCAGCCGATCGAGCGATGCCCGGAAGACGATGATCCCCACCGTCCCGCCCGCCGCGATGCCGAGCGCCGAGCCGAGCTCCCCGCCGACCTCCTGTGCTGCGGCGGCGGAACCGACGCGCTCCTCCGGAGCGCTCGAGATGATCGCGTCGCTCACCAGCGCCAGCGCAGCCCCGTGACCCAGCCCGATGACGGCGAGCGCGAGGAGGAGGGGCACGATCGCGCCGTCGGCGACGGCGAGCGCGGTCAAGCCCGCACCCAGCGCGACCACCAGCAGCCCGCCGACGACGACGCGCGAGGGACGCCACCGACGCGCCAGTGCGGGAGCGGCGACCGCCCCGAGGATGTCCGTCGCGATGTACGGCAGCGTCAGCAGTCCGGCGACGAGCGGGGCGAAGCCTCCGACCCACTGCAGGTGCTGGGTGAACAGGAAGAACAGGCCGACGGTGCCGATCCCGGTCACCAGCAGGGTGAGGAGCGAGGCCGCGAGTCGGCGGTTCTTCAGCAGCGCCAGATCGAACAGCGGATCCGCAAGGCGACGCTGGCGCTGTATGAACAGCGCGAGCATGACGAGCCCCGCGACGATCAGCAGCACGGAGACCCACGGCGGTAGCTGCGCGGAGACGGCCTCCGCGCCGGCGGCGATCTCCTGCAGGCCGTAGACCACTGCCAGCATCCCCGCGACCGACAGCGCCACGCTGACCATGTTGATCCGGCTCGGCGTGGGCTCGCGCCGCTCCGGCAGCAGGAACGTGCCGAGAGCGACGAGGACCAGCATCGGCGGGACGTTGACGAGGAAAATCGCCCCCCACCAGAAGGCCTCGAGCAGCGCGCCGCCGAGAAGGGGCCCGATCGCTCCGCCGATGGTGAAGGCGCTGAACATGAGGGCGATCGCGAGCCGGCGCTGATCGTCGTCGCGGAACATCGCCCTCAGCAGCGAGAAGAGCGAGGGCATCAGGGTGGCGCCCGCGATGCCCAGCAGCGCGCGCGTGATGATCAGCGCGATCGGCGTGGCCGCGAAGGCGGCGACCACGGACAGGGCGGCGAACGCCGCGGCGCCGCAGAGCAGCAGCCGGCGGGCCCCGACGCGATCCGAGACCCGCCCCATCGTGATCAGGAACCCGGCGATGAGGAATCCGTAGGCATGGACGATCCACAGCGACTCCGTCGCAGAGGCATCCAGATCCGCGACGAGCGTGGGAATCGCGAAGAACAGCGCCGTGAGATCCGTCGACAGGGCCAGCATCGGGGCGACGAGCAGCGCGAGGCCCCACCACGCACGTGCCGGCGCGAGCGGAGGTGCAGCGAGAACGTTACGTTTCGTCATGTCACGTAACGCTAGAGCTAGACTGGTTTCATGTCCACCCCCTCGCAGCGAGCGACCACCGGGCGTCCCCGCGATGCGCAACTTGATCGCGCGATCCTCGCCTCGGCGCTCGCCATCCTCGACGAGTCGGGATACCAGGAGCTGAGCCTCGAGGCGGTCGCGCGGAGAGCGGGGACCTCGCGCCCGGCCATCTACCGCC
The DNA here is from genome assembly GCF_014643695.1 of Microbacterium album. Classification (GTDB taxonomy): domain Bacteria; phylum Actinomycetota; class Actinomycetes; order Actinomycetales; family Microbacteriaceae; genus Microbacterium; species Microbacterium album. The sequence goes on along the minus strand of NZ_BMJY01000002.1, from coordinate 467,866 downwards.
GGTGGCCGGGCCGCGTGCACCTCGCCCTGGCCGCGATCGGCTCACGACTGGAGGCGCCGCGCTCCCCCGACACGGGCTGCACGCTGTGCGATCTCGACGAGAGCTTCACCCTGTTCCTCGCCGCCTATCGACTGATCCGCCCGGACGTGCTGAGCGCGCTGCTGGCGGAGTGCGCGACCTCCCCTGAACTGCGGACCACGTACCTCGAGACGCTGATCGAGCCCGCACGCCGCGCGGTCGCCCACACGATCGACCGGGCCGTCGCCCGCGGCGATCTGCGCATCGACGCCGACCGCGAGGTGCTGCTCGACATGGTGGGCGCGCTGGTGCACTACCTCGCGCTGTTCGGAAACCGTCACATCACCGACACCGAGGCGGAGCAGGCGATCGAGATGCTGCTGCGCGGCGCGGCGCGCGACTACGACGCCCTCGTCGCGCACAGCCGCGCCCTGGAGGAGGCCGCCGCATCAGGCACGCCGCATCACCGGCACCATCCGTGAACGCGAGGAAGGGCCGCAACGCCCGTCGAACTCATCAACCCGCCGGCGCGGCTTCGACCTGGTGCGCCCGATCACCCTGCTCGGCGTCGCAGCGCTGGGCGAGCCGGACCTGTTGATCGAGGTCGCGGCCGTCGCCGTTCTACCCTGACTCGGCGGATCGCGCCGGGTCGGAATGAGGCAGACGCCATCGGCGTTCGTCACGGATGATGACTGCTGACCGTGATTCCCGCCCCTTGATCGTGTTCGACGTGCTGGGAACGCTCGTCGACCAGGCAGGCAGCCTGCGCCGACGGATCATGAACGTCACCGATCAGGATGCGAGCGACGCGGACCGCGTCGCTGCCGCCTGGTTGGACTACGTGGCCATGCGCGAACACCAGATCACCGCCGGGGATGCGCCGTTCGTCGCCAGCCACGTGCTCGACGACGAAGCACTGGCGCTGCTGGTGGCCGACGGCGTGCTGCCCGCTGAGGCACACCAACCGCTGGCCAGCGGCCCACAGCACCTCGAGCCCTGGGCGGATTCTGTCGACGGCGTGGCGCTGCTCGCCGACAGTTTCACGATCGCCGGCTTGTCGAACGCGAGCCACCAGGTCCTCGCCGAGTTGATCGAATCCTCGGGGATGCGGTTGCAGCTGGTGCTGTCCGCGGAGGACGCCAGCACGTACAAGCCTGACCCTGCCGTCTACCAGCTCGCGCTGACCGCCTCGCCCGTCGGGGCACCGCCGCCATACCTCGTCGCCGCACACGCGTGGGACCTCCGCGCCGCGGCCAACGCCGGGATGCGCACCGCGTACGTGCCGCGACCGGGTGGTGATGCACCTCTGGACGATGACGAGTTCGACATCTATGCCGACGATCCCGCCGACCCGCACGCACGGCTGCTCGCCTGCACCTGACACACGGTGGAGCGGAACTCCACCGCGTCGCCCGCACGGGCGCTGCGGCACGGTGCGGTGCTCATCCGTCGCCCCTCCATGGATCGACCAGTTCGACGCCGGTGTGCGCGAAGTCCTTGATGTTCCGCGTCGCGCAGGTCGAGTCGTGGGCCAGACAGATCGCGGCGATCCGAGCATCCGCCGTGCTGATCGGCACGCCCACCGATTCACGTGCCACGACAAGGTCGGCGTAATGGTCGGCCGCCGCGTCGTCGAACGGCAGCACCGCACGACTCCCCTGATACGGCTCGAGCGCCGCGTCGATGCGCTTCGACAGCTCCTGCTTGCGGCGGCCGTCCGGAAGTCGTCTGACGCCCGCCAACAGCTCCGCGAGCGTGACAGACGTGATAGCGACCTCACCGGTGAGCGACGCGAGTCAATCGACGACGCGCGGCTCCGGCGACGGCCGGAAGATCTCCGCGATGACGTTCGTCGCAGATCTAGCCGTCGAATGCGTCGGCTCGCTCATACTGCGCTCCGTCGTCGAGAAGGGCTACGAGCTCGTCGGGACACGGCAACTCCGGATCATCCGAGGTGCGGTACCAGCTGTCCATCCGGTCCCCAGTGAAGGAAACGCTGATCGTGAAGCACGTGTACAACGCCGACGGGCCGTTGTACCGACCACCCGGGGCGCGCCCAGGTACCTCGAGCGGCGCATCCGGATCGCGGGGTCCCGAGTAGACGAGCGCATCGAAGAGGATCGAACCATCGCCGCCAGACGCAGCGCCGGCGGGACGGAAGTTGTATGTCACCACCCCCGCCGCGTCCTCGACGAGAAAACCAGGCGGTTCTCCACCCGCCCAATACGTTCCTGACTTGATCCTCGCGATCACGTCCTTTCGGGCGGCATAGACCTGGCGAAGCTCACTGAGCCGTCCGAGGAATGCACTCTCCGTCGCATCCATCTGTCGCCACAGAACGCTGTCGTAGTTGGACGTACAGCCCGTCAACGCAATGAGAACCACCCCCGACAGAGCGGCAGCGCGCATCCACCGATTGACGAGACCGTCACTACCGCGCATCAGAGGATCGCCCCTGCGATGCCAGGGCTACGCCCCCGGCCTACCCCGGAGGTCCCGCGCTGCGCGGCGCGGTAGCTCGGGTCGCGCAATCGGCGGGCCCAAAGGTAGGTGGTGGACCCGGGGAGCGGATGCCCCACCGGATCGAAACGAAGCTCGGCCGAGTCCATCTCGGCAGCAGGCCGGAGCACCACGTCTGCGAAGGGGTGCCACTTGTCGATCGGCGCCGCGTGATAAAGCCGGACCTGCCACGGCTGCTCCTTGAGCGACCGCCGCAGGCGCCCCAGGTCGGCCGGCAGCACCCGCGGGGGAACGCTCCGGGCGCAGATCAGCACCGGCCCCCGCGCCGAGCGGTACGGCAGGAGACTCCCGAACGTCGCGCCCGTCGCCGACCGCCGCGGCACGAGTACGAACCGGAAGGGGAAGCCGATACCGGTCGACGCGAGCAGCACATCCGCGTGCCCACCGTCGTCGTCGTGGAGTCGCAAGGCGAGGCCGAGCACGTCCGGCAGCCTGTCGGGCAGCCCGACTCCTCGGGACAACCGCGCGGTCACCTCGACCGGCGTTCCCCGGGCATCGTCGATCCAGCCGATGCCCGACGGCGCGGCATCGCGAATCCAGGTGGCCTGTCCCGTCAGCACCAGCCCATGCGGATGGATAGGGCGCGGATGACGGATGCGCCGGAGCACAGAGAAGAAGCCGCCCAGCGCGGTTCCGGCCACCCCTGCGAGTCCAGCGAGCATGCGGCCATTATCCCGACCGCGCAGTGCCGAGATAACCCCTGCTCAGCGCGGTCTCACACGGCGCGCTTCGCTGGTACGTTGAGCGCATGCGCTGGTACGCCCCGCTCCTTCTGCTTGCCGCAACTGCCCTGAGCGGTTGCGCTTCACTTTCACCGGCCGACGCTGGCGCACCAGCCTCCGCACCTTCCCCTGTGGCCACCACACCTCGCAGCGGGACGCCGACTCCGCCTTCCTCCACGGCCGACGCCACGCTGATCGTTTCCCTCGACACCCTGCAGTACGCCGACGGATCCGCGACGCGTGGGATCGACTTCGCCGACGGCGCCGACGTCGTGTCGTTCTTCGAGTCGCTGACGGGTCAGACGCCCGAGGTGGAGGAGGTGAAGGAGCCGTACGGCGACGCCGTCTGGTACCGACTGTCACACTTCGACGGTGTCAGTGTCGGCGTCTACGAGACCGGGCACAGCTTCCTGACCATCGATTCGGCCTCAGTAGCCGGGGTACCGCTCCGCACGCAGTCTGGTCTGACCGTTGGTGCCTCACGCCAGGACGTACTGGCCGCTGGCGGATGGGACGAGTGGGACCAGGACGGCGACGGCGTCGCCGACTACCTCGGCGCGGAGCCGCGCAATGTCGAGGGCACGCAGTCGCTCACGCGACCAGGCGAAGGGGGCCGCGAGTACTTCCTCTTCGTGCTGGATGGCGACGTCGTCACGCAGATCCAGTGGGGCAACGACTTCTCCGACGTATAAGCCGGCTACGCGATCCTCGTCTGGGTCGCGCTGAGGCGCAGACGGCAGCTGTGGCGGCGCATAGCCGAATCACCTCACGCGTCGAGGTGGGCATGGGCGCCCACGTCCGACCGGATCCGGCTCACGCGACCCTCAACGGCTTGATCGCCTCGATCTGATCGGCCGCGCGGTCTGCCGCGAGGTCGAGGTCGTACTGCGACTGCAGGTTCAGCCAGAACTGCGCGGTCGTACCGAAGAACTTCGACAGGCGCAGCGCCGTGTCTGCGGTGATCGATCGCTTGCCGTGCACGATCTCGTTGATCCGTCGCGGCGGTACGCCGATCGACACGGCGAGCTTGTTCTGCGTGATGCCGAATCCCTCGATGAAGTCCTCCATAAGGACCTCGCCGGGGTGGATCGGCGCGAGCTTGTCAGTGGTAGTCAACGATCTCAACCCCCTCGGGACCCGCGTCGGTCCATGTGAAGCAGATCCGCCACTGGTCATTGATCCTGATGCTGTGCTGGCCCGCTCGGTCACCCCGCAAGGGCTCGAGTCGGTTTCCCGGCGGGATGCGGAGGTCATCCAGTGTGACCGCCGCGGCCACCTGACGCAGCTTGCGCAGAGCGACTCGATGGATCCGAGGTTCCATCGACCGCACGCGCTCCCGGCGCCAGAGTCGCTCGGTGTCCTTGCTCGCGAACGACCTGATCACACCAGCAGAGTATAACGCGGCGCGTCAATAACGCTAGACGTTACATCGGAACTCCACCGAGTTGAGGCACACGCAACCTGTGGCCACAGGTTGAACTGGAGCCCCCAGCCGTCAACGCCGACTCAACTAGAGTCTCCCCATGCCGGTCACGAAGAACGCCTTCCTCACCGTTGCCGCCGATGGTGTCGGGGCGGTCTCTGCTGGCCTCGGCGGTTTCCTGACCATCGCACCGCACATGGGCGGGCGACGACTCGGCCTTACGGGCACCGAGGTCAAACGTCGACGCGCGCTGGGGGCCGCAGATCTCGTCCTCGGCATCGCGATCATTGCCAGCCGGTCGTCAACTCGTCGAATGGCGTGCCGTGGCGGCACGAGCCCTACTCCACTTGCTGTTCGCGCGCGAGTACATGCGAAGCGATCGTCGACACAACGCCGTCGCAATGTGCGCACTATTCGTCATCGACGCAGGGATCGCCGCTGGGCTCCGTCAAGAGCGCCGTTCGGGCTGAGAGGCTGCCGGGCGCCGGCCAACGCATGCAAGCCACGTTGAACCGGAACCTGGCAGCAGGCCCGCTCTCCCAGCGTCAGGTTCGAGAACGCACGTACGCCGCGCACGCCTCGACGATCGCGCGCGCGGCCCCGATCCCCTCGGCGACGTCCTGCCGAGTCGCGCTCGGACGATCCTCGTCCGGATACTCGGTGGCGTTGCGCACCTGCCGCATCCACTCGAACTCGCCGAGCGCGTCATCGTGCACGAACTGTGCCGCGGCGGTTCCCGTGTTCCTGTGAGCACCGCCGACGGGCCGCACCCTCAGGCCTTCGATCGCGAGCACCGCGGTGAGCGCCTTGCGCGCGCCGTCGTACGCCGCGGTGAACGCCATCGCGTGATCGTCAGTGTCGGCGAGAGCGGCCGCCGTATCGACGTGGCGCTCGGCCATCGCGAGCACGCTCACGGCGTGCTCATGGTTCACGGCGACGCGCTCGAGCCGTCGTCCAGCGATCATCGCGGCGACGACGTCAGCCATGGACATCGCCGGTCAGCACGTCGACGATCGGGCGCGCACGGATCGTCGCGACAAACGGCGACGGACGATCGGCGTGCCATTCGTCGGGTCCCATCCGCGTGACGTTCACCGGCACATCAAGACGTGCGCTCGCTTCCGCGGCGAGGTCCGCGAGGCTGCGGCGAGGCGTCGAGCCCACCACGAGCACGTCGATGTCGTTCGGGAACGCACCGCTCTCCCCCGCCCGGCGTGCTGCCCACGATCCGTAGATCAGCAGCTCGTCGACACCGTCCACACCGTCGAAGAGCTCGCGCAGCACGGGGACCGGACCGTACGTCGCCGCGATCAGCTCGCGCATCGGCGCGAACAGCGGGTGCTCGTCGTTTGCGCGCACCATCCGGTTGCGACCCTCCTGGCGGTCACGAAGCACGTCGTTGTCGACGAGGCGACCGACCTCGCGGTGCACAACGGTCCCACTCACGCCCGTGCGACGCCCGAGTTCAGACAGCGAGTACTCGCGGCCGGGGTGCCCGAGCGTCTCCGCCAGGATCGCTCCGACCGCGTCCGAGCGCACGAATGGCGTCAGCTGCGGAACCGGACTCTTCACAAAACAGGAAGATATATCCCGGTTATAGGATGAGTCAAGAGTGCGATCGGATCAGACGGGGAAACGGGCGCAACCGCGCCGGGTTCTCGCGCGTGTTCGGCGCACTGACACCGGGGAGATCAGCTCACACGTTGAAGCGGAACTCCACGACGTTCTGTAGCCGACGTTCATCAACCGCGGACGCCGATGCGAGACTGCAAAGCCCTTACGCCGACGTCAGGTGAGGTCTTCGAAGCTGTCCTCTCCAGGGCGCCAAACCATCCAGGAGCCGTCGCGGAAGCCCCTCAATTCGGCGATCTCCACGAATACGTCATCGGCCGTCGGGTGGATGACCACCGCCCCAGTGTCGAGTTCGATCCGAATGCCCTGGCCCGTCGCTTCGCTCGTCGACACGACTGCGCCGGGCGTCATCTTCCTCAGCGCGTCCGCGTACCCGAGATCCGTCTCGCGCCAACGACGGCCCTGAGTCTCGACCTCGGGCCACACGTAGCTGTTCAGCACCACCGGAGACCCGGCCCCGAAATCACCATCGAATCGCAACTGGACATAGTCGTTCAGTACGAACTCGACCGAATACACCCGGTATCCGACAAGCCGCGACAGCAACGAATCCGGAACGTGCTGTGTCATGCGTGTCTCCCGAGTCGACTCCATGCATGCCCTGACCGTACAGCCAGGCCCGGGCAACGAGCGCGTCAGAGAAAACCACGCGCCGAGACGTTGAACGGCCACGCGACTACACGTTGAACCTGAACTCCACCACGTTCCGTAGCCGAATCACCTCACGCATGCGCTGGTCCGGGCGTTCACGCCTCCCTAAGGTGCTTGTGTCCGCCGTGACCGATACCTCTTCGAAGCGGCAGAATGCAGTGTGTGACCGACGCCCTTGCACCCTTCGACGTGTCCTCCGAAGTCTCCACCTCGCGTCCCACCCAGGAGATGACGCTCGCCCGGCAGGTCGGCGAGGTGATCACGCACATGCTAGGCGACGGCCGATCCGTGCTCGACCCTGAGACAAGGATCTGGACGGCTGACGCGGCCCAGGAACTCCGAGCCAGAGTCGAGGACAACCCCGTCGTCGGCACGGATCAAGGCCAGTGGGACAAACTCGACAAGCAGCTTCAGGACGCGCCGCGCGAGGTGGTCCTACTCGCGGCCGAGCTCGTGCTGCTGCGCGAGCACCCGCTGCGCTCTGCCCTGCCCGACACCCGACGGGCGCACGTCGAGCGGGTGCTCTCCCACCTCGATCGCCCAGTGACCCTCTCCGAGACGGTGTCCACGTGGCTGGCTCGTCCTGCGGGCACCGCTGGGTTCGAGCCGGGGAGCTGGTACAACGGCGCCATGTGGCGGCACCTGATCTGGGCTGCCACGTTCGTTCTTCACTGGGAAGGGCTGCCCGAGGAGGCGCGTGAAGCGGCGCGGCTGGATCCATGGCGGCTGCAGCAGGAGATGCTGGATTCCGGTGACGACCGGTCGGACATTCGCAACACGTTGCAGTTCCTTGCGCGCCCCGATGCGTTCGAGCCGATCTCCTCGGCTCGGATGAAGGCGAGGATCCGCGACGGGCTCGCCAACCGGATCGACGGGGCGACCGGGGACGATCCGGTGTCGATCGACCGGAACCTGCTGGCCATCCGCGCCGCGCTGGCCGGCGACGCGACGACACCTTTCCACTTCTGGACGCCCGGCATCCGGGAGCTCTGGGACCCGGCGTCGACTGAGACGGAGCCACCCCAGGCCGGGGGCGGCACGCTCGCCGAGCCCCGCCGCCGTCACTTCTGGCTCTACTCTCCCGGCCCACAGGCATCGGAGTGGGGAGAGTTCTCTGCGAACGGCATCATGGCAATCGGTTGGGACGCACTCGATGACCTCGCGACATATCCCGATCGCGAGGCGATCCGCGCGGCGCTGGATCCGGAGGGGACGGAAGGATCGCTGAAGAACGCCGTGCTCGCCGTCTGGCAGTTCCAGAACGACATCGCCGTCGGCGACATCGTCTACGCCAAACGGGGCCGCCGTGAGATCGTCGGACGGGGCGAGGTCATCTCGGCGGCGCGGTACGAACCGGAGCGCGCCGCCTACAAGCACGTCCGTTCTGTGAGGTGGACGCATGTCGGAGCCTGGGAGCACCCGGGCGACGCCGTGACGAAGACGCTGACCGACATCACGGCGGTTCACGACTACGTTGAGTCGCTCGAATCCCTCTTCACCGATGAGCCCGAGCCCGCGCCGCCCGCAGCACCCGCGTCGATCCCGGCATACGATCGCAAGGCGTTCCTCCGGGAGGTGTACATCTCCGATGAGCAGTACGAACGGCTTCACGGCCTGGTCGCACGAAAGAAGAACGTCATCCTCGCCGGCCCTCCCGGCGTCGGAAAGACGTTCGCGGCCAAACGCCTGGCGTACGCCATGATGGGCGCGCAGGACCCGAGCCGCGTGGAGATGGTCCAGTTCCACCAGAGCTCCTCGTACGAGGACTTCATGATGGGCTACCGCCCCACCGAGAGCGGCGGCTTCGTGCTCACGGAGGGGCCGTTCTATCGGTTCTGCGAGGAAGCTCGCGCGGATGACGAGAGGCGCCCGTACTTCTTCATCATCGACGAGATCAACCGGGGCAACATGTCGAAGATCTTCGGCGAACTGCTCATGCTCATCGAGGCCGACAAGCGGGGCCAGGGACTGCGGCTGCTCTACAAGAACGAGACCTTCGCCGTGCCGAAGAACGTCCACATCCTCGGGATGATGAACACCGCCGATCGCAGCCTCGCCGTTCTCGACTACGCGCTTCGCCGTCGCTTCGGCTTCTTCGAGATGCGCCCGGGCTTCAAGTCGGCTGGATTCGTGCGCTGGCAGGAGGAGGCGGACAACCCCACGCTCGACAACCTGGTCACCGCGATCCTCGAACTCAACGAGGCCATCGCCGACGACCCGGCCCTCGGCCAGGGCTTCGCGATCGGGCACAGCTTCCTGTCGCGCCCCGCCGATAGCGCCGCCGACGACCTGTGGTTGCAGTCCGTCGTGGAGGACGAGCTCATCCCTCTGCTCGACGAGTACTGGTTCGACGAACCCGCGCGAGCCGAGGAATGGAGCCAGAGGCTCCGCGCCGCCCTCACATGACCTCAGGCATCCTGATCCGCAACGTGTACGTCATGATGGCGTACGCGTTCCGGGCCCTTCACCGCGACGGGATCGAGCGAATCGAGGCCGAGCACTTCGACCACCTTCACGACCTCCTCGCCGAGATCCTCGTGCGCGGCGTCGGAGTGCAGGTAAAACGGGGCCTGCACCGCGACTATCTCCGCCGGCACGAGAACCTCGCCACCGTGCGAGGACGCATTGACTTCGCCCGCACCGTTGCCGAGCGCACCACGACCCGCGGCCGGATCGCGTGCGAGTTCGACGAGTACGAGGCGGATACGCCGCACAACCGCGCTCTGAAGTCGGTCATCGTGCTGTTGATCCGCCACGGCGACGTCTCAGCCGCGCGCAGAGCCGAGTTGCGCCGGCTCCTGCCCTACCTGGATGCCGTCACGCTTGTCGCACCGAGCTCGATCCGCTGGGATGCGCTTACCTATCACCGTGCGAATGCGGCGTATCGGCTGCTCCTCGGGGTCTGCGAACTGATCGTCCGAGGAATGCTGCCCAGCCGCGGCGCAGGATCGATGAAGCTCGCGTCCTGGCTATCGGACGACTCGATGAGCGACCTGTATGAGCGGTTCCTGCGCGAGTACTACACGTTCCACCATCCAGACCTGCGGCCTGCCGCATCCAGCATCCCCTGGGACTATGACCGATCGAGTGCGCTCGGCGTCGAGCAGCTGCCCTCCATGCGCACGGATGTCACGCTTCGCCGAGGCGAACGATCCCTCGTCATTGACGCGAAGTTCTATCGCGAGCCGATGCAGGTGGGCCGGTGGGAGAAAGAGACCGTCCGCTCGGGGCACCTCTACCAAGTGCTGGCCTACGCGAAGAACGCCGACGTGGATCGGAACGGATCGGTCAGCGGCCTCCTGCTCTACGCGCGATCCGACGCCGCGACGCAGCCCGACCTCGACCTCGTGATCCAGGGGAATCGGATCGGCGCCCGCACGCTCGACCTGAACCGACCGTGGGCGCAGATCCGGGCCCAGCTCGAAGACGTCGTGACCTGGCTCGACAACGAGGTATGACCGGCCTGTCAGAGTAGCCCAGATCGGACGCACCCAGGTGTCCGGTCATCCTGCGTACAGGGGCGGCCGAGACAACGGGGGTTCGTTCACCAAAGCAGCCACCTCCCGCCCTCCCGCCAAGGGGGATCGACGCCTGCCGCACGCGCACGAGCGTCACACGTTGAAGCGGAACTCCACGACGTTCCGGTACCGAGCAACCTCTGGCGTTGCGATCGGTGCCGAGAGCGTAGGTGGCTTTCATGACGAGCGAGCGTGAGGACTTCGGCGGGATGACCGTGAACGAGCGCCTTGCCGCCGCCCATCTGCTTGGCGCGTGGGACCAAGCGATCACAGCAGGCGATCGCGAGCGGGCGATCGCAGTCCTGAAGCGTGTGGCGCTGAACGACGACCAGGCCATGTTCACGGTCGACACGGTTCTTGCCGATCCAGCGCGCTACGGGTTCACCCAAGCCGAGTGACTGGATCTGTCAGGAAGCACGGCCGGCCCCAGATGTTGAACCGGAACTACACGTTGAACCGGAACTCCACCACGTCGCCGTCCTGCATGACGTAGTCCTTGCCCTCCATGCGGACGCGGCCTCGGGACTTGGCCTCGGCCATGGAGCCGGCCTCGTCGAGGTCGGCGAACGAGACGATCTCGGCCTTGATGAAGCCGCGCTCGAAGTCGGTGTGGATGACTCCGGCGGCCTGCGGGGCGGTCCAGCCCTTGCGGATGGTCCAGGCCCGGGCCTCCTTGGGCCCCGCAGTCAGGTAGGTCTGCAGGCCCAGCGTCTCGAAGCCCACGCGGGCGAGCTGGTCGAGGCCCGACTCCTGCTGGCCGAGCGACTGCAGCAGCTCGAGCGCCTCGGCCGCGTCGAGGTCGATGAGCTCCGACTCCACCTTGGCGTCGAGGAAGACCGCCTTGGCGGGCGCCACGAGCGCCGCGAGCTCCGCCATGCGCGCGTCATCGGTCAGCACGCCTTCGTCGACGTTGAACACGAACAGCGTCGGCTTGGCGGTCAGAAGGCCCAGCTCGCGGATCGGCGCGACGTCGAAGCCGGCCTGGAACAGCGTCTTGCCGGAGTCGAGCACGGCCTTCGCGTCGGTGGCGGCGGCGAGCACGGCCGGGTCCGTCTTCTTGCCCTTGACCTCCTTGTCCAGGCGAGGAAGGGCCTTCTCGAGCGTCTGGAGGTCGGCGAGGATCAGCTCCGTGTTGATCGTCTCCATGTCGCTGGCCGGGTCGACCTTGCCGTCGACGTGCACGACGTCCGAGTCGGAGAAGCCGCGCACGACCTGCGCGATGGCGTCGGCCTCGCGGATGTTCGCGAGGAACTGGTTGCCGAGCCCCTCCCCCTCGCTCGCGCCGCGCACGATGCCGGCGATGTCGACGAACGACACGGGAGCCGGCAGGATCCGCTGCGAGCCGAAGATCTCGGCCAGCCTGTCGAGGCGGGGATCTGGCAGCTCCACCACGCCCACGTTCGGCTCGATGGTCGCGAACGGGTAGTTCGCGGCGAGCACCGTGTTCTTGGTCAGGGCGTTGAAGAGGGTCGACTTGCCGACGTTGGGAAGGCCGACGATTCCGATGGTAAGAGCCACGGGAGACCAGTCTACGCGCGCGCCCCTGAGCATCCGCGGCTCCGCGCCCCCCACCGCCAGCTGGCGCAGCCGTTCGGAGCCTACCCGGAGGTGCGGGTGCGAATCTGGAACGATGAGCGCGAGTGCCTCCTCCTCCCAGCCCTCCCCCTCCGCCACGGGTGATCGGCGGTTCTTCGGCCATCCGCTCGGGCTGTTCTCGCTCGCGACCACCGAGCTGTGGGAGCGCTTCAGCTACTACGGGATGCGCGCGATCCTGCTGCTGTTCCTCACCGCTGAGCTCGCCGAGAGCGGCCTCGGTCTCGACACGGCACTGGGCCAGTCGCTCGTGGCCATCTACGGCACCGGCGTGTACCTGCTCACGATCGTGGGCGGCTGGATCGCGGACCGCATCATCGGCGGGCGGCGCGCGGTGTTCTACGGCGGCGTCATCATCGCGGCCGGCCACGTGAGCCTTGCGCTCCCGGGGGGAGCGTTCTCGTTCCTCGGGATCGTGCTGGTCGCGATCGGCACGGGCCTGCTCAAGGCCAACGTGTCGGCAATGGTCGGCGAGCTGTACACGCGCGAAGACCCGCGTCGCCAGTCGGCGTTCTCGATCTTCTACCTCTTCATCAACCTCGGCTCGTTCTTCTCGCCGCTGGTGGTGGGAGCGGTGCGGGCGATGTTCGGCTTCCACGCCGGGTTCCTCGTCGCGGCGATCGGGATGGGCATCGCGCTCATCGTGTTCGTCGCCGGGCGCGGCACCCTCGCCGGAGCCGGCGACGACATCCCCAACCCGATCGGGCGGGAGGAGATCCCGGCGGTCCTGCGGATGATCGGCGTGATCCTGCTCGCGGTCGCCGCCCTGGCGGGGCTGGCCACGCTGCTCTCGGGCGGCTGGGGGCTCGGCACCATGGTGGACACGCTGTCCTACCTCGCCTTCGTGGCCCCCGTGGCGGCGTTCGCGATCATGTACCGCTCACCCAAGGTCACGCCGGCGGAGCGCAAGCGCCTGTTGGCCTACATCCCGCTGTTCGTCGCGGCGATGCTGTTCTGGATGATCTTCGAGCAGGCCGCCACGACCATGACGACGTTCGCGGCGGAGCGGACGGAGTTGTCGCTGTTCGGCCTGGCGATCGCGCCCGAGATGTTCCAGTCGATCAATCCCCTGGCGATCATCGTGCTGTCCCCCGTCTTCGCGTGGCTCTGGCTCAAGACGAACGACAGGCCGGCGGTGCCGTACAAGTTCGCGCTCGGGCTCGGCCTGGCGGGGGTGTCGTTCCTGATCCTCGCGGGCGGGGCGTGGCTCGCCGCCGATGCCCAGGCGCCCGCACTGCTGCTCGTGACCGTCTACGTGGTGCAGACGCTCGGCGAGCTGTGCCTCTCGCCCGTGGGCCTCGCGGCGACGACCCTGCTGGCGCCGAAGGCGTTCCGGGGGCAGGCGATGGGCCTGTGGTTCCTCGCGCCGGCGGCGGGCACCGCGATCACGGCGCAGGTGGTGCAGGTCACCGACGGCGCCTCCGACACGGCGTACTTCGGTTGGACCGGCGTCGTCGCGATCGTCTTCGCCGCCGCGCTGTTCCTGCTCGGCCCGTGGGTGCGCCGCCTCATCCACGAGGCCGACCGCGCCGAGGGCGTCCACACCTCGGGCGACTGACCCCCTGTTCGCCGGCGGCGGCGCGCCTGCCTCGGTGACGGGACGGCGGGCCGCAGACTCGATGCGTGCCCCTGGACTTCACCTCGATCGACTTCGAGACCGCCAACGGCTCGGCCGCCTCCGCGTGCCAGGTCGGACTCACCCGGGTGCGCGACGGCCGGGTCGTCGAGACGGCCGGGTGGCTCATCCGGCCGCCCGCGGGGCACGACGCCTTCCTCGAGTGGAACACCCGGATCCACGGGATCACCGCCGAGGACGTCGCGGACGCGCTCGCGTGGGACGAACAGGTCGAGGACCTGATCGGTTTCGCCGGCGACGACGTGCTCGTCGCGCACAACGCGAGCTTCGACATGCGCGTGCTGCGCGCGGCGTGCGAGGTCACGGCGTACGCGTGCCCGCCGTACCGCTATCTGTGCACGCTGCAGGTGGCGCGCAAGGTCTACCGGCTCCCCTCGTACCGACTGCCCGCCGCGGCCGAGGCCGCCGGGTTCGCCGGTTTCTCGCACCACGACGCGGTCGCCGACGCGCTGGCGTGCGCCCACATCCTCATCGACGCCGCTCGCCGTTCCGGCGCCGACGACATCGAGGCCCTCGCAGCCACGATCGGCGTGCGCACCCACAGCATCGCTCCGGCAGCCGTCGCCGTCTGAGCCCCTCCGGGCGCGTCTCCGGCCGATGTCGGAGGCCCCCGGGAGGATGGCGGCATGGATGCGCTCTCCCTGATCCTCGCGGTCGTCGCACTGGCCGCCGGTGCCGTCGCCGGATGGCTCGCGCGGGCCGCACACGCCGCGCGCGCCGAGTCCGCGGTGCGCGCGGCTCTGGCCGCGCGCGAAGCCGAGATCGCGGGGCTGCGCGAAACGGTCGAGCGGCAGGAGGATCTGCGTCGCGACGCGGTCGCGCACGCCGAGGCGGAGCGGCGGACGGCGGAGGAGAGGGCTCGTCGCGAGAGCGCGGTGCTCAAGGCGCTGGCCCCCGTGCGCGACAGCCTGCACCGCATGCAGCAGCGCGTGGACGAGATGGAGCGCGAACGCCACGGGCAGTTCGGCGCGATCGCGGAGCAGCTCCGGCGCGCGCACGCCGCCGACGAAGCGCTGCGGCTCACGACCGAGTCGCTCGCCGGCGCCCTCCGCTCCACGACCGCGCGGGGCGTGTGGGGAGAGGCTCAGCTGCGGCGCGTCGTGGAGGCGGCCGGTCTGCTCCGCCACGTCGACTTCGACACGCAGGTGAGCACCGCCGTTGACGGCGTCACCGCACGGCCCGACCTCGTGGTGCGCCTGCCGGGCGGCAAGGCGCTCGCGGTGGACGCGAAGGCCCCGCTCGACGCGTTCCTGGACGCCGCGGCGATTCCCGACACGGCCACGGGCGACGCCGCACGCCGCCGGCGCGAACTCCGTACGCAACATGTCAAGGCGGTGCGCGCGCACGTCGACGCGCTCGCGCGCAAGGCCTACTGGTCGGGACTCGATTCGAGCCCGGAGTTCGTGATCTGCTTCCTGCCGAACGAGGCGATCCTCGCCGTCGCGCTGGACGAGGACCCGACCCTGCTGGAGTACGCCTTCGCCAAGCGCGTCGCGCTGGCGTCGCCGGTCAACCTGTGGGCCGTGCTGAAGACCGTCGCGTACGCGTGGACCCAGCAGGAGGTCTCCGACGAGGCGCGCACGCTGTTCACGCTCGGCAACCAGCTCTACGAGCGCCTCGGCACCCTCGCGCAGCACGCGGACGACCTTCGGCGCGCGATCGAGCGCACGGTGGACTCGTACAACCGCTTCGTCGGATCGCTCGAGTCACGCGTGCTGGTCACCGCACGGCGATTCCCCGGCATCGACGCGACCAAGCTCGATGCCGCCGCCGAGCCCGCTGCCCTGCATGCCGTGCCGCGGCGCATGACCGCCCCCGAACTGCTGGAGGCCCTCGACGAGGGCTCCGAACCTGCCGTCGCACCGCCCGAGTCGATCGCCGACCGACTGGAGCCGGGCAGACTCGACGCGCCGGAGCGGATCAGCCCGGAACGAAGCTGAGCAGCGCCGTGACGGCCCCCGAGAAGGCGACGAAGGCGCCGATGAACCACCACGCGCTGGGCTCCTGGCCGGGGGCGCGGCGTACACGCAGCAGCACGTCCGGGCGTCGCGCCGGATCGTTCACGGCCTGCTGAGGGGCCTTCGCCGACCTCGCCGTCTCGCGTGCTGTCACGTGCCCTACCGTCATCGTTCGCCCCCAGTGGTGCGGACCGTTCGGTCCCCACCCATTCTCCCAGACGCTTGCCGAGAAGACGGTTACAGGTGCGTCACGGGTGGCGAGTGTCGCGGCGCCATCGCGCGGCCGCGGTCACACCGCAGCGACGGTCAGAGCCACTTCGAGACGAGGTGGTCCGACGAGATCCGGCGCAGCGTGCCCGAGTGGCTGCGCAGCACGACGCTCTCCGTGTACACGTAGTCGCCCTGCCGTCGGACACCGGCGACGAGCTGCCCGTCCGTCACACCCGTCGCCACGAACAGCGTGTTGTTGCCGGCCACAAGATCGTCGGCCTCGTACACGTGGTCCATCTTCAGCCCCGCGTCGATGCCCTTCTGGCGCTCCTCGTCGTCGCGCGGCCAGAGGCGGCCCTGGATGTGACCCCCGAGCGCCTTGATCGCGCATGCCGTCACGATCCCCTCGGGACTTCCGCCGATGCCCACGCACATGTCGGTGCGCGCATCATGCCGCGCGGCGTTGATGCCGCCCGCGACGTCGCCGTCGCTCATCAGGCGCGTGCCGGCGCCGGCCTCGCGGATCTCGCGGATGAGCTGATCGTGGCGGGGCCGGTTCAGCACGGAGACCACCATCTCGTCGACGGGCTTGCCCAGTGCGGCCGCCAGCTTGCGGATGTTCTCGCCGATGGGCAGGCGGATGTCGACGACCCCCACGCCCGCGGGGCCCGTCACGAGCTTGTCCATGTAGAAGACGCTCGACGCGTCGAGCATGGTCCCGCGATCCGACATGGCGATGACCGACAGGGCGTTCTGCCGGCCCGCCGCCGTGAGCGACGTGCCGTCGATCGGGTCGACCGCGATGTCGTAGGAGCGCCCCTTCCCGGTGCCGACGTGCTCGCCGTTGAACAGCATGGGGGCGTCGTCCTTCTCCCCCTCGCCGATCACGATCACGCCGTCGAAGTCCACGGTCGCCAGGAACGCGCGCATCGCGTCGACCGCGGCGCCGTCCGCGGCTTCCTTGTCACCCCGTCCGATGAAGGGCACGGCGCGAATCGCGGCCGCCTCCGTGGATCGCACGAGCTCGAGTGCGATGTTGCGGTCGGGGTGAAGGGGCGCCATGTCAGAGGTCTCCATGTTCTCCAGCGTATGGCCGCGTGACGCCGCGGACCGGCACGACGGGCGCGCAGAAATCGCGTTTCTTTCCTCGCCGCCAAGCGTTGGTCGGCGGCGTACGGGCCCGGGGCACACCCTCTCGCGCGCGAGCCCGCGCGGATAGACTGGCGAAGCCTGATCGCCGATCTTCAAGGAGTCGCCATGCCCTTCGCCACCCCGGATCAGTACGCCGACATGCTGGATCGCGCGAAGGCAGGCGGCTTCGCCTACCCCGCGATCAACGTCTCGAGCTCGCAGACCATCAACGCCGTCCTGCAGGGCCTGACGGAGGCGGGGTCGGACGGCATCCTGCAGGTGACCACGGGCGGCGCCGACTACTTCGCCGGCCACACCGTGAAGGGGCGCGCGACGGGCGCGATCGCGATGGCGCAGTACGTCAAGCAGGTCGCCCAGAACTACCCCGTCACGGTCGCGGTCCACACGGACCACTGCCCGAAGGACGCCCTCGACTCGTTCCTGTTCCCGGTGCTGGAGGCTTCCGAGGAGCAGGTGAAGGCGGGCGGCGCCCCCATCTTCCACTCGCACATGTGGGACGGCTCGGCGGTGCCGCTGGACGAGAACATCCAGATCGCGGGCGAGCTGCTGCCCCGGATGAAGAACATCGGGGCGATCCTCGAGATCGAGGTCGGCGTCGTCGGCGGCGAGGAGGACGGCGTCAAGCACGAGGGCTCGAACGAGGCGCTCTACACGACGGTCGCCGACGTGACGAAGGCCGTCGAGGCCCTCGGCCTGGGCGAGAAGGGCCGGTACATCTCGGCGCTCACGTTCGGGAACGTCCACGGCGTCTACAAGCCCGGCAACGTCAAGCTCCGCCCCGAGCTGCTCGGCGAGATCCAGGAGGGCATCGCCGCGGCGTTCGGCACGGGCCCCAAGCCGCTCGACCTCGTCTTCCACGGGGGCAGCGGCTCGAGCGACGAGGAGATCGCGCTCGCGGTGGCCAACGGCGTCATCAAGATGAACATCGACACCGACACCCAGTACGCCTTCACCCGCTCGATCGCGGGCTACATGTTCTCGAACTACGAGGGCGTGCTGAAGGTCGACGGCGAGGTCGGCAACAAGAAGCAGTACGACCCCCGCGCCTGGGGGAAGATCGCCGAGTCGGCGATGGCCGCGCGCGTGGTCGAGGCGACCAAGCAGCTCGGCTCCCACGGCCACTCCCAGGGCTGAACGCTCTGGCTGAGCCCTCGGCGAGGCACCGGTCCTCGGACCGGTGCCTCGCCCCGGATCATCGCGAGGGCGCGAGGAACGTCGCGGTCGCCGCACCCGTGTGCGGCGACCGCTCGACCACGGCCCGCACCGCGTAGACGCGCTCGATGAGGTCGGCGTCCAGCACCTCCTGCACGGGGCCGGCGGCGACGAGCCGCCCCGACTCCAGCACCGCGACGTCGTGGCAGAACCGCGCTGCCAGGTTGAGATCGTGCAGAGCCGCGACGACGGTGATCCCCAGCCCCCGCAGCAGCGCGAGCACCTCGAGCTGGAAGCGGATGTCGAGGTGGTTGGTCGGCTCGTCCAGCAGCATCACTTCCGGTTCCTGAGCGAGGGCGCGGGCGATGTGGACCCGTTGCCTCTCCCCTCCCGAGAGCGTGCTCCAGCGGCGTGACGCCAGCTCCGCCACGCCCACCCTCGCCAACGCCGCCTCGACGACCTCCCGATCCCGCTCGCTCGCCGCGCTGAACGCGCGACGGTACGGCGTCCGACCCAGCATCACGATGTCGGCGACCAGAAGATCCGTGTGGAGGTCGTGGTGCTGCTCGACCAGCGCCATCCGGCGCGCGACCGCACGGCGACGAGCCGCGTGCACCGGCAGCCCGTCGAGCGTCACCTCCCCCGAGTCCGGCCGCCGGACGCCCGCGAGCGCCCGGAGCAGCGTGGTCTTCCCCGCGCCGTTCGGTCCGAGCAGCCCCAGGAGCCGAGCGGGCTGAGCCTCGATCTCCACTGCGCTCAGGAGATCACGCCCGTGTGCCCTCACCGTCAGGTCACGCGCTCGAAGCGCTCCCACGGCGGCCGTCATCGCGCCGTCCTGCGCAGGACGAGAGCGAACGCCGGGGCGCCCAGCAGTGCCGTGATCACCCCGACCGGGAGCTCGTGCGGCGCGAACGCCGTGCGAGCGAACGCGTCCACCCAGATGAGGAAGATGGCGCCCGTGATGGCGGAGAGCGGGATCAGCAGACGATGCCCCGGGCCCGCGATGATCCGCACCGCGTGGGGAACGAGCAGCCCCACGAACCCGATCGCCCCCGAGGCGGCCACTGCGGCGGCCGTGACCAGCGCGGCGGACGTCATCAGGGTGATCCGCGCCGCCGTCACGCGGATGCCGAGGGCGCCGGCAGCGTCCCAACCGAGCTCGAACGCGTCCATCGCCGGAGCGAGTGCCGCACAGACCGAACAGCCGACGAGGACGATGCCGGCGGCGAGCAGCGTCTGGGGCCATCTCGCTCCGCTGAGAGACCCCAGCAGCCAGAAGGTGAACCCCCGCGTCGAGTCCGCGTCGCCGCCGAGCATGAGCACGAGCGACGTCACCGCGGAGAAGAACTGGGACACGAGGACGCCCGTGAGCACGACGCGGGCGGGGTTCGCGATCCGCCCGCCGCCGATCAGCACGAGCACGATCCCGAATGCGAGCAGCGCGCCGGCGAACGCCCCCGTGGACAGCGCGAACGCCCCCGTGCCCCAGCCCAGGATCAGCACGGCGACCGCACCCGTGGAAGCGCCCGAAGAGACCCCCAGCAGGTAGGGCTCGGCGAGCGGGTTGCGGGTCACCGACTGGAGCACGGCGCCGCAGACGGCCAGACCCGCGCCGACCACGCCGGCGAGGATCACGCGCGGCACCCGCGACTGCCAGACCAGCGAGTCCACGAGCGGCGGCGCCGGCGCCGTGGGCGCCAGCGCGCCGAGGCCGACGTTGCGCAGCACGATGCCGACGACATCGAGCGCACCGATGCTCGCCGTCCCCACGAGCACCGCCCCGATCACGGTCACCACCAGCCCGCCCGACGCCAGCGCAGCGACGGCGGCTCCGCGCAGCCGCCGGGGCCGCGCGTCGACCGGGCGGGGCGAGACGGCCGTCGCGGCCGTCATCGCCGCGCGAGGACGATGTAGTCGTCGTAGAGCTGCCAGACCGTGCCGGTCTCGCGGAAGCCGGCGGCTCGCAGCGCCTCGTGGTGCAGCGCCAGCGGGCTGTCCGCGGGAGCCGGTCGATCCCGGAAGCGTCGCTCGCGCTCGTCCGCGTGCGCGGCGAGCTCGGGCATCGCGAGCGCCTCCTCCCACCACTCATCCCAGGTGGGCACCCCCGCGCCTCGCGCGGCATCCTGCGTGCGGGTGTCGTCGCGGACGGCGAGCGAGCGCAGGAGCGGTTGCGTCGCGGGGTCGAACCTCAGGTGGTCGGCGTTGAGCACGACGCCGCCCTCCCGCACCAGGTCACCGAGCTCCGCGTAGAGCGCGACGAGCGTGGACGGCGGCAGCCAGTGCAGCGCCGTGGAGGACACCGCCGCATCCACCCCTGTCACAGGCAGCGCCGACGCCCAGCCCGGCGCAGCGAGGTCCGCGGAGACCGGCACGAATCGATCGCCATACGACTCCAGCGCGATCGCGGCCAGACGCAGCAGCACCGGGTCATAGTCGATCCCGATCACCGTGGCGTCGGGGAAGCGATCCAGGATGCGCGCCGAGAGGCTACCGGGGCCGCACCCGAGGTCCGCGACGACGAAGGACGTCCTTCCGTCCTGCGTCGCGGCGAGGACGTCGAGCATGACCTCGAACCGTGCTTCCCGGTCGGTGATGTAGGCGGCCTGCTGCGCATCCCAGCGCGCCACGAGGCGCTCCCAGTCGGTCATCGCGCACGCCCCTGCAGGTCGACAATGCCCTCGGCCACGGCGGGAACCGCGCGGACGCTGTTGATCGAGGGATCCATGTACTGGCCGGGAACGACGATGAACCGCTCCTCCCGCACGGCCTCCAGCTGCGACATCAGCGGATCCGTGGTGAGGAACTCGATCTTCTCCGCCGCGGTGTCACCGGGGTACCCGCGGGTGAGGTCCGCCAGGACGATGAACTCGGGATCGCGCGCGGCGACCTCGTCCCAGCTCACCTCCGGCCACTTGTTCGCCGCATCGTCGAAGAGGTTCCGCAGCCCGAGGAGCTCCGACACGTGCTGGGGCAGGCCTCCCGGCCCCGCCACCGAGGGAGTCGCGGCGGACGCCGCCGTCGAATAGAACCACACGACGGACGGCTCCCCCTCGATCGCCTCGGCGACGTCGAGCCCCTGCCGGACCGTCGCCTCCTGCTCCGCCACGAGCTCCTCGCCCGCGGGTGCGACATCCAGGATGTGCGCGATGTCGCGGATCTCCTCGTTCAGGAGCGCGAAGGACGCCTCGTCGACCGCCGCGTGATAGATGCAGTCGAACTCCGTCAGGTAGGTGGGCACCCCGAGGGAATGCAGCTCGGCCCGCTCGCCGGCGTTGTCCGCCGTCAGGAACGACGCGTAGGACGAATAGACGAAGTCCGGCTGCGCCTCGAGGAGACCCTCGTGCGTGAGGATGCCGTCGGTGAGCAGGGGGATCGACTCGTACGCGGCACGGATGTCGTCCGGCACCGGATCGGTCTGGTAAGCGGTCCCCACGACGCGCTCCGCCGCCCCGAGGCGGATCAGCAGCTCCGTCGCCGACTGGTTGAGCGAGACCACGCGCTCCGGCGGGTCCGCCACCGAGACGGTCAGTCCGCAGTTGTCGTACTCCAGCGGATACCCGGCCGCCGCGGACGCGGGATCGCCCGAGTACGGCGACGTCGATGCGTTGCACCCGACGAGGAGCGCACCCGTTCCGATCACGAGACAGAAGCTACTGATTCTCATTCTCATTTGCACGATGCAAACCTAGCATCCGCGGAGCGCGCCCCCGGTCGACGTCCCCCGCCGGTGCCCCGCGCGCATGGCGGGCGGAAGTCGGCGGCGGGTCAGGGAGTCGCGGCGAGCTGCGCTTCCACCGCCGCGTACAGCGCGCGCGACTCCGCGAAGCGCGCGTCGTCGTCGAGCTGGTGGAGCACGACGACGTAGACGCGGACGCTCTCGCCGCCGACCACGACGTCCTTGGCGGACAGCAGGCTGCTGCCATCCAGCGTCCCGGTCTTCACGCCCACGACCCCGGGATCGTCCAGGAGATCGTTCGTGTTCTCCACCAGGCCGGCGCCCGGCAGCTCGACCTCGCGCGTCGCCACGATCTCCGCGACCACCGGGTGGGCGAGCGCGAGCCGTGCGAGCGCGATGAGTGAGGACGGCCTCGCCGTGTTCCGAGGGTCGATGCCCGTCGGCTCGACGATGGCGATGCCACCGAGCCCGTGGCGCTCGAGGAAGACCGCCGCGGCCGCGGCGAAGGCCTCGTCGCCGCCCCAGATGTCGGTCACGAGGATGTCGGCGTAGTTGCAGGCCGAACCCATGAGCATGCCCTGGAGCAGCTGGTACTGGGTCAGAATCCCGCCCGCGGGCACCGGAAGGGCCGACTCGCCCCGCTCGGTGTACTCGGCGTACGAGTTGTTCCAGCGCTCGACGAAGTGATAGTCCGGGCCGTGCTCCCCCGGTGCGAGCGGCCGCTCCTCGAGCACCATGAGCGCCGTGACGAGCTTCGTGATGCTCGCCATGGGCGCCGCCTCCTCCGAGCGCGCGAGCGCCGGTCCGTCGCCCGCCGCGACGGCTGCGGAGCCCTCGGCCGGCCACGGCATCCGGTCGGCGTCGAGGGACGGCAGCTCCTGCCGGACGACCTCGGCCTCGATCCCCTGTTCGGGGCCGACTCCCGATCCGACCGCCGAGTTCGCGAACGACGCGATGCCCGCACCCAGCGCGACCGCGAGCACGACGAACAGCCCGGAGCGCGCGAGGCGCTGCCGACGGCGACGACTGAGAGGGCTCATGTGATCACAGTCTGTCGTGCCCCGCTCCCGCCGCGGTGAAGGCGCTCCGAATCGGCGCCGTCACGGCGACGGACCGGAGTGACCCGGCCACCGCGCATCCCAAGGCCAGCCGGAGAAGCGTCAGCCGGAGAAGCGTCAGCCGGCGAAGCGCTGCACCAGCACATCGATCAGACCGGGGTGCGAGAGCAGCGCGTTCGCGACGATCATCGCGGAGAACAGGTTGAACACGGCGCCCCCGGCGAGCGGGATCCAGAACAGGACCCAGCCGCGCACGTGCGCTTTCCAGGTCGCCCATGCCGTGACGAACCAGCCGACCGCGAGCACGAGCGCCCCTGCGACGCCCCACGCGCCCGTCGAGTGCAGCCCCACGGATCCGGCGTCCACGCCGATGGCGTCGGCGAGCGCGACCGGGTCGAGCAGCACGGTGGCGGCGCGCACGACGGTCAGCAGGCCGTAGATCAGCAGGCCGACCGCGACCACGCGATCCAGCGTGCGCCCCGGCGAACGCCGCGTCGACGTCCCCGCGGATGCCGCAGCGGGCGGCCCCGCAGGCGGCGGGACCGGCGGCTCGTGCAGCGGCGCGCGGATGTGGGCGCGCTGCTCCTCGGGCGTCGCGTACTCGCCGAACCGGGGCCCGCCCGCGGGCGGTGTCGGTCCGCTCACGCGCGGCCCCGCCCGCCGAGGGCGCGCTCATCGCGACGCCCACTCGGGTCCTGGCGCAGTTCCTTCGGCAGCGAGAACATGAGGTCCTCCTCCGCCGTGCGGACCTCCTCGACGTCGCGGTACCCCGCGCCCGCGAGCTGGGAGAGCACCTCCTGCACGAGCACCTCCGGCACGGAGGCGCCGCTCGTGACGCCGACCGTCGCGACGCCGTCGAGCCACTCCTGCCGCACCTCGTCCGCGTAGTCGACGCGGTACGCGGCCTTGGCGCCGTGCTCGAGCGCCACCTCCACGAGCCGGACGCTGTTGGAGGAGTTCGCCGAACCCACGACGATCACGAGATCCGCGTCGCGCGCGACCTTCTTGATCGCGACCTGGCGGTTCTGCGTGGCGTAGCAGATGTCGTCGGACGGCGGGTCCTGCAACTGGGGGAAGCGCGCGCGCAGCCGGCGCACCGTCTCCATCGTCTCGTCGACGGAGAGGGTCGTCTGCGACAGCCACACGACCTTGCTCGGGTCGTCGACCACGACGTGGTCGGCCTCCTCGGGCGAGTTGACGATCGTCACGTGGTCGGGGGCCTCCCCCGCGGTGCCCTCGACCTCCTCGTGACCGTCGTGGCCGATGAGGAGGATCCGGTAGTCGTCCCGCGCGAAGCGGACGGCCTCCCGGTGCACCTTCGTCACGAGCGGGCACGTGGCATCGATCGCGTGCAGGCCGCGGTCAGAGGCGGCGTTCACCACCGCAGGCGAGACGCCGTGCGCGCTGAACACCACGTGCGCGCCTTCCGGCACCTCGTCGACCTCGTCCACGAAGATCGCACCCTTGCCCTCGAGCTCGGTCACGACGTGGATGTTGTGGACGATCTGCTTGCGCACGTAGACGGGCGCCCCGTAGCGCTCGAGCGCCTTCTCCACGGCGACCACGGCACGGTCGACGCCGGCGCAGTATCCCCGCGGCGCCGCGAGCAGCACACGCTTGTGCCCGGCCACCGGGATATCCTTGAGGGGCTCCTGCCGCGCCTGGGCGCGACGCGCCGGAACGGAGGGCACGGGTAGCGAGATGGCGGTGGGGCTCACACGCCGATTCTACGCGCGACGCCCTGTGCGGGGCCCGAGCGCCGCCGTTTCGCCCGCGCCACCCGTGCGCGTCGCGAGGACAGACCAGACCGTACACCGAGCCAGAACCGAGGTGGCATGACGTCGTTCCAGCCGGCCGAGGTGCCGGGCGAGGCACCGCCCGCCGACAGCGTGTCGCCGCGCGACTCGACGCCGGCCGCGCCCACGTCCGTCGCGCGGCTCAACCAGACCATCCGTGGGTTCATCGAACGGTGGGGCTCGGTGTGGGTCGAGGGCGAGATCACGTCGTGGAACGTGCGAGCCGGGGCTGTGTACGCCCGGCTGAAGGACCTGCAGGGCGATGCGCAGATCTCCATCCGGATCTGGTCGAGCGCGCGCGGACGGATGCCCGCAGACCTCAAGGTCGGCGACCACGTGGTGGCATGCGTCAAGGCGGACTACTACGTGCGCGGCGGCGACTTCACGTTCCAGGTGTCGTCGATGAAGCACGTCGGCCTGGGCGAGCAGCTCGAGCGGCTGGAGCGCCTGCGCGCGGCCCTGCGCGCGGAGGGCCTGTTCGACCCCGCGCGCAAGAAGCCGCTGCCGTTCCTGCCGCACTGCATCGGGCTGATCACGGGCGAGCGCAGCGACGCCGAGAAGGACGTTCACCGCAACGCCGAGCTGCGCTGGCCCCAGGTGCGCTTCCGCACCGAGTATGCGGCGGTGCAGGGCGACCGCTGCGTCCCCGAGACGCTCGCTGCGCTCGCCCGTCTGGACGCGGATCCCGAGGTCGACGTCATCGTCATCGCGCGCGGCGGGGGCGACCCCCAGACCCTCCTCGGCTTCAGTGACGAGCGCCTCCTGCGCGCGGTCGCGGCCGCACGGACGCCCGTCGTCAGCGCGATCGGGCACGAGAACGACCGCCCGCTCCTCGACGACGTCGCCGACCTGCGGGCGTCCACCCCGACCGACGCGGCCAAGCGCGTGGTCCCAGACGTCGGCGAGCAGCGGGCCATCGTGGCGCAGCTGCGCGCGCGCATGGCCACGCGACTGAGCCATCGCATCGCGCACGACGTCGCGCAGCTCGAGCAGCTCCGTTCGCGCCCCGTTCTCCGCACCCCCGAGCACATGATCCGGACGCGGACGCAGGATGTCTGGCAGCTGGTCACGCGCGGACGGGAACTGGTCGCGCGCCGCATCGAGCAGGGCGCCCTGCGCACCGCCGAACTGCGCGCGTCGCTGCGTGCCCTGTCGCCGGCTGCCACGCTCGCGCGCGGCTACGCCATCGCGCACACGGACGGCGGCGTCATCGTCCGCGACGCGGCGCAGGCGCCGGCCGGGACGCGCCTCGTCGTGACGCTCGAGCGAGGATCGGTCGCGGCCACGTCGACGGGCGAGGTCGCCGAGGGCGGACCTCATCCGGACCCGTCCGCGACCTCGGAGGCTGGATCGTAGGATGGAGGACGTGACCGCGGAGCCCGCACTTCCCGATGTCGCGACGCTCTCGTTCGAGCAGGCGCGCGACGAGCTCGTCCGTGTCGTCGGCGAGCTCGAGCAGGGCGCGCCCACGCTCGAGCAGTCGCTCGCGCTGTGGGAGCGGGGCGAGGCGCTGGCGGCGCGCTGCGACGAGTGGCTGCGCGGGGCCCAGCGACGGCTCGAGGACGCCCGGGGCGGCGCGGAGGATGCGTCGTGATGGCGCGCTCGCCGCGCGTGGTCGCGGAGCTCGGCCGTCCCGAGACTCCGGAGGAGACGGCGGCCCGGAAGGCCGCGAACTCCCGCGCCTATCGCCAGAGCCAGAGCCTGCGGAACCTGATCGTCGCCCTCGCGGTCACGCTCGGCGTCGTCGCGATCATGATCTGGGGCGTGCCGCGCGGCGACCCCGGTGAGCGCCCGAGCGTCGACCCCGCCCCGGTCGCGGCCATGGCGGAAGACGCCTACGACCGCACCGTGGTCGTCCCCGACGTGCCTGCCGGCGACGGCTGGCGGGTCAACCTCGCGGAGGTCACACCCGGCTCCCCCGCGTCCTGGAACATCGTCTACGTCCCCGGCGACACGAGCTTCCTGCGCTTCGCCCAGGGCTTCGACGCGGATGCCACGTGGGCCGCCCAGGTGCTCGGCGGCACCGCCCCCTCAGACGACGTCGTGATCGACGGCATCACCTGGCAGGTGTACGACGTCGATCCCCGCCGGAACGCCAACATCTCTTACGCCCTCGGCACGCAGGCCGGCGACGACCACGTGCTGCTCTACGGCACGTCGTCGCCCGAGAAGACGGCCGAGGTCGCGGGAATGATCGCTTCGCAGGTCCGTGCTCTAGCCGAGGAGAGGGAATGACGCGAGAGACCATGGCGCGGGAGATGACGCCCGACGAGGCGTGGGCCGAGATGCTGGCGGGCAATGCGCGCTTCGTCGCGGGCACGCCCAAGCACCCCCATCAGGACGTCGCGCGCCGCCACGAGATCGCCGCCGCGCAGACGCCCCGCGCGGCGCTGTTCGGCTGCTCCGACTCGCGCCTCGCGGCCGAGATCATCTTCGACATGGGCCTCGGCGACCTGTTCGTCGTGCGCAACGCGGGGCAGGTCGCGGGCGACTCGATCGTCGGCAGCCTCGAGTACGCGGTGGACGTGCTGAAGGTGCCGCTCATCGTCGTGCTCGGTCACGACGAGTGCGGCGCCGTGCGCGCCGCGATCGAGAGCACCCGGTCGGACGCCCCCGCACTCCCGCCCCTGGTGTGGCGGCTCATCGCGCCGATCGTGCCCGCGGTCCGCCGCGTGCAGCGCGAGGGCGCGGCGGACGGCGTGACGCCCGACACGATCGACGCGGAGCGCGTCGGGCGGGAGCACCTGCGCGACACCGTCTCGTCGCTCCTGCACGCGTCCGAACTGATCAGCGAGGCGGTCGCCGAGCGGCGCGTCGCGATCGTCGGAGCCAACTACCGCCTCGCAGAGGGCACGGTCGTTCCCAACGTGATGCTGGGCACAGCCGACGACGCGGCCGCCTGACCGACCCGATCCCCCAACCACCACGACGCACCACCACGACCCGTCCGGAGGAACGACGAAGTGACCGACACCGAGTACCGCATCGAGCACGACACCATGGGCGAGGTGCGCGTCCCCGCCACCGCGCTGTACCGGGCGCAGACGCAGCGCGCCGTGGAGAACTTCCCCATCTCGGGCAAGGGTCTGGAGTCGACGCAGATCGCGGCGCTGGCCCGCATCAAGAAGGCCGCCGCGCTCGCCAACAAGGAACTCGGCACGCTCGACGGCGCCATCGCGGACGCGATCGCGGCGGCGGCCGACGAGGTCGCGACGGGCCAGCACGACGCGCACTTCCCCGTCGACACCTACCAGACCGGGTCCGGCACGTCCTCGAACATGAACATGAACGAGGTGCTCGCGACGCTGGCGACGCAGAAGCTCGGCGCGGACGTCCACCCCAACGACCACGTGAACGCCTCCCAGTCCTCGAACGACGTGTTCCCGACGTCCGTGCACGTCGCCGTGACGCAGGCGCTGATCGAGGACCTCATCCCCGCACTCGACCACCTCGCGCGGGCGTTCGAGGCGAAGGCGGAGCTGTGGAAGGACGCCGTCAAGGCGGGCCGCACGCACCTCATGGACGCCACGCCGGTGACCCTCGGCCAGGAGTTCGGCGGCTACGCGCGCCAGATGCGCCTCGGGATCGAGCGCGTGCGGGCCGCGCTCCCCCGCGTGGCCGAGGTGCCGCTGGGCGGCACGGCGGTCGGCACGGGCATCAACACCCCGCTGGGCTTCCCGCAGAAGGTGATCGCTCTGCTCGCCGAGGAGACCGGCCTGCCGATCACCGAGGCCCAGGACCACTTCGAGGCGCAGGCCAACCGCGACGGTCTCGTCGAGGCATCCGGCGCGCTGCGCACGATCGCGGTGTCGCTCACGAAGATCAACAACGATCTGCGCTGGATGGGCTCGGGCCCCAACACGGGCCTCGGCGAGCTCCACATTCCCGACCTGCAGCCCGGATCCTCGATCATGCCCGGCAAGGTCAACCCGGTCGTGCCGGAGGCCGTGCTGATGGTCGCGGCCCGCGTCATCGGCAACGACGCGACGATCGCCTGGGCGGGCGCGTCGGGCTCGTTCGAGCTCAACGTCGCGATCCCCGTCATGGGCACCGCCCTGCTCGAGTCCATCCGCCTGCTGGCGAACGCCTCGCGCGTCCTCGCCGACAAGACGGTGACGGGACTGGAGGCGAACCTCGAGCGCGCCGCCGCATTCGCGGGCATGAGCCCGTCGATCGTCACGCCGCTCAACAAGCTGATCGGCTACGAGGCGGCCGCCAAGATCGCCAAGCACTCGGTCGCGAAGGGCATCACGGTGCGCGAGGCCGTCATCGACCTCGGTTACGTCGAGCGCGGCGAGATCACCGAGGAGCAGCTGGACGAGAAGCTCGACCTGCTCTCCATGACGCACGCCGGCTGACGCCTGTCGCGCGAGGGGGCCCGGAGGCGATCGCCTCCGGGCCCCCTCGTCTTCGCGCAGCCGCCGCGCTCAGGTGAGTTCGCCGGCCTCCAGCAGGTCGGTGACGAGCGCGGCGATCGCGGAGCGCTCGGACCGGGTGAGGGTGACGTGGCCGAACAGGGGCTGGCCCTTGAGCGTCTCGATCACGCTCGCGATGCCGTCGTGGCGGCCGACGCGCAGGTTGTCGCGCTGCGCCACGTCGTGCGTCAGCACGACGCGGGAGTTCTGGCCGATGCGGCTCAGCACCGTCAGCAGCACGTTGCGCTCGAGCGACTGCGCCTCGTCGACGATCACGAAGGCGTCGTGCAGCGACCGGCCGCGGATGTGCGTCAGCGGCAGCACCTCGAGCAGACCCCGCTCCACGACCTCGTCGAGGACGTTGGTGGAGACGACGGATCCGAGCGTGTCGAAGACCGCCTGCCCCCACGGGTTCATCTTCTCGCCGTGGTCACCCGGGAGATAGCCGAGGTCCTGGCCGCCGACCGCGTACAGGGGCCGGAACACGATGATCTTGCGCTGCTGCTGCCGCTCGAGCACGGCCTCGAGGCCCGCGCACAGCGCGAGGGCCGACTTGCCCGTTCCCGCTCGTCCGCCGAGGGAGACGATCCCGACCTCGGGGTCGAGCAGCAGGTCGATCGCGATGCGCTGCTCGGCCGAGCGGCCGTGCATCCCGAACACCTCGCGGTCGCCGCGCACCAGCCGCAGCTGGCCGTCCCCGGTGACGCGGCCCAGCGCCGACCCGCGCTCCGACTGGATCACCAGACCCGTGTTCACGGGAAGCCCCCGCGCCTGATCGTGCGAGGCGATCTCGCTCTCGTAGAGGTCCGACATGTCGTCGCCCGAGATCTGGAGCGTGCTGATGCCGGTCCAGCCCGAGTCGACCGCCTGCTCGGCGAGGTACTCCTCCGCGGACAGGCCGAGCGATGCCGCCTTGACCCGCATCGGCAGGTCCTTGGAGATGACCGTGACATGCTGACCGTCCTGCGCCAGGTGCATCGCGACGGCGAGGATGCGGCTGTCGTTGTCGCCCAGCCGGATGCCGCTCGGCAGCACCGTCGCATCCGTGTTGTTGAGCTCGACCCGCAGCGTGCCGCCGTCGCCGACCGGCACCGGGAAGTCGAGGCGGCCGTGCTCGACGCGTAGCTCGTCCAGGTGGCGCAGCGCTTGGCGCGCGAAGTAGCCGAGCTCCGGGTCGTGCCGCTTCCCCTCGAGCTCCGAGATCACGACGACCGGTATCACGACCGAGTGCTCGGCGAAACGGAAGAAGGCTCCCGGATCGCTCAGCAGCACGGAGGTGTCGAGCACGTAGGTACGGAGGTCCTGCGCGGAGTCCCCCGCAGCCACGCTCGCGGTGCTGCGTCGACGACGGCTGGACTGGTGAGTTGTTGTAGTCACGCCCACTCCCGACCCGGGATCCTGCCCGGCTTCAGCGAGTCGACCTGGGGCCACGAGTCGCGATCCGAGGGGCCGACCCGATCGAGCACCTTGCCCGATGCGACGAACGTACGGCCGCGGGGGCCCATCCGGCTACGACGACACGCACGGATCCGCATTAAGGGAAGGTGAATTTCCGGACGGTCGCGTCAGCCGACCCGGATACCCCGCATCCGCGCGCCGCGGCGGGGCCGTGCCGGCCCCCGACGGATCAGGCCCTCTGCTGGGCGAACGCCGCGCACGCCTCATCGAGCATGGCGAGCGTCGCCTCGTCGGTGCCGACGTGCGGCGCGATCCGCAGCAGTCCGCCGCGCGCGGTCGCGACCACGCCGCGGTTGGCGAGCGCGGCCCCGAGGGGCGCGACGTCCTGCGGCCGCGGCGCCAACGCGACGATGCCCGCGCGACGAGCGGGATCCTCGGGCGTTGCGACCGGGATGTCGTGACGCTGCGCGATCTCGACGACGCGCTCGACGCGTTCGGCGAGCGCGGCCGAGATCGCGGCGACGCCGACGCTCGAGACCTCCGCGAGCGCCACCGCGAGGCGGGCGGCGGCGAGGACGTCGGATCCGGTCACCGTGTAGGCCTGCGCGGACGCCGCCGGAGCGGGCACCTCGTCGAGCGCGAGGCCGCCCTCGACGCCCGCGAAGCCGGAGAGCACCGGCGCGATGCGCGAGCGCGCGCGAGCGCTGAACCAGGCGAATCCGGTGCCGCGTCCCGCGCGCAGCCACTTGTACCCGTTGCCGCAGACGACGTCGGCGGACGCCCAGTCCGCCTGCACCACGCCGAACCCCTGCATCGCGTCGACGATCAGGAGGCGGTCGGGACCGAGCGCCTCCCGCAGCTCGGCCAGGTCCACCCGGTGCCCCGTGCGGAAATCCACGAGACTCACCACGAGCGCAGCGGTGTCGTCGTCGACCGCGTCCGCCACCGACTGCGGCGTCACGATGCCGTGCTCGGGCCGCAGCCACCGGGGGGAGATCCGCCCGAAGGCGTCCGCGGCACGCACCAGGGCGGTCGGGATGGCGGGGAAATCCGCGGGCGACGCGAGGACGCCGCCCTCGAGCCCGTAGACCGCGTGCAGGAGGCCGTGCGACGTGGAGGGCTGGAGCGTCACGTCTTCGGCCGACGCCCCCAGCAGGTCGGCGAGGAGCGTCCGGGCCTCCGCGACGCGCTCGTCGACGTGCGCGATGCTCGTCGCGCGTCCCGTCCCGAGCAGCTCCAGGTCGGCGACGACCTCGTCGCGGACCGACGAGGACAGCGGTCCGAAGGCCGCCCAGTTCAGGTAGCCGGGCTCACCCTGGAAGGTGGCGCGATACTCCTCGAGGGTCGTGCTCACTCCGTCATTGTGGCAGAATCGCCCGCCCCGCCGCCGACGGTCCTCAGCCGCTGGACCTCAGCCGCCGAACCTCCGCTCGCGCGACGCGTAGTCGCGGATCGCGCGCAGGAAGTCCACCTCGCGCAGGTCCGGCCCCAGCGCCTCCATGAAGTAGAACTCGCTGTGCGCGCTCTGCCACACGAGGAAGTCGCTCAGGCGCTGCTCGCCGCTCGTGCGGATCACGAGGTCCGGGTCCGGCTGCCCACCCGTGTAGAGGTGCTCACCGATGGACTCGGGCGTGAGGTTCTCCGCCAGCTCCTCGAGCGTGCCGCCGCGGCGGCTGTGTCCGTCGATGATGCGGCGCACGGCGTCGACGATCTCGTGCCGACCGCCGTAGCCGACGGCCAGGTTGACGTGCAGCCCCCCGTGGGACCGCGTGCGCTCCTCGGCGTCCCGCAGCGCGGCCGCGAGCCCGTCGGGCAGGAGGGCGGCTCTCCCGACGTGCTGGACCCGCCAGTCGCCATCGGCGGACAGCTCCCTCGCCAGGTCCGCGATGATCTCGATGAGATCGTCCAGCTCGCGCTTGTCGCGCTTGCGCAGGTTGTCGTTCGACAACAAGTAGAGCGAGACGACCTTGATCCCGAGCTCGTCGCACCATCCGAGGAACTCGATCATCTTCGCCGCCCCCGCGCGGTGACCGTGGGCGGCGGACGCATAGCCCAGCTGGCGGGCCCATCTCCGGTTGCCGTCGATCACCATGGCGACGTGGTGCGGCACGCTGCCGGGGTCGATCTGGCGTCGCAGCCGCGAGCTGTAGAGACGGTACAGCGGCCCTCTGCCCTCGGTGGATCGCGTGGTGCGCACGGCAATACGCTACTCCGCCCCCGCGCGTGCTCCGCACGGCATGCGGAGCCGCGTAACCTCGGAATATGACGCCGACCTCGGACGAGAACCCCGCCTCAGCGGACGGCCTGCCGCAGCTCCCGCTGCTCGACGCAGCCGGGCGCGACGCCGGCACGGCCGAGATCAAGCCGAGCTGGCGCGGCTGGATCCACGCCGGAACCTTCCCCGTGGCGATCGCCGCGGGCATCGTGCTGATCTGCCTCGCCGAAGGCGCGGCGGCCAAGTGGGCCTCGGCGGTCTTCATGGCGTCGTCGCTGCTGCTGTTCGGCAATTCGGCCGTGTACCACCGCTTCGACTGGAAGCCGACCACCAAGGCGATCCTGCGCCGAGTCGACCACGCGAACATCCTGCTCCTCATCGCCGGGACGTACACGCCCATCGCGGTGCTCGCGCTGCCGCCCGGGAAGGGCGTGCTCCTGCTGTGCCTGGTGTGGGGCGGCGCGATCCTCGGCATCCTGTTCCGCGTGTTCTGGCTCAGCGCTCCGCGGTGGCTCTACGTCGCGCTGTACCTGCTGCTCGGGTGGGCCGCCGTGATGTACCTGGTGGACCTGTTCCACGCGAACGCCGCGATGATGGTGCTGGTGATCGTCGGCGGCCTCCTGTACTCGGCGGGTGCCGCCGTGTACGCGGTCAAGCGCCCCAACCCGTGGCCCGGACACTTCGGCTTCCACGAGATCTTCCACGTGTGCACGGTGCTCGCGTTCCTGTGCCACTGGACCGGGGCGCTGCTCATCGCCCTGGATCCCGCCTACAACGGCCCGGCCTGACGCGTCGGTGCAGACCGGTGGGTGAGGCCTACCGGCCCGCCGGGGAGTCGTCGCCCTCGGTGCCGGTCTGGTCGCCGCGGGCCGCCGCCTCCTCCGCGTCGAGGGCTTCCTGCGCCTCCTGACGGTAGCGCGCGCGCCGCACCCGGCGCAGCATGTCACCGGCGAGGACGACCAGCAGGACGACGAGGAGTCCGATCACCGCGAACCCCGCCGGCCCCGGCGTCACGAGGTCCGGGTCGACTGCGGCGACGGTCGTCGGCGTCGCGACCGCCAGCGACGTGGCGAGGGAGGCGACGGCGGACGCGCCGAGATCGTGCATCGAGGGGCTCCTGTTCTGACCGCCGCCACGACGACGGCTAGCCTGGTACTCCCAGCCTAACTTTCCCGGAAGAGGCCCGATGACGACACAGGCGCAGCTCGACGACCGGTACGGGCGCACCGCCCGGCCGCGTGCCGTGCTCGCCTTCTGGATCGCCGTCGCGCTGGTCGCGATCGGCGGGACCGTGTGGCTCGGGTGGAGCACCGTGTCACGCACGCTCCACGCCGTCGGCGTCGATGATCTCGGCTACACCGTGCGCGACGAGCACACCGTGGAGGTGTCCTTCCAACTCTCCGCGCCCCCGGGCCGCGACATCGCGTGCGCCCTCGAGGCGCTGGACGCGGAGTTCGGCGTCGTGGGTTGGCGGATCGTCGAATACGGGGCGGACGGCCGGCACGCCCGGTCGCACACCGAGACGATCCCGACCGTCGCGCAGGCGACGACCGGTTTGGTCAACTCGTGCTGGGTCACGTAATCTGGTCGTGATCATCACCGACGCCCCGGCGACTCGCCGGGGCGTCTTGCCTATCTTCGCCCGATCGAAGGGAGTCCCCCGTGGCAAACAACAGCGTGTCGAACGACGCACCGGTCACGTTCCTGACGCAGGAGGCGTACGACCGCCTGGCCGCCGAGCTCGAGCACCTCTCGACGGTCGGCCGTGAAGAGATCGCCAAGCGCATCGAGGCAGCCCGCGAGGAGGGCGACCTCAAGGAGAACGGCGGCTACCACGCCGCGAAGGACGAGCAGGGCAAGCAGGAAGCCCGCATCCGCACCCTGCAGGCGCTCCTGAAGGAGGCCGTCGTGGGCGAGGCCCCGCAGTCCGACGGCACGGTGCAGCCCGGGACGGTCGTCACCGCGCTCGTGCTCGGCGACGAGGAGCGCTTCCTGCTCGGCAGCCGCGAGATCGCGGGCGGCACCGACCTCGACGTCTACAGCGAGCAGAGCCCCCTCGGCGCCGCCATCCTGGGCCTCAAGGAGGGCGACAAGACCTCCTACAAGGCTCCCAACGGCAAGGACATCCCGGTCGAGATCGTGAAGGTCGAGACCTTCACCGGCTGACCCCGCCGCCGGACAACCTCAATCAGGCAAGACCTCGGGTTCGAAGCCGGCGTCGCGGAGGATCTGGAGCGTCAGCTCGCGGTGCTCCTTGCCGCGCGTCTCGACCGAGATCTGCAGCGCGACCTGGCTGATCTGCAGGCCCTGGCCGTGCCGCGTGTGCAGCACCTCGACCACGTTGGCTCCGGCTTCGGCGATCAGCTCGGACACGCGTGCGAGCTGGCCGGGCCGGTCCGGCAGCGGGATCCGCACGGTCATGTACCGCCCCGACGCCGCGAGACCGTGCGCCACGATGCGCTGCAGCAGCAGCGGGTCGATGTTGCCGCCCGACAGCACGGCGACCGTCGGCCCGTGCGCGCGCACCTTGCCGGCGAGGATCGCGGCCACGCCGACCGCGCCGGCGGGCTCGACGACGACCTTGGCACGCTCGAGCAGCACCAGGAGGGCGCGCGCGATGTCGTCGTCGCTGACCGTGACGACCTCGTCGACGAGCTCGCGGATCACCTCGAACGGGACGTCGCCGGGTCGGTTCACGAGGATGCCGTCGGCGATCGTCGGACGCGTCGTGATCTCGACGGGGTGGCCGGCGGTGAGCGAGAGCGGCACGGGCGCGGCGTTCTCGGCCTGCACGCCGATGATGCGGACCTGACGCCCCTCCGCGGCCGCGCGGGCCTTCGCGGCGGCCGCGACCCCCGCGATCAGCCCTCCCCCGCCGATCCCGAGGACGATGGTCGTCACGTCCGGGGCGTCGTCCATGATCTCGAGCCCGAGCGTGCCCTGGCCGATGACGATGTCGCGATGGTCGTAGGGGTGGATGAGCACCGCGCCGGTGCGGGCGGCGTGCTCGGCGGCACGCTGCAGGCCGACCGCGACGGTCGCCCCCTCGAGCACGACCTCCGCGCCGTAGCCGCGCGTCGCGAGCAGCTTGGGCACGGGCACGCCGAGCGGCATGTAGATCGTCGCGGGGATCCCGAGCTGCTGCGCCGCGAGCGCGACGCCCTGCGCGTGGTTGCCGGCCGAGGCCGCGACCACGCCGCGGGCGCGCTCCTCCGCGGTGAGCTGGGCCAGGCGGTAGGTCGCCCCGCGCACCTTGAACGACCCGGTGCGCTGCAGATTCTCGAGCTTCAGCCGCACGGGCGCACCGAGCACCTCGGTCAGGTGCAGCGAGTACTCGAGCGGGGTGTGCTCCACCACGCCCGCCAGGCTGCGCGCCGCGGCCTCGATCTCGGCGAGGCTCGGGATGGGCGGCTTCGCCGCCTCGCGGGCCTGTTCGCGGTCGGGTTCCAGAGTGGTCATCGATGCGGTCCGATCGTCTTGGGGATGGTGTCCCAGATGAGGTCGCCCTGCGGCGGAGCTCCCGTGCGCCACGACCCGGAGGACAGCGTCACGGCGACCACGTTCACGAAGGCGGCCAGCGGCACGGCGAACAGGGCTCCGGGGATCCCGGCGATCATGGTCCCGCCCGCCACGACCATGACGACCGCGAGCGGGTGCACCTTGACGGCCGAGCCCATCAGGATCGGCTGGAGCACGTGGCTCTCGAGCTGCTGGACGGCCAGCACCACCGCGAGCATCGCCACCGCGATCCAGAAGCCGTTGTAGACGAGCGCGATGAAGACGGCGATGGCTCCGGTGACGATCGCGCCGACGAGCGGGACGAACGAGCCGAGGAACACCATCACCGCGATCGGGATGGACAGCGGCAGGCCCAGGAAGAACGCGCCCAGGCCGATCCCGACCGCGTCGATCGTGGCGACGAGCAGCTGGGTGCGGGCGTAGTTGATGACGGTGCGCCAGCCGTTGCGCGCCGCGGTGTCGACGGCCTCGCGCGCGCGTCGCGGGAACAGCCGGACCGTCCACCGCCAGATGCCGCCCCCGTCGGCGAGGATGCAGATGAGGGCGAACAGCGCCAGGAGGATGCCGGCGCCGAGGTGGCCGACCGTGGTGCCGACCGCGAGCGCGCCGCTCCAGAGCGTGCCCGCCTGCTCCTGCAGCAGCTGGACCCCCTCGGTGATGTATCCGTCGATCTCCGCCTCGGAGATGCCCAGGTCGACGAGGAAGTCCCGCAGGGCGACGACGGCTTCGACGATGCGCGCGCGGACGCCGCCCATCTCCTGCGAGATCTGCCACACCACCAGCCACACGAGCCCGGTGACGATCGCGATCGTCCCGAGCAGCGTGATCACGATCGCGAGCCAGCGCGGAACCCGGTGCCGCAGCAGCCACGACAGCGCCGGCCACACGAGCGCGGTGATCAGGATGGCGACCAGCAGCGGGATCACCAGGAGCTTGAACTGGATGACCAGCCACACCAGCACGCCGGCCGCCGCGGCGAGCACGAGGAACCGCCACGCGTAGGCGGTGGCGATCCGCAGCCCCGGGGGCACGACGCCGTCCCCGGGTGCCGGGGTCGGCGGCTCGGCGGGGCGGTGACGGAAGATGTCCCAGAAGCCCGTGCGGGACGTGTCGTCGCTCATCGAGGTCAGTCTAAAGCCGGTGCGTCCATCGACCGGAATATACGTCGGGACCCCCGGTTAGGGTGACGAGGTGAAGTACGACCTGTCCCTTCCCGAGGCCCGCCGTATCGCGCTCGCCGCGCAGGGCTTCGCGCGCCGCCGCCCCGCCTCCGCTCCGGGGGTCCGCCAGCTGAACGGGACGATCGCCCGGATGGGTGTGCTGCAGATCGACTCGGTCAACGTCTTCGCGCGCTCGCACTACGTGCCGCTGTTCTCGCGCCTCGGCGCCTACGACACGACCGATCTGGATCGGCTCGTGCTCCGGCACGGCCCGGACGGCCGCCCGCGGCGCACCGGCGGCTACGTCGAGTACCTGGCGCACGAGGCGACGTTCACTCCCGTCGAGGACTGGCCGCTGTGGCGCTTCCGCATGGAGGCGATGCGCGACCGCTACGCGGGCGAGGACAGCTGGTTCGCCGCGAACGCCGAGACGGTCGCGTGGGTGCGGTCGGAGCTCGCGGCGCGGGGGCCGCTCCGGCCCGCGGAGATCGAGTCGGACTCCCGTCGCGGTCGGCGGGGTCCGTGGTGGGACTGGGACGCCGTCAAGCGCGCGCTCGAGCTGATGTGGCGCTTCGGCGAGGTCGCGATCGCCGGACGCCGCGGCTTCGAGCGCCGGTACGCCCTGGCCGAGCACGTCGTGCCCGCGCACCTGCGGGAGCGCGATGTGTCGTACGCCGACGCCGTCCGCGAGCTCGTGCGCCGCGCGGCCCGCTCGTACGGCGTCGCGACGGCCTCCGACCTCGCCGACTACTACCGCCTCCGCGACCGGCGCGCGGTGCTCGAGGCCGTGCGTGAGCTCACCGACGCGGGCGAGCTGGTTCCCGTGGCCGTCGCGGGCTGGTCCCGCGCGGGGCGCTCGCTGCCGGCCTGGGCGCACCGGGACGCGACCACGCCGCGCCGGATCGAAGCGGCCACCGTCCTGACGCCGTTCGATCCTGTCGTGTGGTTCCGCGAGCGGGCCCAGAGGCTGTTCGACTTCGACTACCGCATCGAGATCTACACCCCGGCGGATCGCCGCCGCTACGGCTACTACTCGCTCCCCGTGCTCGTCGACGACCGGCTGGTCGGTCGCGTGGACCTCAAGGCCGATCGCCCCGCCTCCACCCTGCGCGTGCAGTCGGCCTGGTGGGAGCCGGGCGTCACCGCCGCCACCGCCGAGCGGGTCGCCGTCGCGCTGCGCGAGGCCGCCGACTGGCAAGGCCTCGAGCGCGTGTCCATCTCGGACTGGGGAGACGCGACCGACGACCTCGCCGGCGTCATGCCCGACGCCGCGCGGCACGAGCGCGGCCTTCCGCCCCCGGCCGCCTGACCTCCCGTCCTCGGCCCAGCCCCGACCACTCGTCCCGTCCTCGGCCCTGCGCGCCGTCGAGGACCCGCCTGCCGCGCGCGAGGACACGCGCAGGATCGAGGGCATCCCGCGCCGTAGCGCCCTCGGCGCTGCGCATCTCCTCAGAAGTACGCCACAGCTCCTCGAACGTGCGGGCGTGCGGCGGAGATCTGCGTCTCAGCGGCGGGCGAAGTCCGGGGCGTGCTCCGGCCGGACGCCGATGCCGACCAGCCGGGCGGGCAGCGCCGTCAGAGCGGGCATCCGCCGCAGCAGCATGACGATCGGACGTGGCGGTCGTGGGGTCCATCCCCGGCGGAAGGCGCCACCGATACCCCGGTGGACGAGGCGTTGCGCGGCCTGCGTCACGGCGGCGGGCCAGGCTCGGCGCCGCTGCACGGCCGCCAGGACGCGGTCGCTCATCCGCCCGTCCCGCAAGGGCCCTGCGAGGATCGCGGCGGCCGCCACGCCGTCCTGCACGGCGAGGTTGACGCCTACCCCGCCCACCGGTGACATGGCGTGCGCCGCGTCGCCGATGCAGAGCAGGCCGCGCGACCACCAGCGGCGTGCACGGTTCAGCCGGACGTCCAGGACGTGGACGTCCGAGAACTCGAGCCGCCCCACCGCTGCGGTCAGCTCCGGCACTGCCCGCGCGACGTCGGCTCGGAACGCCGCGACGCCCGCCGCGCGCAGCGCCGGGTACCGCCCCTTCGGGATGAGCATCGCCGCCTGCACGTAGTCGCCGCGCGGGATGAGGATGAACAGCCGGCCGGCCGACCCACGGGGCAGCAGACCGCGTCCGACGTCGACGGGAGATCCGTCCCGCCCCTGGGCGGGGATCCGGAACCACAGCACGTCGAACGGCACGCCGAACTCGCGCATGGGGATGCCCGCCAGGTCGCGGAGCACCGAGCCGCGCCCGTCTGCCGCGATGGTGACGGTAGCCTCGAGCTCCTCGCTCTCGCCCGTCTGGCGATCCACGAACCTGACCCCGGCGATCCTGCCCCCGCGGCGGATCACGTCCGTCACCTCGCTCCGCATCCGCAGGTGGAACCTCGGCTCCTGCCGGCCCGCCTCCGCGAGCAGGTCGAGGAAGTCCCACTGCGGTGCGATTGCGATGAACGGATAGGGATGTCGCAGGCGCGCGAAGTCGGCTACCGCGACATCGCCGCCTTCGGCTGCCGGGACACGGACGCTCTCGACTCGCGAGGACGGGATCTGGCGGAACCGGTCGGCGAGGCCGAGCTCGTCGAGCAGCAGCTGGGTCGACGGATGGATCGTGTCACCGCGGAAGTCCCGCAGGAAGTCGCTGTGCTTCTCAAGCACGGTCGTGTCGATCCCGGCGCGTGCGAGCAGGAGACCGGCGACCATCCCCGCCGGACCTCCACCGGCGATCACGCACCGCGGAACGCCCGTCACGCCGTCACCCTGCCCATCCGCCGCCGCATCGCCACCGATCCGACCCGACCAGCAGGTGCCCGATCAGAACTGGACGCGCGGGGGCTCGGCGATCGCCGCCCCGTCGACCACCTCGAAGAACTCGCGCTCGGTGAAGCCGAGGTTGCGTGCGAAGAGGTTGTTGGGGAACACCTTGATCTTGGTGTTCAGCTCGCGCACGCCGCCGTTGTAGAAGCGGCGCGATGCCTGGATCTTGTCCTCGGTGTCGACGAGCGAGTGCTGCAGCTGCAGGAAGTTCTGGCTGGCCTGGAGCTGAGGGTAGGACTCGGCCACGGCGAACAGGCTCTTCAGCGCCTGCTGGATGTGCCCCTCCGCGACCCCCGCCTCAGCCGGACCCTTGGCCGACAGCGTCTCGGCCCGTGCGCGGGTGACGTTCTCGAAGACGGCCTTCTCATGCGCCGCGTAGCCCTTGACCGCCTCGATCAGGTTCGGGATCAGGTCGGCGCGCCGTTTCAGCTGGACCGTGATGTCGCTCCAGGCCTCGTCGACGCGCACGTTGAGCTGCACGAGCGAGTTGTACGTGGCCCACAGGTACACGCCCGCGATGATCACGATCGCGAGCACGACGACAACGGGAATCAGCCATTCCATGAGGAACCCCCCTCGGTGTTGCCACCCATCCTATGCGGGTCGCCCAGGATCGTGTCACGCGCCCGTCACGACGGCGTGACGGTCACGCGAGGCTCCGCGCTCCCACGGCAGCAGCACCGGCTCGATCACCCGGAAGACGAGGTTGATCAGCAGGCCGAGCACGCCGGTCAGTACGAGGCCCGCGTACATCTGGTCCACGGCGAACTGCTGCCCGGCCCGGCGGATCATGGCTCCGATGCCCGTCTCGGCGCCGACGAACTCCGCGGCGATCAGCGTGATCAGGCACGTCGCCATGCCGAGCCGGAGCCCGCGGAGCAACGGACCGGCGATCGAGGGGAACAGCAGCCTCGTGGCGTACTTCCAGCCCGTGGCCCCGAAGTTGCGCCCGGCCTCGAGGATCTCGCTGTCGATGTTCCGGACGCTGCTGCGCGTGCTGATGATGATCTGGAAGAACGCCGTGGCGAACGCCGTCAGGATGTAGGCGATCTCTCCTCTGCCCACGATGATGATGAACAGGGGCAGCACCGCGATCTTGGGAAGCGGGTAGAGCGTGTCCGTGATCGGCCGGATCAGCAGCTCGAACGTGCGCCACACGCCCGAGGCGACGCCGATCGCCACGCCGAGCGCGGCCGCGATCGCGAAGGAGATGATCAGCCGCTGGATCGTGATGACGATGTCGCCGCCGAGACGCCCGGCCGTGAGCTGGTCGGCGATGGTCGCGATGACCTCGCTCAGCGGCACGAAGAAGCGCGGGTCGAGCACCCCGGTCCGCGTGGTGATCTCCCAGAGCACGACGACCGCGATCGGGATCGTCCAGGTCTGCAGCGCACGCCGCACCCCGGGGCTCATGAGGTACTCCTCGCGTCGGCACGCCACGGCACGATGCGATCGGCGATCGCGTCGAAGCCCACGGTGGTCAGCAACCCGAGCACGGCGATGCAGAGCAGGGCGACGTACATGTCGGTCACTCGGAGGATCTGCCAGTTCTCCCAGAGGAAGTTGCCCAGTCCCGCGGAGGCGCCGATCATCTCGATCGCGATCACGGCGATGAGACCGAAGCCCAGGGAGATCCGGATGCCGGTCACGATGGACGGCAGCGCACCGGGCAGGAGCAGGCGGAAGAACCTCCGCGCGCCACGGCAGTCGTAGTTGTCCGCGACCTCGATGAGCGTCCTGCTGATGCTGTGGACGCCGGCGACGGTGTACAGCACCATGACGATCAGCGGCGTCACGAGGGCCGTCAGCAGCACGGCGGCCTCCGTGCGCCCGAGGATGAAGGTGAGGAACGGGAAGAACAGCACACCCGGAATCGGATAGACGAACGCCAGCACGGTGCTGACCCCTCGTTCGGCCCACTCCGACGCCGTGATCGCGATGCCGAGGCCCACGCCGATCATCACGGCGAGCACCACCGTCACGACGAGGCGGAAGATCGTCATGAGGATGTCGCTTCCGAGGCCGCCGTCCAGCTCGACGATGATAGACGCTCCGGCGGCGATCCGGGTCGGGGGCGGGAAGAACGTCGGCGGGATCACTCCGTTCCGAGAGAGCACCTCCCACACCGCCAGGAGAACGACGGGACCCACGACGAGCGCCCACCGCTCACGCAGGAAGTGCAGCAGCCGGGTCACTGGTCCCCGCCGGTCATGGCCGCCTGGACCTCGTCGCGCAGGTGGTTCCAGATGTCCTGGGACAGCTTGGCGAACTCCGGTGTCCCGCGCAGCTCCGGGCTTCGGTCCAGCGGGAAGTCCAGCTCGATGATGTCCCGGATCCGGCCGGGGCGCGCGGACATCAGCACGACCCGGTCCGAGAGGAAGACTGCCTCGTCGATGGCATGCGTGATGTACAGCACGGTCGGCCGGGACTCCTGCCGCAGCTCCAGGATCTGCTCCTGGAGGAGCGTGCGCGTCTGCGCGTCGAGGGCCCCGAGGGGCTCGTCCATGAGCAGGATCTCGGCGTCCTGCGCGAGGGCGCGCGCGATGCCGACCCGTTGCTTCATACCTCCCGACAGCTGATGGGGGTAGAAGTCGCCGAAGCGGCCGAGGCCGAGCCGCGCGAGCTGCGCGTCGGCGATCTCCGCCGCCTCCCTCTTCGGCACATCCCGGTTGCGCGGCCCGAAGGCGACATTGTCGCGCACGGACAGCCAGGGAAAGAGCGCGTGCTCCTGGAAGACCATCGCCGTCTTGGGCCGGCCGGGCTTCGACTGCCTGATGTCGACGGTCCCGGATGTCGGCGCCTGCAGTCCCGTCACGAGTCTCAGGAGCGTCGACTTGCCGCATCCCGACGGCCCGACGATGGCGACGAACTCCGACTCGCCGATCTCGAGGGACACGTCCTGCAGGGCCGTCACCTCCTCCGCACCGGGGAACCGCTTGGTGACGCCGGTCAGTCGCACTTTGGCGTCGGCCGTCGGGTCGGTCATGGGCGTGCCGCCTTCCGGTCAGTTCTCGAGCGCCGCGTCACGCCACGTGAAGTCCCAGATCTCTTCCTCCGGGATGATCTCGTCGTAGTTCAGCGACCCGCGCTCCATGTAGAACTCCTGCAGTTCCAGCACCATGTCCAGGTCCACACTCAGGTCGGCGTTGATGTGGTGCTGCCGCGAGGCCGCGACGACCGCCGGATCCGCGCCGGTGTACTGCTCGACGAGATCGAGCATCTCCGGCGTGTCCCAGCCGCCCGTCGCCAGTTCCTCGGCGGCCATCGCGTAGGCGCGGATGAAGTCCGTCGCCTGTTCCGGGTTGGCCTCCGCCCAATCGGTGTTGAACAGGATGCCCGTGAACGGGATCGGTGCCGTGTCCGGTGTCTCCCACGGGCGGAAGCCGGCGCCGTTGCCCTCGGCCTGCGTCGGGAACGGCTCGGAGAGCACGCCTCCGACGATCCCGCCGTTCGCGAGCGCCGGAACCTGGTCCGGGAACGGGATGTACTCGAGGTTGATGTCGTCGATCGACAGTCCGACGCGCTCCAGCGCGAAGCCGAGCACGGCCTCCGTCACGACGCCCGGACCGTTCACCGCGAAGGTCTCACCCGCGTAATCGGACATGTCCTCGGCGACGCTGGCCGCCTCTTCGAACGAGCCGGCGACCTGTGACGACAGGATGAAGTAGTCCTCGATGTAGCCGGCGTGCATCGGCGCGACGTAGCGCACGGGCAGGCCCTCGGCGAACGCGTTGTACGCGGCCGATCCGATCCCCGCGAAGCCTGTCTCGTACTGCCCCGTCGCGACACCCGTGATCGAGTCGTTGCCGCTGGAGACCTCGACCATCTCGACCTCGATGCCGACCTCCTCCGCGTACTTCTCGGCCATGAGGAACAGCGGCAGGGAGGAGCCGG
Source organism: Microbacterium album (assembly GCF_014643695.1). Taxonomy (GTDB): domain Bacteria; phylum Actinomycetota; class Actinomycetes; order Actinomycetales; family Microbacteriaceae; genus Microbacterium; species Microbacterium album. Next base: position 423,741 of record NZ_BMJY01000002.1, on the reverse strand, counting down.
TCGCGAGATAGGCGATGCGGATGGGGCCGCCCGCTCCCCCGCCGTCGTCGTCGCCGCCTCCACCTCCGCCGGGACTGGTGCCGAGGCCGTCACCCGCCGCGCAACCGGCGAGGACGAGCAGGGCGGTCGCGCCGGACGCCACCAGGGCGAGCCGGCGTGACCGTCGGGCAGGGGCGGACCACGGTGCTGTGCTGTTCATGCGGAAACTCCCTTGTTTCTGCGGTGCGAGGGGCGGAGCCCCGGTTACTTGTGGTCTGGGCTGTGGCCGGAGATCATCATCCAGGACGGCCTTCCCGTGATCTTCGCGTCGACCACGAGCGGTCTCTCGCGCGGCGACTCGAGCCAGGCGCGCACGGGGTCGAGGTCGTCCATGGAGCGCACCGTCACTCCGTCGCACCCGTATCCGCGCGCGACGCGGGCGATGTCGGTGTCGGGGAAGCGCACGATGCGCTGCTCTTCCTCCGTGGAATCGGGGAACAGGTGGATCTCCGCCCCGTACGCTGCGTCGTTGTAGACGACGATCAGCATTCCGAGGCCCAGTCGCGCGGCCGTCTCCAGCTCCGCCGCTGCCATGAGCAGCGAGCCGTCGCCGATGCCGAGCACGGTGATCCGGTCGGGGCGGGCGACGGCGGCTCCGATCGCGCTCGCGAGCCCCATGCCGATGGCCTGGAACGACAGCGGCAGGACGAAGCCGTCGTCGTCCGGCACCCTCAGGTGCGCGCCGGGATAGCAGTTCACGTTGCCGCCGTCGACGACGACCGTGCGCTCGATGGGCGCGAGCGCGTCGAGCGCGTTCGTCAGCTCGGCGGGATCGACATACCCGGGCTCGTCGACCTGCTCGACGGGCTGATCCTTCCAGTAACGCGAGGTCGCGACCCGGTCCGCGATCTCGGGCGTGCGATATCCCGTCCGCGCGGGGCCGGAGGCGAGCAGGCCCTCGCGTGCGGCCCGCGCGACGGCGCCCGCGTCGCCGACGATCCCGAGGTCGACGAGGCGGTGCTTCCCGATCGCCTCGGCGCGGTCGTCGACCTGCACGAGCCGCGTGCCGTCGGTCAGCGCCCCGTTCCGGGTCGTCCACGTGTTCAGGGCCGCGCCGAACGCGACGATCAGGTCGCTCTCGCGGAGGAGGCCGACGGCGCCCTCGGTCGCGAAGCCTCCCATGATGTCGAGCGCCCATTCGTCGCCCTCGAACACACCGCGGCCGCCTCCCGAGGCGATCAGCAGGGCGCCGGCCGCCTCGGCGAGCGCGCGGATGTCGTGCTTGGACGTCCGAGCGCCGCGCCCGCCGACGATGACCGGCCGCTCTGCCTCGTCGAGCAGACGCACGAGCGCGTCGACGTCCTGCGGGGACACGGTGACGTCCGGCCGGCTCAGCTCGGTCGCGGGGCGCGCCGCCGGGTAGGAGACCATCTCCTCCTGGATGTCGAGCGGCATCGACAGCACGACCGTCTTCCGCTCGACCTGGGCGACGCGGTACGCGCGAGCCGCGTCCGCCACCGCGGAGGCGGCGGTGTGGAGGCGCATCGGGGTGGCGCCGACCGCGGCGACGGCGGCGTCCTGATCGATGTAGAAGTTCGACGTGACGTCGCCCTGGGCGGTGTCCGCGGCCAGCACGAGCACGGGCGTGTGGCACTTGGCAGCCTCGGCGATCCCCGTCAGCGCGTTCGTGAGACCGCAGCCCTGGTGCAGCGAGACGGCCGCGACCTTGCCCGTGACGCGCGCGTACGCGTCCGCCATGGTCGCCGCGCCCATTTCATGCCGGGAGGCGACGAACTCCGCCCCGCCGCGCAGCAGCGCGTTCGTCACGCGGAAGTTACCGCTGCCCACGACGCCGAACACCTGCGCCAGCCCCAGCTCGCTCAACACCCGTCCCACGGCGTCGGCGACCTTCATCGTCTCCGTCATCACCCGTACCCTTCCCGGTCCTCGTCGACCGCGCGGTCTCACGCTATGGTGGGCGAGAAAGTTCGTCCAATAGATAGCCATCATCATCGCTATTCATCTGGTGCATATCAACCCGTGAACCTGCACGTCGACCTCAACCTCCTGCGCACCTTCGTGGTGGTCTATCGGACCCGCAACATCACGCGTGCGGCCGAGACGCTGCGCCTGTCGCAGCCGGCCGTGAGTCACGCCCTGAAACGGCTGCGCGACCACTTCGACGACCCGCTGTTCGTGCGCTCGCGTGCGGGCGTCACGCCCACGCGCCTGGCCACGAGCATCTACGCCGAGATCAACGGCCCCCTGTCGCAGATCGCGGCGAGCACCGAGGACCGCACCCAGTTCGACCCGGCCACATCGACCCGGCGCTTCCGCATCGCGCTCACCGATCTCGGCGAGGCCGGGCTCCTGCCTCGCATCCTGCAGGCCACCGGCAGCGCGGGATCCGGGATCCAGATCGAGACCGTCCCGCTCGACATCGAGACCGTCGTGCAGGACCTGCTCTCGCACGACGTCGACGCGGCGATCGGCAGCTCGCCTGTGCGCGGTCCCGTCGCTCAGGAGGTGCTCTTCTACGACCGGTACGGCTGCCTCGTGCCCGAGGACCTCGAGGCGCGCGACGGCACCGTCAGCGTCGAGGACCTGCGCCGCCTCCCGGAGGTGCGGGTGGGACCGTCGGCGGGGCACCGGACGATCACGGAGGCGGTCACAACCCTGGGAGCCGGGATCCTGTCGGACGTGCCGCACGTCGAGGTCAACCGCTTCACCTCGCTGCCCCGCATCGTCGCCCAGTGCGGGTTCTTCGCGATCGTGCCGGTCGACGCCTTCTCGCGTCTCATCACCGGCCTGGAGGGCACCAGGTTGCTCGAGCTGCCCTTCCCGTCGCCGCGCACGGGAGTGCACCTCATCTCGCATCGCGACGCCGAGCTGTCGTCGGCGCACGCGTGGTTCCTGGAGGCCGTGCGGACAGCGCTCGCCGACCGGTAGCGGGACGTCGGCACGGCGTCGGCCACGGCCGCGCGCTCGGCACCACGCGCTCCCGATCCGTACCCCCGCTGGGACTCGAACCCAGACTGGAGCGAGTTTAAGTCGCCTGCCTCTGCCATTGGGCTACGGGGGCCTGTGGCTCCACCGTACCGCCGTGGCGCGACGAAGCCCGCCACGGGCGTGGCGGGCTTCGTCGTCGATTCGCTACTCTGCGGCGTTCTTGGCGGCCGGCGTGCGCGCGGGCTTCTTCGCGGCGGGCTTCTTGGCCGCTGCCTCGGCCGTGTCCGCGGCGGGCGACTCGCTCGCGGCGGGCACCGCCTCGGGCGCGGCGCTGGCGGCGTCGGCGGCCGGCCCCTCGGCACCGGGGCCCTCGGCACCCGGCGAGGGCGTCGGCATCGGGCGCTCGGCGGCGTCCGCCTTCTGCGCCTCCGGCGTGGCGGCGGCGGGCGGCGCCGGGTCCACAGGAGCCTCCGCGGCCGGCTTCGGACGCGACGCGAACGCCTCGAAGAACGCTCGCGGGGTGCGCGCCGTCTGAAGCTGCACGGTGTCGCGGCCCAGGAAGAAGTTGTGCCACCAGCCCCAGAGCACGCGCCACTTCCGCTCCCACGTCGGCATGGCGAGCCCGTGGTAGCCGCGGTGCGCGGCCCAGGCGAGGAAGCCCTTCAGGGCGAACTTGCCCGACTGGAACACACCGGTGTAGAGGCCGAGGCCGGCGACGGCGCCGAGGTTCTTGTGCTCGTACTCGACGGGCGCGTCGCCGCGCAGCACGGCCACGATGTTCTTCGCGAGCAGCTTCGCCTGGCGGACGGCGTGCTGCGCGTTGGGCACGCACGTGCCATCCGGAAGGCCGCCCGTCTTGTCGGGCACGGCCGCGATGTCGCCCGCGGCCCACGCGCCCTCGACGACCGTCTCGCCGTCCACGACGCGCAGGTCCGCCTGCGTGGTGATGCGTCCGCGGGGCTCGGTCGGCAGGTCGCTGCCGCGCACGACCGCGGGATTGGCCATGACGCCGGCGGTCCAGATGATGAGGTCGCTCGGGTAGCTCGCGCCGGTCGAGGTCTCCACGACGCCGTCGACCGCGCTCGTCACCTGCGTGTCGAGGTGCACGTTGGCGCCGCGCTTGGCGAGGTCCTTCAGCACCCACTCGCTCGTGGGCAGCGAGACCTCGGGCATGATCCGACCCATCGCCTCGATGAGGTGGAACTGCGTCTCCTCGAACGAGATCTCCGGGAACGTCCCCACGAGCGACGAGGCCAGCGAGCGCAGCTCGCCGAGGGTCTCGATGCCCGCGAAGCCGCCGCCGACGATCACGACCGTCAGCAGGCGCTGGCGCAGCGGGTGGCCGGCCGGCAGCGCCGCCGCCTTCTCGAAGTTGGCGATCAGCGTGTCGCGGACGGCGATCGCCTCCTCGACCGACTTGAGGCCGATGGCGTTCTCCGCGATGCCGGGGATCGGGAACGTGCGGGAGACGGACCCGGCCGTCACGACGACGTGGTCGTACGCGTACTCGTACGGCTCGCCGCCCTCGGGCGAGATCGTCGCCGTCTTGTTGGCGTGGTCGATCCTCGTGACCTTGGCCGTGACGAGCTTCGTCCGCTTCAGGTGGCGACGGTGCGAGACCACGGTGTGGCGCGGCTCGATCGACCCCGCCGCGACCTCCGGGAGGAAGGGCAGGTACGTCATGTACGGCAGCGGGTCGACGAGCACGACCTCCGCCTCTCCGCGACGCAGATGCTTCTCGAGCTTCCATGCGGTGTAGAAACCCGCGTAGCCACCGCCGACGATGAGGATCTTGGGCACGAGAGAAGTACTCCTTGAGTCAGAGATTGCCCGGCGAACGCCGCACACGGGCCGAGCGGACGCGTCGCGCGGTCGCGATGCCGCCCAGCACCACGAGGATACCAGCGCCGCTGAGGGCGACGAGCGGCAACGTCCCGTACCGCAGGCTGTCCGCGGTGGGCAGGCCCGGCGCGGCGGCCGCGGCGGGCGGCTCGGCCGGCGGCAGGGGCGGGATCTCGACGGGCGTGACGGTCGGCGTGGGCTGCGGGCCGACCTCCTTGCGGCGGTTCAGCTCGATCCATCGCGGCAGGCTTCCCATGGGGTTCTGCGTCACCCGCGGCACGTTCGTCTCGACGGCCGCCGCCGCGTCCACGAGCCCGTAGCCGTAGAAGGGGTCGGGCACTCGCGTGACGCCCGGGGGCGTCCGCGCGGTCTGGATGATCCGGTTGATCACGTTAACCGCATTGAGTTCGGGGTGGGCCGACCGCACGAGCGCGGCGACTCCTGCAACGATGGGGGCGGCGCCGCTCGTGCCCTTCCAGCCCTCGACCTTGCCGTCCAGCGTCACGCCCAGCAGCCGCTCGCTCGGGGCCGAGATGCCGATCGTGATCCCCTGCGTCGACGCCTCGATGCTGGCACGTCCCTCGGGGTCCACGCCGGCGACCGTCAGGACGCCCGGAATGGTCGCGGGCGCCCCGACCACGTCGGTGCCGCTGCCCCGGTTGCCCGCCGCGACCACGACGACCACGTCGTGCTCGTACGCGTAGAGGAAGGCCTCGTCCCAGCTCTCATCCCACCCGGTGCGGTTCGTCGTGAAGGACAGGTTGATGATGTCCGCGCCGTTGTCGACGGCCCAGACCATGGCCTTGGCCACCTGCTCGCTGAAAGGCACCGTCGCGGACGCTCCGAAGCCGAGGGAGATCGAGAGCAGGTTCGCCTCGGGCGCGACCCCGATCATCCCGGCGTCCTCCCCGGTGCCGCGCGCCGCCGCGAGCGAGGCCACCTGGCTGCCGTGGTTCCGGTTGATGACGTCGACGGGCGTGCGCCCGTCGGGCGTGCCGACACCGGAGACGTCCGTTCCTCCGATGACCGCGCCCTCGAACTCGGGTGGTCCGTCCGCGATGCCGGAGTCGATGACCGCGATCGTGACGCCCGCCCCCCGCGTGGTCTCCCACGCCTGGGTGATCCCGTAGTCCTCGAGCCAGTACTGCTGCGAGCGGATCGGGTCCTCGTCCTCGGCCGTGGTCGGGTCCGGGCTCGGGGTCGCCCCCGTCAGCAGGGCTCCCGTCAGAGCGATGCCGACGACGAGCAGCAGACGCCGCCTCATGCCGCCCTCCCCGGATCGGCGCACGCGCAGCGGTCGGGCGACCACGCGGAGCGCTCGAGGGCCGCGTCGCCCACCGGGTTCACGCCCGGTCCTGCGGCGAGCGCGTGACCGGCGAGCGCGTGCAGGCACTTCACCCGCATCGGCATGCCGCCGGCGGAGATCCCGGCGATCTCCGGCACCTCGCCGAACCGCGACCGGTCCTCCAGGTACGCCTCGTGGGCGCGACGGTACTGCGCGCCGAACTCGGGATCCTCGGTCAGCCGTGCCGCAAGCTCCGGCATCGCCTGGCCCGCCTCGAGCCGCGACATCTCGGCGGCCGCCTCGGGATGGGTGAGGTAGTAGAAGGTGGGGAACGGCGTGCCGTCGGGGAGCCGTGGCGACGTCGCCACCACGGTCGGGTTGCCGCACACGCAGCGGGCCGCGACACCGACGACCCCGCGCGCGGGGCGGCCGAGCTGCGCCGACACGACCTCGAGGTCGATCGGTCGCACGGGCTCGAATGGCGGTGTCGTCACCATCCCAGGCTAACGGCGCTCGCCTGACAGCCGGCTCGTCGCCGCCCCCGATTCGGGTCTTCCGGAGACCGGCGGATCAGGGAGCGGGCGCCTCGTCGGCGGGAGGCTCGTCCGCGGGAGGCTCGGACGGTGCCTCCACCGCGACCTGCGCGAGCCCCGCCTGGATGACGGAGGACAGCAGGTGCGTCGTCCATTCGGAGCGAGACTCCTCGACCTCCGCGCTGATCGGCTCCGGCTCGCGCGCGAGATCGGTCGCCTCGAGGTCGTTGACCACGAGGAAGGACACCTCACCGGGCATGTTGTAGTAGAGGCGCTCGCGTGCCTGCGTCGTGATGTAGGCGGGATCGCGCCAGCGGTCGCGCTCGCGCTTGAGAGCCGCGATCTCGTCCTCCGTGACCTGGATCGCGTCCTCCAGCGCGGCGATCTTCTGGCGCTGCTCGACATACGTCGAAACGGTGGGCGCGAGCACGAACACGCCGAGCACGACGAGCCCGAGCATGATGACGGCGAAGCCCGAGAAGCGGATGCTGCTGAGCCACTCCCGCGCCTCCGCCGCCGTCACTCGCGCCGAGCCGCGTTCGGACGGAAGGCGGCGGGGGCGGGACGGCGAAGAGGGAGCCGCGGGTCTCTTCACCACGACTCCCCCTTCCCTCGTCTGGCCTCTCGCGCCCGGCTTCTTCTCCGCCTGGCGACGCCGCCCTTCCTCAGGCGGTGTAGCGCGGGAAGGCGCCGCGACCGGCGAACGTCGCGCCGGCCCCCAGCTCCTCCTCGATCCGCAGAAGCTGATTGTATTTCGCGACGCGGTCGCTGCGAGCAGGCGCACCGGTCTTGATCTGACCGCAGTTGACCGCGACCGCCAGGTCGGCGATCGTCGTGTCCTCGGTCTCGCCCGAACGGTGCGACATCATCGCCGTGTAGCCCGAGGAGTGGGCCAGCGCGACGGCGTCGAGCGTCTCGGTGAGCGTGCCGATCTGGTTGACCTTGACGAGCAGCGAGTTACCCACGCCGCGCGCGATGCCGTCGGCGAGGCGCTGCGGGTTCGTGACGAACAGGTCGTCGCCCACGAGCTGCACGCGCGAGCCGATCCGGTCCGTGAGAGCCTTCCAGCCGTCCCAGTCGTCCTCGGCCAGCGGGTCCTCGATCGTGACGAGCGGGTACGCGTCGAGCAGTTCGACGTAGTAGTCGGTGAGCTGCTCGCTCGTGAGCTTCTTGCCCTCGAACGCGTAGGCGCCGTCCGAGAAGAACTCGGTCGAGGCCACGTCGAGGCCGAGCGCGATGTCGGTGCCCGGCGTGAAGCCGGCCTTCTCGATCGCCTTGAGCAGGAAGTCCAGCGCCTCGCGGTTGCTGGGCAGGTCGGGCGCGAAGCCGCCCTCGTCGCCGAGTCCGGTGGCGAAGCCGCCCGCCTTCAGCTCGCTCTTGAGCACGTGGTAGGTCTCCACGCCCCAGCGCAGCGCCTCGGCGTAGGTGTCTGCGCCGTGGGGCACGAGGAAGAACTCCTGGATGTCCACGCCGGTGTCGGCGTGCGCGCCGCCGTTGATGACGTTCAGCAGCGGCACGGGCATGACGTGCGCGTTCGGTCCGCCGACGTAGCGGAACAGCGGCAGGTCGGCGCTGTCGGCGGCGGCCTTGGCGACCGCGAGGCTCACGCCGAGGATGGCGTTGGCGCCGGTGCGCTGCTTGTTCGGGGTTCCGTCCGCCTCGATGAGGGCGGCATCGACGACGCGCTGCTCGCTGGCCTCGAGACCCTCGATCGCCGGGCCGAGCTCGTCGATGACGGCTTCGACGGCCTTCAGCACGCCCTTGCCCGCGTAGCGGCCCTTGTCGCCGTCGCGCAGCTCGTACGCCTCGAAGGCGCCGGTCGACGCGCCCGACGGCACCGCGGCGCGCTGCACGATCCCGTCGTCCAGCAGCACCTCCACCTCGACGGTCGGGTTACCGCGCGAATCCAGGATCTCGCGCGCGCCTACAGCTTCGATCAGTGCCACGGAATGACTCCCTCTGAGTGGACGGTGAGGGGCCCGACAGCCCCGCGGTCAGTCTACGACCCGGGCTCCCCCGTCACCGCCCCGGTCCCGCGCCCGCCCCGCTGCCGTCGCGTCGGAGATCTGCACGAATTCGGACGCTTCCGCGCCATCCCTCCGCGATCGTGCAGATCTCCGCTCCTGGCGCAGGCCGGCAGGCCGCGGGGATCAGTGGCGCCGGCGCTCGCCGCGCAACAGGCTCCGCAGGCCCTCGGCCGCCCGCCCTGCCGGGTCACCCAGGGGGTTGTCCCGGATCATGTACGTCCACGTCGCCGAGGGGCGGCGCAGTCCCAGGCTCCTGAGGGGATCGTCGAGGCCGTGCGTCTCCAGGTCGCGCAGGGAGGCGGCGACGTCCTGCGCGACCACGTCGAAGAACCCCTCGAATTCGCGCAGGGCCAGCCGGTGGAACTCGTCGGCCGGGTTCTGCCCGGCGAGGGCGCGCAGGTGGATCCCGTCGCGCAACTCGGAGAGCACCGCCACGTGGTCACTCCACCGCCGGTCGAGATGATGGAGCGCGATGAGCGTGACGGCTCGGTCGACCGTCTCCGTGGCAGCGACCGACGCCAGGGCTCCGACCGGGCCGGCGATCGCCGCATCCAGCCACCCGCGGGAGCCGCGAAGGACGTCCTCGCGGACGGCAAGGACCTTCGTCCGCTGCGCCGTGAGCGCACGGCTGTACTGCCACGTGCTGCGGTGCCGTCCGAGGCGAACGGCCTCTGAGATGCCCTGCGCCTCGTGCACGATCGTGCGCCGCACGCTGTCCGGCACAGCCGCAGGGCGTGCGATCCGCCGGCGCCATCTCGCGGTGAGGTTCGCGACGACGACTTCGTCCTCGAGGCTCGCGAACGCGAGCGACACGCCGGGATCGCCCTGGCGTCCCGCACGGCCGCGGAGCTGCAGGTCCAGCCGACGCGAGGGATACACGGATGTCGCGATCACGGCGAGCCCTCCCGCCGCCACGACCCGGTCGCGGTCGCGCTCGTCGGCACCGCCGAGGCGGATGTCCGTGCCGCGCCCTGACATCTGGGTCGAGACCGTGATGGCCCCACGCTCCCCCGCCCGCGCGACCACCTCGGCCTCCTCGGCGTCGTTGCGAGCGTTGAGCACGCGCGCGCCGACGCGAGCGGGCAGACGGGCAGCCAGTTCCTCGGACTCCGCCACGGTCTGCGTTCCGACGAGCACCGGCTGGCCCGCCTCGTGGCGCCGCAGGATCTCCTCGACGATCGCCGCGTCCTTCTCCTGGCGCGAGGCGAGCACCCGCGTCGGCTCGTCTGTCCGCCGGTTCGGGCGGTGCCGCTCGACACGCCCGGACGGGAGCCCGTAGAACTCCATCAGCTCGTCGGCGACGGGCAGCACGGTGCCGCTCATGCCGCTCAGGGTGCGGTACGTCAGCAGCAGGTCCTGCACGGTGAGGGTGTCCAGCACGATCCCCGGCGGGGTGATCGGCACTGCCTCCTTGGCCTCGATCGCCGCGTGCAGACCGTCCGGCCACCGCTGCTGCTGAGCCACGCGGCCCCGCGCGCTATTGACCAAGTGGATCCCGTCGTCGACCACGAGGTAGTCGACGTCGCGGCGCATCAGGACGCGCGCGTGCAGCGCGAGGTTGATGCGGGTCAGCAGCCCGGCGTGCTCGGACGCGAAGAGGTTCACCCCCAGCGTCCCCTCGAGGAGGTCCAGGCCCGCGTCGGTGAGCGCGACCGTGGCACGGTCCTCGTCGACGGCATAGTGCGCGTCCGGTTCGAGGGAGCGCACGAGTTCCGTCGCCGTCGACAGGTCCTCCGCGCCCTCGTCCGACGCGCCCGCGAGCACGAGCGGCGTCATCGCCTCGTCGATCATGACCGCGTCGGCCTCGTCCACGATCGCGACATCGAAGCGCGGCTCGACGCGCTCGTCCGCCCCGGTCGCCTGCCGGTCACGCAGCACGTCGTACCCGACCTCGGTGACGGGCGCGTACACGACGGGCGCACGATACGCGTCCCTGCGCTCGTGCGCTGTGGACGCCTGGCCGATCCACGCGACGTCGATGCCGAGCGCCCCGAGGAGCGGCCCCATCCACTGCGCGTCCCGTCCGGCGAGGTAGTCGTTGACCGACAGCACGTGGACGCTGCGTCCCGCCAGCGCGTGCAGCGCCGCGGCCATGGCGCCGGCGAGCGTCTTCCCCTCGCCGGTGTCGAGCTCCACCGCGAAGCCGCGAGAGAGGGCGATGGCTGCCAGGAGCTGTCCCTCGTACGGCGTCCAGCCGAGCGTGCGGCGCGTCGCCTCCTCGATCAGCGCGAGCAGCGACGGCGCAGGACCGACCCTCCCCCTCCGCCGCCAATCCCGACCGGCGTCGCGCAGCTCGTCGTCCGAGAGCCGCGCGACACGCGCCCGGTGCTCGGCGATGCCGGCGACGTCCTCGCGCAGCCGCGCGAAGGACGAGTGCCCGGGGATCCCCACGGCCCCCGCCGCCCATCCCGGGAGGAACCGGCGCAGATCGAGCCGCGGCGCGTCGATACGGCGCATCGGCGGCTGCCTGCTCGTCATGCCGTCCATCCTCCCGCGGGGGATCCCCGCCGGGCCTCCCTCCCGCGGCGGAGATCAGCGGTGTCCGAGGGCGGCGTCGAGGGCCGTGCGCCGGAACTGGCCGGTCGCCGCGAGGACCGCGATGACGACAGCGATGACCGCCCACGCGACCAGGCCGAGGCCGCCGACCACGGCCATGTCGATGCGCTCGCCCGCCGCCACGAACACCGCGACCAGGGCGGCCGACGCGTTGAGCGCGCCGTGGCCGAACACGGCGGGCCAGACGGACCCCGTACGCAGGCGCGTCCAGCCGAACAGCACGCCCCACGCGGTGCACGCGCCCACCATCAGCAGCACGCCGAGCACATCCGGACGCCCGAAGTTGTAGCCGAGCAGGACGAGCGGCGCGTGCCACAGCCCCCAGATCGCGCCGGACAGCAGCAGGGCGGGCCACGCGCCGAGGGGGCGCAGCGCGGGCAGCAGCCATCCGCGCCAGCCGACCTCCTCGCCGAACGCCAGGATGCCGTTGGGGATCACCGCCGCGAGCGGCATGGCGATCAGCTGGCCCACGACGATCGGCCACAGCGGCACGGACGCGGGGTCGACGCCGGATGCGGCGAGCGACGGCCCGATCACCTGGGCGAAGCCGGACAGCCCCACCAGGTCGAGCCGGATGATCCCGAGCGCGGCGGAGGCGAACACGGCGGCGGCCACGATGAGGGGCGGCGCGAGGATCGCCGCGACCGCGAACCGGATCGTGCGACCGGCGGGGCGCAGGGGCCAGATCCCGAGCGAGCGCAGGCGGCGGCCGCGCTCGGGGGTCCGCAGCACGAGACAGACAACGAGCGTCGCGACCGCGGGCGTGAACATCATCGCGGACGCCACGAGAGTCACCCAGGGGGACGCCAGCCCGCCCCCGAGCCACAGCGGGAGCGCGAGCGCCCAGGCCAGCGCGAACGCCACGACGAGGAACACGGCGACTGCCGCCCACGGCACGGTCGCGCGTTCGGTTGCGCCCGGGGTCGCTTCGGATCGCGCACCCGCGACCCCGTGCCCGCCGCTCGCCGCGCGCACTCCGGTGTCGTCGGTGTCCCCGATCATCCCGCGCTCCTCTCCGTCGTCCCGCGCTCCGTGATCCCGCGCAGCAGGCTCGCTGCGGTGTCGGCGTCGTCGACCGTCACGGTGACCGCCGACCGCCCTCGCCGGTGGACGCGCAGGCCCTCACCGCGGCGCACGACGATGCCGATCCCGTTGCCGCCGAACCGCCAGCCCCAGCCGCCATACTCCCCCATCGGGTCCACCTGCACGACCTCCACGCGCTCGATCTGCTCGCGCGGGACGGCGACGCGCGGCCAGCCGACGGCCGAGCGCACCGTCAGGCCGGCATCGTCCACGCGCACGTGGAACACGGTCATCGTGACCACGCCTGCCACGACGAGGGCGAGCGACCCGATCCCGATCCAGGCGCCCGCGCCCAGCACCCCGGACCGCGACAGCTCCGCGGCGGCGGTCACCGCGACGATCGCCGCGACCGCGACGATGAGGCCCCAGAGAGCGAGCTGGCCCACCCGGGAGAGGGCGACGGTGCGGAGCCAGACGGCGCGCTCATCCGGGGCGAGGTCCAGCGGGGCGGGGGTGGCGCCGTCGCCGTCGCGCGCCGGGGGATCCATCGTGATGCGCCAGGCGAGCGCGCCGAGCGCGACGCCGAGGACGAAGCCTCCCGCCAGCAGCGGCGCGATGCCGGGAGCCTCCTCCGGGCCGGCGACGCCGACCTGGAGGACCAGGGACCCCGTCGCGAGCGTTCCGATGAGCCCGATCTCCCACCAGACGATGGCGGCGAGGATGCGGAACTGCTGCCGTCCGGTCGCCCTCCCGGCGCCCGCGAGCGCCATCGCGGCGATGAAGGCGGACAGGGCTCCGACGACGAGCAGCGTGAGGAGCGGGAACGTCCAGGCGGGGCCGAAGCCGTCGGGGGTTCCGCTCAGGTCCCAGTGGACGGCGACGGTCCCCGGTACGAGCGGCAGCATGGCGAACTGCGCCAGCGCGAGCAGCACGGCGACGACCACGGGCGCGACGAGCCCGACGGCCCGGAATCGGGCGACGGCCCGGCGCCGCAGGACCTCGTTGGAGTGCGTCATCCTCTTCCTTTCACCCGCTCGGTTCCGCGTCCGGCTCCCGGACATCCCTCATCAGCGACACGAGCGCCTCGCGGGGCACGCCCAGCTCCCGCGCCCGTCGCAGCAGCGCCTCCACGTCGCCGCGCAGCTCGGCCAGCGGCGCCGCGGCATCCGTCACGACGGCGCCGCGCCCGCGGCGGATGTCCAGGAGGCCCTCGTCGCGCAGCTCCTGGTAGGCGTGCAGCACCGTGTGCAGGTTGACGCCGACCGAGGCCGCCACCTCCCGCGCGGAGGGAAGGCGGTCGCCCGGGGAGATGCGCCCGGCGGCCGCGTCGGCACGGATCGAGTCGGCGAGCTGAGCGAAGACAGGCTCGTCGCGCGTCGGGTCGATCCGGATCAGCATGCGGTTATTGTAGCGCAACTAGAACATTAGCGGACGGATGTTCGTCATCTCGCCATCTCCCGGCAATGCTGCTCACCTATACTCCGCGGCATGACGACGACCCTCGCCCGCCGGCTTGGACTGGGCGACGCGATCGCCATCGGCCTCGGCGCGATGATCGGGGCGGGGGTCTTCTCGGCCTTCGGCCCCGCCGCACAGGCCGCCGGCACGTGGCTGCTGGCCGGGCTCGCGATCGCCGCGTTCGTCGCGTACTGCAACGCGACCTCGTCCGCGCAGCTCGCGGCCGTCCACACGATCGCCGGCGGCACCTACGCCTACGGCCGCGCCGAGCTCGGCGCGTGGTGGGGATACACCGCCGGCTGGTGCTTCATGATCGGCAAGCTCGCCAGCTGCGCGGCCATGGCGATGACCTTCGCCGCGTATGCCGCGCCGGCCGGATGGGAACGGCCCGTCGCGATCCTCGCCGTCGTCGCGCTCACCGGCGTCAACCTGCTGGGGGTCACGCGCACGGCGCTGGCGGCCAAGATCATCGTGACGATCGCACTGGTCGCGCTCGCGATCGCCGTCGCGGCGGGACTGGGCGCTCCCGCGGCGGCCGACAGCGCGTCCTTCGCCGGTGAGCTCCCCGCCGGCGTGTGGGGCCTGCTGCAGTCCGCCGGGCTGCTGTTCTTCGCGTTCGCGGGGTACGCCCGCATCGCGACCATGGGCGAGGAGGTGCGCGATCCCGCGCGCACGATCCCGCGCGCGATCTCGATCGCGTTCCTCGCCGCGCTCGTGGTGTACGCCCTGGTGGGCGCCGCGGTCCTGTCCGCCCTGGGAGCCGACGGGACGGCCGCCTCCACCGCACCCGTCGCGGACGCGGTCGTCGCCTCGGGCTGGACGTGGGCCGAGCCGGTCGTGCGCGTCGGAGCCGCGGCAGCTTCGCTCGGCGCGCTGCTCGCGCTCATCGCGGGCATCGGCCGAACCGGACTGGCGATGGCGCGCGAGCACGACCTGCCGACGCAGCTGTCCGCCATCCATCCGCGCTTCCGCGTGCCGCACCGCATGGAAGTCGCGGTCGGCGTCATCGTGGTCACGGTCGTGGCCTTCGCGGACCTGCGCGGAGCGATCGGCTTCTCGTCCTTCGGCGTGCTGCTGTACTACCTGATCGCGAACCTCGCCGCGCTGCGCCAGGGCGAGGCTGTGCGCCGCTACCCGCGCTGGTTGCAGGTCGCCGGCGCCCTCGGCTGCGTCCTGCTGGCGTTCACCCTGCCGTGGCAGAGCGTGCTGACCGGCATCGCCGTCGTCGCTGTCGGGATCGCGGGGCGGGCGATCCGGCTCGCGCGCGAACGACGCCGGGCGGAGGCGGAGGACCGCGACGCGCCATGACGCATCCGGTGATGTTCGACGACGCGGATCCGCTGCTGCGGCGCATCCGGGACGTCTGCCTCGCCCTGCCGGAGTCGGCCGAGAAGGTGTCTCACGGCCGTCCCGCGTTCTACACGCGCAAGGTCTTCGCCTACTACGGGGCGAGCGTCAAGCGCGACGGCGAGTGGATCGAGCACGCGCACGCCCTGGTCGTGCAGTCGGCGCCGGAGGAGCGCGTCGGCCTGCGCGCGAGCCCCGGCGCCTTCGTCCCCCGCGTACCTCGGCGCCGCCGGCTGGACCGGGATCGACCTCGGCCCCGGCACCGACTGGGCGTGGATCCGGGAGCTGGTCGTCGACTCGTACGCGGCGACGGCTCCGGCTCCCCTCGTGCGACGCCTCGACGAGGCCTGACTCCGCAGCGAGCCGGGCACGTGGCCGGTCGGGCTCAGCCCAGCGGCTTGAGGTCGAGGTCGTCGCGCGTCGTCGTCGCCGAGACGGTGGCGAAGGTGCGGTACCCGTCGGCGGCCGCGCGAGCGAGCAGACCCTTGACGTTCTTGGTGCGCTGCTCGAGCCGCACGCGCGCCCCCTCGGCGACGAGCCCGCTCTTGAGCGCCAGCAGCCGGGCGACCGGCACGTCCCGGTCGTGCACGAGCACGACCGAGCGCTCGTCCTCGCCGGCGCCCGCCTCCACGAGGTCCACGATGCGCTCGAAACCGATCGAGAAGCCCACCGCCGGCACGTCCTGACCCAGGAAGCGCCCGATCATCCCGTCGTACCGGCCGCCGCCCCCCAGTGAGTACGGCACCGACGGGTGGGCGAGCTCGAAGATCGTGCCCGTGTAGTACCCCATCCCGCGCACGAGGAACGGGTCGAACACGAGAGGGGCGTCCTCTCCGCCGCGGGCGGCCGCGACCGACTCCCCCACGCCGACGAGGTGCGCCACGACATCGTCCGGCACGCCCTCGGGCAGCGCCGCGCGGATCTGCGCCTCGCCGTAGGGCTGGGCCTGGCTCGTCTGTGTGCGCAGCACGAACGCCTCGAACGCGTCGACGGCCGCCGCGCTCGCCCCGCGCTCGCGCAGCTCGGCCGCCACGCCGGACGCGCCGATCTTGTCGAGCTTGTCGATCGTGATGAGCACGCCGGGGCGCTCGTCCGCGGGGAAGCCGAACACGTCGAGCATCGCGTCGAGCGCGCGCCGGTCGTTGATGCGCACGCTCGCGTCCGCGAGCGACAGCGCTGCGACCGCATCGAGCGACGCCACGATCAGCTCCGCCTCGGCGCGCGCGGAGGCGTCGCCGATGATGTCGATGTCGCACTGCAGGAACTGGCGGTAGCGGCCCTTCTGGGGGCGCTCCGCGCGCCACACCGGCGCGATCTGGATCGACCGGAAGACGGCGGGAAGCTCGGCCCGGTTCGTCGCGTAGAAGCGGGCGAGCGGCACCGTCAGGTCGTAGCGCAACCCCAGGTCGGTCAGCGCGGCGGGGTCCTCCGCGGCCGCCCGGATGGCGTCGGCGTCGAGCCCGCGGCGCAGGATGTTGAACGCGAGCTTCTCGTTATCGCCGCCGATACCCGCGTGCAGGCGCGCGTACTCCTCGACCACGGGCGTCTCGATCTCATCGAAGCCGTGCGCGCGATAGCGCTCCCGGATGACGGCGAGCACGCGCTCGCGACGAGCCTTGTCGGCGGGCAGGAAGTCGCGCATGCCGCGCGGCGCATTCACGGAAGCCATAGCCCGTCCATTATCCCCCGCGCATCCCCGCCACGAGAATGCGTCCCTGCGCCGAGCATCCGTACCCCACACGCATTGTCGGCGCGGGGACGGATTGTCGGCGCGGGGAGGGATGCTCGGGGTCAGGCCTCCGCGGCGCGGATGTCGATCTCGAGGGTGCGCAGGCGCTCGCGGAGGGCGCGCTCGGCGTCCCAGCCGTTCGCGCGGGCGGTGGCGACGAGCGTCAGGAGGAGATCGCCGAGCTCCTCCTCGGACTCGGGTGCGGCTCCGACCTCCGCGGCGTCGTGCACCGCGACCGCGAGCTCGTCACCCACGCCGACGTGCGCGGCCTTGCCGATCAGCTTCTGGGCGAGCGCGAGGGACGGCATCGAGCGCGCGACCCCGTCGAGCACGCTGCTGCGCTGCGTCTTCTCGGCCGCCTTGGCGGCGTTCCACAGCTCGAGCACGCGCTCGGGCGTCTGCGCCGTCTCACCCGCGAAGACGTGAGGATGCCGGCGCACCATCTTCTCCACGAGCGTCTCCGCGACGTCGTCGATGTCGAACGCGGCCGCAGACGTCCCGTCGGAGACGGCGCGCGACGCGATCTCGGCGTGGAACAGCACCTGCCAGAGCAGGTCCCCGAGCTCCTCGCGGATCGCGACGGGGTCCGCCGACTCGACGGCGTCGACGAGCTCGTGGCTCTCCTCGATGAGGTACGGCACGAGTGCGCGGTGATCGATCTGCTGCGACCACACGCAGCGGTCGCGCACGGCCCGCATGGTGTCCACGGCCCGGCGCAGCGCGTCGGGAGCGGCGCCATCCGCACCGCTCCCGACCGCGCCGCCGGTCATGAGGACGAGGTCGCCGAGGACGAGGACGCCGCGAGCCGGCGGTAGTGGCGTGCGCGCCACGAGACCAGCACGGCCGCGATGACGAGCGAGAGCACCGAGCCGCCCAGGACGCCGAGGATCGCCTCGTCGCGGACGAGCGGGGTGTCGGCGTAGGCGAGGTTCGCCAGCAGCAGCGAGACCGTGAAGCCGATGCCTCCCAGCGCGCCCGCCGCGAGGACGTCGGGCATCGCGACGGCCGGCGCCGTTCCGCGCGGCCGGAACCGCATCCCGATCCAGCCGAACAGGCCGATGCCGAGGATCTTTCCGACGGGCAGCGCGACGAGGATCGCCCACAGCGCCGGGGACAGCGCCTCCGGCGAGACGCGCGGGATGACCACGAGCGCCGCCACGAAGGCGAAGATCGGCAGGATCACGGCGTTGATCCACGGCTCCAGAGTGTGGCGCACGTGCATACCCGTGCCCTGGCGGATCGCGAGACCCAGCATCACGCCGGCGATCGTGGCGTGGACACCCGAGAGCAGGACGAACACCCAGGCGGCGATCGCGACCAGGAGCATGAGCGTACGGATCGTGAGACGCGTGCCCCGGCTCGTCGTCTCGAGGCGGCTCAGCACCGCGAACACCACGACGAGCACGATTCCGATGGCCAGCTCACCCAGGTTCATGTCCTGCGCGAACAGCACCGCGATGAAGATGATGCCGACGATGTCGTCGATGATGGCCAGCGCGAGCAGGAAGATCCGCACGGGCGAGGGCAGGCCCTTGCCGAACACCGCGAGCACGCCGAGCGCGAACGCGATGTCGGTCGCGGTCGGGATGGGCCAGCCGGCCCGCGCGACGGGGTCGCCGCCCGCGATGACGAGGAAGACGGCGATCGGCACGACCACGCCGCCGACCGCGGCGATCGCGGGCTGCAGGGCCTTGCGTGGGCTGTTGAGCTGACCCCTGGTCAGCTCGTACTGCAGTTCGACCGCGACAGCGAAGAAGAAGATCGCGAGCAGGCCGTCGGACACCCAGTGCGCAAGGGACAGATCGATCGGTGTTCCCGGGATCGCCAGATGCGCGTGGCTCGCTTCGACGACCGCCGGCCCGAAGGGCAGGTTCGCGATGAGCAGGCCGAGTGCCGCGGCGACCAGGAGGAGGATCGCGGGAAAGCGCTCTGAGCGCAAGAGCTTCATACATGCCTTTCATCGTCCGCGCGGCGGACGGGATCGCGGTGGTACGGACACACGGGTGTCCGTCGCCGACCAGACTTCCCGGCACTCCGCGATCCATCCTACCGAGATGCGCCGACAACGCCCCGGCACCGCGCCCAGGCGGCCGGTCGCTCGGCGTCGTCGCCCGCGGACGGCGCCGCGGATCAGGCGACGAGGTCGCGCTGGTCCGGGTGACGCTCGAGCCAGGCCTGGACGAACGTGCAGACCGGCACGAGGCGCCGCCCCCGCTCGCGCGCCTCGGCGAACGCCCGCGCGACGAGCTCGCCGCCGATGCCGTGGCCGGAGTGCTCCTCGCCGACCACGGTGTGCAGCAGGGTGCGGGTGTCCTCGTCGTCCGAGTAAGCCAGGACCCCGACGAGCTCGCCGTCGGCCGACCCCTCGGGTTCCGCGCTGTCGCCCGCGAGATGCGCCTCGAAGCGGCTGTGCTCGGGGTTCTCGGTGATGCGCACGTGCGGCGTCGTCGCCTCGGGATCCGTCATGCGCCCATCCAAGCGCGGGCGTGCGAAGCGCTCAAGCCCCCGGGGCGTGCGGGCCGCCTCAGGGCGTGGCGGCGCCGGTGGCCGCCGGGGCGGCCTCGCCGTCCCGCGCGGGGAAGATGACGTCGATCAGGCGCGCGACCCAGGCGAGCAGGTCGGCGTCCGCGAGCGGCTCGCCGCCTGCCGTCGGCAGCGGCACGACCATGGCCTCGCCGCCCGCGAGCAGCTTCGCGCCGGGGTAGAGGCGCTGCAGGCGCACGCGTATCGAGTCGGGCAGCCGCGCCGGGGCGATCCGCAGGTTGCGGCCCATGGCGACGACGTCCGTGAGTCCGGCCTGCGCCGCGCGGCGGCGCAGGCGCGCGACGGCCACGAGCCCGTCGACCTCGGGCGGGGGTGCGCCGTACCGGTCGGTGAGCTCCTCCACCACGAGGTCGATCGCGTCGTCCTTGGCCGTCGCTGTCGCGGCGGCCGACAGCTTCTGGTAGGCCTCGAGGCGCAGGCGCTCGGCGTCCACGTACGACTCCGGCAGGCGGGCCTCGACGGGCAGCTCCAGCCGCAGCTCGACCGGCCCCTCGGTGTCCTCGCCGCGGAACGTCGCGACGGCCTCGCCGATCATCCGCAGGTACAGGTCGAACCCGACGCCGGCGATGTGGCCGGCCTGCTCGGCGCCGAGCAGGTTGCCCGCGCCGCGCAGCTCGAGGTCCTTCATCGCGACCTGGATCCCCGAGCCGAGGTCGTTGTGCACCGCGATCGTCTGCAGACGGTCGGCCGCGGTCTCGGACAGCGGCTTGTTCTCGTCGTAGACGAAGTACGCGTACGCGCGCTCGCGTCCGCGGCCCACGCGTCCGCGCAGCTGGTGCAGCTGGGCGAGCCCGTACTTGTCGGCGCGGTCGATGATGATCGTGTTCGCGTTCGTGATGTCGATGCCGGTCTCGATGATGGTCGTGCACACCAGGACGTCGAACTTGCGCTCCCAGAAGTCGTCGACGACCTGCTCGAGCTGGTGCTCCCCCATCTTCCCGTGCGCCACCGCGATGCGGGCGTCGGGCACGAGCTCGGCGAGGTGCGCCGCGACCGAGTTGATCGAGCTGACGCGGTTGTGCACGTAGAAGACCTGACCCTCGCGCAGCAGCTCGCGCCGGATCGCCGCGGCGATCTGCTTGTCGTTCCGGGGGCCGACGTACGACAGGATCGGGTGGCGGTCCTCCGGCGGCGTCGCCAGCGTCGACATCTCGCGGATGCCCGTCACCGCCATCTCGAGCGTGCGCGGGATGGGCGTGGCGCTCATGGCGAGGATGTCGACGTTGGTCTTGAGTTTCTTCAGCGCGTCCTTGTGCTCGACGCCGAAGCGCTGCTCCTCGTCGATGATCATGAGCCCGAGGTCCTTGAAGGCCACCTGCTCCGTCAGGATGCGGTGCGTGCCGATCACCATGTCGACCGTGCCGTCGAGCAGGCCCTGGATGGTCGCCCTGGCCTCCTTGTCGGTCTGGAACCGGGACAGCGGCTTGACCGTGACGGGGAAGCCCGCGAAGCGCTCCGTGAAGGTGTCGAGGTGCTGCTTGACCAGGAGCGTCGTCGGCACGAGCATCGCGACCTGCTTGCCGTCCTGGATGGCCTTGAACGCGGCGCGCACGGCGACCTCGGTCTTGCCGAACCCGACGTCGCCCGACAGCAGGCGGTCCATCGGGATGGGCCGCTCCATGTCGCGCTTGACCTCGTCGATGGTCTGCAGCTGGTCCGGGGTCTCCGCGAACGGGAACGCCTCCTCCAGCTCCCGCTGCCAGGGCGTGTCCGGGCCGAACGCGTGGCCCTTCGCCGCCATCCGCGCCGAGTAGAGCTTGACCAGCTCCACGGCGATGTCGCGCACGGCCCTGCGCGCCTTGCCCTTGGCCTGCGCCCAGTCGCTGCCGCCCATCTTCGACAGCGCGGGCGACTCCCCGCCCACGTACTTCGAGAGCAGGTCGAGCTGATCGGTGGGCACGTACAGCTTGTCGCCCGGATAGCCGCGCTTGGACGGCGCGTACTCGAGCACGAGATAGTCGCGCGTGCTCTTGGTCGCGTTGCGGCCACCCCCGGACACCTCGCGCTGCGTCATCTCCACGAAGCGCCCGATGCCGTGAGTGGCGTGCACGACGTAGTCGCCGGGCTTGAGCTGGAGCGGGTCGACGACGTTGCGGCGCCGCGTCGCGAGCTTCTTGACGACGCGGGAATCGCCGCCGATCGTGCGCCCGTAGAACTCGTTCTCGGTGAGGACGGCCAGGCGCGCCTCGGGCGACTCGAATCCGCGCTCGATGCTCGCGCAGACGAGCGTCGCGACCCCCGCCTCGGGCTCCTCGTCGAGCGAGTCCACGATGCGCGCCGCCAGGCCCCGCTCGGCGAGCACGTCGCGCGCCCGCTCCACGAGACCGGCGCCGCCGGCCGCCACGACGACGCGCCACCCCTCGCCGAGCCGCTGGGCCACGTGTGCGGTCGCGCCGTCGATGTTACCCTGGAAGGAGGGCACCGCGGATCCGTCGACACGGATCGCGGCCCCCGGATCGGGGGCGATCGTCACGCCGTCGCCGGCGAGCTCGTCGAGTTCCGCCGCGGTCTCGGCGGCGCCCGAGTCGAACGGACTGAGCGTCCACCAGACGCCCCCGCGCTCGCGCACGTCCTCGTGCAGGCGGGAAAGGGTGAGGAAGTCACCCGCGTCCAGGTTGATGGGGGCCTCGGCGCCGCTCGTCGCGGCGCTCCAGGCCGCCTGAAGGAACTCGCGGTTGGTCTCCCCCAGGGTCAGGGCGCGGGACACGGCGCGCTCGGGATCGACGAGGGCGACGGCGGTGCCGCGCGGCAGGTACGTCGGGAGCGAGACGAGCGGGCCGGCGACGGCGGGCGTGAGCGACTCCATGCCCTCGACGGGGATGCCCTGCGCCATCTTCTCGAGCAGCTGCGCGACGCCCGGCAGCTCGTCGCGGAGCTCTCGGGCACGGTCGCGCACCGCGTCGGTCAGCAGCAGCTCGCGGCTCGGCACGAGCTCGACCTCGCGCACCTCACCCGGGAGGGACCGCTGGTCCGCGACCGAGAACGCGCGGATCTGATCCACCTCGTCGCCGAACAGCTCGATCCGGAGCGGGTGGTCCGCCACGGGTGGGAAGACGTCGAGGATGCCGCCGCGCACGGCGAACTCACCGCGTCGCGAGACCATGTCCACGCGCGCATAGGCGAGCGCCACGAGACGCGCCGCGATGTCGTCGAGGTCGTGGCCGCGGCTTCCGACCGCGAGCCGGATCGGCACGACCCGGTCGAGGTCGCGCGCGAGCGGCTGGATGGCGGCCCGCACGGAGGCCGTCACGACGAGCGGCGTCGCGCCGTCCCCGTCGGCAAGACGGCGCAGCACGGCAAGACGGCGCCCGACCGTCTCTGCGCTGGGGCTGAGCCGCTCGTGGGGCAGCGTCTCCCACGCGGGGAAGTGCAGCACCTCGGCGCCGGGCATCAGCGCGCCGAGGGCGGCGCCGAGGCTCTCGGCGCGCCGCCCCGTCGGGGCGATCGCGAGCAGGGCCGCGGGCTGGCCCGCCGCGGTTCGGCGCGCCAGGAGCGCGGCGAGCGCGGGGGCGTCGAGACCGTCGACGAGCGACAGATCGGCATCGACGGACGAGGCGGTGAGAGCGTCCCGGAACGATTCGGCGGTCTCGAGGGCGCGCACGATCCCCTGAACAGTCACCAGAGGATTCTACGCGGCGGATGCGGCCGGGGCTCCCGGGGATCCACCGCCGGGACGCGACCCGGATGCGCGCGGCCCTTGTCCCAGCCTCGACCGCTCCACTAGCGTGATCGATCGTGGACACCCGCATATATGCTGATGTTTCCGTGCGGGATCCTGCGCCGTTGGGCGCCGCCGGCGCTGCGGACGCGGCGCTCGCGCGGTATCTGCTGCGCTTCGCCGGATCGGCGGAACCGCCACGCCCGCACCATCTGCACGGCGCGGTCAGTGCCTGGCTCGGCGACGAGGAGGAGGACGCGCTGTCGCCCCACAACGGACCGGCGAAGGCGTGGAGCGCGTGGTGGACTCCGCAGACGGACGGCGGCGTGCTCGAGGTCGGTGTGGCGCGTCCCGCGCTCGCGCAGCGCCTGCTGCGGCGCGCGCGTGATGATGGCCGGCTGCGTCTCGGGGAGGCGGTCCTCACCCTCCGCGAGGCGTCCGCCGGCCCGGACAGCGCCGCCCCCTGGACGCGCCTCGTGTGCGAACCGGGCTCGGCACCGCGGCTGCTCGCGGTGCGGTACCTGACCGCCACGACCCTGCGGCACGGGAAGAGCACGACCCCCTGGGTGGACCCGGGTTCGCTCTTCGTGTCGCTCGCCGCGCGCTGGAACACGCTCGCCCCGGCCGGCATCCCCCGCCTCGAGGCCACACCCGCGGAACGCGCGACCCTCTGGGTCTCCCGCGTCGCGGGCCGCACGGAGGTGCTGCGGCTGGCGAATCAGCGCATCGTGCCCGGGTTCGTCGGGGAAGTCACGTACCGCGGCGACGAAGAGGTCGTGCTGGCGCGCTTCGCCTCGCTGCTCCGGATGGCCGAGTACCTGGGGGCGGGCGCGCGCACGACGTACGGATTCGGGCGCATGCGCCTCCTCTAGGCTCGGCCCGTCAGGAGCGCGGGACGCGCCCTTCGGGGGCGGCCAGGTCCTCGAGAGCGCGCGCATACGCGAGGGACACGATCTGATCGAAGCGCGCGCGTTCCCGCTGCTTGAACCGGCGCCATGCGACCTTCGCCGACACCGGTCGCGGCGGACGCGCGGGCGTGGCTCGACGCTCCCGCTCGGCCGACTCGGCGATCACCACGAGCCGGCGCGACGCCTCGGGAATGCTGTCGGGCAGCAGCTCCGTGGCGCGGCTCTTGTAGGCCTCGAACTCCTTGCGCGACATGTGGCTCGCGAGCGCCGTGACGTACGTTCCGACGGTGAGCGCGCGCAGCGCCAGGACACCGGGCCACGGGACGCGTTCCCCCGCCCGCTGCACCCCCGGCGGGACCGCGTAGCTCTGGAGGTCCTCGGCCACCGACAGCAGCGAGATGCGATCCGCGTCGATGTCGCGCTTCTGCACAGCGCGCACAGTCGACTTCACCTGGATGCCGCGCACGCGCCGGGACCTCACGTCGATCAGGAGGAAGTCGGCGTTGGCGGGGCCCGCGAACTGCTCGAACTGCGGGGGCGCGGGCAGGGCCGCGATCCGGTCCTGCGGGTAGCGCGCGATCGACTCCGCCAGCATCACGCCCGTGTCCAGCTCGGCGAGCACGCCGTTCGTCGCGCGACGCAGCTCGCGCGCTTCGTCGATGCCGCGCGCCTCCAGCGATGCGGCCGCCTCGCGCAGCTCGACCAGATCGACGCCCTGGCGGGCCATGCTCAGCCGCGTTCGGGCGGCCATCCCGGGGAAGAACCGTTCGGTGCCGCGGCGACCGAAGCGCTCCGGGAACAGCGTGCCCATCCACCCCGCCTGGAAGAACCGCTGCGACACATGGAAGCGCAGAAGGTCGAGCAGTCCCGTGAGCCGCTGCGTCTCGGCGAGGAGCTCGGGAGGGGGCGCCGGCCGCCCGCCGGTCGCCGGAGCGGAGGCGAGGTACGCCGAGACGGCCTCGCGGTAGGCCCAGATGCTGACGAGCAGCTCGGAGTACCAGCGGTTGGCCCAGGGCGCGTATTCGTCGTCGAGCAGGGAGACGTGCTCGTCGTAGGACGGACGGGATCCGTCGGACAGGAGGCGGTGCAGGATCTCGCCCCAGCGGCACGCCAGCTCGTAGCCGATCAGGGCGTCCGCGAGCACCGCGTCCGACCCAGCGCGCCGGCGCACCTCCGCGGGCACGGACGGCGCGCGGAGGCGGTGCACAGCGACGAACCCGGCGTAGTCCATGCGCCCTCCGGCCTCCATGCGCCCCTCCGGCCTGTATACTGGCATTTGTGCCAGTGCTTGCATGCGAGATGCGCACAGGCTACACGACGACCGGCTTCGAGCGCGTATTGCGCATGGTGAGCCGCGCTCCCGGGCTGCCACCCGGCGTCATAGGGTGGTGCCGTGAGCGCCCCGCACCATCCGGACTTCCCGCCGCAGCCCGTGCCGGGCTACACACCCCCGGCTGCGCCGTATGTGCCGCCGCGCGATCCCCGCTACGCGGCGGCGCTGCAGGCTCCCGAGCCCCGACGATCCGCCGCTCTCGGGCGCATCGCGCTGCTGCTGGCGCTGATCGCGACGATCGGGTCGAGCGCCGCGCTCGCCATCGCGTGCGGCGCGATCGGCGCCGGCGTGGGCGACGACCTCCTGAGCGCCGTGAACCCGGGGCCCGAGCTCCTCACCCCCGTGCGCTCGTGGGTCCTGCTGGCCGAGATCGCCGGCTGGGCGGGCACGGGGCTCGGCGTGTGGGCGCTCGTGCAGGGCATCGTCGCGACGGTGCAGCGCCGGGGGCGCGGCAGCGCGATCGCCGCGATCGTCGTCGCCGGAATCGGCCCGGCCGTCGCCGGCTTCGCGGCGTTCGTCGGGCTGAGCATCGGCATGGGCGCGACCGCGGCCCTCTGAGGCCGGGCCGCTCAGCGGCGCGGCCTCGGGAGGTGCCGCCGGAGCCGGCTCTACTCGCCCTTCGGCGCGTGGAACCTCTGCTGGGCGGCCACGAGTCCGTCCTCGACGATCCGCTCGACGGCGTCGGCGGCGTCCGAGATCAGGATCGGGAGGGTCTGGCGCTCCCCGGCGCTGAAGGGGTCGAGCACCCAGTCGGCAGGGTCCTGACGGCCCGGGGGCCGGCCGATGCCGACGCGCACCCGCAGGAACTCGGGCGTGGCGAGCGCCTTGGCGACATCGCGCACGCCGTTGTGGCCGCCGTGACCGCCGCCGGACTTGAGCCGCAGCGAGTCGAACGGGATGTCGAGCTCGTCGTGCACGATGACCACGTGCGCGGCATCCGTGCTGTAGAAGCGCGCCAGACCGGCCACGGGCCCGCCGGAGACGTTCATGAAGGAGTTGGGCTTGGCGAGGATCAGCTTCGCGGCCCCCGGACGCAGCCAGGTCTCCGCGACGCGCGCGTTCGCCCTGTGCTGCCGGAACGGCTCGGAGCGGCGCGCCGCGAGCTCGTCGACGACCATCTGGCCGACGTTGTGCCGCGTCGCCTCGTAGCGGGGGCCGGGGTTGCCCAGCCCCACGATCAGCCATGTCTCCGCCATCGCGAATGCCCTCCTCCTCCGGCCGCCCGTCTCGACCCGCCTCGATCCTGCCGCAGAACAGGACGAGGGGACGCGATCGCTCGCGCCCCCTCGTGCCGTAGCAGAGCCGGTGTTACTCGGCGGCCTCGTCCGAGGAGCTCTCCTCGGCGGGAGCCTCGGCGTCGCCCTCGGCGTCCGAGGTCGTGTCGAGCTGCGGCGTCGCGACCGCGATCACGAGCGTGTCGGGCTCGGTCACGAGCGTGGCACCCTCGGGCAGCTTCACGTCGGCGGCGGTGATCTGCGCGCCGTCCTCCAGGCCCTCGACGTCGACCTCGATGTGGTCGGGGATGTCGGTGGCGAGCACCTCCAGCGACAGCGAGGTCGCATCGAGATTGGCGATCGTGCCGGCGAAGGGCTCGCCGACGACCACGAGCGGCACATCCACGTGCACCTTCTCGCCCTTGTTGATCACGACGAGATCGACGTGCTCGATGACCTGGCGCACCGGGTCGCGCTGGACGTCCTTCACGAGCGCGAGCTGCTTGCGGCCCTCGATGTCGAGCTCGACGAGCGCGTTCGCGCGACGGACGAGCAGGAGCGTCTCGTGGCCCGGGAGCGCCAGGTGCACGGGCTCGGTGCCGTGGCCGTACAGGACGGCGGGGATCTTGTGCGCGGCGCGCAGACGGCGGGCGAAGCCCTTGCCGAACTGGGTGCGCACCTCGGCGCTGAGCGTGGTCTGGTCGGACATGCTGTCTCTCCTCGTGGGCACGCGACGGAAACTGTGCCGCGCGATGGTCTGTGTGTTCTCGACTCGAGCGTCTGCTTGAGAGGCGCCGACGCGTGAGGAGAGGCCCCGAGGCTCGCACCACCCGCGTCGATAACGGCTGCCGGCGCACGCGCGCGGCTCGCCCTCGCCGAGGTCGTTTACCCATGCTACCCGACGAACGGGTACCGTGAATACGCGCCCTCTGCCCCGCCCTCAGCCAAGGAGCACCCGTGATCGACCCGTCGCACCTCCTCGTCCTCATCATCGGTCTCATGTCCGCCATCGGCGGCGTCCTGATCGTCGGCGCGTTCTTCGCGCTCGGCCGCTCGGGCTACCGCAAGGACTGAGCGACTCGGTCCACCCGGCGCGACCGGGCCGCCCGGGCCGCGCGCCGCGTCGCCGGGTGGGGCTAGCCTGGTGCCGTACCCCGTCCGGACCTGATGCCCAGGAGATCCGCGTGACCGACGCTTCGACCGCCCCTGCCGTTGCCAACATCGGGGTCGTGGGCCTCGCGGTGATGGGTTCGAACCTCGCCCGCAACCTCGCCAGCCGCGAGGGCAACACGGTCGCGGTGTTCAACCGCAGCCGGGACAAGACGGATCTGCTCGTGTCGGAGCACCCCGAGGCCGAGTTCGTGCCGGCCTACTCGTATGAGGAGTTCGCGGCGACGCTCGCGAAGCCGCGCACCGCGATCATCATGGTCAAGGCCGGCGCGGCCACGGACGCGGTGATCACCGCGTTGACGGAGGTGTTCGAGCCGGGCGACATCATCGTCGACGGCGGCAACGCGCTGTTCACCGACACGATCCGCCGCGAGAAGGCGGTGCGTGAGACCGGCATCAACTTCGTCGGCGCGGGCATCTCCGGCGGCGAAGAGGGCGCCCTGACGGGACCGTCGATCATGCCGGGCGGCCCCGACGAGTCGTGGGTCACGCTCGGGCCGATCCTGCGGTCGATCGCGGCGGTCGCCCCGGACGGGGAGCCGTGCGTGACGCACGTGGGCCACGACGGCGCGGGCCACTTCGTGAAGATGGTGCACAACGGCATCGAGTACGCCGACATGCAGCTGATCGCGGAGGCGTACGACCTCATCCGCCGCGGCACCGGCAAGACCCCCGCCGAGATCGCCGACGTGTTCGCCGAGTGGAACACCGGGGAGCTGGAGTCGTACCTGATCGAGATCACCGCCGAGGTGCTCCGCCAGGTGGACGCAGCCACCGGTCAGCCCCTCGTCGACGTCATCCTCGACCAGGCCGGCGCCAAGGGCACGGGTGCCTGGACGGTGCAGACCGCGCTGTCGCTGGGCGTCCCGGTCTCGGGCATCGCCGAAGCCACGTTCGCGCGGTCGCTGTCGTCGCGTCCCGACCAGCGCGCCGCCGGCGCCGCGCTCCCGGGCCCCGACGAGGAGTTCGAGGTGGCCGATGCGGACGCGTTCATCGAGGACGTGCGGCAGGCGCTGTTCGCGTCGAAGATCGTCGCGTACTCGCAGGGCTTCGACGAGATCCGCGCCGGCGCCGAGCAGTACGGCTGGAGCATCGACCTCGCCGCGATCTCGAAGATCTGGCGCGCGGGATGCATCATCCGCGCCCAGTTCCTGAACCGCATCGCCGACGCGTACGGCGAAGCGCCCGACCAGCCCCTGCTCATGGCCGCGCCCTACTTCGCCGACGCGCTCTCCCGCGGCCAGGCCGCCTGGCGCCGCGTCGTCGTCGCAGCCGCGCAGGCCGGCATCCCCTCCCCCGCGTTCTCCTCCTCGCTGGCCTACTACGACGGCATCCGCGCCGAGCGACTCCCCGCCGCCCTCGTCCAGGGCCAGCGCGACTTCTTCGGCGCCCACACCTACAAGCGGATCGACAAGCCCGGCACCTTCCACACCCTGTGGTCGGGCGACCGCACCGAGGTGGAGGCCGAGGACACGCACTGAGCCGGTCATGCCGGACCGCGCCACCGCTCACACCCCACGCATAGCCTTCTCCATAGCAACGTCATAGGAACCGGCGCAGAATGGGGCCATGAGCGCCTCCCCTGCTCCCCTGCTGCGCGCCGACGGTACGCCCGTGCGCGTCCTCGTGGTCGACGACGAGCAGATGCTCACCGACCTGCTGTCGATGGCGTTGAAGATGGAGGGCTGGGAGGTGCGCACGGCCGGCAGCGGTTTCGAGGCCCTGAGCGCCGTGAAGGAGTTCCGCCCCGACGCCCTCGTGCTGGACATCATGATGCCCGACCTCGACGGGATGTCCGTGCTGCAGCGGCTGCGGCAATCGGGCGACGACGTGCCCGTGCTCTTCCTCACCGCCAAGGACGCCGTCTCGGACCGCGTCGCCGGGCTCACGGCCGGCGGCGACGACTACGTCACCAAGCCGTTCAGCCTCGAGGAGGTCGTCGCCCGCCTCCGCGCCCTCATGCGCCGTGCCGGCAGCGTGCATGCCGCCGACGCCGAGCCGATCCTGCGCGTGGGCGACCTGAGCCTGAACGAGGACAGCCACGAGGTCGAGCGCGCGGGCACGGAGATCGAGCTGACGGCGACCGAGTTCGAGCTCCTGCGCTTCCTCATGCGCAACCAGCGCCGCGTCGTGTCCAAGGCTCAGATCCTCGACCGAGTGTGGAACTACGACTTCGGGGGCCGCTCGAGCGTCGTCGAGCTGTACATCTCCTACCTGCGCAAGAAGATCGACCATGGGCGCGAGCCGCTGATCCACACGGTCCGCGGCGTCGGGTACATGATCAAGGCCCCCCAGTGATCCGCCGGAGCCGGCCATGATGCACGAGCAGGGCGCGGCCGACGAGCGACGCGCGCGGGAGCGCCGGCCGCTGTCGTTCCAGGCGCGGCTCATGCTCACGGTCTTCGGGTTCGTCTCGCTGATCTTCGTCGTGGTGGCCTTCGTCACGAGCCTCATCCTCAACAGCGTGCTGGAGGGGCGCCTCACCGATCAGGTGAACGCCATGGTGGCGAGCGCGGAGGGGTGGCTCGTGACGGCGGCCCCCGGGCAGGACGCCGCGGTCGTGCTCGACGGCAGGCCCGTCCCGCCCGGCACCGTGCTGATCCTGGAGACAGCCCAGGGGCAGCGCAGCGGCGCCGTCGTCGACGACAACCTCTCGATCGACAGGCTCACGCCCGCTCAGCTCGCCGGGCTCACGGTCGACCGCCGCGACTCCGACATCGCGACCGCGACGATCCCGGGCCTCGGCGACTACCGCGTCCGCCTCGGCAGGACCCCGGGCGCCTACGTCCTCATGGGGCAGTCCACCGCGGAGGTGCGGGCCACGGTCGGGCAGATGCTCACGACCATCACGCTCGCGACGGCGGGCGGGCTGTTCGTGCTGGGCGGCGCCATCACGGTGGTGATCCGTCAGGGGCTCAAGCCGCTGCGTGCCGTGGCGGAGACCGCGACCCGCGTGGCGCGCCGTCCCCTCGACCACGGCACCGTGTCGATCGAGGAGCGCGTGCCGGTCGAGCAGGCCGATCCCCGCACGGAGATCGGGCAGGTGGGCGCGGCCCTCAACACGCTGCTCGACCATGTGGACGCCTCGCTGCATGCACGCCAGCGCAACGAGGAGCGGATGCGGCGCTTCGTGGCGGATGCCAGCCACGAGCTGCGCACTCCTCTGGCCTCGATCCGGGGATACTCCGAGCTCTCGCTGCGCGATCCCGCTCTGGGACGGGCGGATGGCAACAGCGTCATCGCCCCCTCGCTCGAGCGCATCCAGGCGCAGTCGGTGCGGATGACGGCGCTGGTGGAGGATCTCCTGCTGCTCGCCCGGCTCGACGAGGGACAGGAGCTGGTGTACGGCGCCGTCGACCTCGCGCAGGTCGCGCTGGAAGCGGTCGCGGATCAGCGGGTGGCCGGCCCGGAGCACAACTGGCGTATCGACATGCCGCACGAGCCCGTCATCGTGGCGGGGGACGCCGGGCGCCTGCATCAGGTGGTCGGGAACCTGCTCGCGAACGCGCGCACGCACACGCCGCCTGGAACGACGGTGTCGGTGTCGCTGGCACGGGCGGGCGAGGGCAGTGCGACGCGGGCGGTCCTGCGCGTGCACGACGACGGCCCGGGCATCTCTCCTGGCCTGCAGCGCGAGCTGTTCACGCGCTTCGCGCGCGGCGACCGGTCGCGCGCCCGCGCGACGGGCGGCACGGGCCTGGGGCTGTCGATCGCCAAGGCGATCGTCGACGCCCACCACGGTGACATCCGTGTGACGAGCACCCCGGGCGACACGACCTTCGCGGTGACGCTCCCGGCCAAACCGCCCGACCCGGGGGCACAGGCGACTCCTCCCGCCGGCGCCACCGCGCGGGCGGCCGAGGACGCACCCGCCGCGCCCGCGGGAGCTCGGGCGGAGCCGGGCACTCAGCCCGCGCCAGGCCCCTGAGCCCGCACCGACGCAGAGGTCTGGCCCGCCGCGCGCGCGAAACGGCCCGCCAGCACGGCGAACGCATCGACGAGCTCAGCGGGAGACGCCTCCTCGATCGTGGCGTCGAAGCGGCCCAGCGCGGCCGCGAGCGCGACCCACGACCACGATCCGACGCGTAGCCGACAGCGCTCGCCGCCGAGATCCTCCACGACTCCGTCGCCGGCGAAGGGGATCACCGCGGCCGCGCGAAGACCCAGCACGACGGTGCCGACGCAGGGCCACTCGTCGTGCCGCTCGGCGCCGCGGAACCGGGCCGCGACGAAACGGCCCGCGTCCGCCCCGGGGATAGGACGCGGACGGAAGCGCGGTCCCGTCGGCGTGCGCGGGTGGATGCGCTCCACCCGGAACGTGCGCCAGTCCTCGCGGTCGAGGTCCCACGCGAGCAGGTACCACCACGAGCGCCAGGTCACCAGCGCGTGCGGCTCCACGCGTCGCCGCTCCGCGTGACGGAGCCGTTCCGGATGCTCCGTCCCATCCACGTGCAGGCCGCCGTCGGCTGCGGGCCCCGGCGCCGGCTCATAGTCGAACCGCACCACCGCCAGGTCGCGCACGGCAGCCGAGAGCGTCGTCAGGACGTCGGGCGACGGCACGGCGCGCCGGGGCGTCGCGATGTCGGGGGCGGTGCTGAACGCGAGCGCAGACATCCGGCTGCGCAACCGGCCGGGCATCACCTGCCGGAGTGAGGCGAGAGCACGTGCGGCCGCCTCGCCGAGGCCCGCGTCGGCCACGCTCGCCGAGCGGAGCGCCACCGCGAGAGCCAGCGCCTGCTCGTCGTCGAACAGCAGCGGCGGCAGGTCGGATCCGGCTGCGAGACGGTAGCCGCCGTAGGGCCCCTTGGCCCCGTCGATCCGGTATCCCATCTCGCGCAGGCGTTCGACGTCGCGACGGAGCGTGCGCGGTGCCACCGCTAGCCGCGCCGCCAGCTCCGGGCCGGGCCACTCCCGGCGGGCCTGAAGCAGCGACAGCAGCAGGAGGAGCCGCGACGTCGTCTGAGCCATGTGCCCACCCTATTTCCGGTAGCGGACAAGATCTGACCTCTACCCCCGGGAGAGTGAGGGGACCGCCCGCGTCGAGGCGGCTGAATCAGCGAGAAGGAGCCGATATGGCCATCCAGACCACCACCCATCTCAACTTCCGCGGCGATGCGCGCCGCGCGCTGGAGTTCTACCGCGACGTGTTCGGAGGGGAGCTCGCGGTCGTCACCTACGCCGACGCGGGCGCCGTCACCGACCAGGCCGAGGCGGGCCAGATCATGTGGGGCCAGGTGGCGTCGCGCGACGGATTCCGGATCATGGCGTACGACGTGCCGGGGCACACGGCCTACGAACCAGGGGTGATCCCGGTCTTCGTGTCGGTGCGGGGCCAGGACGCATCCGAGCTCACGCGCTACTGGGACGCCCTGTCGGCCGACGCCTCGGTCGTCGTGCCGCTCGGGCCGTCGGGCTGGGCGCCCCTGTACGGCATGCTGCGCGACCGCTTCGGCGTGACGTGGGTGCTCGACGTCGAGGTGCCGCGCGCCGACGCCTGAACGACACGGCGGGCGGAGGAGCAGCGCTCCCCCGCCCGCCGTACGAGCGCGCCGACTCAGGCTGCGCCGTCGAACATGCTCGTGACGGACCCGTCGTCGAAGACCTCCTTGATCGCGCGCGCGAGGAGCGGCGCGGCGGAGAGCACCGTGAGCTTGTCGAAGCGCCGCTCCGGGTCGAGCGGCACGGTGTCGGTCACGACGACCTCGTCGATCGAGGCGTCCTGGAGGCGCTCGACGGCGGGATGGCTGAAGATCGCGTGAGTGGCGGCGACGATCACCTTGCCGGCACCGTTCGCCTTCAACGCCTGTGCCGCCTTGACGATCGTGCCGCCCGTGTCGATCATGTCGTCGACCAGCAGGCAGGTGCGTCCCTCGACCTCGCCGACGATGTCGTGAACCGTCACCTGGTTGGCGACCTTGGGATCGCGGCGCTTGTGGATGATCGCGAGCGGCGCACCGAAGGCGTCGGCCCACATGTCGGCCACGCGCACGCGGCCCATGTCGGGCGACACGACCGTCAGCGTCTCGCGGTCCTCCCCCTGCAGCGATTCCTCGAAGTAGCGCTGCAGGATCGGCTTGGCGAACAGGTGGTCGACGGGGCCGTCGAAGAACCCCTGAATCTGGGCGGCGTGGAGGTCGACGCTCATGATGCGGTCGGCGCCGGCGGTCGCAATCAGGTCGGTGACCAGGCGCGCGGAGATGGGCTCGCGCCCGCGCCCCTTCTTGTCCTGCCGCGAGTAGGGATAGTAGGGCGCGACGACCGTGATGCGCTTGGCCGACGCGCGCTTGAGCGCGTCGATCATGATGAGCATCTCCATGATCCACTCGTTGACCGGCTGGCCGAAGGTCTGGATCACGAACACGTCACACCCGCGCATCGACGTCTCGAATCGCGTGTAGATCTCGCCGGAGGCGAAGGTCCGGCGCTCGGTCGGAGCGACGGCGATGTCGAGTTGCGCGGCGATCTGATCGGCGAGCTCGGGGTGCGAGCCGCCCGACACGAGCACCAGCCGCTTCTTCGTCTTGGCGACCAGTCCGGGTGCGATGCCCCGTTTCAGCTCGTGGTCAGTCGTCGTCTTGCTCTTGCGCGCCATCGGCCGCCTTTTCTGCCGTTCGGGCGCGCTCCGCGGCCGCGGCCGCGGCGGTGCCCGCCCTGTTCTTCTCGACCCACCCCTCGATGTTCCGCTGAGGGGAGACGCTCAGAGCCAGGGCCCCCGCCGGGACGTCCTTTCGGATGACCGCCCCCGCTCCCGTCTTCGCGCCAGCAGCAATCCTAACGGGCGCGACGAAGACGTTATGCGAGCCGGTGTGGACCTCGTCCTCGATCTCGGTGCGGTGCTTGGTGATGTCGTCGTAGTTCGCGGTGATCGCACCGGCGCCCAGGTTCACGCCGCGGCCGATCGTGGTGTCCCCGATGTACGACAGGTGGGGCACCTTGCTGCCCTCGCCGATCTGGGAGTTCTTGACCTCGACGTAGGTGCCGACCTTCGCGCGCGGGGCCAGTTCGGCGCCCGCGCGCAGGTAGGCGTAGGGCCCGACGGTCGCCCCCGCCCCGATCACGGCGAGCGTGGCGTCGGCCCGCCGCACGGTCGCTCCCTCCCCGACCTCGCAGTCGACGAGCGACGTGTCGGGGCCGATCGTGGCTCCCTCGCCGATCGTCGTGGCGCCCAGCACGTGCGTGTTGGGGAGGATGGTGACGTCCTGCGCGAGCGTCGCCGTGTCGTCGATCCACGTGGTGGCGGGATCCTGCACGGTCACGCCCTCGCGCTGCCAGCGTCGCACGGTGCGCGCGTTGAGGATCGCGGCGGCCTCCGAGAGCTGGATGCGGTCGTTGACGCCCAGGGCGATCCGCGCGTCGTCCGCGGTGCGCACCGCGACGTGCCCACCGTCCTCGCGCAGCAGCCGGATCACGTCCGTGAGGTACATCTCCCCCTGCGCGTTGGACGTCCCCACGCGGGTGAGTCCGCCGCGAAGCGAGGCGACCCGGAAGACATACACGCCCGCGTTGATCTCGGCGATCGCGGCCTCCTCGGGCGAGGCGTCCTTCTGCTCGACGATGCGGGCGACCGACCCGTCGTCGTGGCGGACGATGCGGCCGTAGCCGGTCGGGTCGTCGAGCGTCGCGCTCAGCAGGGTCGCTTCGGCCCCGGAGGCGCGATGCTCGTCGAGCAGGCCGGCGAGCGTCTCCGGCTCGAGCAGCGGGACGTCGCCGCTCAGGACGAGCACGTCGCCGTCGAACTCGCCCGGCAGCGCCTCGACCGCGAGCTGCACGGCGCGCCCCGTGCCGGGCACGTCGTCCTGGTCGACGATCCGCACGCCGGGCACGTCGGAGACCGCCTCGACGACGCGGTCGCGTTCGTGCCGGACGACCACGTGCACGATCGAGGCCGGCAGCTGCTGAGCCGTGTGGAGCACATGGCCGACGAGGGTGCGTCCGCCGATGCGATGGAGGACCTTGGGCAGGGCCGACCGCATGCGGGTGCCCTGACCGGCCGCAAGGATCACGATCGCCAGCTCGGCCTGGCTCGCCGTCTCACTCTGGGTCATGCTCCGCCACCAGGATTCGAACCTGGTCCTCACAGCTCCAAAGGCTGTCGTGCTGCCGTTACACCATGGCGGACCGCGGCCGCTCACCGAAGCGCGGCCGCTCGACAAGTCTGCCACTGACGGGGGTGCCGTCACGCGCGCGTCGCGCGGGCGCCCGGGTCCGCGGGGACCGGACACCCCGGGGGATAATGGCGGGATGGCATCGGAGACGGACGAGGTCGATCGGATCGTGGGCGCGTGGGAGCAGCAGCGCCCCGACCTCGACTTCTCTCCGATGGAGGTGCTCTCGCGCGTGGACCGGCTGTCGCGCCACCTCGACCGTGCGCGACGGGACGCGTTCCGGCGCACCGACATCGACCCGTGGGAGTGGGACGTGCTGTCGGCGCTGCGTCGGGCCGGCGAGCCGTACCAGCTGAGCCCCAAGCAACTGCTGCAGCAGACGCTGGTGTCGAGCGGCACCATGACGAACCGCATCGACCGGCTGGTGGAGCGCGGCTTCGTGCGGCGGGAGTCCGACCCGGCCGACGGCCGCAGCGTACTGGTGACGCTCACGGACGAGGGCCGGGTCCGGGTGGACGCCGCGATCACGCGCCTCATGGACGCCGAGTCTGAGCTGCTGCGCCGCCTCACGGGCACGGAGCGCGAGCGCCTGGCGGCACTGCTGCGCCGCCTGAGTCTCGGCTTCGACACCGCCCCTCCGCTCCCCTGACGGCGCCGACTTCTCGTCCCCAGCACGGGCCCGGGGCGAGTTGTCCACGGGGTTGGTTTTCAGGTGTGGATCGGCGGTTTCCCGGCGCCTCGAATGTCGGTGGTCCGGCCTACCGTGGGGGTATGGAACAGCGGTACGCGACCAGTGACGAGGGGCGGGATGTCCTCGCTTCGGTCGATGCGTTGCGTGCCCTGATTCAGCAGACCGGGGCCCTGGCGGACGCCGATCTGGTCGCCGCGGTCGGCACGGTAGAGGCACTGGGGCGGATGGTCGACGCCGCCCGAGTGCGCCTGGCCGGCGAGGTGGACGTCCGGTCTGCCCGCGACTCCGAGGACCGCCTCTCGGCGAAGTTCGGGTGCCGCAACGGGGTCGAACTGCTCGAGCGCACCACCCGGGTGTCGGCGAAGACGATCAACGCCCGTATCCGGTTGGACAAGCGCACCCGACCCCGGATGTCGCTGACCGGAGACGAACTCCCGGCCCGGTTCCCCCACGTCGGCCAAGCACTACGAGACGGCACCCTCGGTGTGGACGCGACGCACGAGATCACCGGCTCCCTCGCACGGGTGGAGGACCGCGCCGACCCTCAGCAGTGGGACGCGGCCGAAGCCACCACCGTGGCGTACGCCACCGGTGCCCTGGAAGAGCAGGCCGGCATGATCCCGCCGACGTTCGCGGAAGTCGAGATGCATGCACGCACCTGGGCGGCGTACCTGGACCAGGACGGCCCCGAACCCGACGCCGAACGCGCCACCCGCAACCGAGGCCTCACCCTCGGCACACCCCGGGACGGGCTCGTCCCACTACGCGGATCCCTCCTCCCGGAGGTCGCCGCCGGGCTGCAGCGACTGCTCGACGCGCACCTGAACCCCGCCGTCCGCTTCACCCCCACCCTCGACCCCGAAGACCGGGACGAAACCGAAGCCTGGTCACAGGACGAGGCCGTGCACGACCCCCGCACGAACACACAGAAACGGCACGACGTGCTCGCCGTGATCATCCAAGCCGCCGCGAAGGCGACGGAGACCCCCACGCTCGGCGGTGCCGCCCCGACCCTGGTGGTCACCGTCGCCGAGGACGATCTCCACGACCCCACTGCCGCGGCGCGCATCGACGACACCCGCGTGCCGGTGTCCACCGCGCACCGGATCGCGTGCACCGGGGCCGTGCAGAAGATCATCCACGACCGCACCGGGAGGATCATCCGCCTCGGCACTCCGGAGCGGGTGTTCAACGCCCACCAGCGCCGGGCGATCACCGCCCGCGACGGCGGATGCGTCATCCCCGGGTGCACGATCCCGGCGGCGTGGTGCGAGATCCACCACGTCGACGAACACGCGAACGGCGGCCCCACCCACACCGACAACGGAGTACTCGTCTGCTGGTGGCACCACCACAACCTCGACCGCTCCGGATGGGACATCCGCATGCGCGCAGGTATCCCAGTCATCAAAGCACCGCCCTGGATCGACCGACGCGGCACCTACCGGCCGGCACCCAACGCCCTCATCCGGCGCCGGCCGAGAGCCCGGCCGCCCTCCGGGTGACGCGGCGGCTCGCCCGCCGGCGCGAGCCGAGACGACGCGGTGGCGGCGGTGCTGGCGCGCCCTGATCGAGGCGCACGGACGGCCGTCGCCCGCGCCCGGACGCCGGCACGATCCCGTGCCCGGGGAAGAAGCGCTCGCCCCATAGCGGTCCCGCCGGGATACTTGTGCCGATGACCACCCGATCGCTGGCCACCACGGCGCGTCGCCCCGCGGGGCGAGTCGGCGTGCGCGCCGTCCTGGCCGGGCTCGTCCTCGCCGCCGCGATCGCGCCGGTAGCGGCGGCCGTCGGGGTCGGCATGGCCACGGACGCGGATCTGACGCCCTGGGTGCGGCTTCTCACGACGGCGGGCATCTACGCCCCTGTCGCGGCGGTCAGCATCCGGTTCCGCCGGTACGACGTCGCGCTCATCGAGGGGGCTCTCTCGGTGCTCAGCGGCTGGGTCGCGCTGTTCTCGGTGCTGCACATGCTGTCCCCCGACGTCGCACCGCTGTTCGCGGTGCTGGTCGTCACGTCGCACCTGTGGAGCCTCGCCGAGCTGTCCGCGCTCGGACTGCTCGCCTGGCTGCTCATGCCGCGCCACATTCCGGCACCGCGGGCGGGCGTCGCGATCGGCGCGACCGCCCTCGTGCTGGAGATCGCCGCCACCCTCGGCGGGCTGATCCTGCCGTCGGCCGGATGGGACGTTCCCATACCGCTCGCCGTCGCGATCCTCAGCCTGGGAACGGCCACGGTCGTGATCGCGCGCGGCTGGCGTCCCTCGAGCCCGCGCGAACGCGCGGCGTCGCGGTGGTTCCTGCTCGGCGCCAGCCTGCTGCTGGCGAGCTATGCGCGCCTGCTGCCGCAGCTGCCCGCACCGCTGATCGGACTCGCCGACGCCGGATTCGTCCTCTCCCACGCCTTCCTGCCGCTCGGCATCCTGGCTCTGAGCGGTGTCACCTCGCGGACGCGACACACGGGAGACATCGTCGCGGTGGCACAGTCCCTCGCCTTCGGCATCAGCGCGTACCTGGCCGTGGAAGTGGCGGCGGCCTCCGTGGGCATGGATCCGCGGCTCGGCGGGGCGCTCGCGGCGGCGGCGCTCGCCCTGGTGTTCGGCGCCACGGTCCGCATGACCCGGGCACGGCTCGACGCCGTCTTCGCGGTTCCGCCTCCCGACGCGAGGCAGGTCCTCGCGCGGCTCGGAGAGCACCTCGCGCGGCCGGGCTCGGGCGGCCTCGGCGACCTGGCCACCGCACTCAAGGACACGTGGACTCTCGCCTCGGTCGACATCGACCTCGGAGCAGCCGGACGGGCAACCGCCGGCCACCCCGACGGTGCGCCCATCACGCTGACGCTCGCTTCGGCCGGGCGCCCCGTCGGCACCCTCACGCTCACCGGCGGCGGACGGCACTCGCTGCAGGACGCCGTCCTGCCGGTCCTGCGACAGACCGCCGGCCTGATCGCGGTCGCGGTGCAACTGGCCGTCGTGAACGAGGAGGTGGCCGCGACGCGACGCCGCACGCTCGAGGTGCAGCGCGAGGAGCGCCGGCTCCTGCACGGCGAGCTGCACGACTCGCTCGCCCCGGCCCTCGCCGGCATCGGAATGCGGCTGTCGGCCGCCGAGACGATGCTCTCGCGCGGCGACCGCCGCTGGAACGACGAACTTCGGGCGCTGCGTGCCGACACCTCGGCGCTCACCGAGGACGTGCGCCGGCTGTCCCGCATGCTGCTTCCCACCGCGCTCGACCAGGGAGACCTCGAGGGCGCGCTCGGCGAGCTCTCGACCGCGGTTTCCGGGCCTGAGCTGCAGGTCGAGATCGATGCGCGGGGCTCCGATGTGCTCGCATCGGACGATCAGCTGCGCGTCTACCTGCTGCTGGCCGAGTGCCTGAACCTCGCGCGGCGCAGCGAGTCGATCCGGTGGGCGCGCTGCTCCATCGTCCTCGGCGACACATCCACGCGCATCTCCGTGCACGTCGAGCCGGGGCCGTTCGACCCGGAGGACGCGAGGACGATCCGGCGTCGCGCGCGGGAGTTCGGGGCGCACACCGGCGACGCGGTCGCGGCCGGCGCCGGCACGATCGAGGCGGAGTTCCCACGATGACCGCGGCCACGCGCGGACGGGTGGGCGTCGCGGCGGCCGTCTGGGGAGCGTCGTGGCTGCTGGTGGCGGCGTCCGCGTTTCTCGCCTGGGGCGCACGACTGCCGACCGACCCGCTGCCGGACGTCTTCCTCTCCGAGGCGCCGCAGGAGATCCGGCGGCTCGCCTACCCCATCGACGTCACGGTCGCCCTCGTCTACGGCCCCGCGAGTGCGCTCATCCTCGCCCGACGGCCGCACCCCGTGGGCATCGCGCTCGCCTGCTACGCCGTGGGGTCCGGGCTCGCGGCCTTCGGAATCCAGTACGGACTGCTGGGCACGCGCGTCGACGGCCTGCCGCTCTGGGGGCTGCTGGCATATGCGGCGGGGTGGGCCTTCGTTCCCGGGACCTTCCTGATCGCGGCGGTGCCGCTCCTCGTGACGCGCAACCGGCTGCCGCGGTGGCAGCGTGGGGTCGTGATGGGGACCGGAGCCATCGCCGCGGTCGCAACGGTCGCCTCCCTGACCAACCAGGCGCCGGTCCCACCCCGTAATCCGCTCGGCGTCGATGTCGCCGCCTACCAGGCGATGCTGCCGCCCGTCTACACCACGCTGTCCGGCCTCGCACTGGCCATCTCGCTGCTGTCCTGCGGCGTCGTGTTCGCGCGCTGGCGTGCCTCGCGTCGCCGGCGCGCCCGGTTCGGATTGGCGTGGCTGGCGGTCGGGCAGCTCTTCGTGACCGCCTCGTACATCGCCCAGGCGCTGCCCGAGTACGTCGGCGCGCCCCGCTGGATCATCGACTTCGCATTCCTGACGCCCGTGCTCGGTCAGATCCTCTTCCCCGCGGGCATCGTGGTCGTGATCCTCGGCGAGCGGCTCTGGGGTGTGGACATCGTGGTGAGCCGCGTGCTGCTGTGGCTCCTGCTCAGCGTGAGTGGCGTCGTGCTCTACCTCGCCGTCGTGGCGCTCGTGCCCGCGACGATCGGCGCCGGCGGAGCCCTCGCGTTCGTGGTTCCGGTCGTGATCGCCCTGGCGGTGCTGCCGCTGCGCGGCTGGCTGCAGCGCCGCATCGACCGCCTCATCTACGGCGAGGGGGCCGACGCCGGGGCTCTGCTCGGCCGTCTGGGCGGGAGAATCGGCGAACTGCCGCCGGGCGCCGCAGGGGTCCGGGAACTGGCCGACACCCTGCGCCGGGTGCTGCGCCTGGGCTGGCTCGAGATCCGGACCGCCGAGCTGCACGTCAGCTCGGGGTCCGCGCGCACCGCGGACGCGGTCCGCACGCCGCTCACCATCGGCGACACACCCCTGGGCGAGCTGACGGCGGGTCCCGTGCCCGGCCAACGGCTGGACCGCCGCACGCGGACCGTCCTGGCGGACGTGGCCGGTCTGGTCGCCACCGTGGTGCGGCTGGCGGAGTCGCACCGCCTGCTGGAGGCCGCGCGCGCGGCGCTCGCCGCACGGCGCGCCGAAGAACGCCGTGCGATCCGCCGTGAGCTGCACGACGGCCTCGGCCCCGCCCTCGCCGGCACGGGCTTCGCCCTTGCCGCCGCCGTGAACATCGGCCCGAGCGACCCGGAGCGCGCCCGCGCGCTGCTGACGGAGCTCGCGGACGACGTGCGCGAGCGAGCGCGTGAGGTGCGCGCGCTCGCCGACGAGGTGTCGACGCCTCAGTTCGAGCCGGACGAGCTTCCCGAGATGCTCTCGCGCCTGGCCGGGCGATTCGACTCGCCGCAGCTGCGCGTGCGCGCCGACGCGACCGGGGCCGCCGACCTTTCGGCGGACATCGCCGAGACGCTGTACTTCATCACGGCGGAGGCCATCGCGAACGCCGTGCGGCACGGGGGCGCGCGCAGCGTCACGGCCCGCGTCCGCGCGACCGAGGAAGCGGCGGTCCTCGAGGTCGTCGACGACGGGTCGGGCATCCCCTCGGACGCCGTCCCGGGCGTGGGAATGGCGTCGATGCGCGAGCGCGCCGCCGCGCTGGGCGGCGAGCTCACGGTCTCGACGAGCAGCTCCGGCACGTCGGTCCGGGTGCGGATCGCGCGAGAGCCGGCCGGGGCGCACCTCGGCGCGCTCGACCGTCCGCCGATGCCCGCCGAGGCGGCCGCGCCGGGCGCGGAGGCGGTGCCGCCGGTGCCGATCCGGGACGGAGCGCTCTGATGGCAAGGACGTTGGGACGGCCACTGTCGGTGTGGGAGGCCGCGCGCGCGGCGACGGACGGGCGGAGCAGCGCCGACGGCGGGGAACGGAGACGACGGTCATGAACGGCGAGACAGCGCGGACGGTCACGGTGGCCGTCGTGGACGACCATCCGCTCTTCCGGCGCGGCATCATCTCGCTGCTCGAGACCCTCGAGGGCGTCGAGGTGGTCGGAGACGCGGCATCCGTCGCCGACGCGCTCGCCCTCGTTGCCGCGCGAGAGCCGGACGTCGTGCTGATGGACCTCGATCTCGGGCAGGAGTCCGGTCTCGACGCCACACGCACCATCACCCAGCGCCACCCCTCGGTGGCCGTCCTCGTTCTCACCATGCACAGCGACGACCGTTCGCTGTTCGCAGCCATGCGCGCGGGCGCACGCGGGTACCTGCTCAAGGTCGCGGCACCGCGCGAGGTCGAGCGCGCCATCCAGGCCGTGGCCGAGGGGCAGGCACTGTTCGGCGCCGACGTCGCCGCCCGGGCTGTGGCGTATCTCACCGGCAGCGCCTCGGCGAGCCGCCCGGCGCGCTTCCCGGAGCTGACCGAACGAGAAGCGGATGTGCTGGAGCTCGTCGCCCGGGGCCTCGACAACGGCTCGATCGCGCGCACGCTGGTGCTGACCAGCAAGACCGTCCGCAACTACGTCTACAGCATCGTCACGAAGCTGGGAGCCCCGGACCGCAGCGCGCTCATCGTCATGGCGCGAGAGGCCGGGTTCGGCGCGCGCGCGGGCGAGCCGAGGGACTGAGCGCGTCCCCGCACACGCACGTGCGCCGGCCCGATCCAGAGTGAAGGATCGGGCCGGCACCGCTTCGCGCGTCAGCGCACGCGCCTCCGGATGAGGAGCACTCCGCCCAGCAGGAGGGCCATGCCCGCGCCCGCCAGCCCCCACGGAACCTCGAGGCCCGTCGACGCCAGACCGGCGGGGCGGGACGTGTCCCCCGCGGCGGGACGCCGGTCCGCCGACGGCGCGGCGGGGGCGGGCTGAGCACCGGGATCCGCAGCCGGATCCGTGCCGGGGTCCTGACCGGGGTCCCGACCGGGGTCGGCACCGGGGTCGCCCGGCGGATCCTCGCCCTGCGGGTCCTCGCCCGGCGGATCCTCGCCCGGAGCCGGGGCGGGCACGATCTCGTACGCCACGACGATCCGCCTCTCATTGCCGGCGGCGTCGGTCGCCTCGACGACGAACTCCCGCAGGCCCACCGTGTCCGTCGGCACCGGGGCGCCGGAGGGCACGGTGCCCCGGCAGTCCACGATGCCCGAGGTCGCGTCGTCGCACGCGTAGTCGGCGATCAGCTGCTCACCCTGCCGGTACTGCCCGCTGGCGAGCGCGAGAGCCGCCACCTCCGGGCCCCGGGGAGCGCGCACCTCGACATTCGGCGGCGTGGTGTCGACCCCGAAGGTGACCGTCTCGGGCACTCCGGCGCGGCCATCCCGCGTGACCGCCCAGTAGGTGAGCTCGTACGTGCCGTCGAGCGGCGGCGAGAATGCGGCGCGCGGTCCCTCCCGTCGGACCTCGGTGGGCTCCCCGCCGTCGATCGAGTACCGCCAGTGGACGCTCGCCACCTCCGTGTTGCCCTCGAGTGCCTCGAGCGCGAACAGCGGCCTCGTCCGGTACCAGCCATCGAGTCCGTCGGGCTCGGGCATCGAGAGGCCGACCGTGGGCAGCGCCGGCTCCACGACGCGATAGGAGACTTCGCGCTGCGTGAGGTTGCCGGCGCGGTCGATCGCGCTCATGCGCAGGACGTACTCGCCCGGGTAGGTCGTGTCGAGCGGGCCTCCGTCCGGTGTGGCCGAGGTGCACTCGTACATGCCGGACAGGTCGTCCTCGCACGAGTACCGCACCGTGTGAGAACTGCCCCGGACGTACTCGCCGCCGTCGACCGGCAGCTGCACGTCGATCTCCGGGGCGACCGTGTCGATCCGGATCTCGCGCGTGCGCAGCCGGTCGCGTTCCCGAGCCGATCCACGGCGCGGTACTCGATCGTGTGCTCGCCGTGCGCCAGGTCGATCACCACGACCGACTCGCCGGTCGTCTGGGGCTCTCCCCCGTCGACCCGCCGCTCCACCTGCGCGACGCCCGAGCCGGCGTCGCTGGCGCGGATCGTGACCTGGACGTCGCGCGCGAACCAGCCGCGCGCGTTCGAGGCGGCCGGGACGGTGAGCAGCTCCAGGCTGGGCGGCGTCGTCTCCGGTACACCCGCGACGACCGTGAAGGCCGTGGACGAACGCCGGCCGGAGACGTC
Organism: Microbacterium album; assembly: GCF_014643695.1. Classification (GTDB taxonomy): domain Bacteria; phylum Actinomycetota; class Actinomycetes; order Actinomycetales; family Microbacteriaceae; genus Microbacterium; species Microbacterium album. The sequence goes on along the minus strand of NZ_BMJY01000002.1, from coordinate 379,384 downwards.
GAACATCGTGCGCGCCACGTACACACCGGGGGACGCACCCGGGAAGTCGGCCCGCCAGTCCCGTCCGTCCGGGGAGCGATACATGAGGGCGGTGCGGAACGAGCCGTCCGGCGCCGTGACCATGGCCGTCGCGACGGCGTCCGCGGGCAGCGGCTCGCCGTTCACGAGCGCTCTCGTGCCGACCGCGAGTCCGTGGTCGGGCGGGAACCCCTGCGGCGTGAGCGCCACGTCCGCGCGCCGGGAGGCGATCTCGTATGCCACGCGGGCGGGCTGGTCGCCGTCGTTGTGGAGCTCGACGCGCCAGACACCCGACGGCAGGATCCGCCCCTCGTCGTGCACGCGATGGTGCGTCGTCGGTCCTCCCTGCGTGCTGAACAGGACGTTGTCGAGCGGGTCGATCGTCTGGATCCGGATCTGCGGCGCACCGTGGCTCACGACGAGGATTTCGCTCACGTCCTCGAACCGAATGGGGACGATCTGCGCCGTGCCGGGCCGGATCTCGTTCGAGACAGCCTTCGGGGCGGGCTCGGACACGCCCCGCGCGGGCTCGGCGGCGGTTTCCGGGGTCGCCGCGGGGAGCTTCTCCCCACCCACGGCGTCCCCGTCCGCGTGGGCGAGTGCCGTGTCTTCGAGGATGGGCGCGGCATCGTCCTCTGCGACGGTCGGACTCGCCACGGCGGACGCCGCGGCGGCCAGGATGCCCGACACCACGAGGGACGCGACCAGGGCGACGCTCGCGGTCGTACCGAGCGGGCGCCGCACACGCCGTGGGGCGAACGTCCCGCGACGCACGCGCGTTCCGGTTCGCAGGGAGGAATGATCGGGTATCGACATGATGGGGTCGCTTTCGTCGTTGCTCGGCGCGTGCCCGTCCTGCGACGCGCCAGGCGACCGCCCTCCGCGGCGCCCTCCCCACATTCGGCGGCAGGCGCGCCCGCCCCCCAGAGGCGCGTGTCCTCGATCCGGCAGGACACGACAACGAGGACGGGCCCCTCACGACCCCCGTGAGCGGACAGCCGCAGCCCGCGGCCCCCGGGCTTTCCGTTCCCCGTGACGGCGCACGCGCGTCACCGCATGCCGCGCGCGTGCGGCGCAACCCCGTTGAGCCGCCGCGCGCGATGGGCTGGGGTGGACGGGTGAAGAGGGATGAGATCGAACGGGTGGCGCGGGAGTCCTTCGGCCTGGAGACGCTGCGACCCGCGCAGCGGGAGGCGATCGAGGCGGCGGTGGCGGGACGCGACGTGCTCGCCGTGCTCGCCACGGGATACGGCAAGTCGGCCGTGTACCAGATCGCCGCGACGCTCCGGCGCGGCATCACGGTCGTGGTCTCGCCGCTCATCGCGCTGCAGGAGGACCAGCTGGCGGGCCTCCAGGAGGCTCCGGACGCACCCGAGGCGGTCGTGCTGAACTCGGCGCGGGGATCCCGTTCCCGCAGGGATGCGTGGCGGCGCCTGAGGGCGGGGGACGCGGAGTACGTGCTGCTGGCTCCCGAGCAGCTCGCCAAGGAGGAGGTCCTCGGCGACCTCGCCGAGCTCGACGTCTCGCTCCTCGTGATCGACGAGGCGCACTGCATCGCCTCCTGGGGGCACGACTTCCGCCCCGACTACCTGCTGGTCGGCACGATGGCGGACCGGCTCGGGCGGCCACCGATCGTCGCGCTGACGGCGACCGCCTCGACGCCCGTGCGCGAGGAGATCGCGGAGCGCCTGGGGCTCCGCGACCCCGCCGTCCTCGTGGGAGACATGGATCGGCCCAACATCTCGCTCGCCGTGCACCGGCACGCGGAGGAGCACGACAAGCGCCAGGCGGTGCTGGACGAGATCGCGGGACTGGACGGCCCCGGGTTGCTCTACACCGCCACGCGCCGCGACGCCGAGCGCTATGCCGCGGAGCTCGCCGAGCGCGGCCTGCGGACGCTCCCGTACCACGCGGGGCTGCGCGCCGCGGAACGCGCTCGCGCGCACGAGGCGTTCCTCGAGGGCTCCGTCGACGTCGTGGCGGCGACCTCGGCGTTCGGGATGGGGATCGACAAGGAGGACGTGCGCTTCGTCGTGCACGCCGACGCCCCGGACTCGGTCGACGCGTACTACCAGGAGCTGGGACGCGCAGGACGCGACGGCGGCCCGGCGCAGGGGACGCTCCACTACCGTCCCGAGGACCTGGCGCTGCGCCGCTACTTCGCGAGCCGGAGCCCGGGGGCCGACGAGCTCCGGCGTGTCGTCGACGCGCTCCAGGACGGTGCCCGCCGTCGCGCGGATCTGGCCGCGCGCGCCGACGTGTCGCCGCGTCGGCTGACCGGTCTCCTCACGCTCCTGTCGGACACGGCCTCGGTGCGGGTGGACCGCTGCGGCGCGCGCCTGCGCCGGGGCATCGCGCCCGAGAAGGCCGTCGAGCATGCGCTCGAGCGCGCCGACGCCCGGGAGCGTATCGACCGGTCGCGCGTCGAGATGCTGCGCGGCTATGCCGAGACGCGGCGATGCCGCCGGCAGGTCCTGCTGGGCTACTTCGGTCAGGAGCCGGACGCACCGTGCGGCAACTGCGACACGTGCGCCGACGGATCCGCGTACGCGGACGCACCCGCAGGCCGCACCGGAGGGGCGGACGAGGGCTTCGCGGTGGACGACCGGGTGCGTCACTCGGAGTGGGGCGAGGGCACCGTGATGTCCGTCGAGGACGACCGCCTCACGGCCTTCTTCGCGAGCGAGGGCTACAAGACGCTCTCGCTCGCGCTCGTCGACGAGCACGGTCTGCTCGCACGCCGCGAACCTGCGGCGGGCGGCTGATCGCTCAGCGGCTCTCGTCCGCCGTCGCCCCGTCGCTCGTGTGGGTGTGCATGCGGGCCCCGGCCTCGTTGAAGATGCTGAGGATCTCCGCGGGACGCCCGCCCGCGGCCGACATCGCGTGCGGCACGCGCGTGTCGAACTCCGCGGCCTCGCCGCGGCGCAGCATCAGGTCCTGCTCGCCCAGCCGGAGGCGCAGGCGCCCGCGCAGCACGTACAGCCACTCGTACCCGTCGTGCACGCGCAGATCGGGCAGCGCGTCGGTCGGCGGATAGGTGATCTTGTACGTCAGGATCGGCGAATGCTCCGGCGCGAGCGGAGCGATCACGAGCCCGTCGCGCCGGATGACCGGGCGGCGCACCCGCGGATCCGGCTGCTCCTGCGGCACGAGATCGTCGAGCCGGATGCCGAGCCGGCGCGTCAGGGGTAGCAGCAGCTCGAGGTTCGCCTGCCGCTTGCCCGCCTCGAGCCGCGACAGCGTGCTCGCCGACATCCCCACGGCCGCCGCGAGCTCCTCCAGCGTGAGGCCCCGCGACCGCCGCGCCGCCCTGAGCCGCGCGCCGACCTGCTCCACTTCCGCCCGCATCCCATCTCCTTGCCGATCCGGCAAAACCGTTTGCAAGACTTCATTGTCGCGCACAGGATGGCCGCATGGATCCGAACTCATGGGATGTGATCGTCGCGGGCGGCGGACCTGCGGGCCTGTCGGCCGCGCTCATGCTGGGCCGCTCCCGGCGCCGCGTGCGGGTGATCGACGCCGGCAGCCCCCGCAACCGCTTCGCCGCGCACATGCACGGCGTGCTCGGTCAGGAGGGCGTCCCGCCCGCCGAGCTGCTCGAGCGGGGCCGCGCCGAGGCCGCCGCCTACGGCGTGGACTTCGCGGACGGGAGCGTCGAGCACGTCGAGCGCGTGGCCCACGGCCTGCGGATCGTGACGGCCGACGGAAGGGAGGCGCACACCCGCGCCCTGATCGTGGCGACCGGACTCACGGACGCGCTGCCCGACGTCCCGGGGCTCGCCGAACGCTGGGGACTCACCGTGCTGCACTGTCCCTACTGTCACGGCTGGGAGGTCCGGGACCGGCGTCTGGGTGTGCTCACCACGTCCCCGCTCGGACTGCACCAGGCCGAGCTCGTCCGCCAGTGGAGCGACGACGTCACGGTCTTCAGCGCCGACCTCGGGCCGCTCGCGCCCGAGACCGAGCGGCGCCTTCGCGCACGCGGCATCGTCCTCGTGCCCGCGCCGGTCACGGAGCTCGTCGGCGAGGGCACCTCGATCGCCGCGGTCCGGCTCGCCGACGGCAGCGAGGTCTCGGTCGACGCGATCTTCACGGCGGGTGCACCGCGGCCGCACGACGGCTTCCTCGCCCCGCTGGACCTCGCGCGCAGCGAGTCCCCGTTCGGCTCCTTCCTCGCCGTCGACGCGATGGGGAAGACCAGCGACGACCGGATCTGGGCCGTCGGCAACGTCGTCAACCCCGCCGCCAACGTGCCCCTGTCCATGGGCGCGGGTGCCTTCGCGGGCGCGGCGGTGAACGGCGCGCTCGTCACGTGGGACTTCGACGCCGCCGTGCGCGACCCGGCGCCGCAGGCTGCGCCCGCGGACTTCTGGGAGGAGCGCTACGCCGGGTCGGACCGGGTGTGGTCGGGCAGGGTCAACGCCGTGCTCGCCGCCGTCGCCGGCTCGCTCCCGCCGGGCCGCTCACTCGATCTCGGCTGTGGCGAGGGCGCGGACGTGATCTGGCTCGCGCAGCGGGGCTGGGACGCCACGGGCATCGACATCTCCCCCACCGCCATCCGCCGGGCGACCGCCGCGGCGCAGGACGCCGGGCTCGACGGCACCCGCGCCCGCTTCCTGACGGCCGATCTCGCCGAGTTGCCGGCGGACTCCTACGATCTGGTCACGGCGAGCTTCCTGCACTCCCCGGTCGAGCTTCCCCGCGCGGAGATCCTCCGGCGGGCCGCGGAGCGCGTAGCCCCCGGCGGGCACCTGCTGATCACGTCGCACGCGGGCGCGCCGCCCTGGGCGGAGGCGCCGCACGGGCACGAGCACCGGTTCCTCACCCCCGACGAGGAGCTCGCCCAGCTCGCGCTCGACGCCGACGAGTGGGACGTCCTCGCCGCCGAGACCCGTCGGCGGGAGGCGACCGCTCCCGACGGCGAGCCGGCGACGCTCGACGATGTCGTGGTGCTGGCACGCCGCCGCTGACCGTGCCGCCGCTGACCGGGCGCACCGCCGAGCCGGAGCGCCGATAGGCTGGCGTGCCCGGGTCAGCCTCCGGCGGCCTCGACCGACTCGCTCAGCGCGAGCCAGCTCTCCTCCAGGGCGCCCAGCTCGGCCTCCATCCCGGAGATCCGCTGCATCTCGGCCGCGAGCCCGACGTAATCGGACTGATCGTGGTCGGCGAGCGCGGCCCGCGCGCCGTCGATCTGCTCCTGCAGCCGGCTCATCCGGCGCTCGAGCGCGGCGACCTCCTTCTGGGCCGCACGCAGCTCAGCGCCCGCGAGGGCCGGGGCCGCGTCGCCGGACCCGGAGCCGCCCGCCGCGGATGCGCGTTCGGGCGCCGCTGCCCCGCGTCGCGGAGCGGCCTCCCGGTCCCGCACGCCTGCCCGCAGGCGCAAATACTCGTCCACGCCGCCCGGAAGGTGCCGCAGCCGTCCCGCGCCGTCGGGGCCCGGCAGGATCGCGTACTGCTGGTCGGTGACCCGCTCGAGGAAGTAGCGGTCGTGCGACACGACGATGAGCGTGCCGGGCCACGAGTCGAGCAGGTCCTCCATGGCCGCGAGGATGTCGGTGTCGAGGTCGTTGGTCGGCTCGTCCAGGATCAGCACATTGGGCTGGTCGAGCAGGATGAGCAGCAGCTGCAGCCGGCGCTTCTGCCCTCCCGACAGGTCCCGCACCGGGGTCGACAGCTGCGCGCTGGAGAAGCCCATGCGCTCCAGCAGCTGACCGGGCGTGAGCTCCTGCGCCTTGGAGCCGGAGCCGAAAGTGTAGGTCGTGCGCAGGCGCCCGATCACGACGCGCACCGGCTCGTCCAGGTGCTCCTCGAGCTCGTCGAGCCGCTGCGTGAGCGTGGCGACCTTGACGGTCTTGCCGCGCTTGACGCGGCCGGCCGTCGGCTCGACGTCCCCCGAGATCAGTCCCAGCAGCGTCGACTTGCCGGCGCCGTTGACGCCGAGGATGCCCGTGCGCTCCCCCGGCGCGATGCGCCACTCGACGTCGCGCAGCACCTGACGGTCGTCGTACGCGACGGACACGTCGAGCAGGTCTACGACGTCCTTGCCGAGCCGCGAGACGGCAAGCGACTGAAGCGCCACGCGATCGCGGATCTCGGGGACGTCCTCGATCAGCTGGTTCGCCGCGTCGATGCGGAACTTCGGCTTGGACGTGCGGGCGGGCGCGCCGCGGCGCAGCCACGCGAGCTCCTTGCGGGCGAGGTTCTGACGGCGGGCCTCGATCGCCGCCGCCTGCCGGTCGCGCTCCACGCGCTGCAGGATGTACGCGGCGTAGCCGCCCTCGAACGACTCGACGATCCGGTCGTGCACCTCCCAGGTCACGGTGCAGACCTCGTCGAGGAACCAGCGGTCGTGCGTCACGACGAGCAGGCCGCCGGCGTTCGCGGCCCAGCGCCGCTTGAGGTGGTCGGCGAGCCACGCGATCGCCTCGACGTCCAGGTGGTTGGTCGGCTCGTCGAGCGCGAGCACATCCCAGTCGCCCGCCAGCAGCCGCGCGAGCGCCACGCGGCGACGCTGTCCGCCCGAGAGCGTCCCGAGCGGCGCGTCCCACGGCAGGTCGCCCAGCAGCCCCGCGATCACGTCGCGCACCCGCGCATCGCCTGCCCACTCGTGCTCGGCCGCGTCGCCCACCACGACCCCGCCGATCGTGTCGCCGTCGTCGAGCGTGTCGCCCTGATCGAGCACGCCGATGCGCACGCCGCCGCGCACCGTGACGCGGCCGCCGTCCGGTTCGCGCCGGCCCGCGAGCATCGCGAGCAGGCTCGACTTGCCGTCGCCGTTGCGGCCGACGATGCCGATCCGGTCGCCCTCGTTCACACCGAGCGAGACGGAGTCGAAGACGACCTTGGTCGGGTATTCGAGGTGCAGGGCCTCGGCCCCCAGGAGATGCGCCATATCCCCTCCAGCGTAGGGCGCGCGCCTGGCGCCCCGCTCCACGGAGCCGGAACCGCGCGAGGGGCTCAGTCGTGGCGCGGAAACCCGAGGTTCACGCCGCCGTGGCTCGGATCCAGCCAGCGCGCGGTGATGGCCTTCAGCTGCGTGTAGAAGCGCACGCCCTCGGCGCCGTGCGCCTTGGTGTCCCCGAACAGCGAGTCCTTCCATCCGCCGAAGGAGAAGGTCGCCACCGGCACCGGGATGGGCACGTTGATGCCGATCATGCCGACCTGCACCTCGTGCTGGAAGCGGCGGGCCGCGCCGCCGTCGTTGGTGAAGATCGCGGTGCCGTTGCCGAACGCGCCGCCGTTGATCAGCGCGACGCCCTCCTCGTACGAGTCGACGCGCACGACCGCGAGCACGGGGCCGAAGATCTCCTCGGTGTACACCCGGCTCGTGGCGGGCACCCGGTCGATCAGGGTCGGGCCGAGCCAGAAGCCCTCGGGCTCGCCGTCGGCCCGCACCTTCCGGCCGTCGACCACGACCGTGGCGCCGTCGGCCTCCGCCACGTCGATGTACGAGGCCACGCGGTCGCGGTGCTGCGCGGTGACGAGCGGCCCCATGTCGCAGCCGCGCCGGCCGTCGCCGACGCGGAGCCCGGCGATCCGAGCGGCGATCCGCTCGACGAGGTCGTCGCCGATCGGGTCCACCGCCACCACGACCGAGATCGCCATGCAGCGCTCCCCCGCGGATCCGAAGCCGGCATTGACGGCGGAGTCCGCGACGAGGTCCAGGTCCGCATCCGGCAGCACGAGCATGTGGTTCTTCGCGCCGCCGAGGGCCTGCACGCGCTTGCCGTGCGCTGTACCCGTCTCGTACACGTACCGCGCGATGGGCGTGGAACCCACGAACGACACGGCCGCCACGTCGGGGCTCGTGAGCAGCCCGTCCACCGCCTCCTTGCCGCCATGCAGCACGTTGAACACACCCGGCGGCAGCCCCGCCTCGCGCCACAGCAGGGCGAGCCAGTTCGCCGCCGACGGATCCTTCTCGCTGGGCTTGAGCACCACCGTGTTGCCGGCCGCGATCGCGATCGGGAAGAACCACATCGGCACCATGGCGGGGAAGTTGAACGGCGAGACGATGCCGACGACGCCGAGCGGCTGCCGGGTCGAGTACACGTCGACCCCGGTGGAGACCTGCTCGCTGAATTCGCCCTTCAGGTGGTGCGCGAGCCCGCACGCGAACTCGACGACCTCCTGACCGCGCGTGATCTCGCCCAGCGCGTCGTCCAGGACCTTCCCGTGCTCGCTCGTGATGATCTCGGCCAGCTCTCCCTTGCGCGACTCGAGCAGCTCGCGGAAGCGGAACAGCACCGCCTGGCGGCGTGCGAGGGACAGGTCCCGCCACGCCGGGAAGGCGCTCCTGGCCGCGGCCACGGCGGCGGCGACATCGTCGCCGTCCGCGAGCGAGACGCGCTTCGTCACGACGCCGCGTGCCGGATCGAACACGTCGGCCAGACGGCCTCCGGACGAGGCGCGCTCGGCGCCGCCGATCCAGTGCGGGACGACGGGGAGGGTGTCGCTCATGATGCGGCTCCTTGCATGGTGATGAGGGCGCGCCCGGTGATCGCGCCGCGGGCGAGGTCGCGGTAGGCCTGGTCGGCGTCATCGAGGCCGTAGCGGCGGGTGATCAGCTCGTCGGTGCGGAAGGTCCCGTCGGCGGCGAGCCGCGCCACCTCCGGCAGATCGGTCCGGGTGCGGCCGCCGAACGAGCCGACGATCTCGTAGCCGCGGCGCACGAGCGGGGTGATCTCGACGGCGGCCTCGGCGCGCCCCGCCGCGATGCCGATCGCCACCATGCGCCCGCCGTCCGCCAGCATGTCCACCGCCTGGCGGAAGGTCGCCGGGTTGCCGAGCGCCTCGAACGCGACATCGACGCCCGCTCCGCTGAGGCTCCGCACCTCCGCGACCGCGTCGAGCGCGCGGCCGTTGACGGTGTCGGTCGCCCCCAGCTCGCGCGCGCGGTCGAGTTTCTCGTCCGCGATGTCGACGGCGATGATCTGCGCCGCGCCCGCGGCCCGCGCCATCGGAATGAGGCTCGATCCGATGCCTCCCACGCCGACGATGGCCACGCGTGCACCCGGCGACAGGGCCGCCTGCCGGAACGTCGCGCCGTATGCTGTGAGCCCCGCGCAGCCGAGGATCGCGGCATTCTGCTCGTTCAGTCCCGCGGGCAGGGGTGTGACGGCCGCGGCGGGGATCACGCAGTACTCCGCAAGTCCCCCCATCGAGTACATCGCGAGGAAGGACCCGTCCGGCATGGCCAGGCGGCTCTCGCCGTCGTAGAGCGTGCCGCGCAACCGGTTGTGCGCGAAGAAGTTCGCGCACAGGTCGTCGCGCCCTCGGCGGCACGCGTCGCATGTCGTGCACGGCATGATGAAGCCGCTGACCACCACATCGCCCACGGCCAGACCGCTCGCGTCGAGCCCTCCTCCGAGGGCGACGACGACTCCGCTCACCTCGTGCCCGACGACCGCGGGGCGGGGGAACGCGACCTCTCCCTTGATCACGTGCAGGTCCGTGTGGCACACGCCGCAGGCGATCACCCGGACGAGCACCTCCCCCGCGCGGGGCACGGGCGTCGGGATCTCCATCACCTGCAGTCGCGGCTCGTCCGTCACCAGGACGGCGGCGCGCATGATCGGGGGCACGGGCATGACAGCCTCCTCGCGTCGTCGACGCCAGTCTCCGGGCCCGAAGGCTGTGCGGTCAACGTCCAGACCGGCACAGCGGATGTGCAGAAACGCACACTGCGACGGACCGACCCCGCCGACCGCGCCGACGGGCTCAGGGACCCAGGAGCTCGCCGCGGCGTTCCGCGACCTCTCGATGCAGCTCCCGCCGGACCACGGCCACCACATCCGAGTCCCGGCTCTCTCGCCGCACGCTGAGGGAGAACTCGAGATCGAAGCGCACCTCGCGCGGCAGCACGGGCACCAGCTCGTCCCCGGCCTCCTGGGGCGTGCCCGCGCCGGTCCCGTCCCCCGCGAGGAAGTGCGGGAGCAGCCCGATGCCGGCGCCCGCCCGCGTCGCCGCCACCTGGGCCAGGACATTCGTCGATCCGAGGCCCATGCGCGGGCCGGAGAACGACCGCAGCAGGTCGAGCTCCTCGACCGAGAGCAGCGATTCGACGTAGAAGACCAGCGGATGGCGGCTCAGGTGGGCCTGGGCGGTCACCGGCCCGCGTTCGGCGAGGTACGACCGGCTGGCGAACAGACCCAACGTGTACCGCGTGAGATGCTCGCTCGCGACGCGCCCCGAGGGCGGGGCGCCGATGTTGACGGACAGATCGAAACCCGTCCCCCGCGCGGAGACCGGACGCGAGCTCGTCACGAGCTCGGGGGTGACGCCCGGATGCTCCCGCAGCACGCGCGCGAGCACGGGCGCGACGAACGCGGTGCCGAAGCCGTCGGGCGCCGCGATGCGGACCGTGCCCCTCAGCGCGCCCGCCTCTCCGGCCGCGATCCCGCGCACCTCGTCGACGATGACGTCGATCTCGTTCGCACGGTCGGCGATCATCCGGCCGAGCTCGGTCAGTTCCCACCCGTCGGTGGAACGCACGAGCAGCGTCGCCCCGAGATCGGCTTCCAGACGTCGGATGCGCCGGCCGATCGTCGTGTGGTCGAGACCCAGGGCGGCCGCCGCCGCGACCATCCGCCCGGTGCGGGCGACCGCGATGAGGAGCCGGAGGTCGTCGGCGTTGACGCTGAGAGGCGAGCGCATGCGCACAGCCTATTGACCGGCGACGCGCACAGCCCGGCCGGGGCCGGCCTGCCCGGCCCGCCGACCGGCGGGGTTCAGTGGAACGGACAGCGCGCCCCGGCACCGGCCGCGCGCACGCGCCCACCCGAGGTGGGCATGGTGGGGAGCCGGCGCCGATTGATCTCGAGCCCGTCGCCGAGGACGGTCACGCGCGGATCGCTCAGCGCCGCGATGCCGGCCGCGAGCCCGGCGATGGCCTCCTTCTCCCCCGGGCAGCGGTGCCCGGTCGCGACATCCGCCCCGCCGTGGGGCACGAAAGCGGCGAGCGCCTCGTAGTCGACGCCGCGGAACCGCTCCGGGTCGAACTCCTCGGCGCGCTCCCACGAGCGCTCGTCGACGTTCGTGCCGAGGATGTCGAGGACCACCCGGCCGCCCTTGCCCAGCCGCTCGCCGTCCAGCTCGACGTCGGTCGTGGCCCATCCGGGCAGCATCGGCACGAACAGCGCGGTGCGGCGCACCTCCTGAGCGAACATCGTCGCCAGCTCGCCCCCGACGAGCGACCCGCGCGCCTCGGTCTCCGCGGCGATCCGCTCCCGCCACTCGGGGCGATCGTGGAGTTCCTTTGCCGCGAACGCCACGAAGCGCGCGACAGCGATCATCGGCCGGAAGCTGTTCTGCAGCTCGACACCCGCCAGTCGAGGCGGCAGCAGCTCGCCCTCGAGGTCGCGGTGCCAGGCCCACGCGTGCAGCGCGGTGCCCTCGGGCGCGTCGAGGCTACCCTCACGCACCGCTTCGATCAGCCGCTTGGCGTGTCGGTCCGACCATATCCGGTTCACCGTCGCGAGAACGTACTCAGGCGAGTAGAACACCCCGAACCCGTCCACGATCTGCGCCAGGCGTGCCGCCCACCGCGTCTTGGCCGCGGGCGTCCCGGGCAGGCCTGCCCAGCGCATGATGGCGCGGCCGAGCGCGCCCACCGCGGCGTCGTAGGCCGACCGGTCGCCGCCGGCGATCCACTCCTCAAGCTCGCCGCGCCACTCGCGCTCGAGCAGCGGAAGCAGCCGGTCGACGTGCTCGTCGCGGTAGAGGGCCTCGACGAAGGTCGCCTTGCGATGGCGGTGCTCCTCGCCGTCCAGGCTGTGCACGGATCCGCGACCGAACAGGGTGTCCTGCACGATCAGAGGCATGGCGCCGTGCCGCGCGATGCGGTCGCCGTCGTAGAAGAGCGCGACGCCCTCCGCTCCGCGCACGAACAGCGCGTCGCGTGCGAGCAGCCGCATGGGCGCCGCCCTCGCCCCCTCTCGCGCCCGACGCCAGACGTGCGCGCCGAAGTCGTAACCGCGAGCCAGCAGCGAGATCGAGTCTTCACGCAGGATGCGAGTCATGCACCCACTGTCGCAAAGGCCCGCGGAGCCCTCCAGGGGATGGGATGACGACGGCCGATGTGGTAACCGGGCGCGGCCCACGACGCCGCGGCCTCGGGTGTATCACCTCACGCCGCGCGCGCTCCTGAGCCTCGTCGGGACAGCCTCGTCGGGATCGCCTCGTCGGGACCGCGTCGTCGGGATCACGGCCCGATCGGGGGCGTCTCGGGAACGTCCCGCGGCCCGTTCGAGGAGACCAGATGGCGATCGACCACAGCGCGACCCGGATCCTGACGCGGCCGATCGGCCGCGCCCGGCGCCCCCTGCGGGCGGTGACCACGCCCGCCGCCGGGTCCCCCGCGATCGCCGAGTCGCCGCTGTCCCTCCGGCGACGCCGCGAGGCCGCCCACCGTACGCGCGTGTTCGCCTCCGACGCCGTGATCGCAACCGCCGCGGCGCTCCTCGCGTCGGTCGCGGGCACCGCCGCCGTGGACGCCGCGACGCTCTCCGCGGCCGTCGTCACGGCGTCGGTCTGGCTGCTCGCCCTCGCCACCGCGAGGTCGCGCGACCCGCTGCTGTCGTTCGCGGACGAGGTGGGCCGCGTGTGCATGGCGACGGGCGCCGCGTTCGGCACGCTGGCGATCGGCGCGCTCCTGCTCTCCCCCGAGCAGTACCGTCCCCTGCTCGCGGCCGCGCCGCTCGGGCTGGTGGCGATGGCGGGTGCGCGTGCCGCCTGGAGGCACCGGTTGCGCACGCGGACGCGCGCGGGCGAACACGTGTCGCGAGCGGTCGTGCTCGCCCGCGAGCAGCAGCTCGCCGCCGTCGGAGACGCCCTCGGTCGCATCCACGCGGTGGAGGTGGCGGACGCGATCGGCTTCGAAGACCACGAGGCCCCCGCCGGCGTGACCCGCCGCGTCGCGGACGCCTGCGCGCTGCGGGGCGCCGACACGGTGATCGTCGCGGGCTCGCCGCAGGGCGACCCCGAGTTCCTGCGGCAGCTGTCGTGGGCGCTCGAGGGCGTGGCGGCGGAGACGGTCGTGTGGACCGGGCTGTCCGGCCTCTCGGCGCCCCGGCTGCGGGTGCGCTGGAGCGGGCACACGCCGCTCCTGCGCGTGACGATGCCCCTGCAGGACAGCGCCGACCGGTTCGTCCGGCGCGCCTTCGACATCCTGGTGGCGGCAGTCCTCCTCGTCCCCGTCGCCCTCGCGGCCGTCCCGATCGGCATCGCCATCCGGATGGACTCGCCCGGGCCCGTCCTGTTCCGCCAGGTGAGGATCGGCGAGGGAGGCCGGCCGTTCCGGATGCTCAAGTTCCGTTCGATGACCGTCACGGCCGAGCGCGATCGCGCCCTCCTGTCGCACGCGAACGAGGGCGCGGGGCCGCTGTTCAAAGTGCGCGACGATCCTCGCGTCACGCGGGTCGGGCGAATCCTGCGGCGCTACTCGCTCGACGAGCTGCCGCAGTTCTGGAACGTCCTACGGGGCGACATGAGCGTGATCGGTCCCCGTCCGGCACTCCCCGAGGAGGTCGCCGCCTACCGGCCGCACGAGGCGAGGCGCCTGGCCATCCGCCCCGGGATCAGCGGCCCCTGGCAGGTCAGCGGGCGCAGCGAGCTCAGTTGGCAGCAGGCCGTCGGGCTGGATCTGCACTACGTCGAGAACCGCACGCTCCCGGGCGACCTGCTGCTCCTGCTGCGCACGGTCCTCGCGGTCGTGCGGCCGCGCGGCGCGTACTGATCCGTCTCGAGCGGCCCGAGCGGCTCAGCCCGCCTTCAGGACCGGACCGTCGTGACCGGGGTCGAGGGCCGCTCCGTCACGGCGTTCGGCCTCGCCGTGCGCGGCGGCCTCGGCCGCGGCCTCCTCCGCCTGCGCGATCGCGTGCTCGGCACGCTCCGCTGCGGCCTCGGGCGTCGCGGCGGCGTTGCGGGCGAGCAGGACGAGCCACGCGAAGAGCATGAGCATGGCGATGAGCTCGGTGGCCGTGAGGTTGTAGTAGCCCACGGGCACCCACAGCACGACGACCAGGACGAGCCCGACCGCGAACCCGAAGCTCGTCGCGGTGAAGACCGGGGGAAGATCCCGCACTACGATCGGCGTGACGAGGAACAGCGCCTCGAAGCCGATGAGCGCCACGATGCTGAAGGCGTTGTGGAGCGTCTCCAGCGTGTTGATCGGCACGGCGCCGACGCCGACGAGCGCCAGCCCCACCACCACGAGGATCCAGCGCACGATGCGGATGTCGTCGACCGTGCGCCCGTGATGCCCGCGCGGGTGCAGGTCGATCGTGAGGTAGTCGGCGAGGGTCATGAGTACGACGCCGGCGATGACGATCGTCAGATTGAAGGTGCGCGCCGAGGGGGCCGTCCCGATGCCCAGCGCCGAGAAGTTGTCCTGCCACCAGCCGGGGTTCTCGGCCGTGAGCATCGCCGCGACCACGCCGGCGACCAGGAAGAGGGCCAGCAGCGACGCGAGCTGACGGGTGTCGAGCTCGCTCGCGACGAGATGCAGCACGTAGGCGGCCACCGCCGTCCCGGCAGCCACGAGGCCCGCCGCGGCGATGCGATCGAGCAGCAGGTCCTGGAACGCCATCGCCATCACGGTGTACGTCGACGCGATCAGGAGCGCCGCCGTGACGCTGCCCGCGAGCGTCACGCCGACCGTGTCGATCAGCCGCCGCAGGGCTCCCTGGCGGCGCCAGCGCGCGTGCCGGCGATTGCCGTGGAGATACGCCAGCGCGAAGGAGGCCGCGCCGAGAGTTCCGGCGGCGAGCGAGGAGATGCCGCCGATCGAGACCTCCCCGACCGGCAGCAGCGAGGACGGCACGCTCCCGGTGCGCTGCGACGAGAGCGGGATCCCCTCGTTCGGGAAGATCAGCAGCCCCGCGATCGCAGCGATCAGACCGGTCACGAGCGCCACCGTCAGGGCGCGCGACTCGGTGCGCGACGGGCTGTCGGGCACAGTGCGCATAATGCTCAGGATAGGGCCGTCGCGCGGGCGCCCACGACACGGGGCGGAGACGGTCAGGACAGGCCGTGCTCCGCGAGCCAGTCCGCCGCGATGTCGCGCGCAGAGCGGCGCTCGACCGTGTTCTGCACATTGAGCGCGACGAGCCCCTCGGGGGTCAGCGCGGCGCTCACCGGATCGATGACGGAGCGGATCTCCTCCGCCACGTCGCTTCGCGCGATCGGCACGACGTGCGACGCGAGGAAGAGCCCCTCCGGATCCGCGAGCGGCACGAGCGACTCGGTCTCGATCCGGGGGTCTGCCGTGAACACGTTCGCGACGTCGATCGTCCCGGCGAGCAGCTCCTCGACCGTGGTGTCGCCCGTGGCCGAGAAGTCCAGCTCGACGCCGTACACCTCGCGCGCGCCGCGCGGACCGTAGGGGCGCTCCTCGAGCTCGGGCGGCCCGCCGAGCGTGAGCGGCCCGTCGACGTCCGCGAGGTCGGCGATCGTCTCCAGGCCGTGTTCCGCCGCGAAGGCCTCCGTCACGGTGTACGAGTCCTGGTCGGTGGCCGACGACTGCTCCAGCACCGTCAGCCCATCGGGCAGCGCCGCGGCGAGCGCCGCGTAGACGTCGTCCGCCGTGCGCGCGGTCGTGTCGGGGTCGTAGTACTGGAGCAGGTTGCCGGTGTACTCGGGGAAGAGATCGAGCTCGCCGCTCTCCAGCGAGGGCAGATACGCGTCGCGCTGGCCGATGCTGGGCCGACGATCCACGGCGAAGCCGGCGCCTTCGAGCGCCTGCGCGTAGATCTCCGCGATGATCTCGTTCGACGGGTACGCCTGCGATCCCACGACGATCGTGTCGTCCGGTGCCCGCTCGTCGCCGGGAGCCGCGAGCGGATCGTTCGAGCCGCAGGCCGCGAGCGCTACCGCGACGCTCGCCAGCGCCGCCGCGGCGACGCCCCGTCTCATCCACCGTTGCCGCTCGAGCCTCATGACGCCCGCCCTCCCGCCGCTGCGTGCTCTCGGACGTCGTGACGCGCCCGACCGGTGACGAGCCTACGCCGCCTCGCCGACACCGGGGCGGAACGCCTTCCGGCGGTCAGCCCCACGGAGGTGGGCCGGCACCGCGGCCCGCTGGAGCAGGGCGAACGCGCCGTCGAGCGCCAGCGCGAGAAGCGCGACGAGGATCGCGCCGCCCAGCACCTGCTCGAACCGGCGCAACGGGATGCCCTGGATGATGTCGAAGCCCAGCCCGCCGAGGCCCACGTAGGCCGCGAGCGTCACGGTCGCCACAACCTGCAGCACGGCCGAGCGCAGTCCGGCCACGAGCAGCGGCAGGCCCAGCGGGACCTCGATGCGCCAGAGGATCTGCCACTCGGTCATCCCCTGCGCGCGCCCCGCGTCCACGACGCTGCGGTCGATCGCCTCCACTCCGGCGTAGGCGCCCGCGAGGACGGGCGGGATCGCGAGCAGCACGAACGCGATGAGCGCCGCCTCCGGCTTCCGCGTGACCCCCAGCAGCAGGACGAGCAGCAGGATGAGTCCGAACGCCGGTACGGCACGCGCAGTGCCGGACAGCCCCACCGCGATCTCGCGACCGCGGCCCGTGTGCCCGATCGCCCACCCGGCCGGGATCGCCGCAGCCGCCGCGATCGCCACGGCCGCGAACGTGTAGGCCAGGTGCACCCCGATCGCGCCTGGCAGCGGGTTCGACCCGGTGAGACGCTCGGGCGCGAGCAGCCAGCCGAACGCGTCCAGGAACACGGTCACCGCACGCCGCCCTTCCCCGCCCGGCCTCCGGCCGGCACGCCCCGAGCCCACGGCATCAGGATCCGGCCCGCGAGCACGAGCACCAGATCGAGCACGAGCGCCACGAGCGCCACCGCGACGACGCCCGCGAGGATCTCCTCCACGATCCGGCGCTGGAAGCCGTTCGTGAACAGGTACCCGAGGTTCGTGACGCCGATCAGGATGCCCACGGTCGCGAGCGCCACGGTGCTCACGGCCACGACCCGCAGGCCCGCAAGGATGACGGGACCGGCGAGGGGCAGCTCGACGCCCCAGAACCGGCGCAGCGGCCCGTAGCCGACAGCCACGGCCGCGCGCCGCACCTCCGGGTCCACGGACCCGAATCCGTCCGCGACCGCGCGCACGAGGATCGCCACCGCGTACACGGCGAGCGCGAGCATCAGGTTCAGCTCGCTCAGGGCGCTGATCCCGAACACCGTCGGCAGCAGCGGCAGGAGCGCGAGCGACGGCAGCGTGTACAGCACGCCCGTGACGGCCACGAGCGGACCGCACGCGACGCGCCAGCGATGAGCGGCCCAGCCGAGCGGGAGCGACAGCGCCAGCGCCCACGCGATCGGGACGACGCTGTGCCGCACGTGCTCGACGGTCAGCGCCGCGATCAGGCCGACGTTGTCGAGCACCCAGCTCATCCGGAGTCCTCCGCCGGCTCGCGCAGCACGCCCTGCACCCGGCCCGCCGCGTCGACGATCACGGTGCCCGCGGGGGTGCTGCGCAGGCGCAGCTCGCGCCGGCCGTGCGCGAGCCCGACGAACTCCGCCACGAACGGGTCGGCGGGGGCCGTGAGGATCTCCTCCGGTCGGCCGTGCTGCACGATCCGCCCGCGCGGCAAGAGGATCGCGATCTCGTCGCCGAGCAGGAGAGCCTCGTCGATGTCGTGGGTCACGAACACGATGGTCTTGCCCAGGCGCTCCTGCAGGCGCAGCAGTTCCTGCTGCAGCTCCCGCCGCACGATGGGGTCCACCGCGCCGAACGGCTCGTCCATGAGCAGGATGTTCGGGTCGGCCGCGAGGGCCCGCGCGACGCCCACGCGCTGCTGCTGCCCGCCCGACAGCTGGGCCGGATAGCGGGACGCGAGCCGCGGGTCGAGGCCGACCGTCTCCATCAGCTCGCGGGCCCGCTCGCGCGCGTCGCGGCGCGGCGTGCCTCGGAGCACCGGGACGGTGGCGATGTTGTCGATGACGCGCACGTGCGGCAGGAGGCCCGCCTGCTGCATGACGTATCCGATCCCGCGGCGCAGCTTCACGGGGTCCCGCTGGCGCACGTCCTCCCCGTCGATGAGGACCGCACCCGACGTCGGCTCCACCATCCGGTTCACCATGCGCAGCAGCGTGGTCTTGCCCGAGCCGGACGACCCGACCAGCACGACCGTCCGGTGGGAGGGCACGATCAGGCTGACATCGTCGACCGCCACGCTCTCGCCGGCGCCGTCGCGGTACGTCTTGCGGACGGCTCGGAACTCGATCATGGGCGCCTCCGTTCGTCGCTCGGGCGCGCGGACGCGCGAGCGCCTCCCCGGACTCTACTGCGAGGCGCGGACACCCGCGGCCGCGAGCGCGGCGTGGCTCAGGACGGCAGCACCGTGACGGCCTCGCCGAAGGCGACGTAACCCGAGAAGTCGGCGCCCACGCGCTCGATCGCGCTCGGCAGCGGCGTCGGGTAGCTCCACGCCGCATCCACCGCCTCGTCGTCCCCGCTGCGGAGCGTCCAGTACTGGCACTCCCCCTTCCAGGGGCAGATGTACGGCGTGGGGCTGGCCAGGAACAGCGAGCGGTCGAGCGTGTCCGGCGGGAAGTACCGGTTCCCCTCGATCACGACGACCCGGTCGTCCGGGGAGTCTGCGACCACGTGGTCTCGCCAGAGTGCGCGCATGCTGCGAGGGTAACCCCCCGCGCCGCGAAACGGGAGGGGGTGCCGCGGCTCACGCGACGACGCGTGCGCCCGGGACCGGCCCGTGGACGCTGCGCGCCCGGTGACCGGCGGCCGCGAGCGTCGCCCGCAGCTCGAGCGCGTGCTCCGGCGAGAGGCACAGGAAGGCCAGCGTCGGCCCGGAGCCGGAGACCATGCCGACCAGCGCGCCCGACGACTCGCCGAGCTCGAGCACCTCCGCCAGGTCGGGCCGGAGGCGCAGGGTCGCGACCTGGAGGTCGTTCCGCACGGCTGCCGCCAGCATGTCCGCGTCACCCGCGCGCAGGGCGTGGAGCACCTCGGTCGCCACGGAGGGGCGCGCGGGCACGGGCCCGATGTCGAGGCGATGCCGGTCGCGGTGCGCGTCGAGCTCCCCGTACACCTTCGGCGTCGACACGCCCTCGTCGCTCGTGACGAGCACCCAGTCGAAGCGGCCGCGCGCGAGGGCCGGACTCAGGACGTCACCGCGCCCCGTGCCGATCGCCGTGCCGCCCTTGAGCGCGAAGGGGACGTCGGCGCCGAGCTGCGCCGCGAGCCGGTGCAGCTCGGCGCCCGACAGGCGCGTCTCCCACAGCGCGTCGCAGGCGACGAGGGCAGCCGCAGCGTCGGCGGACCCGCCGCCCATGCCGCCGGCGACGGGCACCTGCTTGTGCACGTCCAGATGCACGCCGCCCGTGTACCCCGTCTCCCGCGCCAGCAGGCGCGCGGCGCGCAGTGCCAGGTTGCGATCGTCCGACGGCACGCCCGACAGGTCGACCGTTCCCGACACGTCCATCGTGAAGTCCGGGGCGTGCCGGGCGACGACGTCCTCGAACAGCGACACGGCCTGAAAGGCCGTCGCGAGCTCGTGATAGCCGTCGGGCTGCAGCGCCCCGACCTCCAGGTACAGGTTGATCTTTCCCGGGGCGCGAACGCGCACCGACGCGGATCCCCGGGCGCCCGTCATCTTCCCGAGCGCGCGACGGGACGGGGAAGGCGGGACGCGGCGTCGATCACGCCTTCAGGCTACCCACCGCCGGCTCGCCCGGCGAGCATCCGCGTCACGCGCCGCCACGGGACAGGACGAGGCGCGCCACGCGCAGGAAGTCCTCGATGCCGAGCTCCTCGCCGCGCGCCGTCGGCGCGACCCGGGCGGCCTCGAGCACCTCGGACGCGGACCCCGCCGATCCGCCGAGCACGCCGGCGAGCGCCTGCCGCAGCATCTTGCGCCGCTGCTGGAACGCGGCGTCCACGATCCGGAAGGTCAGCGCCCGCTCCTGCTCCGTGCCGCGCGGTTGGGCGTCCCGCTCGAACGCGACCAGGACGCTGTCGACGTTCGGCACGGGCCAGAACACGTGACGCGAAACGCTGCCCGCGAGTCGCCAGGCGCCGTACCACGCGGCCTTGGCGCTCGGAGCCCCGTAGACCTTCCCGCCGGGGGCCGCGGCGAGGCGCTCTCCCACCTCCGCCTGCACCATGACGACGCCGCGCCGCAGACCGGGGAACGTCTGCATGAAGTGCAGCAACACGGGCACCGACACGTTGTACGGCAGGTTCGCCACCAGCACGGAAGGGTCGCCCGGTAGCTCCGTCACGCGCAGGGCGTCCGCGTCGACGACGGTGAGCGCGCCCTCCGGCACGCCGTGCTCCGCGGCCGTCGCCGGCAGGCGCTGGGCGAGGCGGTGGTCGATCTCGACCGCCGTCACCCGCGCGCCCCTCTCCAGGATCGCGAGCGTGAGCGACCCGAGGCCGGGACCGATCTCCACCACGCGGTCGCCCTCCGTGACGCCCGCGACGCTCACGATGCGGCGCACCGTATTGGCGTCCACGACGAAGTTCTGCCCCAGCTTCTTGGTGGGGGTGACGTCGAGCGCCGCGGCGAGGGAGCGGATCTCGGCGGGCCCGAGCAGAGTGACCATCCCCCCATTCTCCCATCCGGCATCCCCGGCGCGACGACGGCCGCCGTGCCGGGATCAGGCGGGGCGGGCGCCGACGTAGCGCGCAGCGGGACGCCAGCGGAGGGGTGGCGCGGAGTACTCCTCGATCGCGTGCGCGATCCAGCCCGCCGCCCGCGCGACGGCGAACACGGCCTCGCCCGCGTCCGGCGTCATGCCGTACCCGGCGGTCATGGCGCCGATCGCGAGGTCGACGTTCGGATGCCGGCCCGTGCGATCCGTCACGATCGCCTCCAGCTCGCGCACGGCCGCGGCGGCCGGGCTCGTCTCCGGATCACGGTCGAGCAGCTCCAGCAGCCGCGTCGCGCGCGGGTCCTCGCCGCGGAAGGCGGCGTGTCCGAAGCCGGGGATGGTCGCGTCCACGCGCAGCGTCTCGTCGACGATCCGCTCGACGGCCTCGCCCTCGAGCCGTCGGCGGACGAGCTGGTGCGTGCGCGTGCTCGCAGCACCGTGAAGCGGCCCGTCCAACGCGCCGAGCGCGGCGGAGACGGCCGCGTACGGAGCCGCCCGGGCCGACGCCGCCACTCGCGCCGCGACGGTCGAGACGGCCAGATCGCTGTCGGCCAACAGGACCAGCAGGGCATCCATCGTCGCGACCCGCTCCGGCGTCGCCTCCGTTGCGCTCAGCGCGTGCCACAGGCGCTCGGCGGTGCTGGCCGCCACGTCAGACGGGCCGGGACGCGTGCGCGGCAGGGCGTCCGCGAGCGCCGCCACCGCGCGCTGCCCCGCGCGCGCGACGGCATGCCGGGAGAGGTCGCCGCGCAGCGGATCGGCCGCCGCGACGAGGGCGAGCGCCACGCGCTGACGGTCGATCAGGCGGGCGGCGGGCGGGAACTCGGGCAGCGGCGCCTGCCACGTGGGCAGCGGCGGGGTGTCCCACGATCCCGTCCACAGCCACCAGGCGACGGCGTCGAACGTCCGCTGCCGCGAGAGGGCCACGACGTCCTCGCCCCGGTACGCGATCGACGCGTCGTCCACGAGCGTGATCTCCGTGTCGATCATCGGCAGGGGCCGTCCCTCGGGAGCGACGGAGGCCCGCCGCGTCGACCTGCGCGCCAGCGCCTCGACGTCGAGAGCCGCGAAGCGGCTGCGACCCGCGTCGTCGAGCGTCCGCGGGAGCAGCCCGCGGCTGACGTACGCGTACAGCGTCTCGACCTTCACGCCGAGACGGGCCGCGGCCTGCGCCGCCGTGAGCCCCTCGTCCATGCGCGCCAGTCTACTTGATCTGATCAACCTACTTGATCCGATCAAGGTTGACGATCAATTCGCGATCGCGCACGATGGCGGGACGGGCCTGCGAGAGGCCGACGAGAAGGGGAGACATGACCGGCACCACGAAGCCGACGGAGCGGCGCCTGGCCACCACGATCCTGGTGATCGGGGCCGGCGGGTCGGGACTGCGCGCCGCGATCGAGCTCGCGGAGGCGGGCGTCGACGTGCTCGTCACGAGCAAGCGACCGCGCTCCGACGCACACACGAGCCTCGCGGCAGGCGGAATCAACGCCGCGCTGGCGACGATGGACGCGGACGACTCCTGGCAGCAGCACGCCGCGGACACCATCACCGAGAGCTACCTCCTCGCCGATCCGCGCACGGTCGAGACCGTCACCAGGAACGCCGCCCGCGGGATCGAGGACCTCGAGCGGTACGGCATGCCGTTCGCGCGCGAGGAGGACGGCCGCATCTCGCAGCGGTTCTTCGGCGCGCACACCTATCGGCGCACCGCGTTCAGCGGCGACTACACGGGCCTGGAGATCCAGCGCACGCTCGTCGCGCGGGCCGCCGCCCTGAGCATCCCCGTCATCGACTCGCTCTACGTGACGCGTCTGCTCACCCGCGACGGCGCCGTGTTCGGCGCGTATGGGTTCGACATCGAGGACGGCACCCGGTACGTCATCCACGCCGACGCCGTCATCCTCGCCGCGGGCGGGCACAACCGCATCTGGCGACGCACGTCGTCACGCCGCGACGAGAACACCGGCGACGCGTTCCGTCTCGCGGTGCTCGCAGGCGCGCGGCTGCGCGACGCGGAGCTCGTGCAGTTCCATCCCTCGGGCATCATCGAGCCGGAGAGCGCCGCCGGCACGCTGATCTCGGAGGCCGCGCGGGGCGAGGGCGGGATCCTCCGCAACGGCCTCGGGGAGCGGTTCATGGAGCGGTACGACCCCGAGCGCATGGAGCTGTCCACGCGCGACCGCGTGGCC
The DNA here is from genome assembly GCF_014643695.1 of Microbacterium album. Taxonomy (GTDB): domain Bacteria; phylum Actinomycetota; class Actinomycetes; order Actinomycetales; family Microbacteriaceae; genus Microbacterium; species Microbacterium album. The sequence goes on along the minus strand of NZ_BMJY01000002.1, from coordinate 356,571 downwards.
CTGGCGGCGTTCACGGAGATCAGGGAGGGCCGCGGCACCCCCAACGGCGGCGTCTGGCTGGACGTCTCGCACCTGCCCCGCGAGACGATCATGCGACGGCTGCCGCGCGTGTATCAGACGATGCTCGAGCTGCAGATGCGCGACATCACACAGGAGCCGATCGAGATCGCGCCCACCGCCCACTACTCGATGGGAGGCGTCTCGGTGCGCCCCGAGGACCACTCCACGGACGTGGCCGGCCTGTACGCCATCGGCGAGGCGTCGAGCGGGCTCCACGGTGCCAATCGCCTGGGAGGGAACTCGCTCATCGAACTGCTCGTATACGGGCGCATCACGGCGCAGGCCGCGGCCGAGTACGCGGCCGGTCTCGACGCGCACCGCCGTTCGGCGCAGGCCGTGGCGGAGGCGCGGGCAGAGGTCGACGAGCTGCTCGCGGCGGACGGCGCGGAGAACGTGCGCGTCCTGCAGCGCGCGATCCGCGACACCATGACCGAGCACGCGGGCGTCGTCCGGGACGAGGCGGGCCTGCTGCGCGGGCTCGAGGAGATCGCGTCGATCGAGTCCCGCATCGACGACGTCGGCGTCCACCCCGACATCGCCGGGTTCCAGGACCTCGCGCACGCGTTCGACCTGAAGGCCTCGGCGCTCGCGGCCCGCGCCACGCTCCAGAGCGCCCTCGAGCGCCGCGAGACCCGCGGCGCTCACAATCGCAGCGACTACCCGGAGCTCGACCCGACGCTGCAGGTGAACCTCGTCTGGTCGGCCGACGGCACGGTCACGCGCGAGGAGATCCCGCCCGTGCCCGCCGAGATCGCGGCGCTCATGCGCGAGGTGTCCACGACCGGCAAGCTCGTCGAGTAGCGGCCGTGGGCGTCGATAACTGACCCGCACATGGCAGGGCGCCGGCATCCCGACGCCCGCGGGGCGCGCAACGGAGGGCTTCCCCGTCCGTCGCGCGCCCGCGGAGTGAGCGGCGGATCAGCCGATCGCGCCCTGGCGACCGACCTGACGGCCGCGCTGTCGCGCGCGCGTCGCCGCGAAGGCCGCCAGCCCCAGCAGCCCCAGTACGCCGCCGACCCATACGATGCCGGCGGGAGCGCCGCCCGTGGCCGCGAGCGCGGCCGGTCCGGGCGCCACCACCCGGACGTCGGCCCATGCGAGCACCGATCCGTCGGTGGCGGAGGTCACCACGATCCGGTGGGCACCCAGCGGGGTATCGGCCGGGATCCGCACGCTCACCACCCCGTCGGCGCCGACCGTGACGGAGGCGAGCAGCACGGGCGTGGAGTGCAGCCACACGTGCACGTCCTGGCCCGCGAGCTCCGCACCGAGCCGGATCGTCACCGCGGAGCCGGCAACGACCGTCTCGTCGACCAGGATCGAGCCGCGCGTGGCGTCCGTGAGATCCCCCTCGTCGGCGGGTCGAGGCTCGGCCGGACCGCCCGTGCCGGGCAGCTCACCGCCGGGCTGCTGACCCGGACCCGGCTGCTCCCCCGGCTGCTGGCCCGGGTTCTCGCCACCGGGGTTCTCCCCACCCGGATTCTCGCCACCCGGGTTCTCCCCACCCGGGTTCTCCCCACCCGGGTTCTCCCCACCCGGATTCTCGCCACCCGGATTCTCGCCACCCGGCTCGCCGGGCTCCTCGAGCGGCGTGCACTCGATCGTGCCGCGTCGCAACGAGTGACCGCCGGTGTCGCTGTCGTCGGCGTAGAACGTCGACTTCAGGCCGTCCACGCACTGCGCCTGCGGCGCGATCGCGAAGCCCTCGTTCGCGTAGTTCGGCGTTCCGGACGGGCGCTCGTAGATCGCCGTGGCCACGAATCGGCCGGCGTCCTCCCCATCCATGGCGATCTCATAGATGGCGGTGCGGCCGTCGCACGCGTTGTCGCACACGATCCAGAGGGCCGACCGCTCGTGGTCGAACTGCACGTCGGCCACCACCGAGAAGCCGGTCTCGATCGTGACGACGCGCTCGAACGAGCCGTCCGCCATCAGCGCGTATGCGTAGACCGCGGCCGTGCCCTCGACTCCGACGAAGAACAGGCCGTCGCCGTGGCCGGGGTAGGCGTTCGGGTCATACGCGTCGCCGGAGTGATCGACGAAGCCGCGCTCCACGAGGAACTCGTCGGAGATCCACGTGATGCCCTCGAGGCCCTGGTTCGCGCCGAGCCCGGGGAAGTCGGCGGCGAGGTTCCACTCGGCGGTGGCGGTGAGCTCGCCGCCGCCGCGCGTCACGTCGTACCGCAGCACGGCCGGGCGGCTGACGCTGCTCGCGGCGTTGTTGCGCTCGGTCGCGACGTAGACGCCCTCGGCGGCACCCGCGTCGGTCACCGTGACGCCCTCGGCGTCCGGCGTGCCGGTGCCGTCGGTGTAGCGCAGGACAGCACCGGCGGCCCAGTCCTCGGCGGTATCGGGAGCCCATCCGCCCTGGCCGTCAGGGACGATGCGGAAGAGCAGGCCGTTGCCGTTCTCGACGGCCCACAGCACGCCGCCCGTGGCGTCGAAGCCCTCGAAGTCCAGCCCGCTCAGGTCGGCGCTGAACGTCCCGGGGGCGTCGAGCGGCTCGACGCCGGTGCCGCCGGGCCACGGCTGCGGCAGCAGCACGCCCTCGCAGCGGTTGGCGGCGCCCTTCGTGGGCTCGAGCGTCGTCTCGAACGCGCCCGTGCCGTCGGGGCAGCGACCGTAGGTCGTCGCGGCGTGAGAGGTCCACGCGAACTCGTCGATGACCACGTCGCCGTCGAGCAGGCGCACGGCGTCGTTCCCGCCGAGACCGAAGTCGAAGTGGCCCGCGCCGGCCACGACCTCGTCCAGCACGAGGTAGGCGCCGGGGGCGAGCGTCGTGCCGGCCGGGATCGTGTAGCGGTTGGCGGGGTTGTTGTCGGTGACGGTCAGTCCGCCGAGGTCCGCGACGGTCGCGCCCACGTTCACCAGCTCGATCCAGTCTCCGGGCTGTCCGTTCTGGCTCTCGACCTCATTGATCCGCACCGGGAGCGCGCAGTCGTTCGGCGCGCCCTTGGTCGACACCGAGGTGGCGACCATGTCGCCGGAGCCGTCGGGGCAGCGACCGTAGGTGACGGGGGCATGCGTCGTCCAGGCGTACGAGGCGACGAGCGTCGCGCCGTCCGGCTCGAACAGGTGCACCTCGTCGTTCGCGCCGAGGCCGAAGTCGAAGCCGGGCTGGATGCCCACGGCCTGGTCGATCACGTAGAAGCCGCCGGGCTGGATGATCGAACCGGCGGGCAACGCGTACGGCGCGCGCGTCACATCGTTGTCGCGGAAGAGGAAACCGGACACGTCCACGGCGGTGTCGCCGGTGTTGTACAGCTCGACCCAATCGGTCGCGTCGCCGTTGGACTCGACCTCGTTCACGACCACGGCTCCGGCCTCGCTGGCCGGGCAGTCGTTGACGGCGCCCTTGGTGGTCTGCACCGTCTGGCGGAACTCGCCCACGCCGTCGGCGCAGCGCCCCCAGCTGGTCGGCGCGTGTGCCGTCCAGTCGTGGCGGTCGATCACGGTCGTGCCGTCGGCCGCATAGAGGATCGCCGAGTCCGCTCCTCCGAGTCCGAAGCCGAACGCCGCCTCCTCGAGCACGAGGTACCCGCCCGCGGCGATGGTCGTCCCTGCCGGGATCGTGTAGCGGTTCCTCGGATTGTTGTCCTGCAGCACGAGTCCCGAGACGTCCACGTCCACGGTGCCGGTGTTCTTCAGCTCCACCCAATCGCCCGGCTGACCGCCGGTCGAGACGACCTCGTTGACGACGACGACGTCGGCAGGATCGACCGTGCACGCGTTGGGGGCGCCCTTAGTCGCCGCGACGGTCGTGACGAACTCGCCCGTCCCGTCGGGGCAGCGCCCGTATGTCGGCGACGGGTGCTCCGTCCAGCGGTGACCGTCGACGAGCGTCGAGCCGTCCGGCTCGAACAGGCGGATCTCGTCCGCGCGCCCCAGCCCGAAGCCTCCCGGCACATCGACGTCGATGGCGAGGAAGGCGCCCGGCTCCAGCACGGTGCCGGCCGGGATGCGGAGGTTGCGGGAGTTGTTGTCGTCCTTGAGGACAAAGTCGCTGAGGTCGGCCGCGACGTCGCCGACATTGGTCAGCTCGACCCAGTCGGAGGAGGTCTCGACCTCGTTGACGACGACCTTCGCCCCGCCGGCGGCGGCCGCGGGCAGGGCGGAAAGCGGGGCGGCGACGAGCGCCGCGATGACGCCGAGGCCCAGGAGGCCTCGGCTGCGAGCAGATGACATGGCATTCCCTCGGGTCAGGATGGGGGGTTCGCCGTCACGCTCACAGGGGCGGATGAACGCCAGGTAACCGCAAGGTGTCCGGCAGGGTGCTGTCAGCCCCGGTCCGCCTCGCGCCTCATCAGGAACTGCACGTCGCGATCCAGCCCGTCGAGACGGGCGTTCATCTCATTGCGGAGACTGCCGATCTCGCCACCGAGTTCGGTCCGCACGCTGCCGATCTCGGCCCGCACGCTGCCGATCTCGGCACGAAGCACCCGCAGGAACATGGTGGACATGAGCGTCATCATGCCGAACAGGCCGGCGCTGAGCACGCCGATCACCGTCCACACCTGGGCGCTGTCCATCGGGATCACCTCCTCATTGTCACCGGGACACGCCTCCAACGCTAGGAGGCGAACGCCTCCGGCACGGCGGATCCCCGACCCGTTGGGGACGATCCGGTCCGGAGTGCGCCTGGGGACGATCCGGTCCGGAGTGCGCCTGGAAACGCGAGCGGAGTGCACCGTCACCGTTCCACCGTCGCCGTTCCACCGTCGCCGTTCGTACGACGTCCGCCTACCGCGGCGACCGGCATCGGGCGTTCAGAACTCGCCGTACACCTCGACGGTGTTGGCGGCGATCCGCGCGCACAGCTCGTCGACGTCGATGCCGAGCTCGGCGGCCATGAAGCGCACCGTCACCGGCACGAGGTACGGCGCGTTGGGCCGGCCACGGTGCGGCACGGGGGTCAGGAACGGAGCGTCCGTCTCGACGAGGATCCGTGCGAGCGGCGTCACCGCGAGCGCGTCCCGCAGGTTCTGCGCGTTCTTGAACGTGATGTTGCCGGCGAACGAGAGCCAGTAGCCGGCGTCGGCGCACTCCCGCGCCATGTCGGCGTCGCCCGAGAAGCAGTGGAAGACCGTGCGGTCGGGCGCGCCCACGCGCCGCAGGGTGTCGAGCACGTCGCGGTGCGCGTCGCGATCGTGGATCTGCATCGCGATGCCGTGCTTCTTCGCGAGCGCGATGTGCGCCTCGAACGACGCGTGCTGGGCCCGCCGGCCCGGCGCCCCCTCCTCGGCGGCGTCGGGCGTGCGGAAGTGGTCGAGCCCCGTCTCTCCGATCGCGCGCACGCGAGGGTGGGCGGCGAGCTCGTCGATGACCGCGATCGCCTCGTCGAGCCGGCCGGCCGCGGCATAGACCGGCGCGTCATTGGGGTGGACGGCGACGGCGGCCAGCACGCGCGGGTCGGCCTCGGCCGCCGCGACGGCCCAGCGCGACGACTCGATGTCGCCCGACGCCTGCACGACGCCGGCGATGCCGACGGCGAGGGCGCGGTCCAGGTGCTCCGCCAGGTCCAGCGGCTCGTCGCCGTCCGTGATCTCCAGGTGGCAGTGGTTGTCGTACACCGGCACCGCGAGCGGCTCGGGGGCGGCGGGGTAGCGCAGATCCTTGCGCCCGTCCCTCGCCCGCTCGCGGACGTACGTGCTCGGACCCTCGCCTCCGGGCGCGAACCCGCTCACGGTCAGTCGGCCTGCTCGATGCGGGGGAACAGGGGCACGAGCGCGGACGTCGGCGTGCCCGCCGGCAGCAGACCCCACGTCCCCGCCTCGCGGATGGGCTGGTCGGCGAGCGCGCCCAGCGCCGCCTCGGCGCCCAGCGCCGTCCAGAGCTTCGCGGTCGCCTGCGGCACGACGGGCGACAGCAGCACCGCAAGGGCGCGCAGTCCCTCGGCGCACGTGTACAGCACGGTCGCGAGCCGCTCTCGCTGGGCGTCGTCCTTCGCGAGCGCCCACGGCTCGTTGTCGGTGATGTAGCCGTTCAGCTCGTCGACGATCGTCCAGACGGACCGGATCGCCTCGTCCAGGCGGAACCGCTCGATCGCGGCATCCGCGTGGGAAGCGGCGTCCGACACGACCGCCTGGATCGCCGCGTCGGCGTCCGTGTAGGCGCCGGGGGCGGGCACGGCGCCGTCGAAGTACTTGCCGATCATCGCGATGGTGCGCGACGCGAGGTTCCCGAAGCCGTTCGCGAGCTCCGCCTGGTAGCGCGCCGACAGGTCCTCCCACGAGAAGGAGCCGTCCTGGCCGAAGCCGATGGCCGACAGGAAGTAGAAGCGGTAGGCGTCGGAGCCGAAGACGTCGGTGATGGCGTTCGGCGCGATGCCCGTCAACTTCGACTTCGACATCTTCTCCCCGCCCACCAGCAGCCAGCCGTGGGCGAAGACGCGGTGCGGCACCTCGATGCCCGCCGCCATCAGCATCGCCGGCCAGATCACCGCGTGGAAGCGCAGGATGTCCTTGCCCACGATGTGGTGGGCGGGCCAGCGGCGCGCGAAGTTGTCGGGGTCGGATCCGAAGCCCACGGCGGTGGCGTAGTTGAGCAGCGCATCGACCCACACGTAGATGACGTGCTTGTCGTCCCACGGCACCGGGATGCCCCAGTCGAACGCGGAACGCGAGATCGACAGGTCCTTCAGCCCCTGCTGGACGAAGGCGACGACCTCATTGCGGGCGGACTCGGGCTGCACGAAGTCCGGACGATCCCGGTACAGCTCCAGCAGGCGGTCCTGGAGCTCGCTCAGCTTGAAGAAGTAGTTCTTCTCCTGCAGCAGCTCGAGCGGCTTCGAGTGGATGGCGCAGACCTTGAGCCCCTCGAACGCCCCCGTGCCGTCGACGATCTCGCTCTCGGGCTTGAACTCCTCGCAGCCGACGCAGTAGAGCGCCTCGTACTCGCCCGCGTAGATGAAGCCCCTGTCGTAGATCGCCTGCAGGAACAGCTGCACGCTGCGCTCGTGGCGCTCCTGCGTCGTGCGGATGAAGTCGTCGTTGGCGACGTCGAGGGTCTCCAGCAGCGGCTGCCAGGACTCCGCGACCAGCTTGTCGACCCATTCCTGCGGCGTGACGCCGTTCGCGGCGGCCGCGCGCATCATCTTCTGACCGTGCTCGTCCGTGCCCGTCAGCATCCAGGTGTCGTCGCCCGCCTGGCGGTGCCAGCGCGCGAGCGCGTCCACCGCCACGGTCGTGTACCCGTGGCCGATGTGCGGCACGTCGCTCGGGTAGTAGATCGGCGTGGTGATGTAGAAGGATCGGCCGGAAGTCACCCTGGAAGTCTAGTTCTCCCGGCGGCCTTCCCCTTGCGCGCCTCAGCGGGCGGCGAGCACCGCCTGGTAGAGCTCGCGCGACGAGTGGCCCGTGCGTGCGGACACCTCGGCGGCCGCCTCCTTGAGCCGGGCACCGCTCGCGACCAGCTGCTGCACCCGCGCGACCGCATCGGCCAGCGGCACCGCCGTACGGGACGCCCCGGCGACCACGATCACCAGCTCGCCGCGCACGCCGGCCTCCGCCCACGCGGTCAGTTCGGCGAGTGTGCCCCGCGCGACCTCCTCGTGCAGCTTGGTCAGCTCCCGGCACACCGCGGCGCGGCGGTCGTCGCCGAACGCCGCGGCCATGTCCGCCAGCGTCTGCGCGACGCGCGTCGGGGCCTCGAAGAACACCATCGTGCGAGCCTCGGCCGCCAGCGCTTCGAAGGCGCGGCGCCGCTCCCCCGGCTTGCGCGCCACGAAGCCCTCGAACGTGAAGCGGTCGGTCGGGAGCGCCGCGACGGCGAGCGCGGTCAGCACGGCGCTCGGCCCGGGAATGGCGGTCACGAGCACGCCGGCCTCGGCGGCCGCGGCCACCAGGCCGTATCCGGGATCGCTCACGGTGGGCATGCCCGCGTCGGTCAGCACGACGAGGTCTCGCTCGCGCGCCAGCTCGACGAGTTCGGCCGCCTTCTGCCGCTCGTTGTGATCGTGCATCGCGACCAGCCGCGGCCGGTTGCCGATCCCCAGCGCCGCGAACAGCCGCTGCGCCGTGCGGGTGTCCTCCGCCGCGACGACCTCGGCCGCTTCCAGCACCTCCACCAGGCGCCGGGAGGCATCGCCGAGGTTCCCGATCGGCGTGCCGGCGAGGATGATCACCGGCCCAGCGTAGCCCGGCGCCGCGCAGCCCGGCCCAGCGGCGCGGGTCCCCGATGCCCCGACGCCGACGGGTCCGCGCGGCGCCGCCCCCTACGCTGGTGGGGTGACGCGCGAACGACGCACCGGGGCCCCTCGCGGTGGCGACGACGCCCCCGTCCGCACTCCCCGGTACGCGGTGCCGGAGTCGCTCGTGCGGTGGCTCGTCCCGCTCGCCCTGACCGTGCTGGCCGCCGTCCCGCGCTTCACGGCGCTGTGGCACCCGCACACGCTCGTGTTCGACGAGACGTACTACGTCAAGGACGCCTGGACGCTGCTGCACCTCGGGTACGAGGGCAGCTGGCCGGAGGAGGCCGACGCACGCTTCCTCGCAGGCGATACGGGCGCGTTCGGCACGGATCCGGCGTACGTGGTCCATCCGCCGCTCGGCAAGTGGCTGATCGCGGTCGGCCTCGCGGTCTTCGGCGCCGAGTCGGGCTGGGGGTGGCGGTTCTCGGCGGCCCTGTTCGGCACGCTGCTCGTGCCGCTCGTGTACGGGATCGCCCGGCGGCTGTCGGGTTCGGTCGCCGTGGGCGCCGTCGCGGGCGGGCTGCTCGCGCTCGACGGGCTCGCGATCGCGCTGAGCCGCGTGGCGCTGCTGGATGGTTTCCTGGCGTTCTTCGTCACGCTCGCGTTCTGGTTCGTACTGCTCGACCGCGAACGGACCCGGGGGCGCCTCGCGACATCCGCGGGCCCCGGCGGCCCCGTGCTGTGGCGACGTCCCTGGATCCTGGCCGCGGGCGTCGCGCTCGGCGCGGCCTCCGCCGTGAAGTGGTCGGGGCTGTACGTGCTCGCGGCGGTCGGCATCCTGCTCGTGGTGCAGGACGCGCTGGAGCGCCGCCGCGCCGGCGTCCGACGCTGGCTCCCGGCGGCGACCCTGCGGCAGGGGCCCGTGACGTTCCTGCTGCTCGTGCCCGCCGCCCTCGCGGTCTATCTCGCGTCGTGGACCGGGTGGCTGTCGACATCGGGCGGCTACGACCGCGGATCCGATCCGAACCCGCTCGCGGCGCTGTGGAACTACCACACGTCCATCTACGGCTTCCACGTGGGCCTGGCCAGTCCGCATCCGTACGCGAGTCCGGCGTGGCAGTGGCCGCTGCTGCTGCGCCCGACGGCGATGTGGGTGGACCGCCCCGAGCACGGCGCCGCGGACTGCGGCTGGGCGCCGCTGTGGGATCCCGGCGACTGCATCGCGGTGATCGGCAGCCATCCCAATCCCGTCACCTGGTACGCAGCGTGGGCCGCGGTGATCCTCGCGGCCGTCCTGCTGATCGCACGCCGCGCCGGCCGCGACGCGTCCGGGCTGGCTCTGGCCCTCACGGGGCTCGCGGCGACGTACGTGCCGTGGCTGCTGTACCCCGAGCGCACGGTGTTCCAGTTCTACACCGTCGCGATGCTGCCGTTCCTGGTGATCGTGCTCGCGCTGGTGCTCGGGCGGCTGACGCGTCCGCGCGACCCGATCACGCTTCCGGATCCCAGTCCTGCCGAGCTCGCCGCGGGCACACGCGCGGCCGACGCGCAGGCGCGCGCCTGGCGTGCCGTCGTGTTCGTCTTCCTCGTCGTGGCGGTCCTCACGGCGCTGTTCTTCCTGCCGCTGTCGACCGGCATCCTCGAGCCGTACCCCCTGTGGCGCCTGCACAACTGGCTGCCCGGCTGGGTGTAACGCTCGCATGTAGCGGCCGCACGCCCCGGCCGAAGCGGCGTTGACTAGCCGCCGTGCGGTTCACTAGCGCGGGGAGCGCTAGTGAACGGCACGAACGCTAGTCAACGGCACACGAGCGCTCGTCAACGCGCAAGGTGGGCCGGTTCAGTTGACGTCGAGAGGGTGCGCGCCGACCCGACGGGAGCCGTCCAGCGGGTCGAGGGCGTCGATCGCGGCGAGCTCGGCCTCGGTGAGCTCGAAGTCGAACACGTCGAGGTTCTCGGCCATGCGCTCGGGGCGCACCGACTTCGGGAAGACGATGAAGCCCTTCTGCAGGTGCCAGCGGATGACGACCTGCGCGGGCGTCTTGCCGTGCGCGGTCGCGGCGTCGGCCACGGCCTTCTCGCCGAACAGGTCGTACTTGCCCTGTCCGAGCGGGCCCCACGACTCGATGAACACGCCGTGGTCCGCGGCCCACTGGGTGACCTCGCGCTGCTGATAGGCGGGGTGGAGCTCGATCTGGTTGACGGCCGGGGTCACGCCGGTCTCCGCCACGATGCGCTCGAGGTGCTCGACGAGGTGGTTGGACACGCCGATGCTCTTCGCGAGCCCCTGGTCACGGATCTCGACGAGCTTCTGCCACGCGTTCGCGTACGTGTCCTTGGCGGGCGTCGGCCAGTGCGTCAGGTACAGGTCGACGTAGTCGAGCCCCAGCTTCTCGAGGCTCTCGGCGATCGCGGCCTTCGGCTCGTCTCCCGCTTGGCGGTCGTTCCAGAGCTTGGTCGTGATGAACAGCTCCTCGCGCGGGATGCCGCTCTTCGCGATCGCGGCGCCCACGCCCTCCTCGTTGCGGTAGATCGCCGCCGTGTCGATGTGGCGATAGCCCGCCTCGAGCGCGGCGCTGACGGCCGCCTCCGCCTCGGCCGGCGGTACCAGGAAGACGCCGAAGCCCAGCTGGGGGATCTCGAATCCGGAGTTGAGCGTGATGGTGGGTACGGTCATGCTCTCAGCCTAGGGCGCCGGGTCCGCGGGAGGTCCGTGGATCGTCACACCGGCACGCGCTCGAGGGCGTCGACCCGCGCGAAGAGCCGATCGAACACGCTCAGCCGGTCGAACTGCAGCGCGTGGGCGCGCGCCCGGTCCTCCCATTCCCGGCGCTCCTCCGGGCCCATGGCGAGGGCACGGTCGATGCTGTCGGCGATCTGCTCGGGCGCGTCGACGTCGATGATCATCGCGGTGTCGCCGACCGCCTCGCCCACGCCGCCCGTGAGCGTCGTGATCGCGGGCCCTCCCCCGGACAGCGCCTTCTCGGCGAGCGCGATCCCGAACGTCTCGATGAACTCCGGTCGCGGCTTCGTCGGCAGGACGTACGCGGCGGCGCCCGCGAACAGGAACGGCTTCTCGGCGTCGTCGACGTCGGTGAGGAAGCGGATGCGGTCCGCCGCGGGCGACGCCGCCGCGATGCCGCGCAGCTCCTGCTCCTCGGGGCCGCGGCCGGCGATCACGAGCTGCCGGCCGGCGGCGCCCTCGGAGGCGGCGAATCCGGCGATCAGATCCTCCACGCCCTTGGCCCGTGCGAGCCGGGAGAGGTAGAAGACGTAGCCGTCGCGCACCAGGCCGCGCGCGGACAGGTGACGATCGATGTCGCGGTCGTCGAGCCCGAGGAACAGCGACGCGTCGATGGCCGGGTACGACACCGTGATCCGCTCTGCGCAGCGCTCGGCGTAGCGCGTGCCGTGCTCCGCGTCGAGCAGGCGGGCCTCCTCGACGATCAGGTCCTTCGTGTACTGCGACACGGCGACGCAGACATCGTTCGCGAGGTACGACTCCAGCACGTGCGCGGCGGCCCCGAATCGCCCCTCGGTGACGCACTGGCGCACGACGTTCGTGACGTCCGAGCCGACCGCCTCCGCGATCGTCACCACATCGACCGGTAGCCCGGTCTTGCGGGCGACCGCGACCGCGTCGGTGACGGCCGTCGTGTGGGGGCTGAGATAGAGCGACATCGCGACCGTCGGCACGCCGTCCGTGAAGAGCTCGACGAGCCGGCCCACGAGCCCCTGGATGTACCGCCCGTCCACCACCTTGTAGTCGCCGACCGGCTCCGGGCGCTCGACGTGGATGCCGTCGCTGTACGGCAGGACCGACTCGAGCGGCTTGAGCGGCAGTCCGGCGGCCTCGAGGCGCTCGATGGGCCACGTCACGATGCGCACCTCGTCGAAGCCGCGCTGCAACGCCGCCTCCGCGAGGTTGCGACCCTCGCCCGAATGCCCGCAGATCACGGGATCGGCGCGGACGACGATGACGAGTCGGCGGGACATGTCGGCTCCTCTTGACAGGCTGTCGGCGGGTCGCGCCACGGCGGCGCTCCCTGTGCGGTGCGGCGATAGTACGCGATGGATATGTCGCCCAGAACACACGCTCGTGAAACAATCGGCGACGCCGTCGGCGGCGGGCGTTTCGGCCGCGCCCGTAGACTGGAGGGCTATGCCCTCCCCCGTGATCTCCTACCCTCCCGAGCTGCCCGTCAGCGGCGCACGGGACGAGATCGCGCGCGCCGTGCGCGAGCATCAGGTGGTGATCGTCGCGGGCGCGACGGGATCCGGGAAGACGACGCAGCTGCCGAAGATCGCGCTCGAGCTGGGGCGAGAGCGGATCGCGCACACGCAGCCCCGCCGACTCGCGGCGCGCACGATCGCCGAGCGCGTCGCTGACGAGCTGCAGGTGCCCCTCGGGGGCGTCGTGGGCTACAAGGTGCGCTTCACCGACCGCGTGTCGGACGAGACCCGGATCGCGCTCATGACCGACGGGATCCTCCTCAACGAGATCCACCGCGACCGAACGCTCTCGCGCTACGACACGATCATCGTCGACGAGGCGCACGAGCGATCGCTCAACGTCGACTTCCTGCTGGGGTACCTCCGGCAGCTGCTCCCCCAGCGTCCCGACCTGAAGGTGATCATCACCTCGGCCACGATCGACCCCGAGTCGTTCGCGAAGCACTTCGCCGAGCCGGACGGCACGCCCGCGCCGATCATCGAGGTCTCGGGCCGGACGTTCCCGGTCGAGATCCGCTACCGTCCCCTCGTCGCCGACGCCGCTACGGCAGCGTCCGAGGACGCCGCGCCCGACGGCGCCCCCTCCCGTGCCGGGTACGAGGCCGAGGACGAGGTCTCCGGGATCGTCGCGGCCCTGCGCGAACTCGACCGCGAGGCGCCGGGCGACGTGCTGGTGTTCCTGCCGGGCGAGGCCGAGATCCGGGATGCCGCCGATGCCGTGCGCGGCGCGTTCTCGGACCAGCGGTCCCCGACCGAGGTGCTGCCGCTGTACGGGCGGCTGAGCGCCGCCGAGCAGCACCGCGTGTTCGAGCGGTCGACGGTGCCCGGCCTCAAACGGCGCGTCGTGCTCGCCACGAACGTGGCCGAGACGAGCCTCACCGTGCCGGGCATCAAGTACGTGATCGACACGGGCACGGCCCGCATCTCGCGCTACAGCAACCGCGCGAAGGTGCAGCGGCTGCCGATCGAGGCGATCTCGCAGGCGTCGGCGCAGCAGCGCTCGGGCCGGGCGGGCCGCACGAGCGAGGGCATCGCGATCCGCCTGTACGGCGAGGACGACTTCGCGCGCCGGCCGGAGTTCACCGAGCCCGAGATCCTGCGCACCTCGCTCGCGTCGGTGATCCTGCAGATGCTCGCCCTCGATTTCGGGGACATCCACGACTTCCCCTTCCTCACCCCGCCCGACTCGCGCGGCGTCAAGGCGGCGCTCGACCTGCTCGTCGAGCTGGGCGCCGTGGTGCTCACGCGGGACGGATCGCCGCGGCTCACGCGCATCGGCCGCGACATCGCGCGGCTGCCCATCGACCCCCGTTTCGCCCGCATGCTCGTCGAGGCCCACCGCACGGGCACCGTGGCCGAGGTGCTCGCGATCGTGTCGGGGCTGTCGATCCAGGACGTGCGGGAGCGACCGGAGGACCGCCGCGAGCAGGCAGATCAGGCGCACGCGCGCTTCACGGATCCCACGAGCGACTTCGTGACGCTGCTGAACCTGTGGAACCACCTGCAGGAGAAGCAGTCCGAGCTGGGATCGAGCGCGTTCCGCCGTCTGTGCCGCGCGGAGTTCCTGAACTACGTGCGCGTGCGGGAGTGGTTCGACGTCCACCGCCAGCTGCGCGGGCTGGCCTCCGGTCTCGGGGGGCGGGATCGGAAGCAGGATCGCCGCGGCGCGGAACCCCGGGCGGCGGCGGATCCGGCGGACCTCCACCGCGCGCTCCTGGCCGGCCTGCTGTCTCAGATCGGGGTGCAGGACGAGCGGGAGAAGGCGAAGGACCCCCGGCGCGGCGCCGAGTACCGCGGCGCGCGGGGCGTGAGGTTCTCGATCTTCCCCGGATCGGGACTGCGCAAGAAGCGACCGAAGGCCGTCATGGCGGCAGAGCTGGTGGAGACGTCGCGCCTGTTCGCGCGCACGGTCGCGCAGATCGACCCGGCCTGGGCCGAGCAGCTGGCGGGCGACCTCGCGAAGAGGCAGGTGACGGAGCCGCACTGGTCGAAGGACGCGGGCGCCGCCGTGGCCTACGAGAAGGTGACGCTCTACGGGGTCGAGATCGTGCCGCGCCGACGCATCCAGTTCGCGCGGATCGATCGCGCGGGCGCGCGGGAGCTGTTCGTCCGTCACGCGCTCGTGGAGGGCGATTGGGACCCCTCGCGGCTGCCGTCGAAGGTCACGGCGTTCCTGCGGCAGAACGCCGAGCTGCGCCGCCGGCTCGAGAAGCTCGAGGAGCGCGAGCGGCGGCGCGACATCCTCGCCGGCGACGAGGCCGTGTTCGCGTTCTACGACGCACGCGTCCCCGCCGACGTGTTCGACGTCCGCTCGTTCGAGGCGTGGTGGCGCGACGCGCTCGAGCGCACGCCGAAGCTGCTGACGATGCGCGAGGCGGACCTCGTCGAAGGCCAGGCCACGGCCGACGCGAGGGATTTCCCGACGCGCTGGACGCAGGGCGATCAGACGCTCCACCTCGCGTACCGCTTCGAGCCGGGCGCTCCCGACGACGGCGTCACGGTCGTCGTCCCGGTCGCGCTGTTGGCGTCGCTCGAGCCCGTGGGGTTCGACTGGCAGGTGCCGGGGATGCGGCCGGAGCTGATCACGGCGTTGCTGCGCGCGCTGCCCAAGGCGATCCGCCGGCACGTCGTGCCCGCGGCGGACTGGGCGGACAGGCTCTCGGCCGAGCTGGAGGGCGCGGGCCCCGAGGACCATGCGGGCCGTCCGCCGCTGCCCCTCGCCGAGGCGCTCGCACGACGCATCCAGAGGGTCGCGAACCAGCCGGTCACGGCCGGCGACTTCGAGCTGGAGCGCGTCCCGCCGCACCTGACGATGTCGTTCCGCGCGGTCGACGAGCGCGGCCGCACGCTCGGGGCGGACCGGGACCTGCGCGCGCTCCAGAAGCGCCTCGCGGGACGGGCGCGCCAGAGCGTGGCCCGCTCGCTCGACCGTCGCGCGCGGACGTCCGACCCCGCGGACGTCGCCGCCGCGCCCGCGAGGTCGGACGTCCGCGAGCGCCAGGGCCTGACGTCCTGGGACTTCGAGGAGCTTCCGGAGGTCGTCGACACCCGGGTCGCCGGTGGCGTGGTGCGCGGCTATCCCGCGCTCGTCGACGAGGGTTCCTCGGTCGCGCTGCGCGTCGAGGCCACCCCCGATCGCGCCGCGTTCGAGACGCGCCGCGGCGTGCGGCGCCTCCTGCTGCTGCAGGTGCCGTCGCCCGCCGGGTACGTGCAGGAGCACCTCACCGCGAACGAGAAGCTCGCCCTCGCGGCCTCCCCGTATCCGTCCGCGAAGGCGCTCATCGAGGACTGCCGCGCCGCCGTCGCCGATGGCGTGATCGAGCGGACCGGGGCGCTGCCGCGCACGCGCGCCACGTTCGAGCGGCTCCGAGACGAGGTGTCGCGGGGCTCGGTCGACGACGTGTTCGCGTGCGTGTCGCTCGTCGCGCGCATCCTGACCGCGGCCCGCGAGATCGAGCGAGGCTTGAAGACCTCGAGCTCCATGGCCCTGCTCGGTCCGCTCGGGGACATCCGCGCCCAGCTCGCCGGGCTCGTGCACCCCGGATTCGTGTCCGCGACGGGCCTCGCCCGCCTGCAGCACCTGCCGCGCTACCTCGAGGGGGCGCGCCTGCGCCTCGAGGCACTGCCCGACAATCCCGGCCGCGACCGCGCCTGGCTCACGGAGTACGAGCGCGCGCGTACGGCTTTCGAGGAGGCCGGTGGCGTCATCCCCCTGCCCGCCGACGCCCCCGAGCGCCTCGTGCGCGCGCGGTGGCTGCTCGAGGAGCTGCGCGTCGGGCTGTTCGCGCAGCGTCTCGGCACGGCCGAGGCGGTCTCGGTGCAGCGTCTGCAGAAGGCTCTGCGCGGCTGACGCCCGCCCCTCGGCGGCTCGCGGCGCGCGGGCGCTCGGGTATCTTCATATCGAGAGAGTCGGCGCGCTCGTCGTCGAAGTCCCGCGATCCCTGGAGCTTCTTCCGCATGTCCAAGATCATCTACACGCACACCGACGAGGCGCCGCTCCTGGCGACGTACTCGCTCCTGCCGATCATCGCCGGCTATGCGGCGAAGGCGGGCGTCGAGTTCGAGACGCGCGACATCTCGCTCGCGGGGCGCATCATCGCGCAGTTCCCCGAGCGGCTGACCGAGCAGCAGCGGATCGGGGACGCCCTCGCCGAGCTGGGCGAGCTCGCGCACGACCCGTCGGCGAACATCATCAAGCTGCCGAACATCTCCGCGTCGGTGCCGCAGCTCAAGGCCGCGATCGCCGAGCTGCAGGCCCTCGGCTACGACATCCCCGACTACCCGGAGAACCCCGAGACGGACGAGGAGAAGGACTTCGCCGCCCGCTTCGACAAGGTCAAGGGCTCGGCCGTGAACCCCGTGCTGCGCCAGGGCAATTCCGACCGCCGCGCACCCGCCTCGGTGAAGGCGTACGCCAAGGCCCACCCGCACTCGATGGGCGAGTGGAGCGCCGACTCGAAGACGGCGGTGGCGACGATGGGCCACGACGACTTCTTCTCCAACGAGCAGTCGGTCGTGATGCCGTCCGATGACACGCTGCGGATCGAGCACGTCGGCGAGGACGGCACGGTCACGGTGCTCAAGGAGAAGCTGCCCGTGCTCGAGGGCGAGGTCGTCGACGCGACCTTCATGAGCGCGCAGGCCCTCGACGCCTTCCTCGACGAGCAGGTCGCGCGCGCCAAGGCGGAGGGCGTGCTGTTCTCCGTGCACCTCAAGGCCACGATGATGAAGGTCAGCGACCCGATCATCTTCGGCCACGTGGTCAAGGCGTTCTTCAAGCCCGTCTTCGAGAAGTACGGTGCGGACCTCGCGGCGGCCGACCTCTCCCCCAACGACGGTCTCGGCGCGATCTACGCCGGGCTGGACCAGCTGCCGAACGGCGCCGAGATCAAGGCCGCGTTCGACGCGGTCCTGGCCGAGGGTCCCGCGCTCGCCATGGTCAACTCCGACAAGGGCATCAGCAATCTGCACGTGCCGAGCGACGTCATCGTCGATGCGTCGATGCCCGCCATGATCCGCATCGGGGGCCACATGTGGGGTCCCGACGGCAAGGAGGCCGACACCCTCGCCGTCATCCCCGACTCGTCCTACGCGGGCATCTACCAGGCCGTGATCGACGACTGCAAGGCCAACGGCGCGCTCGACCCCACCACGATGGGCACCGTGCCGAACGTGGGCCTCATGGCGCAGAAGGCCGAGGAGTACGGCTCGCACGACAAGACGTTCGAGATCGCCGCGCGCGGCACGGTGCGCGTGGTGAACGCCGCGGGCGACGTGCTCCTGTCGCACGACGTCGAAGCCGGCGACATCTGGCGCGCCTGCCAGACCAAGGACGCCGCCATCCGCGACTGGATCAAGCTCGCCGTGACCCGCGCGCGGCTGTCCGAGACGCCCGCCGTGTTCTGGCTCGACGCCCAGCGCGCGCACGACGCCAACCTGATCGCGAAGCTCGAGAAGTACCTGCCCGAGCACGACACGGACGGTCTCGAGCTGCACGTCATGGCTCCGGCCGAGGCGACGCTGTTCTCCCTGGCCCGCATCCGCGAGGGCCTCGACACGATCTCGGTCACGGGCAACGTGCTGCGCGACTACAACACCGACCTGTTCCCGATCCTCGAGGTCGGCACGTCGGCGAAGATGCTCTCGATCGTGCCGCTCATGGCCGGCGGCGGGCTGTTCGAGACGGGCGCGGGCGGCTCCGCCCCCAAGCACGTGCAGCAGCTCGTCGAGCAGGACTACCTGCGCTGGGACTCGCTGGGCGAGTTCTTCGCGCTGGCGGCGTCGTTCGAGCACCTCGCGCAGACCACGGGCAACGGCAAGGCGCAGGTGCTGGCCGACACGTTGGACCGCGCGACCGGCACGTTCCTGAACGAGGACCGCTCGCCCGGCCGCCGGATCGGCACGATCGACAACCGCGGCTCGCACTTCTACCTCGCTCTGTACTGGGCGCAGGAGCTGGCCCGCCAGTCGGACGACGCCGAGCTCGCCGCGGCGTTCGCCCCACTCGCGCAGAAGCTGGCGGACGACGAGAAGACGATCGTCGACGAGCTGATCGCCGTGCAGGGGAACCCCGTCGACATCGGCGGCTACTACCGCCCCGACCCCGACAAGGCTGCGGCCGTGATGCGCCCGTCGGCGACGTTCAACGGCGCCCTCGCGTCCCTCTGAGCGAGACCCCGCCGAGCGCCCCGGTCCTCTTCCGCGGAGGACCGGGGCGCTCGGCGTCTGGGGCCGCTACCCTGTGCACTATGGCGAAGGCGATCCAGTACACCGAGTTCGGCGGCCCCGAGGTGCTCACCCTCAACGAGATCCCGGATCCCGAGCCGGGGCCGGGCCAGGTGCACATCCGCGTCGAGGCGGCCGGGGTGAACCCCATCGACTGGAAGCTGCGTGAGGGCATCCGCGCCTCCGCGGAGATCACGAAGCCGCGCGGCACGGGGACGGACGGAGCCGGTCACGTGGTCGCGACCGGCGAGGGCGTCGACGGCTTCCGGCCGGGCGACCCCGTCGTCTTCACGGGCCGGCTCGGGGCGTACGCCACGGATATCGCGGTGGACGCGGACAAGGTCTTCGGCCGGCCGGCGGGAGTCACCGCCTCCCAGGGTGCGGCGCTGGGCGTGCCGATCGGCACGGCGTACCAGGCCGTGCGCTCCCTGGCCGTGCGCGCCGACGACACGCTGCTCATCCACGGCGGCTCCGGATCCGTCGGCCAGGCCGCCATCCAGTTCGCACTGCTCACGGGCGCCCGCGTGCTGGCCACGACGAGCGAGGCCCGAGCACCGCGCGTGGCCGACCTGGGCGCCGATCCCGTCGCGTACGGCGACGGCCTGGCGGGCCGCGTGCGGGACGCGGCGCCCGATGGCGTGACGGTGATCCTCGACTGCGCCGGCACGGACGAGGCGCTGGAGACCTCGGTCGAGCTGCTGGAGGACCGCAGCCGCATCGCGACGATCGTCCGGGGCGCCGACGCCGCGGGCCTCGGGATCCGGGCGTTCGGCGGCGGATCGCCCGAGCCCCTCACGGATCAGCAGAACGCGTGGCGCCTCGAGGCGGTCCCCGTGGCCCTCGCCCTCATCGCCGCCGGGCGGTTCTCGGTCGAGCTCGGCGAGCACTACCCGCTCGAGCGCGCGGCCGACGCGCAGCGCGCGAGCCGCGAGGGCGCCCCGGGCAAGCTCATCGTCGTCCCCTGAGCCTCTTCGCGCATGCGGCGCGCCGCGCCCATCCCGCCCCCAGTCGAGGCGGCGTAGGCTCGCCCTGGCGGCACATCCGCGCCGACGACCGGTGAGCTAACGACCGTCGAGCGCGCGGGCGGAGCCCGCGCACGATCACGACCCGGAAGAGGACGAGCACTCAGCATGGCCGACGCCCCCGACGCCCGCGTGGCGGTGTACCTCGACTTCGACAACATCGTCATGAGCTGGTACGACCGCGTGCACGGCCGCAACGCCTACAGCAAGGACCGCCAGCGGATCGCGGACGACCCCAAGGACCCGGAGATCGCGGAGCGGCTGCACCGCGCCGCGATCGACGTGGGGGCCATCATCGACTACGCGGCGTCCTTCGGCACGCTCGTGCTGACGCGTGCCTACGCCGACTGGTCCTCCCCCGTCAACGCGCTGTACCGGTCTCAGCTCGTGGGACGAGCGGTGGATCTCGTCCAGCTGTTCCCCGCGGCCGCCTACGCGAAGAACGGCGCGGACATCCGCCTCGCTGTGGACACCGTGGAGGACATGTTCCGACTGCCCGATCTCACGCACGTCGTGATCGTCGCGGGCGATTCCGACTACGTCCCCCTCGCCCAGCGCTGCAAGCGCCTCGGCCGGTACGTGATCGGCATGGGCGTGGCAGGGTCGACCGCGAAGTCCCTCGCCGCCGCGTGCGACGAGTTCGAGGCCTACGACACCCTGCCGGGCATCTCCCTCCCCGACAAGGCACCGGCCGCCGCACCGGCCAAGACTGCCGCGCCGGAGAGCGATGAACCGGTGCCCGCGACCGCCGCCGAGGCCAAGCAGCGCAGCCGGCGCGCGTCGCGCGCGAAGCAGCCCGCGGAGGAGCCGGACGCCCCTCTCTACAGCGGGGTGCCGTTCGACGAGATCCCGCCCGAGGATCTGCACGCCGCCGCCACGCGCCTGCTCGAGCGCGCACTGCGCCTCGGCCGTGACAAGGGCGACGATGCGGAGTGGCTGCACACCTCCGCCGTCAAGCAGCACATGCGGCGCATGGATCCGTCGTTCAGCGAGAAGACGCTGGGCTTCCGCTCGTTCACGGACTTCGTCAAGTCGCGCGACGCGATCGCCGAAGTGCAGGAGAGCGGGCACGAGCGGCTCGTGCGCCTGAAGGACTGACCCTCTCCCACACCACGTGTTCTCAACGCCAACACGTCGCCTGCGCGCTCAAATCGCGTGTCCACGCTGAGAACACGTGTCCGGGGCGTCGGTGCGCCGGTCAGAGCAGGATGACCGGGCGGGAGCCCACCGCCGTCGGAGGCCGGATGCCGAACGCACGCAGGCGTGCGGCGAAGGCGTCGAGGCTGCGGATGTCCTCGGAGCGCCATCGGGCGACGCCTCGCGAGGTGCGCGCGCGGATCCAGTCCTCCCGCCGCTTCTCGTCGTAGATCACCTGCTCCATCGAGCGACCGCTGCGCTGGGCCTCGTCGACGTACTTGCCCTTGCCATCGAACTCCCCCCACCACCCGACGTCGTCCAAGCCCAGGTCCACCCAGATCCAGCCCCCGTTCGGACCCGACAGGCGCACCTGCAGGCGCGGCGGTGCGAATCCCAGGCGGTGCAGGAAGAGCCGGCTCACGCTCTCGCCAGGCAGCTGCGCCCGGCCGTCGGCGAACTCGATCAGCGCGCGTGCCCGCCGGATCCCGCGTCCGCCGGGCGCTGCCGCGGCGCGATCGCGTAGGCCCTTGCGCCAGCTCTCCGCCTCATCCGGATCCATGTCGTGCTCCCGCACGCACGCGATCGCCATGGCGGCATCGAGACAGCTCAGTGCCGCGGTCGTCGGCAGCGTGCGTGCGACGTCGAACGCCGTCCGCTCGAGCGACGTCACGCGGAGCCCGTGCACCTCGGCGATGTCCTCCGGCGGCAGCTCCAGCCGATGGCGGAGCACCACCGCGCTGCTCGTACCGCGATGTCCCTCCGGAGCTGTGACGTGCACCCGATCCGGCACGTGGCGATACAGCGGGAGGCCCCAGATCACCGCGGCGGACTCGTGGGAGAACACCGCCTCACCGTCCGCGAGATCCTGCGCCGCGGCGGCGACCTCCAGCCGATGTCGGTCCTCCGGATACAGCCTCTGCCAGATGCTCGCGCGTACGAAGCGGCCCTTGCGCACGCGATGGAAGGCTCCCTCGTCAACCGTGCGCCCCGGGCGCACATCCCCGTCACGTTCGAGGGCCGCGCGCGGGATGAGGAACTGCGTGAGCTCGCCGATCGTCGCCATAGCGCCGACTCTCCCGCGCCGGGCCCCCCGCGAGCGCGGCACGGCCGCCCCTCGCGAACAATCGCGCCCCGCCGGCGGCCTGTGCACGAGTGGTCCCTGCCGCCGTCCACAACACGTGGTCTCAACGCCGGCACGCGATCCGCGTGTTCAAACGGCGGGTCGCCGCTGAGGACACGTGTTCTCAGCGCGACAGCGGGTCGGCCAGCAGCGGCCCGAACGCGGCCTCGGCGGCGCCGATGAGGAGGCGGTTCTCGCCGAGCGCCGCGGCGCGGATCTCGAGGTCCTCCGCGGGCGCCGCGAGCGCCTGGCTCCGGACGGCCTCCGCGAGGCCCTCCGGGTCACCGTCGCGCAGGATGGCGAGAAACCCGCCGAGCACGATGACGGACGGGTTCAGGACGTTGGCCGCGTTGGCGAGGGTCGCGGCGAGGATCCGGCGCTGGCGCGCGACCTCCGCCTGGGCCGCCGGGTCGGCGGACGCGGCGAGCGCCCGCGCGAGAGTGGTGTCGTCCGCGGTCTCGAGCCCGGCCGCCGCCAGGAGACGCGCCCGGTTGACCTCGTCCTCGAGCACGCCGTCGTGCGTGCGCCGGTCGGCCTCGGCGAGGATGCTGGGCCGGTTCTGCCCCCACTCCCCGGCGTAGCCGCCCGCCCCGCCGATGGCGACGCCGTGCAGGATGAGGCCGCCGCCGATGCCGCTCGCGCCGCCGTTGAGGTAGACGACGTCGGCGTGGTCGCGCGCGGCGCCGAAGAGCCGCTCGGCGCGCGCGCCGAGGGACGCGTCGTTGCCGACCGCGAAGGACAGCCCCGTGGCGTGCGCCAGGCGGCCGCCGAGGTCTTCGTCCCGCCAGCCGAGATGCGGCGCGAGACGCACGATGCCGTCGCTCGCCCGCACCAGGCCCGGCACCGCCACGCCTCCCCCGGCCAGTCGGCAGCCGTTGAGCGGCCCCGAGCGCCATTCGTCCACCAGGCGCGCGACCACCGCGACGACGTCGGCCACCGAGACCGCGCCGCGCACGGGCTCTCGCGCACGCAGGCGGACGCGCCCACCCAGCGTCACGGCGCCGACATCGATCGCGTCGACCTCGGGGTTGACCGCGATGGCGACGACGTCGTCGCTCGGCGCGACGATCGGCGAGGGGCGCCCGACCCGCCGCGTGGGATCGGGGTCGCGCTCCACGACCAGCCCCTGCGCGCCGAGCGTGGCCACGAGGTCGGCGACGGTCGACCGGTTCAGGCCGGTCTCGCTCGTGATGACGGCCCGCGAGCGCGGCCCCTCGTGGTGCACGAGCCGAAGCACCTCTCCGAGGTTGGCGCGACGCACCCCCTCGACGCTCGTCGCGCTCATGCCCGTCCCGTCGTCCCGCCTATGTTGCGAGCCTCACCATATCGTCGCGCGCTCGCCCGCGACGGCACGCGCGCCGGAGTCCGCCGCACCGGGACCTCGGGCGCGACGGCTCAGGCGATCGAGACGGCGACCGTGCGCGGATCGGTCGGGGTCACGACGTGCACGCCACCCGTGAGCGTCACCGTCGCGCGCGGGGTCGCCGCACCGGGCAGCACGCGCCCGCCCCGTCCCTTCTCGTTCGAGATCGCCCCGCCGGTCGCGTCCTCCGCCACGACGGTCGGTGCCGAGGCCTCGGCGTGCGCGCCGACCCAGATCTCGACGTCGCCCGGCTCCACGATCCGCACGAGATCGCGCCCCGTGAACGACAGCCGCTGCGTCGGCACCGTGAACGTCACGCGGCGGGACTGGCCCGGGGCGAGCGCCACGCGCGCGTAGCCCAGGAGCTGCGCGACGGGGCGCGTCACGGACCCCACGACGTCGCGGCCGTACAGCTGCACGACGTCCACGCCGTCCCGCTCTCCCGTGTTGGTGACCGTCACGGCCGCGGTGATCGCTCCGTCCGTCGGGGCCTCGGCATCGACCTCGAGGCCCTCGTACGCGAAGGACGTGTACGACAGGCCGAACCCGAAGGGACGTGACGGCGTGGAGTCGGTGGACGTCACGTCGGACGGCCCGCCCAGGATCGGGTGCAGGTAGCTGTACGGCGCCGATCCGGACGACCTCGGGAGGCTGACCGGAAGCCGGCCGGACGGCGCGGTGCGGCCCGTCAGCAGCGAGGCGATCGCGGTTCCTCCCTCCTCGCCGGGGAAGAAGGCCTGCAGCACGGCCGCGGGAGGCGTCGTCGTGCCGCCCGCACCGTCGGCGCCCTCGCCGTCGAGCGCCCAGCCGATCGCGTAGGGACGGCCGGTGAGCAGCACCATCACGACCGGCGTGCCCGTCGCCGTGAGCCGATCGAGGAGCTCCCGCTGGACGCCCGGCAGCTCGAGCGACTCCACGTCGTTGCCCTCGCCCACCGTGCCGCGGCCGAACAGGCCGGCCTGGTCTCCCACCACCACGACCGCGACGTCGGCGCTCTGGGCGGCGGCGACCGCCGCGTCGAATCCCGATCGGTCGTCGCCCTCGACCTCACACCCCGGCTCGTAGACGATCTCGGTCCTCGGAAGCGCGGCCGCGAGCGCCTCGCGCACGGTCGGGATCGCGAACCCGACCTCGTGGTCGGGGAAGTGCGCGAGCACGTGGTTCGCGAACGAGTAGCACCCCTGCAGGGCGGCCGTGCGATCAGCGTTGGGGCCGATCAGCGCGATGCGGTCCGGACCGGGCCGAACCGTGCCGCCGGAGTCGGGACCGCCCGCAAGCGGCAGCACACCGTCGTTCGAGAGCAGGACCAGCGACTCGGCGGCGAGCCGGAACGCGATGTCGCGGTGCCGCGGCGTGTCGAGCTCCACCTCCGCGGGGGGCTCGTCCTCGAACGCGCCCGGGTCGAGCAGCCCGAGCTCCTCCTTCTGCGACAGCACACGCAGCACGGCGCGGTCGAGGTACGCCTCGTCGAGCTCGCCCGAGCGGATCCGCTCGACGAGCGGCGTCAGGTATGCATCGCCCGAGGGCAGCTCGACGTCGATGCCCGCCCGCAGCGCGAGGCTCGCGGCTTCGCCGCGATCCGCCGCGACGGCGTGCATGACCTCGAGGAACGCGACCGCGAAGTAGTCCGAGACGACCACCCCGTCGAAGCCGAGTCGCTCGCGCAGCAGCGTCGTCATCAGCGCGGGGTCCGCGCCGACGGGCACGCCGTCGATCTCGGTGTAGCTGTTCATGACGCTCCTGACGCCGCCGTCGCGGATCGCCATCTCGAACGGCGGCAGGAACACGTCGGCCAGCTCGCGGGGGCCCGCGTGCACCGGCGCGTGATTGCGTCCGGCGCGCGAGTCGGAGTAGCCCAGGAAGTGCTTGAGCGTGGCGTGCACGCCCGTGCTCTGCAGCCCGCGCACGTAGGCGGTGCCGACCGTGCCGACCAGATACGGATCCTCGCCGATGCACTCGTCGACACGACCCCAGCGAGGGTCGCGGACGACGTCGAGCACGGGCGCCAGCCCCTGATGGATGCCGAGCGCGCGCATCGACTGCCCGATCGCCTCTCCCATCTCCGCGACGAGATCGGGATCGAACGACGCTCCCCAGGCCAGAGGTGTCGGGAACGTGGCCGCCTTCCACGCCGCCAGGCCCGTGAGACACTCCTCGTGCACGAGCGCGGGGATCCCCAGTCGCGTGTCGCGCTTGAGCCGGCGCTGCTCGTTCCACAGCCACGCCGCGCGCTCGGCGGGATCCACGGGCCGCGTGCCGTACACGCGCGTGTAGTGGCCGATGCCGTCCTTCGTGATGTCGGCGAGCGAGCGACCGTCCTTCGCGGTGCCCATCTCGTCGGCCATCGGGGCGACGACCTCGCCGCCCTGATCGAGCCAGTAGCCGACCAGCTGCGCGGCCTTCTCCTCGAGCGTCATGCGCCCCACGAGCGCCGCGACGCGCTCCGAGACGACCGGCGCGGCCGGCACGTGGGTATCCGTGTGTGCGAGCGTCATGCCGCGCCCCTCCTTGCTTGCGTGTGGGTCGTCTGCGTGTGGGTCGGTGCCCCGCGCGTCATCCCTTCACCGCGCCCTGCAGACCGTTCACGATGCGCTTCTGCATCGCCAGGAAGAACACCAGAGCCGGGATCATCGCCAGCGTGGTGAACGCGAAGACACCGGCGGTGTCGGCGGAGTGCTGCGACGAGAAGTCCGCCACGCCGAGCGGCAGGGTCTTCATGTCGCTCTGCAGCAGCAGCAGCGGCAGCAGATAGGCGTTCCAGGAGCCCACGAACGCGAGCACGCCCACCGTCACCATGCCGGGGCCGGACAGCGGCAGCAGGATTCGCCAGAAGAACCCGATGCGGCTGGTGCCGTCGAGCATCGAGGCCTCCTCCAGCTCCTGCGGCAGCGCCATGAGGAACGGGCGCAGGATCACGACCGTCATGGGCAGCGCGAACGCCGCCTGCGGGAGCGCGACGCCCCACCACGTGTTGCCCATGCCGAAGTTCTGCGTCAGCAGGATGAACAGCGGCACGATGGCGACGGTGGCCGGGAACAGCAGCCCCACCACGAAGACCATGAAGAGCGCCTCGCGGCCCCGGAACCGGTAGCGCGCGAGCGGGTAGGCCGCCATGATCCCGAACACCACGACGATCGCGGTGGTGATGACCGCGACGATCGTCGAGTTGAGGGCGTATCGCCAGAACGGCGACTCGAAAGCAAGGACCCCCGCGTAGTTCGAGAACACCCACGGATCGGGCATGCCGGCGGGGTCGGCCGCGAGCTGGGCGTTCGTGCGGAACCCACCCAGCACGCCGTACAGCACGGGGGCGAGCGTGACGGCGGCGACCAGCAGGCCGACCGCGTACACCAGCGGGTTTCCGCCGGAGTGCCCGCCGCGCCGCCGACGGTGCGTGCCCTTCGCGGGCACGGTCACGGAGTGCGTCGCGGTCATGCGAGAACCCCTTCCTTGTCCGGCTGCTGCGCCGGCTCGGGCTTCCTGGCGATCCACGGGAGACGGGGGAATCTCGCGGTCCCGCCGGCTCGGCCGTCGTCCGGTCGCGTGTCGCGGCTCAGGACGAAGCGCTGGTAGGCGACCGCCAGCACCAGGGCCACGACGAACAGCACCACGGAGGCCGCGCCGGCGATGCCGAAGTTCTGACTCCGCGTGCCCTGGTCGATCAGGAACGTCGCCATCGTCGTCGTGGCGTTGGCCGGTCCGCCCCGGGTGAGGATCCAGACCATGTCGAACAGCTGGAGGGACCCGATCATGGACAGGAACGCCCAGGTGCGCATGGTGGGCCCCAGCAGCGGGATGGTGATCCTGCGCTGGACCTGCCACCAGGAGGCGCCGTCGAGCTGGGCGGCCTCGTAGAGCTCCTCCGGGACCCCCTGCAGGCCGGCGAGGAACAGGATCACGGCGAGGCCGAGGTACTTCCACGTGAGCACGATCAGCACGGTCCCCAGCGCGAGGTCCGGCGTGCCGAGGAAGCCCTGCGGGGGGCCCGACAGGCCGATGCCCTGGAGGACCGTGTCGATCACGCCGTACTGGGGCTGGAGCATCTGGAACCAGACGACGCCGGCGATCACCTCGGCGAGCACATACGGCACGAAGATGATCGTGCGCAGCAGCCCCTGGCCCCACATCTTGCGGTTGAGCAGCAGCGCGATCGCCAGCCCCAGCGGCAGCTGGAGCACGATCGACCCCACCACGATGATCAGGTTGTGCATGAGCGCGTCGGTGAAGACCTGGTTCGTGAGCACCGACACGTAGTTGCCGAGGCCGACGAAGTCCACCATCGGCCCGAAGCCGCGCCACCGGTACAGCGACATCTGCACGGCGGTGACGATGGGCCACACCACGAACAGTGCGAACAGCACCAGCGCCGGCGTCACGAAGAAGGCGATCTCCGCGCGCTTGCGCCACCGGGCGCCCGCACCTCTGCGCCGCCCGCCCGGGGCGGCGCCCGCCCCACGCGTCGAGGCACGCGGGGCGGGCGCCGTACGGAGGGACGCCGCAGGCGAGGCGGCCGCGGGGGCGGCCACGTCGTCTGCCACGCCGGTCACTGCGCTTCGGCTGCCGACTGGATGGCGTCGACGATGTCCTGCGGGCCCGCCTGACCGGCGAACACGAGGGCGATCGCATCGTTCATGGCGTTGCCGACCGACTGCCCGAGGCGAGTGTCGAGGTACAGCTGCGCCTTGCCGCCGCTGTCACGCACGGGAATGAGCTGCGCCAGCGTCTCGTTCGCGAGCGAGTCGGTTGCGGCCGGGTTGGTCGGCAGGCCCATGTCGAGCTCCGCGAAGCCGATCTGCACCTCGTCCGAGAGGAGGTACTCGGCGAAGTCCACGGCGATGTCCGGGGCCGCCGCGGACACCGACCACGCGTCGCCGCCGCCCATCTGGTCGGCCGGGTCACCCGCCTGGCCGCTGAACGTCGGGTAGGCGAACCAGCCGAGGAACGGCGGCACCTTGCCGTCCTCCGTGAGGCCGCCGGCGACGCCGGGCTCCCAGTGGCCCGCGAGCTCCATGGCGACCTTGCCGGTCGCCAGCAGGCCGGACGCGGAGGTCGGACCCGACTGCGCCGGGGTGCTCAGGAAGCCCGCGTTGAACGGCTCCAGCGCGATGATCTCCTCGAGCTTCTCGCCGGCCGTGATGAAGCACTCGTCCGAGTAGTCGGCGGTCTCGATGGCGTTCTCCACGGTGTCGAAGTCGCACTGGCGCACGACGTTGTAATACCAGTAGTGCGCCGCGGGCCACTTGTCCCCCGCACCGACCGAGATCGGGGTGGTCCCGGCCGCCTTGAGCTGCTCGATGTACCCGGTGAACTCCTCGATCGTGGGGCTCGGCGAAACCTCGTCGATGCCGGCCTCCGCGAAGAGGTCCTTGTTGTACCAGAAGCCCACGAGCCCGATCGAGTACGGCAGTGCGTAGACCTTGTCATCGACCGTGTACTGATCCGTGAACGCCGAGATCGTGTCGATCGTGTCGGCCGCGTCCGAGGTCAGATCGCGGACGAGGCCGGCCTCGACCTCGGCCCGCAGCTCGCCGCCGCCACGGCTCATGTAGACATCGGGGATCTGCGAGGGGTTGCCGCTCTGGAAGGCCGCCTGCAGCTTGGTGAGCATGTCCTCGTGCTGCATGGCCTCGACCTGCACGGTCACCCCCGGGTTCGCGGCCTCGAAGTCGGCGGCGACCTTGTCGTAGTACTCCTTGCCCTCGCCGGTGTTCGAGTTGTGCCACCACACGATGGTGTCGTCGTCACCGTCGGCGGTCCCGCCGGTGTTACCCGTCCCGGCGCAGCCGGTCAGCGCCAGGCCTGTGGCCATCGCGACGGCCCCCGCGGCCATCCATGTCCTGCGAACGTTCATGGGCGTGAATCCTCCTCGTCGAGTATGCGCACCGCCCGGCTCCAGTCACCGAGGCCTCCGGGGCGCCGAGCACGACTTTGTCACCGTCGCCAACAAATGTCAATCGATATCGATATCGTTTTCGAAACAGAAGGTACGCTGAGCACGATGACCGAGCTGAGGACGACCCCCACCCCCGAACCGGCCTCCGCGCACCCGGAGCGGAGCGTTCGGCGAGCCAGCCGGGTCACCATCCGGGACGTCGCGCGCACGGCGGGGGTGTCGGTGGCGACGGTCTCGAAGGTGATCAACGGGCGGGATGGGATCGCCGAGGCGACGAGCGCACGCGTCCTGCGCGTGGTGGAGGACCTCGGCTACGAGAGCTCGCTCGTGGCTGCCTCGATGCGCCGTCGGCGCACGCACGTGATCGGCGTGCTCGTGGCGGAGTTCGAGCCGTTCGCGCTCCAGCTGCTGCAGGGCGTCTCCGACTCCCTGGCGGACACGTCCTACGACGTGCTCGCGTACGCGGGGAGCGTGTCCGCGGGCGATCACGTCGGCTGGGAACGACGCTCCCTCTCGCGCCTGGCCGGCACGCTGATCGACGGCGCGGTCCTCGTGACGCCCACGGTCGCGTTGCCGAGCGCCTCCGTGCCCGTCGTGGCGATCGATCCCCACACGGGCTCCGCGGGCCCCGCCACCGTCGACACCGACAACCTGGCGGGCGCACGCCTCGCCACGGAGCACCTCATCGCGCTCGGCCACCGCCGGATCGCCCACCTGCGCGGGCGCGGCGACCTCGAGTCCGCGCGACTGCGCGAGCAGGGCTACCGCGACGCGCTGGCGGATGCGGGGATCCCGTTCGACCCCGCGCTGATCGCGGAGGGCGGCTACCGCGCGCCCGAGGCCTCGCGCGGCGCGGCGACGCTGCTGGACCTCGCCGACCGGCCGACCGCCGTGTTCGCCGCGAACGACCTCTCCGCCATCGAGACCGTGCGCGTGGCGGCCACCCGGGGCCTGCGCATCCCCGACGACCTCTCCGTGGTCGGTTTCGACGACATCCCCGAGGCCTCCGCGTGCGAGCCGAGCCTCACGACCGTCCGCCAGCCGCTGCACCGCATGGGCGCCGCGGCGGTCCAGCTGCTTCTGACGATGCTGGACGGCGGGGAGGCCGGGCACCACCGCATGCCCGCGGAGCTCATCGTCCGCGGCTCGACCCGTCCCCTCCCGGAGCACACATGACCTCCGCTTTCGCGCACCGCACGGGTGTCGCCGACCTCCAGCTCACGGCGGCGGACGGCAGCCCGCTCGCGCATCGTGACGTCGTGGTCGAGCAGACCAGGCACGCGTTCGCGTTCGGCAACATCGGGTTCGACCTGGTGCCTCACGCGAACGGCGAGGTCGATCGGTCGCAGCTCGCCGACGACTGGCTCGCGCTGTTCGACACCGCGACGCTGCCGTTCTACTGGGGCGACTTCGAGCCGGAGCAGGGACGCCCGGACACGACGCGACTGCGCACCGCGGCGCGCTGGTTCGCCGAGCGGGGAGTGCGCGTCAAGGGTCACCCGCTCGTGTGGCACACCGTGAAGGCACGATGGCTGGACGCGCTGCCGGCCGACGACGTCGAGCGGATCGTGCGCGGACGCGTCGCGCGCGAGGTGCGCGAGTTCGCCGGCCTCGTCGACACGTGGGACGCCATCAACGAGGTGGCGATCATGCCGGTCTTCACGAACGAGCCCGACGGAGTGCCGAACGCCGTCTCCCGGCTCGCGCGGACGCTCGGACCCACGGAGATCGTGCGACTGGCGTTCGAGACCGCGCGGGCCGAGAACCCCGCTGCGACGCTGCTGATCAACGACTTCGACCTGTCGGAGCGGTACGAGCGGGTGATCGAGGATGCGCTCGCCGCGGGTGTGCGGATCGACGCGATCGGCCTGCAGACCCACATGCACCAGGGCTTCCGCGGCGAGGAGCAGCTGCTCGAGGTCGCGGATCGCTTCGCGCGGTTCGGGCTGCCGCTGCACTTCACCGAGACGAGCCTGGTGTCGGGCGCCCTCATGCCGCCCGAGATCGAGGACCTGAACGACTTCCAGCCGGAGTCGTGGCCGAGCACGCCCGAGGGTGAGGCCCGGCAGGCCGACGAGATCGAGCGCCACTACCGCGCG
Source organism: Microbacterium album (assembly GCF_014643695.1). Taxonomy (GTDB): domain Bacteria; phylum Actinomycetota; class Actinomycetes; order Actinomycetales; family Microbacteriaceae; genus Microbacterium; species Microbacterium album. Next base: position 325,294 of record NZ_BMJY01000002.1, on the reverse strand, counting down.
CTCGTGAGCCACCCGGCGGTCGAGGCGATCACGTACTGGGGCATCACGGACGCCGGCGCGTGGCTCGGCGCGCCGATCGGCCTGCTGCGCTCGGACGGCACTCGCAAACCGTCGTACGACCGCCTGCGGGCGCTGATCCGGGGCGAGTGGTGGCTCTCCCCCACGCGCCTGCGCACCGACGAGGCCGGACTCGTGCGCGTCGAGGGCTGGCGCGGCGACTACCGCGTGAGCGCGGACGGCGCGGCGGCGGCGTTCGCGCTCGGCAACGCTGCGACGGCGACGGTCGCGCTCACCTGATCCGACACGCGCGCCGGGGCGCGGCGAGCCGGGCGCGGCGTCCCGTCCGCCGAGGACGGGACGGATAGCGTGGTCGCTCGTGACCACCGCCGCGACGACGACTGAGGCTCGCGGATGACCGAGCTCAGCGGCATCGCGTGGGCCGCGCTGGCGCTCGCCGCCGTGGCGGTCGGCGTGTCGAAGGCGGCGCTTCCCGGCGCGAACACGCTCGCGATCGCGCTGTTCGCAGCCGTGCTGCCGGCGAAGGAGTCGACGGGTGCGCTGCTCATCCTGCTCATCGTGGGCGACGCTTTCGCGCTGTGGATGCATCGACGGCACGCTCGCGTACGGGCGCTCGTGCCGCTCATTCCCGCCGTGCTCGTGGGGCTCGTGTTGGGGTCCGCCTTCCTGGCCTTCGCCTCGGACGCGTGGACGCGCAGGGTGATCGGCATCATCCTGCTGCTGGTCGTGGGGGTCACGCTGTGGCGCCGCCGCGGCGCGGATCCTGCCACGGCCGGAGGCGGCCTGGTCGCGGCCACGACGTACGGCACGCTCGGCGGCTTCACGACCATGGTCGCCAACGCGGCGGGCCCCGTGATGTCGATGTACTTCCTCGCTGCACGCTTTCCCATGCGCGAATTCCTGGGGACGGCGGCGTGGTTCTTTGCCGGCATCAACCTGGCGAAGATCCCGTTCTCGGTCGGCCTCGGCATCATCGTGCCCGAGACGCTGCTGATGGACCTGCTGCTCGTGCCCGGCGTCGTCGCCGGCGCGTTCCTCGGCAGGTCGCTGCTGTCGCGTCTGGACCAGCGCACGTTCGAGCGCATCGTGATCGCCCTGACGGTCGCCGGGGCGCTGTACCTCGTGATCGCCTGACCGAGCTCACACGTCGGCGGGCAGGTCGGCACCGCCAGGAGCCCGCACCCGCTCCCCCACGACCGCGAAGACCGCGGGGATGCGGTGCTCGGCCAGCAGCTCGAGCAGCTGCGGCGTCGTGCCGGGTTCCGGGCCGTCGTCGAACGTCAGCGCGGCGACCGCGGCGTCGCCCTCCGGTCGCGCGCTGCGGATGTGCGGGATCGGATGGGGCGCGTCGGGCATCCCCCGACGATAGTGGGCGAACGCGTCGCGCGCGTGCGTTGCGCAGCCGGGCCGCGGTTGATATGTTTGGTGTCACAACAATTCACCGACGACGCTGAAAGCGGGCAGTCCCATGTCGCTCACCCCCACCAAGGACGACAAGTTCTCCTTCGGTCTCTGGACCGTCGGCTACAACGGCGCCGACCCGTTCGGCGGCCCGACCCGGCCCGCGCTCGACGTCGTGCACGCCGTCGAGAAGCTCGCCGAGCTCGGCGCGTACGGCCTGACGTTCCACGACGACGACCTGTTCGCCTTCGGCTCGACCGATGCGGAGCGCCAGACCCAGATAGACCGCCTCAAGGCGGCGCTCGCCGCCACCGGCCTCGTCGTCCCCATGGTCACCACGAACCTGTTCAGCGCACCGGTGTTCAAGGACGGCGGCTTCACGTCCAACGACCGCGACGTCCGCCGCTTCGCGCTCCGCAAGGTGCTGCGCAACATCGACCTCGCCGCCGAGCTCGGCGCCGAGACGTTCGTGATGTGGGGCGGCCGCGAGGGCGCCGAGTACGACTCGGCCAAGGACATCCGCCTCGCCCTCGATCGCTACAAGGAGGCCGTCGACCTCCTCGGCCAGTATGTGCTCGACAAGGGCTACGGCCTGCGCTTCGCGCTCGAGCCGAAGCCGAACGAGCCGCGCGGCGACATCCTGTTGCCGACCGTCGGTCACGCGCTGGCGTTCATCAACGAGCTCGAGCACCCCGAGCTGGTCGGCCTCAACCCCGAGGTCGGCCACGAGCAGATGGCCGGCCTGAACTTCGAGGCGGGCATCGCCCAGGCGCTGTGGCACGGCAAGCTGTTCCACATCGACCTGAACGGCCAGCGCGGCATCAAGTACGACCAGGACCTGGTGTTCGGACACGGCGACCTGCACAACGCCTTCGCGCTCGTCGACCTGCTCGAGAACGGCGGGCCCGCGGGCGGCCCCGCGTACGACGGCCCCCGCCACTTCGACTACAAGCCCTCGCGCACCGAGGACGAGTCGGGCGTGTGGGAGTCGGCGGCGGCGAACATGCGCACCTACCTGCTCCTCAAGGAGCGCGCACGGGCGTTCCGCGCCGACCCCGAGGTGCAGGAGGCTCTGGCCGCCGCGAAGCTCGGTGAGCTCGCTCAGCCCACGCTCGGCGAAGGCGAGACTGTCGCCGACCTGCTGGCCGACCGCAGCGCGTTCGAGGACTTCGACGCCGACGCCTACTTCGGGGGCAAGGGCTTCGGGTTCGTGCGCCTGCAGCAGCTCGCGACCGAGCACCTGCTCGGCGCTCGCTGAGCGGGGCGCCGACGTGACGCTCGTCGCAGGCATCGACTCCTCGACGCAGAGCTGCAAGGTCGTCGTCCGCGATCTCGATACGGGCGAGATTGCACGCGCGTCGGACGGTGCGGCCCGCCGGGGCCGCGCCGCACACCCGGACGGCACGGAGGTCGAGCCTCGGCACTGGTGGGACGCGATGCAGGCGGCGATCGCCGACGCGGGCGGGCTCGACGACGTCGCCGCGGTCGGCGTCGCGGGCCAGCAGCACGGCCTCGTCGCGCTCGACGCGGACGGTCGCGTCATCCGCCCCGCACTGCTGTGGAACGACACGCGGTCCGCCGCGGCGGCCGCCGCCCTGGCCGAGGAGATCGGCGCCGCCGAGTACGCGCGCCGGACAGGCGTCGTACCGGTCGCGTCGTTCACGGCGAGCAAGCTCCGCTGGCTGGCCGATCACGAACCGGACAACGCCGCCCGCATCGCCGCGATCGCACTCCCCCACGACTGGCTCACCTGGCGCCTGCGCGGCTATGGCCCGGCGGGCGAATCGGCGCTCGGGCCGGTGCTCGACGAGCTCATCACCGACCGTTCCGAAGCCAGCGGCACCGCGTACTTCGATCCGTCGCACGACGCGTACGACCGCGGTCTGCTGGCGCACGCGCTGCGCCGCCCGGCGTCCGGCATCGTCCTGCCCCGGGTCCTCGCGCCGAGCGGATCCGTCGCCGGCCTCGGCGGCATGATCGTGTCGGCGGGGGCCGGAGACAACGCGGCCGCGGCACTCGGGCTGGGCGCCGCGACGGGGGACGTCGTGGTCTCGATCGGCACGAGCGGCACGGTCTTCGCCGTGACCGACGTGCCGGTGCAGGACGCGTCGGGGACCGTCGCGGGCTTCGCCGACGCTGCCGACGGGCACCTCCCGATCGTGACCACCCTGAACGCGGCGCGGGTGCTGGATGCCACGGCGGGACTGCTCGGCGTCGACCACGCCCGGCTCTCGGAGCTCGCGCTGGCCGCGGCGCCCGGCGCGGGCGGCCTCGTGCTGCAGCCGTGGTTCGAGGGCGAGCGCACACCGAACCTGCCGGATGCGACGGCCACCCTGTTCGGGATGACGCTCGCCTCCACCACGCGCGAGAACCTCGCCCGCGCGGCGATCGAGGGCGTGCTGTGCGGGCTCGCCGAGGGGCTCGATGCGGTGCGCGCCCACGGTGTCGCGGCCGAGCGCGTGCTCCTCATCGGCGGCGCGGCGCAGAGCGAGGCGGTCGCGACCGTCGCGGCGCAGGTGTTCGACGCGCCCGTCGTCGTCCCGCAGCCGGACGAGTACGTGGCCGCCGGCGCGGCGGCGCAGGCGGCGTGGGCTCTCACGGACCGCCGCCCCGCCTGGCCCGTGGCGCTGGCGGCCGAGCCCGCGCGGGACACCCGGCCGGTGATCCGCGAGCAGTACGCCGCGCGACGCTGACCCGCAGCGAGCCGCCTTCCACCCCGCGGATTGCGCGGCCACGAGGGCGCCGGATGTGATCTACTGGTGCGGATGAGCGACGTGGGCCTGCGATCCGAGCGCGGGCCCATCCTTCTCGCACTCATGCTCGTCATCTTCCTGTTCGCGATCGACGCGACGGTGCTCTCGACCGCGGTGACGACGATCGTCGGGGAGCTCGGCGACTTCGCCTCGTACCCCTGGCTGTTCTCGGCATACCTGCTGGGGCAGGTGTCGACCGTGCCGGTCTACGCCAAGCTCGGCGACACGCTCGGCCGACGACCGGTCATCTTCACCGGCATCGGTCTGTTCATCGTCTCGTCCGTGCTGTGCGCGACCGCATGGGACATGGGCTCGCTGATCGCCTTCCGCGCGCTGCAGGGCCTCGGCGCGGGCGCCATCATGCCCATGGCGCTGACGATCGCGGGCGACATCTACACGGTGAGGGAGCGCGCCCGCGTCCAGGCGTACCTGTCGAGCATGTGGGCCATCGCCGCCGTCTCCGGCCCGACGATCGGCGGGCTCTTCGCGCAGTTCCTCTCGTGGCGGTGGATCTTCTGGGTCAACCTGCCGCTCGGTCTGCTCGCGCTGTTCATGCTGTGGCGGAACTACCGCGAGTCGTTCACCCCGCGCCCCGCCCGCATCGACGCCCCGGGGGCTCTGCTGCTGACCGCCGCGCTCGTGCTGCTGGCGGTCGGCGTGCTCGAGAGCGGCAACGCGTGGGAGTGGGCATCCTGGCAGACCGTCGCCGTGTTCGGCGGCGGCGCCGTGCTGCTGACCGCGTTCGTGCTCGTGGAACGGCGGGCACCCGACCCGATCATCGCGCCGTGGGTCGTCCGCAGCGGGATCGTCCGGAGCGCGGCACTGGTGTCGATGACGGTGGGCATGGTGACGATCGGGATCGTGTCGTATACGCCGACGTTCCTGGCGGGGACGCTCGGCGTGCCGCCGGTCGCATCGGGTCTCACGGTGGCGACGCTCCTGATCGGCTGGCCGCTCGCCGGCGCGCTCGCCGGGCGCGTCTACCTGCGCGTCGGCTTCCGCAGGACGATCGTCATGGGCGCGGCCATCGTGATCATCGGGACGATCTGGCTCGCCGTCGCCTCCTCCTGGCCGTCGATCCCGCTGACGGCGATCGGCTGCTTCATCGTCGGGATCGGCCTGGGGCTGAGCGCCGGACCGTCCCTCATCGCGGCCCAGTCGTCCGTCGCCACGCGGCGCCGCGGCGTCGTGTCGGGCACGTACTCGCTCTCCCGCTCGATGGGGAGCTCGCTAGGCGTGGCGGTGTTCGGTGCGGTCGCGACCGCGATGGTCGCCGCTCGCGGCGGGGCGGACGTCCCGGGAGCGGTCGGCGCAGGCGGCACGGGCGTCTACATCGGCGCGGGGATCGCCGCCGTGCTGATGCTCGCGACCGCCGCCGTCATGCCCCATGTCCCCATCGCCGACGCGCCGACCAAGGACGACGCCGCTCCCGAGCCCTGAGCCGCGGCGTCAGGCCCCGGCGACGGCGCCTGCGACGGCATCGACGAAGCGCACGTAGGCGTCGGCGTCGTCGGACGGCACGATCGCTCGCAGCACCACCTCATCGACGGCGTTGAGGTAGGCGGGGAGCCGCTCGGCGAGGCGCGCGGGCGCGATGGTCGTGTCCAGCGGATCCACGCCGAGGCGGGCGAAGTTCGCGGCGTACGTGGGGAAGCGTCCGTACCGGCGCGCCTCCTCGGTGAGCCGGGTCATCGCCTCGGGCTCGGTCGCGGTGCGGACGTACAGGGTCACGCGCCCGTCCGGGTCGATCTCGCGGTGCTCGCGCGCCTGCTCGGCCGCGTGCTCGGGCGTGAGCCAGTTCAACAGCACGCCGTCGGCACGCACGGCGGCGAGCCGACGCATGCGCGGGCCGAGCGCGCCCACCACGACGCCCGCCGCGCCCACGGGACGAAGGTCGTCGAGGGCGCCGCGGACGAGCCCGAGCACGCCGGTGCGCGCAGCTCCCGAACCGATGCCCAGCACCAGCCGCTCACGGGGCACCCGGAGCCGATCGACCTCGGCGACGATCTCGTTCGCCGGACGCCGGTCGACGGCGATGACACCGGTCGCCACCACGATCCGCTCGGTCGCCTCGGCCGCGGCCGCCGCCACCTCGAGCGCGCTGTGACCCGGCGTCTCGTTCACCCACAGCCCCCGCATCCCGGCGGCCTCGATCGCAGGCGCGATCCGGCGGGCGATGTCGGGACCGGCCGCAGCCGCGATACCGAGGGAGACGCGTTCCAGGTTCATGCGTCGATCCTTCCGGTTTCCGTGCCGCGATGACAAGCCGCGGGGCGCAGCCGCGCCCGCACGCTCGCGCTCTTTTCTTTCCTCCCATGCTGGTTCTTTTTTCTCCCGCGCTGTTCTTTTTTCCTCCCACGCTCTTCTTTTTTTCCTCCCACGCTCTTTCTTTTTCCTCCCACGCGTCGGGCCCCAAGGGGCCGCTCCGCGAGGGAGGCGCTTCGCTGCGCGAAGCGCGCCGGCGCTTCGCGCCTGGTTGGCGGGCGCACTCGCGCCCGCACGCTCGCGCTGGCGCGCTCGCACCGGGTTGAAGCGGGTGGGTTGAGGTCGGGGGGTAGGGGTCGGGGCTTCTC
>NZ_BMJY01000002.1:69675-318539 GCF_014643695.1 Microbacterium album | reverse complement strand
CCCGGTCGTTGAGCGGAGCGGCGGAGCCGCGGAGTCGAAACGGGTTGAGCGGAGCCGCGTAGCGGCGGAGTCGAAACCGAGGTGGGCAGGCGCGGGTGGGGCGGGGCTTTGTCTGCTCGTTGAGCGAGCCGGAGGCGAGTCGAAACGCGGCCCCGAGCTTGCGCCGGGGGCTGGGCGTATCCGGTGGGGCCCCGCACTCCTCGTCCCCAACACACGTCCCGGGGCGGGTTGTCCACGGGTGTGGTTTTCGGGTATGGATCGGCGGTTTCCCGGGGCCTCGAATGTCGGTGGCCCGGCCTACCGTTGGGGGTATGGAACAGCGGTACGCGACCGGTGACGAGGGGCGGGATGTCCTCGCTTCGGTCGATGCGTTGCGTGCCCTGGTTCAGCAGGCCGGGGCCCTGGCGGACGCCGATCTGGTCGCCGCGGTGGGCACGGTGGAGGCGTTGGGGCGGATGGTCGACGCCGCCCGAGTCCGTGTGGCGGGGGAAGTGGATGCCCGGTCTGCCCGCGACTCCGAGGACCGCCTCTCGGCGAAGTTCGGGTGCCGCAATGGGGTGGAGCTGCTGGAGCGCACGACCCGGGTGTCGGCGAAGACGATCAACGCGCGTATCCGGTTGGACAAGCGGACCCGGCCCCGGGTGTCGTTGACCGGGGAGGAACTCCCGGCGCGGTTCCCCCACGTCGGTGACGCTCTCCACGACGGAAAGCTCGGTCTGGATGCGGCGCACGAGATCACGACCGTGCTGAGCAAGGTGGAGGATCGTGCTGACCCGGTCGAGTTCGATGCGGCGGAGGCCACGACGGTGGCGTACGCCACCGGTGCGCTGGAAGAACAGGCGGGCATGATTCCGCCGACGTTCGCGGAAGTCGAGGTGCATGCACGTACTTGGGCGGCGTACCTGGACCAGGACGGCCCCGGACCCGACGCGGAACGCGCCGCCCGCAACCGAGGCCTCACCCTCGGCACGCCCCGGGACGGAGTCGTCCCACTACGGGGCGCGCTGCTCCCGGAGGTCGCCGCGGGGCTGCAGCGGCTGCTGGACGCGCACCTGAACCCCGCCGTCCGCTTCCACCCCACCGACCCCGAAGACCGGGACGAAACCGAAGCCTGGTCGCCGGACGAGGCCGTGCACGACCCCCGCACCAACACACAGAAACGGCACGACGTGCTCGCCGTGATCATCCAGTCCGCGGCGAAAGCCGCCACGACCCCGACACTGGGTGGTGCTGCCCCCACCCTCGTCGTCACGGTCGCCGAGGAAGACCTCCACGACCCCACCGCCGCGGCGACGATCGACGACACCCGCGTCCCGGTGTCCGTCGCGCACCGGATCGCGTGCACCGGGGCCGTGCAGAAAGTCATCCACGACCGCACCGGCAGGATCATCCGCCTCGGCACCCCGGAGCGGGTGTTCAACGCCCACCAGCGCCGGGCGATCACCGCCCGCGACGGCGGGTGCGTCATCCCCGGGTGCACCATCCCTGCCGCGTGGTGCGAGATCCACCACGTCGACGAACACGCGAACGGCGGGCCCACCCACACCGACAACGGAGTCCTGCTCTGCTGGTGGCATCACCACAACCTCGACCGCTCCGGATGGGACATCCGCATGCGAAACGGCACCCCGGTCATCAAAGCCCCGCCCTGGATCGACAGACGCGGCACCTACCGACCCGCACCCAACGCCCTCACCCGAAGACCGAGAGCACGGCATGGCGGGCCGCCCGGCGGCACGCCTAGGGTGGAGCCGTGATCGAGCTCAGTGCTGCCGAGGCGCGCCGGGTGCGGCACGCGGCGCAGCTGCTCGGCGGCTCCGACCTCTCCCCCACGGAGGTCGTCACGCGCGCGGTCGCGCTGCAGGGGCAGGATCTGCCCGCCGTCCTGCGGGCGATCGCCGTGCGCTCCCGGCCGGGCACGACCCTGGAGGACGTCCGGGCGGCATTCGACAGGGGCGAGCTCGTGCGGTCGTGGCCGATGCGCGGCACGCTGTTCGCCACGACGCCGGCCGGACTGGCGGCCCTGCGGCACCACACGGCCGAGCGGACGCACCGCGGGGCGGCGCGGCGGCGCGCCGAGCTCGGGCTCGACGACGCCGTGATCGACCGCGCCCGCGGCGAGCTCCTCGCGGCGCTCCAGGACCGGCCCCGCACCCGCGCCGAGGCCCTGGCGCTGTGGGAGGCGGCGGGCATCCCGACCGCGGAAGGTCGCGGGTACCACCTGCTGTTCCACCTGGCTGTCGGCGGGCTCATGCACTGGGGGCCGTTCGCCGGAACCGAGCAACTGCTCACGCTGACGCAGGCGGCGGAGCACGCAGAATCGGACGATCTGTCGCCCGTGCTGCGCGGCTACATCCTCGCGCGCGGCCCGGTCACCCCGGACGACGCCGCCTGGTGGCTCAAGCTCCCCAAGACCGCCGTGCGACGCGCCGCCGCCCGGATCGAAGACCTCGTCGAGGTCTCCGCGTCCGGCACTCCTGCGTGGACGATCGGCGAGCCGACCGCCCCCGAACCGTCCGGCGTCACGCTCGTCCCCGGATTCGACGAGTGGATCCTCGGGTACGCCGACCGCTCCCTCGTCGCCACCCCCGCGGTGCTGCGCGCGCTCGTCCCCGGGGGCAACGGCGTGTTCCGGCCCGCCGTACTCGTGGACGGCGTCGTCGTGGCGACGTGGCGCCTGCCCGCCGCGCGCTCGGCCTCGGCCCCGCGGGTCCCGGTGGTCGAGATCGTCGAGGACGTCCGCGCCGACGTGCGCGCGGCGATCGACGATGCCCTGCGCGACTGGCCGCACGGCTGACGCGCGCGACGACGCTCCACGCACGACGGTCAGGGCAGGACGGACTCTCCGAGCGGACTGGGGTTGTACGCCACCTCCCAGCGGAAGCCGTCGGGGTCCACAAAGTAGCCCGTGTAGCCGCCCCAGTCACGCTGCCGCGCGGCCGCGGGCACCTTCGCGCCGGCCGCGCGCGCCTCCTCCAGCACCGCGTCGACGTCGGCCGGCGCCGGCACGTTGTGGGCGAGCGTGACAGGCGGCGTCCCGCCGGTCGTCACCGGGCCGATCTCCACCTCGGCGTGCTCCCTGCTCCACAGCGACAGCACGACCCGGTCGGCCACCCGCAGCATGAGCACATCCCCCTCGACGTACAGTTCCTCCCGCCAGCCGAGCCCGTCCACGTAGAAGCGTCGCGCGGCCGCGACGTCGGCGACCACGAGCGTGATGAAACTGATGCGCTGGTCCATGCCCACAGGCTGGCACGGGTATCCGACATGGCGAAGGTCCCGGGGAGATTTCCTCCCCGGGACCTTGCGAGCACCGCGATCACGCCGCGATCACGCCGCGATGGGCATCCGCTCCCCCGCGCTGACGGTGAGCTCGCCGTCCCTCGCGTCGAGCACGACGCTGCCGCCGTCCGCGAGCGCGCCCGACACGAACAGGTCGGCGATGCGGTCGTCGACCTCGCGCTGGATCAGGCGGCGCAGCGGACGCGCGCCGTACTCGGGCTCGTAGCCGCGCTCGGCCAGCCACTCCATCGCCGCGGGCGTGGCCTCGAACCGGACGTCGCGAGCCGCGAGCCGATCGCGCGTGGCTCCGAGCATCAGGTCCACGATGCGTCGCAGCTGCTCACGGTCCAGCCGGCGGAACAGCACGATCTCGTCGATGCGGTTCAGGAACTCCGGCCGCATGGACTCGCGCAGGCGCCCCATGACCCGGGTCCGCAGCTCGTCGTCGTCGAACTCCCGGCCGCCGCTCGTGAACCCGATCGCGCCGGCGCGCGAGGCGAGGAACTCGGATCCGAGGTTCGACGTCATCACCACCACCGTGTTGCGGAAGTCCACCGTGCGACCCTGACCGTCGGTCAGGCGGCCGTCGTCCAGCACCTGCAGCAACAGGTTGAACACGTCGGGGTGCGCCTTCTCGATCTCGTCGAACAGCACGATCGAGTACGGGTTGCGGCGCACGCGCTCGGTGAGCTGGCCGGCCTCGTCGTAACCGACGTAACCGGGAGGGGCGCCGACGAGCCGGGCCACGGTGTGCCGCTCGCCGAACTCGCTCATGTCGAAGCGCACGATCGCGCCCTCGTCGTCGAACAGGCTCGCCGCGAGCGCCTTGGCCAGCTCGGTCTTGCCGACGCCCGTCGGGCCGAGGAACAGGAACGAGCCGACGGGGCGGCGCGCGTCGCCCATGCCCGTCCGGCTGCGGCGCACGGCCTTGGCGACCGCAGCCACGGCGTCGTCCTGCCCGATGACGCGCCGGTGCAGCTCGTCCTCCAGCGCGGCGAGACGCTCGCGCTCCGACTCGGTGAGGCGAGCGACGGGGATGCCCGTGGCGCGGCTCACGACCGCCGCGATCTCGGGCTCGTCGACCACGGCGCGTCGGTCGCCCGCACCGGACGCGGTCGCCTCGTCGAGCCGGCGCTGCACCTCGATGAGCTCGTCGCGCAGGCGCGACGCCTCCTCGTAGTGCTCGGCCGCGACCGCGGCGTTCTTGTCCGCCTCGAGGGTCGCGAGGCGCTCCATGAGCGCGCTGACGTCCACGGGCGCGCCCAGGCGCAGCCGCAGCCGCGCGCCGGCCTGGTCGATCAGGTCGATCGCCTTGTCGGGGAGCACGCGCTCGGTCAGGTAGCGATCGCTCAGCTCGACCGCCGCGCGCAACGCGTCGTCCGTGTACGTGACGCGGTGGTGCTGCTCGTAGGCCGGTCGGAGTCCGCGCAGGATCTCGACCGAGTCCTCGAGGGACGGCTCGCCCACCCGCACCGGCTGGAAGCGCCGCTCGAGGGCCGCATCCTTCTCGATCGTGCGGTACTCCTTGAGCGTCGTGGCGCCGACCAGGTGCAGCTCACCGCGCGCGAGCCGCGGCTTGAGGATGTTGCCTGCGTCCATGGCGCCCTCGCCGCCGCCTCCGGCACCGACGACGGTGTGGATCTCGTCGATGAACAGGATGAGCTCGCCCTGCTGCGCGGCCACCTCGTCCATCGTCTTGGTGAGGCGCTCCTCGAAGTCCCCGCGGTAGCGGGTGCCCGCGAGCATGGCCGCGAGGTCGAGCGCGACCACGCGCTTGTCCCGCAGCTGCTCAGGCACCTCGCCGGCCACGATCGCGCGGGCGAGCCCCTCGACGACGGCCGTCTTGCCGACGCCGGCCTCGCCGACCAGCACGGGATTGTTCTTGGTGCGCCGCGACAGGATCTCGATGGTCTGCTCGATCTCGTCGGCGCGTCCGATGACCGGGTCGAGCAGGCCCTCCCGCGCACGCTGCGTCAGGTCCGTGCCGTAGGTGTCGAGCATGCCGCGCGCCTGCGGCGCGGCCGCCCCCGCAGGGTCGGAGGCGTCGGGGGTGCTCGCAGCGACGGTCTCGCGCACGCCCTGCGTGAGCGCCTCCGCCGTGACGCCCGCGGAGGACAGCACCTGGCCGGCGGGCGCGTCCTGCGTGAGCACGAGCGCGAAGAACAGGTGCTCCGGGTCGATGTAGGTCGAACCCGACGAGCGGGCGACCTGGAAGGCGTGGAAGAGCGCGCGCTGCACAGACGGCGCCACGACCGCACCGTCGGCGTCGGCGGCCGCGGCCGGCTGGGGCAGCCGCTGCTCGGCGGCGTGCGCGACCGCGGCGGCGTCCGCGCCCACGCGTGCGATCGCCTCGGCGACGGTGGCGTCGTCCGTCAGGACGCGCAGGACGTGCAGGGCGTCGAGCTCGAGCTGCCCGCGGCCGAGCGCGTAGCGGCCGGCGCGCTGCAGGATCTCCTGCGTGCGCGCGCTCAGGTACCGTCCGAGGTCGACGGAGCGGGCGGCGCGTGCGCGCTCGCCCTGGAGGTAGCGCGCGAGGAACTCGTCGAACGCGCTGGGTCCGTCGTGCGGGAAGACGTTGTCGGGCATGCCCAATCTCCTCTTCGAAGTTGCGTGACGTCGTGTCAAGTCTACGAACTTGAGTGCGACAGTATCAACTTCAACGCGCTCCGCGATCGAGTATTCCCACCGTTCTCTCTACCTTGCAGCTCGAGGTATCCGTTACCTTGTAGCTCTAGGTATCGATCGGAGCGGACATGCACATCGACAAGGATCTCGTGGCGGCGTCCGCCACGCCGCTGGTGCTCGGCATCCTGGCGGAAGGGGACCTGTACGGCTACGCCATCCTGAAACGCGTCGCGGAGCTCTCGGGCGGACGGATGAACTGGAACGACGGCATGCTGTACCCGCTTCTGCACCGGCTCGAGCGCCTCGGCCACGTGTCGTCGTCATGGGAGGTCGCCGAGACCGGACGCCGGCGCAAGCACTACTCGCTCACGCCGGCCGGCCGTGCGGCGCTCGCCGAGCGACGCGCGCAGTGGGGCGTCGTGGTGGACGCCCTGCAGCGCGTGTGGCAGTCGGGGCCCGGCCCCGCGCCCGCGGGGGCCTGGGCATGACCGCCTCGGCGCACGGTGAGCGCGGCGGCGGGGACGACGCCGTGGAGGCGCAGATCGACGCGTGGCGCGGCTACGTGCTGCGTCGACGGCCGATCTCGGGTGCCGACGTCGACGAGCTCGAGGATCACCTGCGGGCTCAGATCGACGACCTCGGCCGGGGCGGGCTGGACGGCGAAGAGGCCTTCCTCGTCGCGATCCGCCGGATCGGCGCGCTCGATTCCCTGTCGCGCGAGTACGCGCGCGAGCATTCCGATCGGCTCTGGAAGCAGCTGGTGCTCACCTCCGCCTCGCAGGGTGCACCGGGTGCGCCGGCCTGGCGGGAGCCTCTCGTGGCGATCGCCCTGGGCGCCGGGGCGGGCCTGGCGGTCAAGCTCGCGCTGACGCTGTTCGGCATGACGTGGGACGCACCCGCCTCCGAGCCCGGCGCCTTCCTTCGCAACGCCACGCTCTTCGTCGTTCCCTTCCTGATCGCGTACTTCGGCTGGAAGCGCCGCCTCGGCATCGTGCCGCTCGGCATCCTGCTGACCTGCTTCGTCGTGCTCGCCGTGGCTCTCAACGCCTACCCCTTCGAGACCTTCGGCGACACCGAGGTCATCGCGGCCCTGCACGCGCCGGTCGTGCTGTGGTCGCTCGTCGGCGTCGCATACACGGGCGGCCGCTGGCGCTCGGACGCTCGGCGCATGGACTTCGTCCGCTTCACGGGCGAGTTCGCGATCTACTACGTGCTCATCGCCCTGGGAGGAGCGACGCTCCTCGCGCTCACCTCCGGCGTGTTCGCGCTCGTGGGCGTCTTCGCGGTGCAGGCGATGGCCGAGTGGGTGCTCCCGATCTGCGTGCCGGGCGCCGTGCTCGTGGCGGCGTGGCTCGTGGAGGCGAAGCAGGACGTCATCGAGAACATCGCCCCCGTACTCACGCGCATCTTCACCCCGGTCACGCTCGCGATGCTCGTCGCGCTGCTGGCCGTGCTGGCCACGGCCGGTTCGCTGGTGCACGTCGACCGGGAGCTGCTGATCCTGATGGACGCGATCCTCGTGCTCGTGCTGTGCCTCACGCTCTACGCCATCTCGGCGCGCGACGGCACGGATCGTGCGGGGCTCTTCGACGCGCTTCAGCTCGCGATGCTGGTGGCGGCGATCGCGGTGAACGCGATCATGCTGGCCGCGATGCTCGCTCGGACCGCGGAGTGGGGGTTCAGCGCGAACAAGACGGCGGCGCTCGGGCTGAATCTCCTACTGCTGGTCCATCTGGCCTGGCAGGCGTGGCTCACCCTGGGATTCCTGCGCGGGCGTCGCCCGTTCGACGCGCTGGCGCGCTGGCAGACGCGGTACCTGCCGGTGTACGTCGTGTGGGCAGCCGCGGTGATCGTCGCGTTCCCGCCGCTGTTCGGTTTCGCGTGACGCGTCAGTGGCTGCCGCCGGGCGGGCCGATGAGGAGCAGGGCCGCGAAGACCGCGACCACGGCGACGGCCGCCGTGGCGCCGGCCTGCACGGGACGGCGCAGCAGCAGTCGCAGCGCCCGGTCGTGCCACGCGGCGTCGCGCGGGTCGTCCGTCGGCTCGACCCGCCACTCCCCCGCGAGCCGCCCGGTGCGGTGCAGGCGGATCTCCGCGGGGATCGTCGCATAGGGCAGGATCGCGCTGACGAGCGCGAGGATCCACACGCCCGCGGGCCAGCGCTGGTTCTTCGCGACGATCACCACCACGGCGCAGAACGCCAGGAACACGAAACCGTGGATGGCCCCGCCGATCGTGACGCCGAGCCGCTCCCCCGTGATCGCTCGCAGCACCATGCCGCCGATCAGGAGGGTCCACGAGATCGCCTCGGCGATCGCGAACACACGGAACAGGGACGCGGGGCGGTGAAACACGGCTCGGAACACGGCTCTCCTCGGTCGGGTTCGACCAGCCTAGGAAACGCCGCCTGGGGAAATCGTGCCGGGCCCTATCCTGGACGCGTGCGGGAGTTCTGGCGCGGGGCGGCGACGCTGATCGACGGCGTGCGCTGGTGGCGCCACCGGCCGCGCCTCATGGCGGCGGGTCTCATCCCGGCCGCGATCGTCGGCCTCGTCCTCTCGGCCGCCATCGTCGCGCTCGCCCTGGCCCTGCCCTCGATCACCTCGTTCCTCACGCCGTTCGCGGACTCCTGGGACGAGGTGTGGTCCACGCTGCTGCGCTTGGTGCTCGGCGCCGCCCTCCTCGCCGGGTCGGTCGTGCTCGCCATCGTGACCTTCACGGCGCTCACGCTCGTCGTGGGCGAGCCGTTCTACGACCGCATCTGGCGATCGGTCGAACAGGACCTGGGCGGTTCGGTGCCCGATGCGCCGTACGGACTGTGGCGCTCGGTCGGCGACAGCGCCTCGCTCGTCGCCCGCGGCGCCTTCGCGGCGCTCTGCGCCGGCCTGACCGGGCTCGTGCCGGTGATCGGCGGCGCATGCGCCGCCGTGCTCGGCGCCCTGCTGAACGGGCGCGTGCTGGCGGACGAGCTCGCCTCGCGTGCCCTCACGGCCCGGGGGCTGCCCGCCTCCGAGCGCGCTCGGTTCCTGCGCGGACACCGCGCGCGCGTGCTGGGCTTCGGCGTCGCCGTGCACGTGTGCTTCCTCATCCCGTTCGCCGCCATCGCGATGATGCCCGCGGCCGTCGCGGGCGCGACCCTCCTGGCACGCCACGTCGCGGGAGAGCCGTCCACGCTCCCGCCGCGCGCCCCTCAGGGAAGCTGACGCTCGGCGGTGGGCCCCGCCGGCTGCGGAGTCCCCGGTGTTCACCTGGTCGTATTAAGCTCCGCGGCAGCGGGAAGGCAGAACCCATGACGAGCGACGATCCGGGCAGGGCAGACGTTCCGAGCACGGCGAAGGTGCCGCCGCGGTGGTTCATCCGCACGGCGTGGGTCGTGCACCGGGGCCTCTACCGGGTCACGGGCGGACGCTTCGGGCTCACCCGCCCACGGCCGGGCAAGTACGGGATGCTGTCGCTGCACACCGTCGGGCGCCGCAGCGGGCGCCGGCGGACCGCGATCCTCGCGTACTACGAGGACGGGCCGGACCTGATCGTGATGGCGATGAACGGCTGGGGCGAGGCCGAGCCGGCGTGGTGGCTGAACCTCCAGGCCACGCCGGAGGCGGAGGTCGCGCTGCCGGACGGCGGGCGACGCATGCGCGCCCGAGAGGCCCTCGGCGTCGAGCGCGAACGCCTCTGGGCGGGCTTCCGCGATTACGAGGGCCCGAAGACCGACCTCGACGCCCTCGCGAAGCTGCGGTCGAGACCACCCGCGATGATCGTCCTCGAGCCCGCCTGAACCGCCTCGGCGGCAGCAGGAGCGGACGTCAGTCGTCCGACGCGGGGGCGTGCGGCTCCGCCTGAGCGGCGCGCCGGGCAGCGCCGAACAGCAGCACCAGACCGAGGACGCCGGGAACCGCCAGCCCGAGGGCCGCGGCCGGCTGCGGGTACTCCCCCGTGAGCGCGCCCACGGCGACCGCGAGGATCAGCAGCTGCGTCACGACGCCGCCCGAACGTCCCCACGACCGCCCCCGCCAGGTCGCGACCGCGAAGCCCGCGACCGCGGCGGCGCCGATGACCGTCAGGACGATGAGCGCGACGCCGCTCGTCGTCGACGACGCGTCCGCGCCGATGAGGGCGACGACCTCCCAGCCCGCGAGCGCGAGCAGTCCGATCGCCTCGATCGCGAGGAGCACGGCGGCCGGACGCGTCATGTCGACGGCCATCGTTCTCCCATCCACCGGGAACCCGCGGCGCTCGATCCGCACTCGGCCCGGAAAAAACCCTTGCTTTACCGGTTCCGACTGTACAAGAATTGTTAACGGCATGTTTCCCACAGCGTGGTGGGCCGCGAGCGCCGCTCGCATCATGACCAGCGTATCCGATCCCCCGATGGATACGACCCACTCGACCCGGGCCCCGTGCTCGCTCGAACCCACCACACTGCGAGGAGCATCACTATGGATTGGCGCGACAAGGCGGCCTGTCTCACTGTCGACCCCGAACTGTTCTTCCCGGTCGGCAACACCGGACCGGCGGTCGACCAGATCGAGAAGGCCAAGTCCGTCTGCGCCCGCTGCACGGTCACCGAGGTCTGCCTGCAGTACGCCCTCGAGTCCGGTCAGGACTCGGGCGTGTGGGGCGGACTGAGCGAAGACGAGCGCCGCGCCCTCAAGCGGCGCGCCGCGCGCGCCCGCCGCGCCGGCTGACCGCACGTCACGAAGACGAGGCGCCTCCCCGAAAGGGCGAGGCGCCTCGCCTGTTCGTCATCGGGCGTTCACCCGCACATCATCGAACGCGTTCGTGACGCGCTGCCTCAGCGCCTCTGCGCGGCGCCCGTTCGGGACGCGTCGCGCTTGATCCAGCGCAGCGGGATGTCGATGACCACCTCCGTGCCCGTCACGGACGTCCCCTCGCCCGCCGCGGCCGTGTCCCCGCGGCGCGTGCGCCACTCGATCGATCCGCTGAGCTCGCCCTGGATGAGCGTGCGCACGATCTGCGTGCCGAGGCCGCGCCCGACCTGACCCTCGGGCAGGCCGCTGCCGGTGTCGCGCACGCGCACGAGCAGCTTCTCCTCGTCGCGCTCGGCGATGATCTCGACCTGGCCCTCCTGACCCTTCAGGCCGTGCTCGACGGCGTTCGCCACGAGCTCGGTCAGCGCGAGGGCGAGCGGCGTGGCGTACTCGCTCGGCAGCACGCCGAACTTCCCGATCGAGTGCGTGTGGGCGAGCGTGTTGGGTGCCGCGGCGACCTCCGCGACGAGGCGCAGCACGCGGTCGAACACCTGGTCGAAGTCGACGTTCTGCGACAGGCCCTCCGAGAGGGTGTCGTGGACCACCGCGATGGCCGCGACGCGCTGCATCGCCTGGGTCAGGGACTCGCGCGCCTCCTCCGACTTGGTGCGACGCGCCTGGATGCGCAGCAGCGATGCGACCGTCTGCAGGTTGTTCTTGACGCGGTGGTGGATCTCGCGGATGGTCGCGTCCTTGGTCAGGAGCTCCTGCTCCTGGTGGCGCAGCTCCGTGACGTCGCGGCACAGCACGATGGCACCCGTGCGGTGCCCGTGATCCCGCAACGGGATCGCGCGCAGGGAGACCGTCACGCCGCGCGCCTCGATGTCGGTACGCCACGGGGCGCGGCCGGTGACGACGACGGGGAGCGACTCGTCGGTCTCGCGCGAGACCGGCAGGATGCGGGTCGTGACGTCGGCGAGCGTCTCGCCCTCGAGCTCGTCCGCGAAGCCGATGCGGTTGAAGGCGGACAGGGCGTTGGGGCTCGCGAAGGTGACGACGCCGTCCACGTCCAGGCGGATGAGACCGTCCGCGGCGCGGGGCGCGCCCCGGCGCGGACCCGTGGGCGCGGACATGTCGGGGAAGTCACCGGTCGAGATCATGCGGAAGATGTCGTCGGCGCACTCGTTGAAGGTGATCTGCTGCCGGGAGGGCGCCCGCACGTCGCCCAGGTTCGTGTGCCGGGTCAGCACGCCGAGGATCTCCCGAGCCCCGTCGGCCTTGCGCATGATCGGCACCGCGCGCACCCGCGTCGGGGTCTCCTCGAACCACTCGGGCGACGACGAGTCGATGATCCGCTCGGAGGCGAACGCCTCGCGCACCTGGGCCTGCCACTGCGGGCGGATGCGCTCCCCGACGATGTCCCGGTAGAAGAGGGTGGCGGCGCCGCCGGGGCGCGTGTGCGTGACGGCGATGAACGAGTCGTCGGCGGTCGGCACCCACATGACGATGTCCGCGAAGGACAGGTCTGCGAGCAGCTGACCGTCGCCCGCGACGCGATGCAGCCATTCCACGTCCGCCTCGGTGGAACGGCCCTGGGCGTACACGAGCTCACTGAGGGTCGACACGCGACCAGCTTATGGCGCACCGGAGCACGGGGCCGGATCTGCGCGATACGGCGGGGCATGCGCGACGCGGATCCGACGCGTCAGGCCGAACGCCGACGGCGAACCGCGCCCTCCGACCGACGCGAGGCCGGCTGCCGCCGAGCGTCGGGCGCGACCGTCGCCGCGAGCCGCCGCACCGCCTGCGCGAGCCCGGAGCGCGGCGCCACCTCTCCCACGGGACGCGCGGCCAGCAGCGCGGCGTCGCTCGCGCGGCGATCGTACGGGATGAAGGAGACGTCCGTCAGGCCGGCGAAGCGCTCGAGCGCGCGGCGCACCTGCCCACGCGGATCGACGCCCAGCGGGCCCGACCGCACGCGGTTCACGACCACGCGCACCGGCGTCGCGCCGATCGCGCGCCGCAGCTCCGCGTGACCCCGCACGAAGCGGGCGACGCCGACGGGGTCGCCGGAGGCCACGGCCACGACCAGGTCGGCCTCGGCGAGCACGGCCAGCGCCGCGGCGTTGCGCCGCGGCCCGTCCAGGTCGCTCACGATCTCCTCGTCCGTCTCGAGCGGCGCGGCGACGTCCGCCACGACCGCGTCGGCCCACTGCCGCAGGACGCCCACTGCCGCCGCCACGCGCGCATGGGAGAGCTCGGGCCAGCGAGCCGTCCGGTTGATCCCCGTCAGCACGTCCACGCGGCCGTCCGGGTCGCCCAGGGGCACGCTGACACGCAGCAGCTCCGCGGCGTCGAGCAGGCCCGACTCGGCCTGCCGACACGCGGCCGCGAAGCCCGGCCCCTCGTCCGCCAGCCCGAGGGCGGGCGCGATCGCGGGAGCGTGGGTGTCGGCGTCGACGAGGGCGACGTGCTGCCCGCGACGCGCCAGCTCCACGGCGAGCTCGATCGCGACGGTCGTCCGCCCCGGAGCCCCCGCGGGGCCCCACACGGCGATCATGCGGCCTGGCCGCCGCGCGGCCACGGCGCGCGGCTCCACGCGCGGCAGCGCGGAGGCCGCCGCCATGACGCGCCGGCCCTCGGCGTCGCCCGGAAGCGGATCGGCAAGCCCGAAGGCGTGCGCCGCCCGGATGTCCGACGGATGGTCCGCGAGCACGACGATCCGCACGCCGAGGCGATCGCAGGCGGTGACGAGCGCCTCGCTCAGCACGCCTCGACCGCCGGCGAGCACGAGCGTGTCGCACGACGCCAGCCGCGCCCCGACCTCGCTGTCCGGCCGCTCCGCGGCGACCGCGACCTCGCCGGGTTCGAGCGTGTCGAGCACCGTGGCACCCTCGTCCCGCAGCTCCTCCGCCAGCCGAACCGCCGTGCGGCGCTCAGCGGCGACGAGCGCGATCACCGTGACTCCTCCGCTTCCTCGGCCGGATCCCCGGCGGCGGCGCGTCCGACCTCTCCCGGCAGTCCCGCGCCCGCGTCGGGCGCGGTGGGAACGGCCGAGAGCACGGAGCCGGCGGCCACCGCCGCGAGGACATCGGCGACGCGCGCCCGCTCGATCACCAGCTCGAGCGACGTGCCGCCGGCGGCCATGACGCCGTCGTCGCGCGAGACGCGCGCCACGACGGCGTCCCCGACCAGCACGCGCGGCGTCTCGTAGGCGCCGGGCTCCGCTCCGGGCGGGGTCTCCCACAGCTCGACCACCGCCCCGCGGTCCACGCTCGCCGGCACGTCGACGGCACTGCGGACGACGACGGCGGTGCGCGTGCTCTGCGCGGCGTCTCCGACCGCGCCGGCGGGCAGCAGTTCTCCCTCGCCGACCGGGCGCAGCGCGACGAGGCCGGCGGCGAGCGCCTGGGGCTCGAGGTATGCACCTTCCGCGGAGCCGAGCGCGACCTCCACGACACGGACGTCCTCGGCCGTGACGTGCTGCCCCGGTACGAGGGTCGACGCCGCCGCGAGCACGGGCGTGGTCTGCCGCGCCGCGCCGACGACGAGCCAGACGCCGGCGACCGATGCGACGATCAGGACGAGGCCGATGAGGAAGCGCGCGTCGGCCCAGGGCGCGCGGCGGCTCCCGCGCGGGGCCGCCGCGACAGGGCGCTCGGTGGTGCTGGTCATGGCGTCATGGTGGCAAACACGACGTGCCGCGTGCGGCGATTGTCCACAGGTATATCGCTCCCGGTATCCCGGTGCCCGCACGCGCTCATAATGGGGAGCATGGTCGACTCTGCGCGTCGTCTCGTCCCTCCGGCACAGGTGGCGGAGCTGCTCGACATCGAGGTGGACGAGGTGATCGCGCTCGTCCAGGAGGGGCGGCTGCGCGGGGCCCGTGTCGGCTCACCCGCGCGATGGCGCATCGAGCGCGAGAGCGTGGCGGAGTACCTGGACGCCCAGGTGGAGGAGGCGCGCCGCATGGCCCTGTGGCGGCAGTCGAACGCGGCGAGCTTCCCCGAGCTGTGGGGCACGCGCCCCTGACCGAGCGCGGGCGGGCTCACACGGCGGGGACGCCCGCGGCAGCGTCGATCCGGACCCAGGCGACCGCCGCGAGGGGCAGCATCCGGTAGCCGCGCACCTCCGCCGCGCGGCGCGGGGCACCCGGCTCGTGGAGGGCGAGATCCAGGTGGTCGGCGCCGACGCGATCGATCGTGCCGGTCAGGATGCGGGCGTCCGTCCCGATGGCGACCCCGACCCTGCGCCGGGCGAGATCGCGCAGCGCGAGGGCGAGCGTCACCCGCTCGGCGAGACGATCGCGCTCCTCGATCGGCCGGGCCGAGCGCAGCAGGTCTCCATGGGCCGCATGCGCGCACGCGATGGCACGCAACGGCACGATCAGGAGGCGGCGCCCGTCCGCCTCGGCAGCCGCGAGCCAGTCGGCCCCGACCGCGGTCACCCGGGCCTCGGCGCACTCACCGTCGCTCAGTTCGAGCGTCACGGGCGCTTCGGCGCCGTGGGCAAGGGCGACCAGTCGGGCGCGCAGCTCCACCCGGGCGAGGCGCAGGCGCTCCGCCTCGGATTCGAGCGCCGCGCGCTCCGCCTCCCATTCCGCGGCGAGCTGATCCTCCAGGTCCTCGAAGAAGCGCTCCCATCGCACGCGCCGAGCGTAGGGCATCGGCGGGGGCCCTGATCCGGCGTGTCCACAGCCCGGGCGCGGGCTCAACGGGAGGCGGCCGACGTGCGCAGCGGGCTTCCACGGGCATACGTGCCGCCTCGGTCGCGGCGTTCCGGCAGTGCTGGACTGGGCGGCGCTACGGCACCCCTCCTCCGCCTCGAGGCGGGGCGTCGGCACGCGTCACACCGAGGGGGGTCTCGATGTCCACACCGCCGTCTTCCCGAGCGGCCCGCGCCGAGAGGCGGTCGCCACTGCGCAGCCTGGCGGAGGTCGAGGAGCACTTCGCGCCGCAGCGGACGTCCAGCAGCCGGCTGCCGGACCCGGAGCCGCTGCTGACCGCGCTCACGCGCGGGGCGCTGGAGGTGCTCGCCGGCGTCCGGGAGCCGGAGCAGCTCGCCCGCTGGCTGGCGGACGAGCCCTACCGGACGCTGCTCGCGCGCGCCGGCATGGCGATGCGCGCGCGCAGCGCTCGCCGCGTCCCCGCGCGTCGCCCCGTCTTCGCGATCCGGTCGATCCGGCACACCTCCCCCGCCGACGGCGTCGTCGAGGGCGTCGTCATCGTGGATGCGCCGCACCGCACGCGCGCCGTCGCGATGCGGCTCGAGGGCATCGACCGCCGCTGGCGCGCGACGAGCCTGTCGATCCTCTGACCGTCTCCGGCCCGACCGCCGCCGCGCTACTGACGGTACGACGACAGGAAGTTCCCGAGCCGCTCGATCGCCTCGCCCAGTACGCGCGCCTCCGGAAGCGTGACGATGCGCAGGTGATCCGGCGTCGGCCAGTTGAATCCGGTGCCCTGCACCAGCAGGATGCGCTCGGCCACGAGCAGGTCGTAGACGAGCCTGGCGTCGTCACGGATCTCGTGCACCTCGGGATCGAGGCGCGGGAACGCGTAGAGGGCGCCTTCGGGCCGTACGCACGTGACGCCCGGGATCTGCGTGAGCTTCTCCCACGCGACGTCGCGCTGCTCGTGCAGGCGGCCGGACGGCGCCACGAGAGCGTCGATCGACTGCACGCCCGTCAAGGCGGCCAGCACGGCGTGCTGCGCGGGGACGTTCGGGCACAGGCGCGTCGAGGCGAGCAGCGTGATCCCCTCGATGAACCCCTTCGCATGATCCTGCGGACCCGTGATCACCATCCAGCCCGACCGGTAGCCCGCGACCCGGTACGTCTTCGACAGGCCGTTGAACGTCAGGCACAGCAGATCGGGGGCGACCGACGCCATCGGGATGTGTTCGGCGTCGTCGTAGAGGATCCGATCGTAGATCTCGTCGCTCAGCAGCAGCAGCGAGTGCTCGCGCGCGATGTCGGCGATGCCCTCCAGCACCTCCCGCGAGTACACGGCCCCGGTGGGGTTGTTGGGGTTGATCACGACGATCGCCTTGGTGCGCTCGGTCACCTTGGAGCGGATGTCCTCGAGGTCCGGCTGCCAGCCGTTCTGCTCATCGCACACGTAGTGGACGGGCGTGCCGCCCGACAGGCTCGTCATGGCGGTCCACAGCGGGTAGTCCGGCGCGGGGATGAGGACCTCGTCCCCTGAGTCGAGCAGGGCCTGCATCGTCATCGTGATCAGCTCGGACACGCCGTTGCCCAGATAGACGTTCTCGGGATCGACGAGCGGAAAGCCCGGGGTGTCCTCGTAGCGGCTGACGATGGCGCGGCGGGCCGACAGGATGCCGCGGCTCTCGCTGTACCCGTGGGCCGTCGGCACGGCCGCGATCATGTCGCGCACGATCTGGTACGGCGCCTCGAACCCGAACACCGCCGGGTTGCCGGTGTTGAGCTTGAGCACCGTGTGCCCCGCTGCCTCGAGCCGCGCAGCCTCGTCCAGGGCCGCGCCCCGGATCTCGTAGAGGACGTGCTTCAGCTTGGAGGACTGGTCCAGCGGCCGCAGGCGACCGGCGCCGACGGGGCTGGGCGGGACGGGGATGCTCATCGTCCCAGGATATGCCGCGACCACCGGTCCACGCGCTCGCCTCTGGACCGGAGGAGCGCGCGGCCGGTGGTCTGCGCAGCCGGGTATGTCACGCGCGCGACGCGCGGCGGACCCGGGGCACGGCGAACAGCACGAGGCCCGCGATGAGCATCATGCCGCCGCCCAAGGAAAGCAGGATCCCGTCGGACCCGGTCGCGGCGAGCTGACGTGACGGTGCGGCACCGTCCGCCGCCAAGACGACGATCTCACCCCATCCGACGAGCTGACCGGCCGCATCGGTGACCGCGAGCCGGTGGGCGCCGGGTGCGACGCCGTCCGGGACCGCGAAGGCGACCGTGCCGTCGGCGGCGACGACCGCGGACCCCAGGGCGGTCGGGGTGGAGAACAACCAGCCGTGCACCGTCTCTCCCGCACGGTCGGCACCGACCGACACGGACACCGATCCGCCCGCCGTGACCTCGCGGGGCACGACGACTCCCCCGCGATTGACGTCGACGAGGTCGTCCGCGGCCGGAGCGACCGGCTCCCCGCCGGTGGCGGGAAGGTCGTCGCCGCCGATCACCGGGGGCTGACCGTCGGTCGCCGGGGGCTGGCCGGGAGCAGCGGGAATTGGCGCTGCAGCGGATGCCACGGCGACGTCGAGGCAGTCCCAGAAGCGCCCCGTCACCCGCACCGAGACGTGCTCGCCCCCGTCCGCGGCCGTCACGGTGTACGCCGATGCGGTAGCGCCGGGGATCGGCTGCCCGGAGCGGAGCCACTGATACGTCAACACGGGAGCACCGGGGACGTCGCCCCAGCTGCGGATGGCCTCCCACTCGGTCTTCCACGCGCCGTCCGCGACGACGAGCGTCTGCCCGACGGAAGCCGTGCCCGACACGACCGGAGCGGGAAGGAGCAGCTCGGGAGCCGGGTCGAAGCTGATGTGCTCGACCTCGCCCGCCACGGTCACAGGGAGGCTCAGCGCCGCATCCGTGGAGCCGCCGCCGCCGTCGTAGTGCAGGACGAGCCCGTTGTCGAACTCGGCCCGGATCGTCACAGCGGTGCCGGGCTCCAGGTCGAGGCCCCAGGCCGCCTCGCCACATCCGTACCCGATCAGAGAGAACGACGTCTCCTCCGTGGTCTCGACGTCCGTGGCGATGACGGAGCGAACCTTGTGGCCTCCCAGCCCGACGACTGCCACCCCGACGGCGGTGCTCGGCTCCTCGGCCTCGGCCGCCGCGGGCGCGGAGCCGAGGCCGATTGTCGTGGCGACGAGCGCGGCGGCTGCCAGCACATGCAGCCAGCGTGGCGCGAAGCGCCCTCCGGATCGCCGGCTCGTCGTCGGGGCTTTCTCGGTCATGTTCACTCCCATAGCTCTTCGCGCGCGTGCCCGCGCATCGATCCGACGCTAAGGGCACTGCTGGGTCCCCTCCCGGCGGTGCGGCGCTTCCGGACGAACCCGGACAGCGCGCCTGCCTCAGGCCGGGTCGCGGGGGCGAAGCAACGCGGGGATCTCCTCTGGTACCTCGCCGCGCAGCCGGAGGGGCGTCAGGAGGCGCGCGAGCGCGAGCGCCGCGAAGCCCGCGGTCACCTTGTCGAGGAACGAGATCGCGGCGTTGGCGACGAACGCTGCGAGCACCGGCGACCCATGCACGTTCAGGGCGGCGAGCAGAGCCTCGGTGGCGTGACCGGGGTACGCCCCGCCATAGAGGACCACGTTCAGCGGGACGGCGACGATCGAGCACGCGAGCGCGACGGCGACCGTCAGGACGAGGAAGCTCGCGATCGTCCGCGCGAAGCGACGGATCCCGTACCCCCACACCACGGCGCCGGCAACGTTCACCAACGCGAACACGACCGTCTCAGGCGTCGACGTGATCGCCCCGAAGAGGTTCGTGGCGAGTCCGACGACGGATCCCCACCACGGGCCGAGGGCGAATGCCGCGGTCGCGGTCCCCACCATGTCGAGGAACAGCGGCAGCTGAAGCCGCACGATGACGGTGCCGCCGAACAGATTCAGCCCGACGCAGCCGACGATCACGGAGACGATCAGCGCCGTCCGCAGCATTCGCTCGCTCGGGCCGAAAGCCGACGGGGAAGCGGAATCGGCGGTGGACGGGCCCGAGGGCTCGGTCTCCCGATCGCCCGGGGCCGGCCGTGCGGGCTCCGCCACCGGCCCGGCCCCCGGGGCAGCCGAGACGATCGGCGCTCGCCGCGCGTCGAGGCATCGCTGCCGCCACTGCTCGGCCTCTTCCGGCGAGACACCCAGCGCGAGGACGATCTCCCTGACCAGCTCGGCGTTGATGCGCTGGCGGCCCGTCTGGAAGGCGTCGAACACCGTCGAACGGGCGACCCGCGCGGCGCCGGGGCTGGTCCCCTCGGCCTCGCGGCGAGCTGCGATGCGCGCCGCGAGCTCCGCGTACGAGACGGCCCCCGCCTCGACGCGGAGGAGCTGGAGGTCGAGCGCCACCGCATCCAGCGGCGACGGGGTGAGCGAGGCCTGTTCGGGTACGGACGTCAACGCTCTCCTCGCTCTGTCTCAGCCCTCTGGACGCGCCGATTCTATCGACCGGCAAACGGGGGAAGACGGGACGAACGAGGACCCCGGCCGCGGTCCCCGAAGGCGACCGGAGCCGGGGTCTGGGGCTCCGCGGTTCGCGTCCATCCCCCCTGGGCGCGTGCCCGCGCGCTCCGCTCCGGGGCAGGAGGGCGCACCCTCCCGACGAGGATCCGCGGTCGGCCCGCTCGTCCATTGTCCCGGTCCAGCCCGGCGCGGAACGGCCAGACGGCGAGATTCCGGACGATCCCGGACAGCCGGCCAGGCGTGCCGCCGCGGGCGGAGGCCTACTTGCCCTTCTTCTGCGCCCGGCGCTGCTCCCGGTTCATCGGCGCGGCCTGCGCCGGTGCGTCCACGGGCTGACCGAACGCTCCACGCGCGGGCGGGCCGCTCGGCGGGGCGGCGGTCTGCGTCGCCTGGGCGGCGGCGCGGCGCACGCGGTCCGTCGCGGCCTTCTGCACCTGGCCGCGGTCGTTGCGCACCTCGACCTCGCCCGCGTCGTTGGGGGCCGAGTACTCCAGCTGCTGGTCGACGCGGTCGGGCGTGAGGCCCTTGGCCTCGACCTCCGGCTGCCCCTGATCGCCCTCGCCCACCGGACGGACCTGCACCTCGAGGTTGAAGAGGTAGCCGACCGCCTCCTCCTTGATCTGGCCCATCATGGACTGGAACATCGCGTACCCCTCGCGCTGGTACTCGATCAGCGGGTCGCGCTGGGCCATGGCCCGCAGGCCGATGCCGTCCTTGAGGTAGTCCATCTCGTACAGGTGGTCCCGCCAGCGGCGATCCAGCACCTGCAGCACCACGCGACGCTCGAGCTCGCGCATGGCCGCCTCGCCGAGGGACTCCTCGCGGTTGGCGTACGCGATCTTCGCGTCGCTGACGAGCTCGCGCTTGAGCCCCTCGACCGTGATGCCGCCCTTGCGCCCGCCGGCCTCTGCGACGACCTCGTCGATCGTGACGCCCACGGGGTAGAGCGTCTTCAGCTCGGTCCACAGCGCGTCGAAGTCCCAGCTCTCGCTGTGGCCGCCGGCGGTGTGCTCGTCGATCACCGCGGTCACGGCGTCCTCGAGGAAGTGCTGCACGCGATCGCGGATGTCGTCGCCCTCGAGGATCAGGCGGCGGTCGGAGTAGATGGCCTCGCGCTGGCGGTTGAGGACGTCGTCGTACTTGAGGACGTTCTTGCGGGCCTCCGCGTTGCGCGACTCGATGGCCGCCTGCGCGTTCTGGATGAGCTTGGAGACGAGCTTCGACTCGATCGCGACGTCGTCGGGGAAGTCGGTGCGCGCCATGAGCGCGTCGGCCGCGCCCGACTGGAAGCGGCGCATGAGCTCGTCCTCGAGCGACAGGTAGAAGCGGCTCTCGCCCGGGTCGCCCTGGCGGCCGGCGCGTCCGCGCAGCTGATTGTCGATACGCCGCGACTCGTGGCGCTCGGTGCCGAGCACGTAGAGGCCGCCGACCTCGATGACCTTCTCCGCCTCCTTCGCGACCTCTTCGCGCACACGCTCGAACACGACGGACCACTCGGCGTCGTACTCCTCCTGGTCCGTGCTGGCGGGGTCCATGCCCTTGGCCTTCATCTCCTGCACCGCGAGGAACTCCGCGTTGCCGCCGAGCATGATGTCGGTGCCTCGACCGGCCATGTTGGTCGCGACCGTGACGGATCCGAGACGGCCCGCGCGCGCGACGATCTCCGCCTCGCGCGCGTGGTTCTTGGCGTTGAGCACCTCGTGCTTGATGCCCTTCTTGGCGAGCAGCCGCGAGAGGTACTCGCTCTTCTCGACGCTCACGGTGCCCACCAGCACGGGCTGGCCCTTCTCGTGGCGCTCCGCGATGTCCTCGACGACCTGGGCGAACTTGCCCTGCTCGTTCTTGTAGACCAGGTCGCGCTGATCCTGGCGGATCATCGGCTTGTTCGTCGGGATCGGCACGACGCCCAGCTGGTAGGTCGACATGAATTCGCCGGCCTCGGTCTCGGCCGTACCGGTCATGCCGGAGAGCTTGTCGTAGAGGCGGAAGTAGTTCTGCAGCGTGACGGTCGCGAGCGTCTGGTTCTCGGCCTTGACCGGCACGCCCTCCTTCGCCTCGATGGCCTGGTGGATGCCCTCGTTGTAGCGGCGTCCCGCGAGGATGCGGCCCGTGTGCTCGTCGACGATCATGACCTCGTCGTTGATCACGACGTAGTCCTGGTCGCGCTTGAACAGCGCGAGCGCCTTGATGGAGTTGTTCAGGAACGAGATCAGCGGGGTGTTCGCCGACTCGTACAGGTTGTCGATGCCGAGGTAGTCCTCGACCTTCTCGATGCCCGCCTCGAGCACGCCAACCGTGCGCTTCTTCTCGTCGACCTCGTAGTCGATCCCGGGCTCGAGCGTGCGCGCGATCTTCGCGAACTCGACGAACCAGCGGTTCGCCTCGCCCGAGGACGGCCCCGAGATGATCAGCGGCGTGCGGGCCTCGTCGATCAGGATCGAGTCGACCTCGTCGACGATCGCGAAGAAGTGGCCGCGCTGGACGAGGTCCTCCTTGCGCCACGCCATGTTGTCGCGCAGGTAGTCGAAGCCGAACTCGTTGTTCGTGCCGTAGGTGATGTCCGCGGCGTACTGCTCGCGGCGGACGGCGGGGGTCTGACCCGACACGATGACGCCGGTCGTCATGCCAAGGGCGCGGTACACGCGGCCCATCAGCTCCGCCTGGTACGACGCGAGGAAGTCGTTGACCGTGATGACGTGGACGCCCTTGCCCGCGATCGCGTTCAGGTACGCCGGCAGGGTGGCGACGAGGGTCTTGCCCTCACCGGTCTTCATCTCGGCGATGTTCCCGAGGTGCAGTGCGGCGCCACCCATGATCTGCACGTCGTACGGGCGCATCCCGAGCGTGCGCTTGGCGGCTTCGCGCACGGCCGCGAACGCCTCGGGCATGAGGTGGTCGAGCGACTCCCCCGCCTCGTGACGCGCCCGCAGCTCGGCGGTCTCGCCGCGGAGCTCCTCGTCCGTCAGCTGCGCGTAGTCCTCCTCGAGGGCACCCACCGCGACGACGACCTGCTGGAGGCGTCGTCGGATGCGTCCCTCTCCGGCGCGAAGCAGCTTCTCGAAGGGGTTGGCCACGTGACATCTCCTCGTTCGGTACCGGCGTCCACCGGACCCGCGCCGGCCGGCATCGGGCATACCCACTCATGTTATCCGCCCGTGACCTCGCCAGCGCCCCCGGAGGGCGCCGGGCCCGACGGATGCGCCTCCGCAGTCGTCCGGCGGGGACATCGCCCGCCCTGCGGGGACATCGCCGCAACACGCCCGACACACAAGAGACGTAGAATCGCTCAGCCGGCCTCTGCGCTGCCGGCCCCGCGCCCCGGCCCGCCGCCGGGAGGACGCACACGACCGCGCGAAAGCACGACGGCTGCACACCAGCCGCATGAGAACCGAGGTGATCGATGACCCGACTGGGCCCTTCCTCCGCGATCCGTCCCCTCCAGCCCGAGCCCGGGTCCGCCGCCGGCGGCACGAGGTCGATCGGAGGCCTGCCGCACGTCGTGGCGGAGGTCACGCCGGAACAGGCCCAGACGTCCGACCTCCTCGCCCTCGCGGAGCTGTTCGAGGACGCGGGACTCGAGCCGTGGCTGCTGCGCCGGTCGAGCGGGCGACCCGCCCTCGCCCTCCCCGCCTCTCAGCGGGAGGTCGCGCTCGCGGCGCTGGACGCCGCCGCGCAGCGGGACCCCTGGGCGGCCGCCCGGCGGGAGGAGGGCACCGTGCGGCCCGTCGTCGCCGGGGCCGCTCGCGCCTTCGGCGGCAGCGGCGCCGCGACGGTCTTCCGCCCCCGCACGGTCCCCTCCGGATCGCTCCGCTACGGTGCCGAGCACGGCGTGCGCGTCGAATTCTGGCGCCGGGAGGGCGGCGTGCTGCGCGCCCCCCGACGCAACGCGCTGACGCGGCGCACGATCGCGGTCGACGACCTCGCGTTCGAGACGGTGCGGCGTCATGGCCGGACCTGGAAGACGATCGCGGGCATGTTCGCGCCCGGGGCGAACGAGTTCACGCAGGAGGTCGACATCGTCTTCTCGTGGGTGGACGGCTCCTCCAACGAGTTCCAGCGCGAGCGCGCCAAGCGCATGAACGCGTACGTCGTGGGCGACGGGGACGCGCACGCGGCGCGCTACCGGCAGGTCGACGAGCTGCGCTACGCCCTGCGCAGCGTGCACATGTTCGCGCCCTGGATCCGCACGATCTGGATCGCGACCGACAGCCCCGCGCCGTGGTGGCTGCGCGAGCACCCGCGCGTGCGGATCGTGCGCAGCGAGGAGTTCTTCGCCGACCCCTCGGTCCTGCCCACGCACAACTCGCACGCCGTCGAGGCCCAGCTGCACCGCATCCCCGGCATCGCCGAGCACTTCCTGTACGCCAACGACGACATGTTCTTCGGACGGCCCGTGAACCCGGAGCTGTTCTTCACCGCGGCGGGCGTGACGCAGTTCGTCGAGTGCGACGTGCGGATCGGGGTGGGCTCGCCCAACGCCACCCGCAGCGGCCACGACAACGCCGCGCGGGTCAACCGCGAGCTGCTGCAGCGGCGATTCGGCCGGGTGATCACGCGCGACCTGCAGCACTGCGCCACGCCCCACCGCCGCAGCGTCATGTTCGAGCTCGAGCGGGAGTTCGCCGAGGATTTCGCGCGCACGGCCGCATCCCGGTTCCGCAGCGCGACCGACATCTCCGTCACCAACTCGCTCTATCACTACTACGCGCTGATGACGGGCCGGGCGCTGCCCACCACCGCGCCGCGCACCGCCTACATCCAGACGACGCTGCAGGAGTCGCTGCACCGCATGCAGCGGCTGCTCGCGCGGCGCGATGCCGACATGTTCTGCCTCAACGACGGCAGCGTGCCGGAGGTGCCGGAAGAGGTCCGCGAGCGCGCCGTGCGCGAGATGCTCGAGGCGTACTTCCCGGTGCCGGCGCCGTGGGAGCGCACCGCCGCGGACGACGCCGCCTGAACCGACGCCGCCGCCAGCGGCGCGGCCGGCAGGCGATCCGCCCGGGGGCCTCAGCGCACGACGGGGATGGACGACGTCGGGGGCGCGATACGGTCGGCGCTCGCCCGGGCGGCCGACTCGGGGATCACGACCCCGGCGTCGGCGAGGCGGCGCTGCGTCTCGGCGGCCGTCGTGACCTCCGCGGGGGCGGCGTCCGTGAAGGGCACCACGGAGTGCACGACCGTCTCCTCGTAGACGTGGACGAGGTTGTACGCCTGACCCGCGTCGCGCGGCCGCATGCCTCCGTCCGCGACCGCGAGATCCTGCGTGTAGCACGTCGCCGAGGCGACCGACACGGGGATGCCCGCGAACGTTGCCGACGTGGAGAAGTGGACGTGGCCGGCCAGGATCGAGCGCACGTCGCTGCCGCGCAGCACGTCGGCGAGGCGACGCTGGTCACGCAACTCGACGAGGGTCGCAAGATCCAGCACGCACGGCACGGGCGGGTGGTGCATCGCGAGGATCGTGCCGTGGGGGGCCGGGACCGCGAGCTCGAGCGCGAGCCAGTCGAGCTGCGCGTCGCTGATCTCGCCGTGGTGCTCCCCGGGCACCGACGTGTCGAGCACGACGACCCGGAGCCCGTCGAGGTCGTGGACCGCGTCCACGGGGGCGTCGCCGGCACCGTCCAGCAGCTCGCGACGGAACACGTCCCGATCGTCGTGGTTCCCCATGACCCAGATGACGCGGGCGCCGAGGCGGGCGGCCGCCGGCTCGACCGCGGCGCGGAGCTGGGCGTACGCCTCCTCTTCGCCGAGGTCGGCGAGGTCTCCCGTGAAGATGAGCGCGTCGGGCCGGCCGCCGGACGCCTCGAGCTGGGCGAGCACGCGGTTCACGTTCCCCACCGCGTCGACGCCGAAGACACCGCCTTCCGCGCGGAGGTGCGTGTCGCTCAGGTGAACGAGCAGGTGGCTCGGGCGGGCGTACTCGGCGATCCGAATCTCGGGCAGGTCGGACATGCGCGAAATGTTACCCATCTGGTTCTGACACGCGAGTGACACGCGGGTGAATGGTCACGGAACTCGCAGGACGCCGCGGACACGCCGCTCGGCGCGCGCGGCTGAGAGCGCATTTCCGGGTATGCATGTACTCGGCACACATGTCGGGCTCACAGCCCGGCACACACTCGGACGATCCCGAGACACCGAGCGGTCCGCGCCGGGCCACGGGTCCGCGAGCGCGGCTCCGATACGCAGACGCGGGGCACGCGCCCCCGGAAGGAGGGCGCATGTCGGTGCGGCAGAGCCTGCTGGCGATCCTGGATCAGGGGCCGTGCTACGGATACCAGCTGCGCGCCGAGTTCGATCGCCGCACCGGCGGGACCTGGCCGCTCAACGTCGGGCAGATCTACAACACGCTCGAGCGTCTCGAGCGCGACGGGCTCGTCTCGCGGGGCGACGCCGACGACCGCGGCCACGTGTTCTGGTTCATCACGGACGCGGGCCGCGCCGAGGCCCGCGCGTGGCTCTCCGCGCCCGTAACGCGCCCCGCCGGCACGCGAGACGAGCTCGCGATCAAGCTCGCGCTCGCGGCCACGCTGCCGGGCGTCGACGTCGCCGCCGTCATCGGTTCCCAGCGCGCCGCGTCCGCCGCACGGCTGCGGGAGCTGCGGGAGGCCTCGGACCGGCGCGAGACACCGCTCGACGCCGAACAGCTCACGCGCTCGCTCGTGCTGGACGCCATGGTGTTCGCCGCCGAGGCCGAGCTGCGCTGGCTCGACCACGTGGAACGGCGCCTCGCGGCCCATCCGCACCGCGCGATCGCCCTCGAGCTGTCGACCGAGCGTCCCCGCCGGGGACGTCCGGCCACCGCCGTCGCCTGAGCACGCTCCCCGGGCCGGCTCGAGCGCTCACGCCACGCCGTGCGGGCGGCACGCGGGCTCGCGAAACGTAGGATCGGATCATGGCCGGATTCTGGGGTCGACGCAAGCGCGAGCAGGAAGCGGCGCAACAGGCGCAGGACGACGATCTCGCCCGGCGCGCACGCGCCGCGCTCGTCGCCGCCGACGAGCGCATACGCACGACGTCCGACGAGCTCGACTTCGCCGTCGCGGAGCTGGGCGAGACCGCGACGAAGGACCTGCGCGAGGGGCTCGTGGCCGTGCGCACACACCTGGCGGAGGCGTTCCATCTCCACCAGCTCAACCACGACGAGATCCCCGACACCGCCGAGGAGCTGCGCACCCGCAACGCGCGGATCGTGCAGCTGTGCGAGTGGGCGGAGGACGTGCTGGACGAGCGCACGGAGGCGCTGCGCGAGCGGATCGCGACCGTGCGCCAGGCGCCGCAGATCCTCGAGCGCGTGCGCGCCGACGTCGAGCGGCTGCGGGAGCGCCTGCCGCAGGCGCGCGCCACGGTGGAGCGGCTCTCGCATCGCTACAGCACCGAGGCCATGCACCGCGTGTCGGCCAACCCCGAGGAGGCCGCTCAGCTGCTGGACTTCGCGATCCACAGCGCCGACGTGTCGGCCCGCCGCCGTGAGGCCCGGCGCCCGGAGGAGGCGAACGTGGCGCTCGAGACGGCGACCGAGGCCGTCCGCCGCGCCGCGACGATCCTCGACGGCGTCGAGGACTTCGAGATCGAGGCCCTGCGGGCGCAGTCGACGCTCGCGGACGTGATCGCCGACTCGCGGGAGGACATCGTCGCGGCCCGCCCACTGACGCAGAGCGGCGCGCCGCACAGCGCCGAGGTGACCGCCGCGGTCGCTCAGCTGGAGGCCGCGCTCGCCGCCCTGCCCGGACCCGGAACGCCGAGCGATCCGTTCGCGGATCTCGCCTCCCTGCGCGAGGCGAACGCGGCCCTCGACGCGGCCGTGGAGAAGGCGCGCGAGCGGGCGGCCCGGCCGCTGCCCTCGATCGAGCACGTGCAGCACGCGGTCGACGCCGCCGACCGCGCGCTCTCGGTGGCAGCCAGCGTCATCTCGGGCCACCGCGGCTGGATCGGCGCGGATGCGCGCACGCGGCTGGCGGAGGCGCAGCGCCTGCGGATCGACATCGATCCTCTCGTGGCGCCCGAGGACACGCGCGAGGAGGCGATGACGCTCGCTCGCCGCGTGGCCCAGCTCGCGAACGAGGCGCTGCAGTCGGCGCAGCGCGACATCGACTCCGGGCGCCCCGACGGCGACGACTGGGGCGACTGGGGCGGCTGGGGTGGACGCCGCGGCCCGATGCCGATGGGCGGCCGCGGCGGAGGCGGCGGACTCCTCGGCCCGGTCGTCGGCGGCGTGCTGCTCGGCGGCCTGCTGGGCGACATCTTCGACTGACGCACCGCCCGGGGGCCCTCCCCCGAGCCGCGTCCCACTTCGTGTCGGTCGATGTCCCACTTCCTGCCGGATACCGGCTTCATTCCGGCAGGAAGTGGGACATCCTCGGTTCGGTTCGGGTGGAGTCAGCTCAGGACGCCAGGGCCTCGGCCTGCGGGGGCGCCTGCGCGGTGAGCGAGATGACGCCGTAGTCCCAGCCGCGGCGCCGGTAGACCACACTCGGGTGGTCGGTGCGGGCGTCGATGAACAGGAAGAAGTCGTGGCCGACCAGCTCCATGCGGTCGACGGCTTCCTCGACCGTCATCCACTCCGGGTCGAACGTCTTCGTGCGGATGACGACGGGCGTGTAGTCGTCTTCCTCCTCCCGCTCGGAGACGACCGGGACCTCGCCCGTCACGACCGCCTCGATGACGTCCGCCGGGGCGGGCTGGACGTCGATGCCCTGCAGGGCGCCCGAGCCCTTCTCGTAGTGGGCGCCCCGGGGGTGCAGTCGCCCCGTGACGCGCTTGTCCTTGGCCCGACGCAGCTGCTCGACCAGCTTGTCGAGCGCGACGTCCAGGGCGGCGAACTTGTCGCCCGCGCACGCCTCCGCCCGGATGACGGGGCCCTTGCCGATGATGGTGAGCTCGACGACGTCGTCCTCCACGCGGCCGTTGCGGTGGGCCTGATGCGTGACCTTCACCTCGAGCCGCATCGCACGCGGCGCGAGGGTCGCGATCCGGGCGGTCTTCTCCTCGACCACCGATCGGAAACGGTCGGTGACCCCGACGCCGACTCCGCTGATGTGCGTGTCCATCTTGCCTCCCTGTCCGGTCCGCCGACCAAGGCGGACCTCTTCCGGGTCCGCGGGGCCGGCGCCCGCCCCTCGCGTCGCGATGAGCGGAGCAGCCCCGGGGGCTTGTGTGACCCCCTACCGTAGACCGGTCGACTCGATCTGTCACGACCCCTTGGGCGCGTCGCATCCGCCATCCGCCCACCGGCCGTCCCTCGGACGCGCCTCACGGCGCGCGCCGGGGCGTCGCGGCGACGACCGCGGCGCCCACGACGGTCGCTCCCGCCGCCCGCAAAGCGCGCCGCCTCCGCGAGCGTCGCGCCGGTCGTGACCACGTCGTCGACGAGCAGCACCTCCAGGCCCGCGGCCCGGCCGCGCACGCGCATGCTGCCCGCGGCGTTGCGCTCGCGTTCCGCGCGGCCGAGGCCGCGCTGGTCCCGCGTCGGTCGAGCCGCGACCAGCAGGCGCGTCGTGCGCGCGCCCGCGCGTCGCGCGACGAGCTCGGGAACGCGATACCCCCGCCGCCGCAGCGCGGCGCGGGACGTGGGCACCGGCACCGCCACCACGGGCGCGCGGCGGCCGGCCAGGGCGGCGCTCACCGCGGCGCGCAGGGCCGGCGCGAGCATGAGCGCCACGTCGGTGCGGCCCCGCTCCTTGAGGGCGCGCACGGCGCGGGCCGCCTCGCCGTCGAACACCAGCCCGCTCCAGACCGCCAGTCCGCCGGGGATCGCGCGGCAGCGCGGGTCGGGTCGCAGGCGCGCCGCGCACGGCGCGCACAGGTCGACGCCGGACGCGCCGCAGCCCGCGCACGCCACGGGCAGCGCGAGCGCGAGCGCGCCCTCCAGGGCCCGGCGCGTTGCGCCGGCCACGTCCGCGAGCCGAGTCGTCCCCATGCCGTCAGCATCGCGCCCGGCGCCGCCGGTGCGGGGGCCGCGCGGATCCGCACGAAGAGCACCGACGCCCGGACCGCTGGGGACGAGGCGTGCGGCCCTCCCTCAGGGCATCTCGCGCGAGGCCTGCGGGCTGCCCGCCTGCGTCGCGAGCACGGAGACGCCGCCCGCCACCTGCTGCCAGGACGACCCGCGCCGCATGTACAGCAGCCCGTCGGCCGTGAGCAGCCGCGCCGACGAGTCCTGAGTGCCCGACTCGATCCGGATCGTGCCGCTCGGCGCCACCGAGCGCTCGGACTGACCGCCGACCTGCTGCTGGATGACCGACACCGCGCGCTCGTCCCCGGAGACGATGCCGATCCTGGTGTCCTCCAGCCACGCCACCGCGATACCCGGATTGTCGAGCAGCGCCACGCGCGTCGCCTCGCCGATCCCCGTCGGCGCCCCGGTCTGGTCGCGGCTCACCCCCGCGACCACGGCCCAGTACTCGCCCCCGATGGCGACCAGTGCCGCCAGCCGGGAGCCGTCACGCGACATCGCGATCGCCGACAGGCGGCTCGCATCCGGCCACGCGCCCTCGATGACGGTGGGTTCGAGGTCAGCATTCCACGCCAGGAGGCGCCCCGGCTCCTGCGACGACGCCGTCCACACGTGCCCGAACGGATCGAGCACCGGAGGAAGCTGCCCCGGGCGCGAGTCCTGCACGTGGTCGTTGCGCCCGTCGGACGTCACGCGGTGCACGACCCCCGTCGCCAGCAGGAGCGCGGCGACCTGCTGGCCGGGCGCCACGGACGCCGCCCGGATGGCCGTGGGGATGTCCTCGATCGTGTCGCTCAACCCCTCCAGCGGGGTGATCTCTCCGCCCGAGAGGAAGCCGAACGCACCGTCCTGCAGCACGAGCGCGCGCGGCTCGGGACGAGTCGCGACCGTCGCGACGGGCACGGCGGCGACCGAGTCGCCGTCGATCCGCAGCCGTACGCTCTGCACCCCCGCACCCGCGAGGCTGGCCTCCAGCTGGGCGAGCATGCGCCCGATCGACACCTGGTCCGCCCCGGCGGCCAACTCGTCGAGCTCGACGTCCGCGATCTGATCGGTGTCGACGGGCACGGCGGCGCGCGCGAGGTGGACGTCCTGGGGGAACGCGCTCACCACGGATCCGGCGAGCCACGGGCTGGGGGCGCCCTCGACGAGTTGCGCGACGATCTTCGTCGCGCTGTTGCCGCTCGCGGGGAACCATCGCACGTCGGGCACCAGGTAGGTCCACGTCGGGTCGAAATAGGCGAGCGTATGGGCGCTGTACACCTCCGAGAAGCTCTGCCGGTCGAGCACGATGCCGTCCGGTGCCTCGGAGATGCGCCACTGTTCGTCCTCCTGCTGAACCAGCTCGAACCGCAGGGTGACGTCCCCGCTCGTCGAGGTGGAGTAGGAGCCGTGCTGGTCCACGGTCGCCGTGGGGGTGACGGTGAGCTCGATCGCGTCGTCGCTCTCGACGAAGCGGCGCTCGTCCGCCAGGTCCACGATGACGGACGACTCGGGGCGCCACGTCTCCGCCAGCGAACTCGTGAGGAACTGGCGGGCCGTCTCCCATCCGCGGATGGGAGACGTGGCCGCCTCGACGAAGCCCGCGACGATCTGCTCGGGCGTCTCGTCCCCGGCGGGGCCGTCCGGGTAGAACTGCCAGT
The DNA here is from genome assembly GCF_014643695.1 of Microbacterium album. GTDB lineage: Bacteria > Actinomycetota > Actinomycetes > Actinomycetales > Microbacteriaceae > Microbacterium > Microbacterium album. The sequence continues at coordinate 287,157 of NZ_BMJY01000002.1, read as the reverse complement.
TGGGCTCGGAGTCGGCGTCGTCGCGCGGCTGCACGGGCGTGACATACCCGGACGTGGGAAAACCCGTGCACGCGGCGAGCGTCAGCAGCAGCGCCAGCAGCGCCGCGGCGGCCGCAGATCGTCGGTTCATCGCGCGTCCCCTCCCTCGGTCCCCTCGGACGATGCTCCCGCGGATCCCTGGAGCGCGGCTACATCGATCGTCGAGATCGGCTGGGTCGCCCCGAGCGCGACCGGGACGGTCTCGTCGGATGGCTCGAGCCGGATGGGCGACGGGCCGTCGAGCCCGCCGGCGTGGCGCGGCAGCGTGAGAACGAAGTGCGTGCCGCGGCCGACCTGGGACCAGACCGAGAGCGTGCCGCCGTGCAGCTTGGCGTCCCCCAGCGCGATCGACAGCCCGAGGCCCGTCCCGCCGATGGTCCGGCGACGAGAGGGGTCGGCGCGCCAGAACCGGTCGAACACGCGCTCGGCCTCCGCGGCCGACATGCCCATCCCGTAGTCCCGCACGCCCACCGCCACGGCGTGCTGGTTGCTGTCGACGGTCAGGACGATCGGGCGCCCCTCGCCGTGCTCGATCGCGTTGCCCAGGAGGTTGCGCAGCACCCGGCGGACGCGACGCGGATCGAGGTCGACGGGCGAGTAGCCGCCGGGCGCGAGCAGGCGCAACTCGCTGCCGTGCTGCTCGGCGAGCTGGCGCATCGACTCCATGACGTCCTCGGCGAGGTGAGCCAGGTTGGTCGCCTCCAGCTCCAGCTGCACGGAGCCGGCGTCATAGCGGCTGATCTCGAGCAGGTCGGTGAGCAGTTCCTCGAACCGCGCCACCTGCGCGTGCAGCAGCTCCGCGGCGCGGGCGGTCGCGGCGTCGAACTGGTCGCGGCGGTCGTGCAGGATGTCGGCGGCGAGGCGGATCGTCGTCAGCGGCGTCCGCAGCTCATGCGACACATCGGACACGAAGCGCTGCTGCACGAGCGACAGCTCGGCCAGCTCGTGGATCTGCGACTCGATGCTGTCGGCCATGGCGTTGAACGATCGGCCCAGCGTGGCCAGCTCGTCCTCGCCGCGCACGGGGATGCGCACCTTCAGGTCGCCCGACGCGAGCCGCGCGCTCGTGCCGGCGGCCTCGATGATGGGGCTGGTGAGCGATCGCATCACGAGCAGCAGGATCGTCACGACGATCAGCACCATCGCGATCCCGGAAGCCCACAGGGTGCGCTGCACGAACCGCAGCGTCTCGGTCTCGTCGGCGAGGTCGTACGCCAGGTAGATCTCGTAGGAGCCGACATTCTGGACCTGGAGCTGCTGTCCCACCACGATGCCCGCGACCTGGGCCCCCTGGCCGTCCTGCAGCGCGATGGACTGCCACCACTGCGAGTCCGGCGTCGAGCGCACGCGCTCGCGCAGACCGTCGGAGAGCACCTCGGTGGGCAGCCCGAGGACGCCGAAGCTCGGCGGGGCGAGGGGGGACGGCGCGTCGTCGATGCGCAGACCCGCGATCAGCTCCGTGGTCGCGAGCCGCCCGATGTCCTCGCGCACCGAGCTCATGAGCTGCTGCACCGCGGCTCGGCTCGTGGGCGGCTCGGCGGACTCGAGGGTGTCGGTCGCATACGCCATGGCGCGCGATGCGTCCGCGAGCACGTCCTCGCGGCGCGAGTCGAACAGGTCGTTCTGGATGGCGAGCGCCATCCAGAGACACGCGACGGTGATCGTCATGGCCGTGAGGGCCGTGGTGATGACGATCGTGCGGAACTGGAGGGAGCCGCTCCACAGCCGCCGCAGCGCGTCCGGCCACGTGCGGGGAGCGCTCCAGGCGAACAGCGGCGGACTCGCTGCGGGCGGCATGTCCCTAGGACGCGGCGGCACCGGACGCGGCGCCTGCGCGATAGCCGACGCCGCGCACCGTCGTGACGATCTTGGGGTTGTCGGGGTCGAGCTCGATCTTGGCGCGCAGGCGCTGCACGTGCACGTTCACCAGCCGCGTGTCCGCCTTGTAGTGGTAGCCCCAGACCTGCTCCAGCAGCTCCTCGCGGGAGAAGACCTGCTGCGGCCGGGAGGCGAGCGCGACGAGCAGCTCGAACTCCAGCGGCGTGAGCGCGATCGGGTCCTGACCGCGGCGCACCTCGTGCGCCGCGACGTCGACCGTGAGGTCGCCGATCCGGAGCACCCCGTTGGAGGACTCGGCGGCGGGACGCAGCCGCGTCCGGATGCGCGCCACGAGCTCCTTCGGGTTGAACGGCTTGACGATGTAGTCGTCCGCGCCGGCCTCGAGACCGTTGACCACGTCGGTGGTGTCGGAGCGCGCGGTCAGCATGATGATCGGCACGCCCGATTCGGCACGGATGTCCGTGCAGATCTCGATGCCGTCCTTGCCGGGCAACATGAGGTCGAGCAGCACCAGGTCCGGACGCTCCTGGCGCCAGGCGTCGACGGCGAGCTCACCGTCGGCGCAGAACAGCGTGTCGAACCCCTCGGTGCGCAGCACGATGCCGATCATCTCGGCCAGTGCCGTGTCGTCGTCGACCACGAGGATGCGGGCTGTCATGGGGTACGGAGGTCCTTCGTTCGGGATCCGAGGCGCACGGCGCGGTGCGCTCCACGCGTCCGACCAGCCTAATCGACCTCCCCGGTTCTGTAACGTGGATGTCACGAAGGGGGCACGGCTCCCGCCGCGAGGCCGCTCCGGGCAGCGAGCCCACGGGCATCGCCGGACGGCCGACTTTCCGCAAGGGGGATGACGTGACCAGTTCGACGTCGTGGACGCCGGCGCCGCGCGCCGGCCTCGTGCCGCTGTATCCCTACGGATTCGGGACCATCCTCGGGCGCTCCTTCGCCGCGCTGCGCGGCAACCCCAAGGTGCTGCTGGGCTTCGCGATGGTCGTGCAGGTCATCGGCTCGATCGCCACGCTCCTGCTGGTCGGACTGGTCGCCTTCCTGACGTTCTCCCGCCTGGACACGGTTCCGCCCCGCACGCGGGAGTTCGACGAGATCCTCGCCGGGTCGACGTTCGCCACGGGTGCGGCGGCGCTCGTCGCCGCCCTGTGCCTCGGAGCCATCGGCGTGATCGTGCAGGGAGTGGTCGTCGGCGAGGTCGCCCACGCGACGGTCGGCGAGCGGGCGAGCCTGCGCCTGATCTGGGCGCGCGTGCGTCCCGTCTTCTGGCGCCTGGTGGGCTACTTCCTGCTCACGCTGCTGGCGACGACGGTCGTCCTCGCCATCCTCGTCGCCCCGATCGTCGTGGCCGTCGCCAGCGGCGGGCAGACCTGGGTGCCCACCCTCTCGCTGCTGCTCACGATCCCGGGAGCCATCGTGCTCGGCCTGTGGCTCGCGACCAAGCTCTACGTCGTGCCCTCCGCCATCGTCCTCGAGCACGCGACGCTGCGCGGCGGCATCGTGCGCTCCTGGACCCTCACGCGCGGTCGCTTCTGGTCGACGTTCGGCGTGCTGGTGCTGATCAACATGATCATGAGCGTGGCGGCGTTCGTCATCAGCACGCCCCTGTCGTGGGCGACGCAGCTCTTCGTGGGCATCGTCATGCCGTTCGGCAGCGGCGACGCCGGCGACGCGGGCGAGTGGATCGTCGCGGCTCTGCTGGCGCTCCTGACGCAGGTCCTCACGCTGCTCGTGCAGGCGATCGGCGTGGTCGTGCAGGCGACGTCGGCCGTGCTGGTCTACATCGATGCGCGCATGCGCCGCGAGGGCCTCGACGTGCGTCTCCAGCGATACGTCGAGCGGCGCGAGCTCGGCGAGAGCCCCGCGGATCCCTGGTCGTACGACCCCTCCGACGTCGCGCCGCCGCGCCCGGAGCAGACTTATGCGCCCGCCTACGGCGCGCCTCCCTACGGGCCGCCCGCGTACGGCCCGCCCGCGTACGGACCTGCGCCCGGAGCGGCCCACAGCGCTCCCGGCGCGCCCTCCTACGGCAGCCCGGGGCCGCAGGGGCACCCGCCGTTCGTGCCGCCGGCGGCCCCTCCCGGCTACGGGGCCCCGCCGCAGCCCGCCGCTCCCGGGCAGCCGCCGTACGCCCCGCCCCCGCTGCCGTACGCGCCGCCCCACGCGGAGCCTGCCCGGCACGCACCGCCGTCGCCCCCGTCGCCCGGGCAGCCGGCAGCATGGCAGCCGACAGGACAGCATCCGACAGGACAGCAGCGGCCCGATGGTGGCGACGCTCCACCGGACGCGGGCGGGTCGTGATCCGCGCGGCCATCCCCCTCCTGCCGGACGGCGACGAGGCGCGCGAGTGGGCGGAGCGCGAGCTCGCCGACCCCGTCTACGACGCCGCCCAGCCGACGCCCCTGGACCGGGCCGCCCGCGCGATCGCCGAGTTCATCGGCGACCTGCTCTCGCCCCGCGGCGACATCGAGTGGAGCCCCGTCCTGGCGGTCGCCGCGGTCCTGCTCGTCGCGGGCCTGCTCGTGACCGCGTTCCTGATCTGGGGCCGCCCGCGCCTCGCACACCGCACGGAGTCGTCGGCCCTGCTGTTCGGCGAGGCCGAGAGCCGGTCGGCGGCGCAGCTGCGCGCGGCGGCCGAGGAGAGCGCCCGCTCGGGAGACTGGGACGGAGCGATCGTGGCACGGTTCCGCGCGCTCGCGCGGTCGCTCGAGGAACGCGGCATCCTCGAGGCGCCCCCCGGCACCACGGCGCAGGGCCTCGCGGCGCGCGCGGGCCGGCCGTTCCCCGATCGCGCGCACGAGCTGCAGGCCGCGGCGCGCTCCTTCGACGACGTGCGCTATCTCCGTCGCCGAGGAACCGCGGAGGTCTACTCGGCCGTCGTCGCGGTGGACGAGGCGATCGCCCGCAGCGTGCCCGCGCACGCGCCGGAGGTGGTCCCCGCGTGAGCCGGCCCGTCGCTCCCGTGGCTCCCACCCCGGAGCCCCACCGCACCGCCCGCGCCCCGGAGGACGCCCCTCGCGACGATGAGCGCGACCGCTCCCCGGAGGCGGACGGGCGACGACGCTCGGCGCTCGGCTGGATCCTGCTCGGGATCGCGCTGCTGCTGCTCGGCGCGCTCATGACGCTGTTCGTGGCGCGCGACTGGACGGCGCGCCCTCCCTTCGATCCGGAGGGACCGGGCGCGGACGGCGCCCGCGCGATCGTGAACATCCTGCGCGATCGGGGCGTCGACGTCGTCCCGGCGGTGCGGCGCGAGGAGGCGGCGGCCGTGCTCGACGGCGACACGACGCTCGTGCTCGCCGACACGCGGTATCTGTCGGACGAGACCGTCCTCGACCTCGTGGAACGGGCGGGCGACACGGTCGTGCTGGCACCGCAGTCCGCCACGGCGGACCTGTTGATCCCCGGTTCGGAGCCGGCCGGATACGGCGACGGACCCGTCGCGCCGGAGTGCACGCTCCCCGCGGCCGAGCGCGCCGGAAGCGTGGCGCCCGGGCGGGCCTTCACGGCTGCCCCCGGCGCGACCGGCTGCTACCCGGTGGACGACGGCTACGCCCTGCTGCAGGCCCCGTCCGGATCGGGCGGGACCGTGACGCTGATCGACGGATCGGTGCTGTTCGGCAACGCGCACCTCGCCGAGGCCGGCAACGCCGCCCTCGGCCTCGGCCTGATCGGCACCCACGCGCGGGTCGTGTGGTACGTCCCCTCGATCGAGGACGCCGACGTGTCCACCGCACCGCCCACGCTGGGTGACCTGGTGCCGCCGTGGCTGACCCCCGCGATCGTGCTGCTAATGGCCGCCGCCGGCGCCGCAGCGGCAGTACAGGGTCGGCGACTGGGCCCCCTCGTCGCGGAGCGGCTGCCCGTGACGGTCCGCGGCAGCGAGACCCTCGAGGGCCGGGCGCGACTGTACGCCCGCTCCGCCGACGCGGCCCACGCCGCGCGCGTGCTGCGGGACGGCGCCGCCGCCCGGCTCGCGCGGCGCCTCGGCCTGGCGCCGCACGCGGCTCCCGCAGAGGTGGCCGACGCGGCGGCCGCGCGCGTGGGAGCGGCCCCAACCGCCGCGCGCGAGATCCTGCTGCCCGAGTCGGCAGGGGGCTGGCCCGCGACCGACCGCGAGCTCGCCGCCTTCGGCGAGCGTCTGCGGCGGCTGGAGGAAGCCACGGACGCGGCCACCGGTGCGCTCGATCCCCGGCGGTCCCCCTCGTGAGTGCCCGCCCCCTTCTCCTCCGCCCCTTCCACCCACCCGCGTGCCCACGCCCCGTCGAGAGGAACCCCGCATGACCGACGAGAACGCCGACGCCCTGCGCCAGGCCGTCCACCGCGTGCGCGGCGAGGTCGCCAAGGCCGTCGTCGGCCAGGAGGGCGCCGTGAGCGGCCTCCTGATCGCGCTACTGGCCCGCGGCCACGTGCTGCTGGAGGGCGTGCCGGGTGTCGCCAAGACGCTCCTCGTGCGCGCCTTCAGCCGCGCCCTGGGCCTCGAGACGAAGCGCATCCAGTTCACGCCCGACCTCATGCCGGGTGACGTGTCCGGCTCGCTCGTGTACGACGCCCGCTCGGGCGAGTTCGAGTTCCGGGAGGGCCCGGTGTTCGCCAACGTCGTGCTCGCCGACGAGATCAACCGCACGCCCCCCAAGACGCAGTCGGCCCTGCTCGAGGCGATGGAGGAGCGCCAGGTCTCGGCGGACGGCGTGACGCGGCCGCTGCCCGATCCGTTCCTCGTGTGCGCCACGCAGAACCCGGTCGAGCACGAGGGCACGTACACGCTGCCCGAGGCCCAGCTCGACCGCTTCCTGCTCAAGCTCCTGATCGACGTGCCGCCCCGCGAGGCCGAGGTCGCGGTGCTGCGCCGCCACGCCGACGGGTTCTCGCCGCGCGGCCTCGAGGGAGTCGAGGCAGCCATCAGCCCCGAGGAGATCCGTGCCGCGCAGCGCTCGGTCGCCGCGGTGACGGTCACGGACGACGTGCTGGGCTATGTCGTGGACCTGGCCCGGGCGACGCGGCAGAGCCCCTCGGTTCAGCTCGGCGCGAGTCCCCGCGCCGCCACGGCACTGCTCGCCGCGGCCAAGGCGTGGGCGTGGCTCGGCGGGTACCCCGCCATCACCCCCGACCACGTGCAGGCGATGCTGGTCCCCGTGTGGCGCCACCGCATCCGGCTGCGCCCCGACGCCGAGATCGAGGGCGTCTCGGTGGACGCGCTGCTGGGCGCCGTGGTGCAGCAGACGCCCGTGCCCCTCTGATCCGGATCCCCGTGTACGTCACCGCCCTGCTCCCCTGGCTCGTCGCCGCCGGCCTCCTGCCGCTCGTGCCGCTGACGGCGCTCGGCGCAGACCCGTGGATCGTGCTGGCGGCCTGGCTGGCGTTCTGCGCCGCCGCCGTGGCGATGGACGCGCTGCTCGCCCCCGACCCCCGCGCGCTCGCGATCGACCGCGCGCTCCCCGCGCGAGCGCGCCTGGGCGAGCCGGCCGAGCTCCGGCTCCGCGTCGTCAACCGCGGCGCGCGGCGCATCCGTGCCACGATCCGCGACGCGTGGCAGCCGACCGCCGGGGCACAGCCCGCGCGGGTGCGGCTCTCCATCCCCCCGCGCGAGTCGCGCACCGCGAGGATCGCGCTGCTGCCGCGCCGCCGGGGCGAGCTGCGCACCGAGTTCGTCGCCGCGCGCGCGGCGGGACCCCTGGGCCTGGCCGGGCGTCAGCGGGTGCTCGAAGCGCCCGCCGCGGTCCGGGTGCTGCCGCCGTTCCGCGCGCGGCGCCACCTGCCGTCGCGGATCGCGCGCCTGCGCGAGCTCGACGGCAGCACGAGCGTGCAGGTGCGGGGACAGGGCACCGAGTTCGACTCGCTGCGCGAGTACGTGCGCGGCGACGACGTCCGCTCGATCGACTGGCGCGCGACGGCGCGGGCGGGCACGACGATGCTGCGCACGTGGCGGCCGGAGCGCGACCGCCACGTCGTGATCCTGATCGACACGGGCCGCACCGCCGCGACGCGCGTCGGCGACGGCACCCGCCTCGACGCGGCGTTCGAGGCCGCCATGCTGCTGGCGGCGCTCGCCTCCCGCGCCGGCGACCACGTGCATCTCGTCGCGTTCGACCGCGCCCTGCGCGCCCGCGTGACGGGCGTCGACGGGAGTGCCCTGATGCCCGCGATCGCCGACGCGCTCGCCCCCGTGGACGCACAGCTGATCGACACGGACTGGGACGCCGCGTTCGCGCAGGCGCGCGCGCTCGCGCCGCATCCCTCGCTGCTGGTGCTGCTGACGGCGCAGGAATCGCCCGAGGCCGCGCGCGGCTTCCTCGGGGCGCTGGCCCACACCGCGGCGTCCCGTCGGGCCGGCGCCGTCCTGGTCGGCACCGCGACCGACGCGGACCTCGAGCGGATCGCTCGCGGCGGCGGATCCAGCGACGAGCTGTACCGCGCGGCGGCTGCCGAGGCGGCCCTGCGGACCGCCGAGCGCGTCGCGCGCGCCGTCTCCCGCGCCGGCGCCGAGTCGCTCGCGGCCTCGCCGGACGACCTGCCGCCGCGCATCGCCGACCGCTACCTCGCCCTCAAAGCCGCCGGGCGGCTCTGACCCGCCCCGACAGGGCCTTGCCGCTGACGGGGCGGCCCTGGCACGATGCAGTCAGCGACCAGGTCGCCCGCCAGGACGAGAGGAATCCCATGTCCGATCCGAACCCCGAATCGCCGGTCGAGCCGACCGAGCTCGCCCACACGCCTCCGCCCGCGCCCGCGACGAGCGCGAAGCTCGCGGCCGAGGCCTTCGGCACGCTCCTGCTCGTGCTCGGCGGGGTCGGCACCGCCGTGTTCGCGTCCCATCACTTCTCGGACACCCCCGCTGCGGTCTACACCGCGGTCGCGCTCGCGTTCGGACTCAGCGTGGTCGTCGGGGCGTACGCGTTCGGTCCCATCTCGGGCGGCCACTTCAACCCCGCGGTCACGCTCGGGCTCGCGGCGGCCGGGCGCTTCCCGTGGCGCGAGACGGGCGGCTACATCGCCGCGCAGGTCGTCGGCGGCGTCATCGCGACGACCCTGCTCGTCCTCATCGGCCTGTTCGGACCCGCCGGTTGGCTCGGCACCGCACAGGACGCGGGCTTCGCCAGCAACGGGTGGGACGGCGCGTCGCCCGCGGGCTTCGGGATGGTGGCCGCCATCATCGCCGAGGTCATCCTCACGGGCCTGTTCCTGCTGATCATCCTGGGCGTGACGCATCCGACGCGCGGCACGCCGCTCGCGGGCCTGGCGATCGGGCTCGCGCTCGCACTCATCCACTTCATCAGCATCCCGGTGGACAACACGTCCGTGAACCCGGCGCGCTCGATCGCCTCGGCCATCTACGGCGGCGGCGAGGCGCTCGCCCAGCTCTGGGTGTTCATCGTGTTCCCCATCGTCGGCGCGCTGCTGGCCGGTTGGGCGTACAAGGCGCTCTTCGACGTCTCCTCGAAGCGCAGCTGACCCGCGGGCGCCCGCCTCAGCCGGCGACGAGGCGCGTGGCGCCCGCCTCGTACTCGCCGAGGTCGCCCGTCTCGCCCGCGCGCGCCGCGCGGCGCCCGGGCACGAGCATCACGAACAGGAGCACGCCGAGCGCGAGGGCGCCGATGCCGATCTTGATCCACCACGGCCACGGCTGACCCGTGACGAAGCCCTCCACGACGCCCGCGAGGGCGAGCGCGAACACGAGGCCGATCGCGACGGTCGCGAGCGCGCGTCCTTCCTGGGCCAGAGCCGTCCCGCGTGTCCGCGGTCCCGGCGCCACCCACGCCCAGAACACGTGCAGACCTGCGGCGGCCGCGACGAAGATGCACGTCAGCTCGAGCAGGCCGTGCGGGAGGATGTAGAGGATCATGACGTCGAGCCGGTCGTACGCGGTCATGACCGCCGCCGACGTCCCGAGCCCCACGGCGTTCTGCACGAGCACGTAGACGGGGAAGATCCCCGTGACGCCGAACAGGACGCACTGCGCCGCGATCCACGCGTTGTTGGTCCACACCATGCCCGCGAACACCGCGGCGGGGTTCTCGGTGTAGTACTCGGTGAAGTCGTGCTCGGCGTAGCGCTCGAGCTGCGCCTCGCTGCCGAGCGTGGCGATGAGCGCGGGATCGCCCGAGATCCACAGCGCCGAGACGGCGCCCGTCGCGAGGAACGCCAGAGCGACGACCAGCGTGGTCCAGCGCACCCGGTAGAGCGCGGCCGGCAGCTGGTGCAGGAAGAACCGGGGCAGCTGCCGCAGCACGTTCTCCTGCGCGCCGGTCAGCGCGAGCCGCGCGCGGGCGAGCATGGCCGACAGGTGTTCCCCGTGCGGCGTCCGTCCCGCGGTCGTCTTGATGTCGGCCAGGTCGGCCGAGGCGGCCTGATAGCGCGCGACGAGCTCGTCCACCTCCTCGCCCGTGAGGCGGCGGCGCTTCGAGAGGTCGTCGAGTCGCTCCCATTCCGCGCGGCGGGCGGTGGCGAGGGCGTCGAGGTCCACCTGATTAACTGTACGCATGTCGACTGGAGCCGTCACCGACCGGCCCCCGGCCCGCGACGGCCGGCCTCGGCAGGGCGAGCGCGCAGCGGTCGTCGTGCACGACGAGGTGCTCACGGGCGAGGCCGTCGCGCTCGACGTGCAGCCGATCGGTCTCATCCTGCGCGTGGCCGGGGCGGCGATCGACGTGGCCGTCACCCTCGCGACGTACCTCCTGCTCATGCTCGCGCTGCTGGGGCTCGCCAGCGCCGGGACGCTGCCCTTGAACGTGCTGCAGATCCTCGCCATCGCCCTGCTCGTGCTCCTGCTGGTCGTCGTCCCGACCGCCGTCGAGACGGTCACGCGGGGGCGCAGCCTGGGCAAACTGGCCGTGGGGGCCAGGATCGTGCGCGCCGACGGGGGCGCGATCTCCTTCCGGCACGCCTTCATCCGCTCGCTGCTGGGCGTGCTGGAGGTGTACATGACCCTCGGGGGTCTCGCCCTGCTCGTGGGCATCTTCACGCCCCGCTCGCAGCGCCTCGGGGACCTCGTCGCGGGGACCTACGCGGAGCGCACGCGCACGCCGCCGCTCGCCGAGCGGCCTGTACCCCTCCCGGCGGGGCTGGAGGAGTGGGCTGCGGTCGCGGACGTCGCACGGATGCCGGACCGGCTGGGCCGGCGCATGGCGCAGTTCGTCGCGGGGGCCGAGCGGATGCACCCGACCGCGCGCGCCCGCCTCGCGACGGAACTGGCCGCGGAGGTGCGGCCGTTCGTCTCCCCCGTTCCGCACGCCGATCCGGAGACGCTGCTGCGCGCCGTGGTCGCAGCCCGGCGCGATCGCGAACTGCGGGCCCTCGCGGCGCGCGCCGAGCTCGTCGCGCGCCTGGCCCGGTGACGGGCTCGCGCGCTCAGGAGACCAGCGTGGCGTGCCTCACCACGGTCCACCCCTGCGGGACCGACAGTCGATCGGTGTGGATCGCGCACAGGTCGTGCGCGTGCGGGTCGTTCGCCGCGCCGAGCGGGCCGAGCGCGGCCATCTGGTCCCTGTAGTCGTAGGTCAGGGTGGTCACGGCTTCGCGCGCGCAGCCGACCTTGGAGCACACTCTCTCACGCATCGTGGTCAACGATAGGCGCGTGCGGTGCCCACGCGCCGGCGCCTCGCCGCGCACGCGGGATCCGGATCGCGGCCGGCCGCCGCCGCGCGGCGTAGGGTGGAGCCATGTCGATCTGGGGACGGGCGCGCAAGCCGGCGCCTCGCGGCCGGGCGGCGCGGCACGGCCGTCACGGCCGCCAGGGGCGCAGCCCCGTCGTCCGACCGCCGCTGCCGCCCATCGACACGCGCGTCGAGCGCTTCGACATCGCGGTCGGAGGAGCCGCCGAGTACCTGCGTGCGGCCTGGCCGGAGCTGCGGCACGTGAGCTTCGAGATCGGCCGGCTCCCGCGCGCGGCCGACGAGGACGGCATCCCCCGCTGGACGATCGATCGCGACGCGCGCCGGATCGTCCTCTACCGCGTGCCCATCGAGCGTCTCGGCCGGCTGCACCGTGCGGACGAGCTGCACCGGCGCATGATGATCGAGGGCGAGGTGTTCCGCGCGGCCGCGGAGTACCTCGACCGCGATCCGTGGGACCTGGGCCCCGACCGCTTCCGCTTCCTCTGACGGCTGCGGCGGCCGGAGAGCGCCGCAGCCGCGCGCTCGGCTCAGGGGTAGACGACGACGGGCTGCGGCCGCGCCGCGTCCGGCCAGACGGGGAGGGCGGCGAGCCCGCTGCCGCTCGCGAAGCCCACGGCCGCGTGCACGTCCGCTCCGCCCGGGTCGACCGTGTAGATGCGGTCGGCGCTCACCTCGACGATCGCGGAGCCGCGGGCAGGAACGACCGTCTCCCGGGCGTCGCCGTCCTCGGTCACCGCGACGACGATGTCCGCGTCCGACGGGTTCGCGAGGCTGAGCCGCGCCCCCTCCCCTGGCGGCACCGCGACGATCGTCGGGGCCGAGATCGTCGGAGAGGGAGTGTGCCACGCGTAGTCGGAGCCGGGGCCGAAACCCGTGGTCTGCCAGACGGCCGTGACGAGCGGGGCGTCCGCCGACACGACCACGGTGTGGTCGCCCTCCGCCAGGCCCGGCACCTCGACCTCGAGCGGGCGGCCCGCCTCGAGTCGGACCGGCTCGAGCGCGCGGGCCTGCCCCTGGCTGTCCGCGCCGGCCACGGTGATGGTCGCGGTGGCGTCGCTCTCGGACAGGAGGCGGACGACGGTCACGGCGCTGTCGGAGGCGGCGGCCCGCGCCGTCACGTGTACGCCGGGGATGACGTGCGCCGACGCGGGGCGGACGGCCGGCTGGCTGTCGACGCCCTCGGGCTCGAGCGTCCGGATCAGGCTCGACTGCAGCGAGGCGCGCACCGGGGCGCCCGTCGCCGTCACGCGGAGCACCGGGCGCTGCTCCCCGCCCGCCAGGCCGGCGAGGGGCAGCGCGACCTGGGTGCGCGCGGGGATGGGGATCGCGTCGGCTCCCGGCGGCGTCTGCGCGCCCATGACGCCGAAGGCGGTGACGCGGACGGTCGCGTTGACGTCGCCTGGGTTCGCCAGCAGCAGGATGCCCGTGACGCCGGTGGTGGTGTCGCCGCCCACGATCCAGGACTCCATGAGGCCGGGGCGGCACGCGGACGCCGTGAACCCCGCGAGGTCGGGATCGTCGGGGGCCGCCGACGACGCCGCCGCGATCGAGACGGGCTCTCGTCCCGCGGGCAGCTGCGCGAAGCGCTCCGCGATCGCCTCGCCTGCCACGCGCGGCTGACCCATGGCGTCCGGCTGAGGCTCCTCGCCGCGGTCGTTGCCGGTCGTGAGGCGGGCGGGAGCGGCCACTGCCAGGCCCGCGGCCTCCTCGGCCGCGCGTCCGAGCGCGAGGACCGGTCCGTCGCACGCCAGGAGCGTCTCGGCGGGAAGCGGCGTGACCTCGAGCGCGGGAGCTGCGGCGGAGACCTCGGGCCACGGCAGCGCGGCGGCGCCGATGCTCGCCGCGACCGCGCCCGCCGCGACCGCGGCGCCCAGCGCGAGGCGCGCCCTCGGGGTGCGGCGCGGTGCGGGCGCGGTCATCGTCTCTCCTCCTCGTAGCCCTGTCCCAGCACGCGCGGCAGCCGGCGCGCCGCGCTCATCGAGGCGGACGTCGGCACCGCCAGCAGGAGCGCGACGAACGCCGCCGCCAGCTGCGACCCGACCACCAGGCGCGCCGTAGCGCTCTCGCGCTCGGTCGCCGGCGGTCGCGGCCCCGGTTCCGCGTCGAGCCGCCACAGCACGCCCTTGGCCGTCTCGCCGACGCGGACGAAACCCGAGCGCTGGTCGATGGACGTGATGGTCTCGAGCCGGCGCGTGCGCGCGGCGTCGCTCTCTGCTTCGCGCGGCGCGTCGAGGAGCACGAACCCGACTCCCGCGTCGCTCAGGCGGGACGGCACCTCGGCCGCGCCCGCCGTGACGAGGTCACTCACGAGCTCGGCGAGCCGCGCGTCCGCGTCGCCGGTCGCGGTCTCGGTGCTCTGCAGCGTCGACTGCCCTCCGAGCGTCTCGCTCGCCCCCCACACGACGCGGACGGCGACACCCCCGTCGTCCTGAGCGGACAGCAGGAGCGTGCCCAGATCGCGGTCCTCCGCCGCCTGGGCCGTGACGAAGGCGGGCAAGGTGGACGCCGGGCCGTTCGTCAGCACCGCGTCACCGCGCGCCACCGCCGTCAGCGCCGGCGCGGCGACGAGCAGAACGCCGACCGTGGCGATCGCCGTCGCCACCGCCGCGAAGCGGCGGGCGCGGATTCCCGTGTCGAGGGTCACGGCGGCGGCCACAGCGGCCCCGAGCCACGCGAGGCTGAGGGCGGCACCCGGCCAGACGGGCACGGGGGTGGACTCGAAGGACGCGACCTGCACGCCTGCGACGAACTGGGCGCTCGCGAGCCCCAGCACGGCCACGAGGACCGCGCCCGCGCCCATGCGCCACCTCGGGGTGAGGGGCGCCGCGAGGGCGAGCAGCGCCAGGGGCACGAGCAGCAGGGGCACCCACACGGCCGGTGCGAGGGCGGGCTCGTCGATCCCGAGCGAGACGAGCAGCCCGCCCCAGCCGCCCGGGTCGGCGGTCGGGAAACCCGTGCTGAGCGTGGCACGGTCGGCGGGCTCGGGTCCCGGCCACGGCCGCCCCGGGTCCGCCAGCAGCGCCCACGGGTTGCCGCGCGAGAGCTGGGTCGCCGCGATCGGGGCGAAGAAGACCACGCTGGGCACCGCGACCCACAGCACGCGCATGAAGCCGCGGCGGATCCGGAACGCGAGCGCGAGCGCGAGTCCGAGCAGCCACAGTGCGGCGAGCGCGGGCGCCAGGGACGGCGCGCACGCGAGCACGGCGACCAGCAGCAGCGATGCGGACCCGGCCGCGCCCCACGACCGGTGCGCGATCGTCGCCGCGAAGAACAGCCAGGGCAGCACCAGGTGCGCGAGCACGGCGGCGGGGCGCCCTTCCACCAGCGCCGCGAGGAACGCCGGCGACAGCGCCCACACCGCCGCGACGGCCGCGCGCACGCCGGCGCGATCCGTCACGCGCACCGCGGCGAACCACCCGCCGAGAACGGCGAGGGGCAGCGCGAGGATCCACAGCAGGACGAGCGCGTAGGACGGACGTGTGGGCGACAGGGTGCCCAAGAGCGCGACGATCCCGGCGAACGGGTCGGCGGGCGTGGCGTCGCCCAGGCCGATCGCGCGCACACCGTAGGCCGCGTCGCCCCACAGCGCCGCAACCGTCTCCCGCAGCGGGAGCAGGGCCCCGCCCCCGATCACGGGCCATGCCAGCACCGGCGTGAAGGCGACGACGCTCACGAGGAGACCGGCGAGCACCGCCCAGGCCCCTCCGCCCGAGAAGAAGCGCAGCTCGCGTCGCAGGGCGGGACCGCTCCCGCCCGGCTCGTACCGCTCGCGCAGTTGCGCCTGCGTCGCCCGGAGCGGCGCGATCTGGCTCCACGACCCCGTGCGCACGGCGCGGATCGCCCGCCGGGAGCGGCTGACGGATGCCGGGCGCAGCATGACCGTCAGCGCCGCGGCCCACTCGGCCGGGACGCGGGCGGGCGCCTTCGCGACGAGGTGGACGAGCGTGCTCCACAGCGCGAGCGGCAGCAACGACAGCCAGTGCAGCGGCACGGCCCACGCGGGCGCGTACGCGAGGCGGCGGTGCAGCTGGGCCGTGCGCACCGAGTACGCGCGGGCCATGGGCCGCCGCGGCGGCCCCGCGACACCGCCCTCCACGACGTGGATGCGGGCGGCCGGCGCGAGGGCCACCCGCCGACCGGCGAGCCGCGCCCGCACCCCCATGTCGAGCCCCTCGTCGGCGCCCGCGAGCGCGGGGTCCGGCAGCAGGCCGGCGCGCGCGTCGCTGCGCAGCAGCACGCCGCGCACATCGGAGCCGAGTACGTCGTCATCCGCGTCGTGCTGTCCCTGATCGAACTCGCCGTTCGCGAGCGGGACGGTGCGTCCGAGCCTGGTCATGCTCACGCCGAGCGAGACGATGACGTCGGGCGCGTCCTCGTCGACCAGCTTGGGCGCGGCGATCGCCACCGAGGGCGCGCGCTCGAGGGCGCCCGACAGCGCGGCGAGCGCGTCCGGCTCGGGGCGCGTGTCCTGCGCGAGCAGCCAGAGCGCGCGGCCCTGCGGCACCCGCGCCGCCGCGAGACGCACGGCCGAGGCGAAAGAGGTGCCGGAGGAGGCCGCGATGACCCCCTCCGCGCCGGAGCGGTCGATGAGGTGGCGCAGCGGATCGACCGCGCCGCACACGACGATGGTGAGGGCGTCGACGGGCCGGCGCTGTTCGGCCAGTGCGGCGAGGGTGCGCTCGAGCTGGTCGGCGGCCTGGGGCGAGGAGCGCGCGACGAGGACGGCGTGGACGGCGGGGGGCATGTCGCGGCAAGCCTAGGCCGCGGGGCGCGTGGTCACGGCGCCACGCGCCGAGAACCGGGAGATGAGAGGCGCGTCAGCTCGCCTGGCGCTTGAGCTTGCGGCGCTCGCGCTCGCTGAGGCCGCCCCAGATGCCGAAGCGCTCATCGTTCTGCAGCGCGTACTCAAGACACTCGGCGCGGACGTCGCACGACGAGCAGATGCGCTTCGCGTCGCGCGTCGAGCCGCCCTTCTCGGGGAAGAACGCCTCCGGGTCGGTCTGGGCGCACAGCGCGTCGCTCTGCCACGCGAGGGCGTTGTCCTCGTCGGGGTGCGGCGCACGGACGCCCGGCACGCCGAGATTGACCGGATCAACGAACCAGTTGTCTGGAACACCGGAACGGTACTGCGATGCAGACATGTCGCTCTCCCACTCCCTCTCGGCCCGCCGGGGCAACGTCGTGAGAGTAATTACACCCGTGTGATTCGCAAAGATCAAGTCGCAGATCGTAAACCCTCAACCGCGGGATGAACGTTCATTGCCGCGACCGGCGTGTCGCACCCCGGCATCCCGTCGGACCGCGACGGGATGGCGCCGCGCTCAGGCGGGGCGCCCCGGCTGCGCGACGAACGCCTCTCCCTCGCCCGCGATGCGCGCCTCGGCCTCGTCGGGGGTGACCAGCGCGGCCTCGCCGGGGGCCAGATCGAGCGACCGCGAGGCTCCCGAGACGCTCAGGGAGCCGGCCGTGGCCAGCACGATCAGGGGGCCGGCAGGCCGGATGACGGCATCGGCACCCGGCGACACGCGAGCCCGCAGCAACTGGAAGTCGGGCACGTCGGCGGGGAACGCCTCCACGCCCCGCGAGCCGTTGGCCGCCGTGACGGGCAGGACGACCGGCACGGGGCCCGGCACCGGGTCCAGCACCGCGAGCAGCTCGGCCACGTCGACGTGCTTGGCCGTGAGCCCGCCGCGCAGGACGTTGTCGCTCGCCGCCATCACCTCGACCCCGAGCCCCGAGACATAGGCGTGCAGCATCCCCGCGCGCAGGAAGATGCACTCGCCGTGGTGCAGCACGACGAAGTTCATCAGCAGAGCGACCACGACCCCCGGATCGCCGGGGTAGACCGCGGCGATCCGGCGGGCGTTGGCGAGCTCCGCGGCGAACTCGGTCGACTGCGCGTCCCCGAGGCCCGCCACGATCGCGTCGACCACGCCGGACGCCTCGCCGGACAGCAGCCAGCCGATCGCGTCCCGCAGCCCGTCGGGGCCGGTCAGGCGCCCGCGCAGCGGCTCGGCGGCGTCGCCGAACGCGGCGAGAAGGCGTCGGGTGGCCTCGAGCTCGCGCAGGCCGCAGAGCGCTTCGAAGCGGTCGCTCAGCGCGACGATCATCTCGGGCTTGTGGTTGTCGTCGGCGTAGTTCCGCGGCGCGTCCGCGGGCAGGTCGGCCTCGCGCGCGAAGCCCTCCTCCGCCTGCGCCTTGGACGGATGCACCTGGATCGACAGCGGCGCCGCGGCGGCCAGCAGCTTGAGCAGGTACGGCAACCGGCCCCCGACCCCGGCCTGCGCGCCCTCCTGGGCGATCCACTGGTCGAGGGTGCGGCCCGACCCGTCGGCGAGGTCCGAGGGGTCGGAGGGGTGGTCGCCGAACCAGATCTCGGCCTCGGGCCGGACGGCGAGGGGGCGTCCCTGCAGGGACGCCAGCAGCGAGCGGGAGCCCCAGGCGTAGTCGCGCGGGACGTTCGTCAGCGGTACGAGCACGATCCCAGGGTAGGGGGCGCGCGCGGTAGCCTGGGACCACGATGGCGCAGATCACGAGGCACACGGTGAACGCCCCGCCCGCGGCGCCCGAGCGGGAGAGCACCGGGCACCTGATGCTGCGGGCATACGCCGTGTTCGTGCTCGTGTCGGCCCTGGCGTACTCGGCCTGGTACAACCTCCTCGGCTTCGGCGGCGCGGCGGTGCTGCTGGCGGTCACGACCATCGTCACACTCGCGATCTGGATCCCCCGCATGGTGCGCGGGGGGCTGCGCTGGCGGCGGCTGCCGTGGCTCGCGCTCGCCTACGTCGCGTGGGCCCTCGTGTCGGCGCTGTGGTCCGGCTGGCCGGGGGCGACCCTGCTGACCTGGACCCTCCTCGCGGCCGCCACCGTGCAGGGGCTGTTCCTCGCGCACGTCCTGACCTGGGGCGAGATCCTGCGCTGCCTCGACCTCGCCCTGAAGTGGGTCATGGGCGTCTCGCTCGCGTTCGAGGCGTGGGTCGCGCTCGTGCGGCGCGCCCCGCTGCTGCCCAACTTCGCCGATCCGCCCCCCGGTTTCGACCCGCACTGGTACTGGTCCCGCGGCCAGCTCTTCGACGCCGTCATCGGCGAGCGCATCCAGGGCGTGGTGGGCAACTCGAACCTGCTGGGCATCCTGTGCGTGCTCGCGTTCGCCGTCTTCGCCGTGCGTCTCGCGACCCGCCCGCCGCACGCGCCCATGCAGATCGTGTGGCTCGGGATCACGGGGATCCTGTTCATCCGCTCCGGCTCGGCGACCGCCCTGGCAGCGTTCTGCGCCGCGTTCCTCGTGCTCCTGGCGGTGCTCGTCATGCGCGGGGCGCGCACGCCCGGGCAGCGCACGCGGCGCTACCTGCTCTTCGCGGGCAGCGGGCTCGCGGGGGCGGTCGTGGTGACGCAGCTGTGGGACCGCATGCTCGACATGCTGGGACGCGACGACTCCCTGACCGGTCGGGACGAGATCTGGGCGACGGTGTGGGAGCGCGCGGCGCAGCACCCGATCGCGGGAAACGGCTTCTCGAGCCCGTGGGTGCCGTGGGACCCCGCGTTCGACGGCTGGATCGTCGACCACGGCGTGTCGGTCTTCCACGCGCACAACATGTGGCTCGACGCGTTCTTCCAGCTGGGCGCCGTCGGGGTGCTGCTGGTCCTCGGCGTCTACGTCGCGCTCGCCTGGCGGGCCTGGTTCTTCGCCGTCGACCGGCCCCGCTGGGACCTGGACGCCGACCGCCCCTACTCGCCCGTCTCGGTCCTGGCGCCGCTGGTGACCGCCGCGCTGCTGGCGCAGGGGCTGACCGAGTCGGGGCCGATCATGCTGTGGGGCTGGACGCTCGTGGTGCTGCTGTCGTTCAAGCTGAAGCTCGCGCCCATCGTCGGCCAGGACTCCGACGCCGCTCCCCCGGGGAAGCCCGCACGATGATCCGCGGCGGCGATCGGCCGTTGCGCGCGCTCACCCGACTGCTGCGCTCCGCCGACCTCGCCCGCGCCTTCACGATCGCCGCCCTCGGTACGGGCTTCGCGTCGTTCCTCATCGAGCGCACGGCCGGTTCCGTGACGCACGCGACGATCGTGACCGGACTGGTCGTGGTGGGCCTGGCGATCCTGATCGCCCGGCGCGACGAGTTCGCGCTCCTGCGGTTCGCCCCCACGAGCCTGGTCGCCTTCCTCGCCTGGACGCTCGCGAGCGTCGTGTGGTCGTTCGACGAGTCCTCGACCTTCACGGGCTGGATCGGGCTGCTCGCCTGGGGCTTCCTCGCGCTCGTCGTGGCGCACGTGCGGGACACGCTCCAGACGGTGCGCGCACTGGGGGACGTGCTGCGCTGGCTCCTCGCGCTGTCGCTGGGGGTCGAGATCCTGTCGGGCGTGCTGCTCGATATGCCGTTCCCGTTCCTCGGCGTGGCGGGCGACATCGCCTACGGCGGCCCCGTGCAGGGCGTGTTCGGCACCCGCAACATGCTGGGGCTCGTGGCGATCATCGCGCTCGTCACGTTCGCGATCGAGTGGCTCACGCAGTCGATCTCGGTGCAGCTGTCGGTCTTCTCGCTGACCCTCGCCGGGCTGCTCGCCGTGCTGTCCGCCTCCCCCACGGCGCTCGTCGTGGGCGTGGCGGTGCTGGCGGCGATGCTCGCGCTCATCGTCGTGCGCCGCGTCCGACCCTCTCGACGGCGCGCCGCCCAGTGGGCGCTCGCGACCGTCGTCGTGGTCGTCCTGGCGGCGTGCTACGCGCTCCGCCACCGCATCATCCGGCTGCTGGACGCGGCATCCGACTTCTCCACGCGGGCCGATCTGTGGAACGAGATCCTGGAGTGGGTGCGGCACCGGCCCGTGCAGGGCTGGGGCTGGCACGGCACCTGGTGGGACGAGCCGTACCCCCTCTCGGTCATCAACTTCCGCCTGGACGACCGCCACGGCTCGGCGCTCAACGCGTACTTCGACGTGCTCATCCAGGCCGGCTGGGCCGGCCTACTGCTGTTCGGCACGCTCTGCGCGGTCGCCATGGTGCGCTCGTGGCTGGTCGCGGGCGAGCGGCGCTCCGTCGTCTACGCGTGGACGCCGCTGATGCTCGTGATCCTGCTCGTCGACTCGGTGTTCGAGAGCTTCACCCTCTCGGGACTCGGCTGGATGATGCTCGTGCTGTGCACGGTGCGCGCCGGCCAGTCGCGCTCGTGGCGTGAGCGCATCCGCGACGTCGCGGAGGGCCCCGCGCCCTCTCCCCTGTCGTGATCCCGGCCCGCCTCGCGGGCCCGTGACGCGCAGGTCCGCAGGTCCCAGGAAGCCCCGGGACGGGCAGGGTAGGCTCATCTGCGATCCGCCGCGCCCACCGTGCGGTTGCACGCTGAATCGTTCGGAGCCTGAGCACTTGGTACACGTCCTCCAGAACGTGGTCTTCCCTCTCGACCGCGACCCCGATCTCCTTCCGCTCTACATCGATGCGGAGACCTGGTCGACCATCGACGAGACGCCGGTCCGGGTCACGAACCACGCGCACATCGGGGACGTCCTCGGACGCACTTCGCTGCGGGTCGGCGCAGGCAGGCGTACCTCCCTCGCCACGTACTTCAACGCGTTCCCGGCGTCGTACTGGCAGCACTGGACGAGCGTCCGGCACGTCCGCCTGACCGTCCGCACCGAGGGCACCGCGACGGTGCTCGTGTACCGCTCCAACGGCGGCGGCACCCAGCAGCGGATCGAGACGGCCGAGGTGACCGGCACGGCCGAGTCGACGTTCGACCTGCCGCTCACGCAGTACTCGGACGGCGGCTGGATCTGGTTCGACGTCGTCGCCGACCGCGAGCCGGTCGTGCTCACGGGCGCCGAATGGACGACGGACCACGAGCCGGCCCGCACGGGCAAGGCGTCGCTGGGCATCACGACGTACAACAAGCCCTCCTACTGCATCGAGACGCTGAGCGCTCTCGCCGCCGAGGAGGACGTCCGCGCGCTCGTCGACCGGATCTTCCTGATCGATCAGGGCACCCAGCGCGTCGACGCCGAGCCCGAGTACCCGGCCGTGTCGGCCGCGCTCGGGGAACAGCTGCAGCTCATCGAGCAGCCGAACCTGGGCGGCTCGGGTGGCTTTGCGCGCGCGATGCACGAGACGCTCCGCCGGCCCGAGAGCGACTTCGTCCAGCTGCTCGACGACGACGTCCGCATCGAGCCCGAGTCGATCCGACGCTCGATCGTGTTCGGCCGCTACGCCACCAAGCCGACGATCGTCGGTGCGCACATGTTCGATCTGCTGGACCGCCCCAAGCTGCACGCGTGGGCGGAGGTCGTCGACGAGCACCCGTTCATGTGGCGCAACCTCTTCCAGGAGAAGATGCCGCACGACTTCCGCGAGTCCAACATCCGCCAGACCCCGCTGCTGCACCTGCGCATGGACGCCGACTACAACGGGTGGTGGATGTGCCTCATCCCCAAGGAGACGATCCAGCAGGTGGGCCTCGCGCTTCCCGCGTTCATCAAATGGGACGACGCCGAGTACTCCCTGCGCGCGCGTGAGGCCGGGTACCCCACCGTCTCGCTGCCGGGTGCGGCCCTGTGGCACGTCTCGTGGGTCGGCAAGGACGACTCGATCGACTGGCAGGCGTACTTCCACGCGCGCAACCGGATCGTCGCGGGACTGATCCACTCGAACGCGCCATCGGGCGGCACGCTCATCCGCCACAGCCGACGCGTCGACCTCAAGCACCTGATGATGATGCAGTACTACCCCGTCGCGCTCCGGAACCGCGCGCTGCGAGATGTGCTGCGCGGACCGCAGCACATGCGACAGAACCTCGCCACGGCGATGCCGGAGGCGCGCCGGCTCGCGGCGGACTTCCCGGAGACGGTCGTGCACCGCGACCCCGACCGGGTCCTGCACGCGCGCAAAGGCCGCCAGGTGTTCAAGCGCCTGAAACGCCACCAGTTCGACAGCCCGACCGGCCTGCGGCTGCGCTGGTTCACCGCCGTGACGCTCATCTCGCACTGGTTCCACAAGCCTCGTCCCGAAAACGTGGAGACCCCAGAGGTCGAGTTCGGCAAGGGGGATGCCAACTGGTGGCGCCTGCCCCGGTTCGACTCGGCGCTCGTGAGCGCCGCCGACGGATCCGGCAAGCAGGTCTACACGCGCGACCGCGCCGCTTTCCGCCGGATGCTGCTCGAGTCCCTCCGGCTGCATCGCCGGCTGCAGCGCGAGTGGCCGCGCCTGCAGCGCCAGTATCGCGCGGCCATGCCGGAGCTGGTGTCGGCCGAGTCCTGGGCCCAGACCTTCGAGGAGCAGCCATGAGCGCCCAGCCCGCCGAGACCGCATCGGGCTTCGCGACCGAGGGGTTCGACCCCGCAACCGCGACGATCGTGGCCGTCACGTACAACCGCTCGCACCTGCTCGCGGGCCTGCTCGAGTCGATCGTGCGGATGGATCCCAAGCCGGGGCACGTCGTCGTGATCGACAACGCGTCCTCCGACGACACCACGCAGGTCGTCGAGTCGTTCCGTGACCGGCTCGGGGCGGAGCTCGTATACCGCCGTCTGCAGGAGAACACCGGCGGCTCCGGCGGCTTCAGCGAGGGCATGCGCGTGGCCTATGAGCTCGGCTCCACGTGGATGTGGCTGATGGACGACGACGTCGAGGTGCTGCCGGACGGCCTCGCCCGCATGGGGGCATGGGCGCCGCGGTTCAAGAGCATCCAGGGCCGTCGCTACGACTACGACGGCAGCGAGTTCTACTGGCAGTACCGCGTGTCGGTGCCGCTCGGGATCCCCATCCCGTTCGCACCCGCCGGGTTCGACGACGCCGGCTACCGGCCCATGAACTCCGGCTGCTTCGAGGGCATGTTCATCCACCGCGACGTCGTCCGCCGGATCGGACTGCCCGATCCCCGCTTCTTCATCTACTGGGACGACACCATCTACGGTTGGCTTGCCTCGCGCGTCACACGCAGCGCGATCGTCAACGAGTTCGTTCTCAAGCGCACACGCGAGATCCGGCAGTGGGACATGGGCACACGCCACCTCAACGCCTCGAGCAACATGTACCGTTACCACATCATGCGCAACCGCGGGATCATGGCGCACTACTACCGTGCCCACGGCGCCTACCGCCCGGTGTACTTCGCGATCGGGACGGCGGCGACGTTCGTCAAGGAGATCATCCGGCTCGTGTTCGTCGAGCGCACAGTCCGCGGCACCAGCAACCTGTGGCGGGGCCTGCGGGACGGGGCGAGGATCCGACGGGACCCGAGCTTCCGCGTCATGCCACCCCTGGAGGAGGCACCGTCATGACCGCGCCGCGCATCGGCATCGTCAGCTATTGCGACCGTGTGCGCACGTTGGCGCACGTGAACCACGAGCTCTATGCGCGCGAACACGGCTACACCTACATCTTCGACATCGCTCCCACAGACGGCTGGAAGTTCTTCGCCAAGGTCGAGAAGATCCTCAAGTTCCTTCCTCTGTTCGACTGGGTCTTCTGGATCGACGACGACGCCTTCATCATGGATCGCTCGATCGCGCTGGAGCACTTCATCGCGAAGGGCCCCGACTCGTCCCTGATCATGTGCGAGTCGCCGCGGCGGAACGGCGTATGGACGTGGATCAGCTCGGGCAACTTCCTGATCCGCAATACGCCCGAGGCCTCCTCTTTCCTACGTGACGTCCTCAAGACGGACCTCGACGCCGTCGCCTCGTGGTGGGATCCCGAGTTGTTCGGCCACTTCACCCGGGGTGACCAGGACGCGATGGTCTACCAGCTCCACCAGAACAAGTCGTATCAGCGCCCGGGATTCCTGACGCGCCTCCCGTTCGAGGCCTTCAACACACGACCCGAGCATTTCCGGAACGGGCCGCGTGAGCATTTCCTCGTGCACTTCACCGGGGACGACAAGCGCGGCATGGCGCAAGCGTTCGGCCGTCGGTTCGAGCTGCCGGAGTCATTGACCTATTGGAACGAGTTCAAGGCTCTCCGCGGCGTCTACCACCCCCATCCGGCCGCACCAGAGCCTCGCGCTGCGGACGCAGCCGAGACGTCCGACGCAGGTGATCGAAGCTCGCAGGAGATCGGCAGGGTCGAGGCCCGCTTGAAGGCCTTGGAATCGCGCACGCCGCAGCTGCGATCCGAGTGGCAGCGCTTCGCCGTGGATGACGGGAACCTCCGTCTGGAAGAGGGCGTCGAACTGCTCGAGGGAGCGGGGCGAGAGATACGGTTCGAAGGCCGCGCAACACTCTACCGCCGCGCGCAGGTCATCGGTCCCGCCACGATCGGCGACGGCGCGTTCATCAACCGCGATTGTCTCGTTCAGGGTCACACGACGATCGGGACGGGAGTGGCCCTGGGCCCCGGCGTGCGGGTGCTGACGGACACGCATGAGCTCGGCCCGGCCGACAAGCGCGCCGGGAACCGCGTGGTGCGGCCGGTGACCATCGGAAACGGCGTCTGGATCGGCGCGGGAGCCACGGTTCTGCCGGGCGTGACCGTCGGCGACGGCGCGATCGTGGCCGCAGGTGCCGTGGTTACGCGCGACGTGCCGCGATCGACCGTCGTGGCGGGTGTGCCTGCAAAGGTGAAGAAGAAGATCCGGAAGCGCCGCTGACGGAGGGCACCCCCGGCGTCCTCACTTCGTCACACCGCCGCCGCCTGCCATCGCCTCGACGAGGTCCGCAAACCTCCGAGATGTCGTGATCGGCAGACGGCTGCGCGCGAACGCCCGCGCGCTCTCGCGGACGTCCGTCGACCGGTACCAGTCCTGATCGACCAGCTCTGCGATCGATTCGGACGGACGGGACGGATCGAAGAAACGCACCCACTCCTCGTCCCCGAAATCGGCACGCAGGTGCGGCTCGTCCGGGAGTACGCTGGGCACGCCGAAGGTAGCCCCCAGGTGCAGCGTCCCCGAGTTCAGCACGGCCCGATGCGGCAGCACGAGGAGATCCGCGGCGCAGAACCACTGCGCGACCTCGTCGTCGGGCACGAAGCGCGCGGCGCACGTGGCACGCAACGACGAGCGATCGATGCGTTCCAGTACCTGCTCGGTGCCCGGGAACGGCTTGCCGGCCAGCAGCAGCTGCACGTCTGTGCGCCGCCTGGCGAGGGTCGTCATCGCCTCGACGAGTTGATCGAGACCCTTATAGGGCCTGAGCTGGCCGAAGAACAGCACGGCGGTCGACTCCGCATCTGCCCCGAGCAGAGCTCTGGCATGCTCCCTCTCGAGCTCGGAACCGTAGATACCCGCGTAACTGGGGTGCGGGATCTCGACGATCTTCTCCTCGGGAAGCCGGTACATGTCCGCTGCTACATCCGCCGTTCGAGAATTCATGATGTGCACGGCATCCGCCAGTCCCGCCAGCTCGGCGTGGAGACGCACTGCCGGCGCGTGGTAAGCGGTGTCGTGGGGCAGGATGTTGTGGACGGTCCAGAGAATGGGCCGGCCGAGCTGCTTCGCGGTTCTCAGCGCGCCTACAAACTCGTCCACGCGCCGTTCTGCGTCCAATTCGGACACAGCCCCGTCCGTTACGGTGCTCGGCCACTGTATGTGCACGACCCCGCGGTGGAAGGGACTCGTGAGCTCTTCCACGAACGCCGCAAGGTCGCTGGATCCCCGCAGCACGTATCCGCGAGCGAAGAGCTCGAGCTGCAGCATGGTCGTGAACGGGTTGTCGCGCCAGGCCGGGAAGACGAAGACCCGACGTTCTTGCCGGTCGACACGGAAGAAGTAGCGCGGGAACGACAGCGTGCGCGCAGGACCGACGACCTCGTGAAGGACCGAGGGAGTCGGCTCGGCCGGTCCGCGGCCTCGGGGCGCGCCGCGCTCCTCCAGCTTGATCTCGATGCGGATGGGGGTCTCGGGGGCGAGCAGTTCCTCGGGAAGCACCGCCTGCCATCGCCAATCGCCCGCCTCTCGCGGGCCGGTCCACGTGACGGGGACGTAGGCCTTCGCGCCGTCGGCCGTCGACTGCAGCACCAGGGTCGCAGTCGTGGCACGATGCGCACCGGCCGTGGGGACCCACGTGCCCCGCAGGACGACCCCGCGCGGCTCGCGCTTCACGGCGTGGATCTGAGCGGAAAGGCGCCCCTGCTCACGCAGGAACCGTTCGATGAGCGGACCGATCCCGCCGTCGTCGCCAGCTCCGAGGATCTCGATGAGATAGCGCGGCTCGCCCAGCCGTTCGTAGACCTGCGCGATCCGCGCAAGCAGAGCCGGCTCACCGGCGACGAACCCGTCTGCGACCGGACGCAGGACGCGCTCCGCCACGAGCGCCTGGCTCATGGCTCGGTCGGCCTGTCCGCCCCGTGAGAGCTGCGCCGCGATCTCCAGCGCGGCGTCGACCTCGCCCTCGACACGACCGAAGTCCAGGCGCAGGGGGTTGCCCGCCCACCTCTCGTCCGTGAACAGTCGCGGCTCGGACTCGGCGAAGAAGTCGATGCACGCCCGCAACCACGGCCCCAGTTCGGCGCGAGCCTGATCGTCGAGGCGGCTCCTGACGGTGATCGTGAGGTTCTGCAGCCGAGAAATGAGATCGTCATCGGTGATCTCATCGATGCCGCGAGCTCGCGTCCACCACTGCCCGCGCACGAAGCTGGTCAGATAGCGGGACAACGAGTGCGGGGACCCGAGCCGCTCGATCCACTGGATCGTCTGCGCCGACTGTTCGAGCCAGTCCGAGAGCGTCTTCGCGCGTGTGTACGACGCAGAGATTGCCTGGTCGTGCCGACGGTGGCGGTATACCAGCCGCGGTACGACCGTGATCCGTTGCGCGAGCAGCGCCGCGCGAGCCGAGAAGACCATGTCCTCGCAATGCACACGAGGCGGGAAGTCGAGCCCGTGGGTGTCGAGGTGGGCGCGAGCATAGAGCTTGTTCCACACGACGTGGTCCTGGAGGAACGCCGGCACCGACTCGGCGCTGAAAGTCGTCTCCGCGCCGTTATACAGGGGCCCCGTCTGCGTCCAGTAGCGCGAAGGAATCCACGATTCGCCGAAGTCCTCGGCGAAGCCGGCCACGATGTCCGCCCCGGTTCGCGCGGCCGCATCCACGAGGCTGGAGATCGCGTCGCGCGGCACGGTGTCGTCGGAGTCGACGAAGAAGACGTAGTCGCCTGCGCTGTGACGCAGTCCCACGTTCCGGGCCGAGCCGAGTCCGCCGTTCGGCACGCTGACGACCGTGAACCGCGGGTCCTCCTCTGCGTATCGCCGCGCGATCTGCTCGGAGCCGTCGGGGGAACCGTCGATCACGACCGTCGCGGTCCAGTTCGCGTAGTCCTGCCCCGCGATCGAGTCGAGGCACTCCGGCAACCACTTCTCGACGTTGTAGACGGGGACGATGATCGCGACCGAGGGCTGGCGGGGAGCGCCTGATGGCATGAGCGATGGACCTCACGGGGAGACGGGGATGCGAAGATTGAGTCTACGTTGCGAAGGCTGAAAGACGAGGTAGACCGTGACGACGACTCCCCGGACGACGGATGTCTCCCCCGAGCTCTCCGTCGTGATGCCGGCGCGGAACGTCGGACCCTGGATCTTCGAGGCGGCGCAGTCGGTGCTCACGCAGTCCGTCGAGTCCGTGGAGCTGATCGTGGTCGATGACCACTCGACGGACGACACCCTGCGCGAGCTGGCCCGGATCGAGGACGATCGACTGTCCGTGGTGACGAACCCCGGTGAGGGGGGCGGCACCGCGCGCAATCACGGCGCGTCCCTGGCCAAGGGCACTTATCTCGCCTTCGCTGACGGAGACGACCTCGTACCCGAACGGGGATACGAGGCGCTCCTCGGCCAGGCGCGCCGCACGGGGGCCGAGATGGTGGTCGCCAACTACGCAATCTTCTCCCCGACGACGCTCAATACGCGCCAGCAGTGGTTCCCGCTGTACGGCCGGACCCGGGAGGCCGTCACCATTCACGACGAGCCGCGTTTCCTGCGTGATCGCGTGTGCTGGAACCGGGTGTTCCTGCGGGAGGCGTGGGATGCAGCCGGGGTCCGGTTCGCCGACGCCCCCCGATCGAACGACATCCAGGCGATGACCGACGCGTACTGCGCTTTCGCCTTCGATGTCCTGCCGGACGTCGTGTACCTCTACCGTCGCCGCGCGGGCAGCAGTTCCATGACGGCGCGGAAGCACGCTCCCGACTCGGTCCTCGCGCACTTCGAGCAGGAACTCGGCTGCCTCGCATCGGTGGAGCAACTGCAGGACGAGCGGGTGATGGTCTCGTACGCGTTCGAGATGCTCGACAACGATGTCTGGGCGCACGTGGGACCCCTCCTGGAGCCGGACCATGTCCGGAACCCCGCCTATGCCGCGGCCCGCGCCGCCGCGCTGCGATTCATCCAGTCGACCCTGCCTCTGAGCGAGGGATCACTCGACGCCCACAAGCGGCTGACCTACCGGCTCGCGGCTGCGGAAGATTGGGCGGCCGCCGCAGTGGTGGGCACGCATGCGCGCGACACCCCATCGGCGCTCGGGGACCCGGCCACGCTCGCGAGACACCTGCAGAGGACCGGGCTCTCCCGGTCGCGCGCGGCAGCTGAGTCCCTGCGGGTGATATCACTGCCGGCGCTGCGCGGGTTCGCAAACCTTGACGACCGCGCCCTTCTCGATGCGCTGGCGCGAGGACGCCGCCTCGCAGCCTACGCCGTCCGTCCGTGGCACCTGACGCGTGAGGAGCGCCACCTCCTCAGCGTCGGGCCGTCGAAGGGTGCGGGCAGGGTGCGCGCGCACCTCACGTCGGCGCCGCCTCCGCCGTCGGCCCCCGTACGCCTGGCGGCGCACGCGTTCCACGACGCCGGGAGGATGGCGGGGCTGGCGCGACGCGCGCCTCGGGCAGTCGTCCGCCGTGCCGCCCGCGGCGTTCGCCGCCTCGCACGAGTGCTGCCTGCGCCCGTCCGGGCAGTCGGCCGCCGGGTCTTGGACCGCGTCCGGGCGTGACGACCACCGAGCATCACGACGCGGTGTCTACGTTGTACTGCCGGATGACGTCCGCGATGGGGGCGTCCATCACGAGCCGGTGCTCCCGAATGTAAAGACCACGATCGCAGAAGCGTCGCAGGTCCTTCTCGCTGTGACTCACGAAGAAAAGCGTTCGACCGTCTGAGAGCAGCTCGTCAATGCGGGCGTAGCACTTCTCCCGGAACGCGCTGTCGCCCACCGCGAGCACCTCGTCCACCAGGAGGATCGGCTCGTCCAACTGCGAGACGACGGAGAACGCCAGCCGGACCTTCATCCCGTTCGACAGGTGCTTGTACGGCGCCTCCTGGAAGTCGCCCAGCTCGGCGAACGAGATGATGTCGTCGTAGCGCTCCCCGACCTCCGCACGCGACATGCCGTGCAGACCGGCGGTGAGCCGCACGTTCTCACGTACCGTGAGGTCGCCGACGAAGCCCCCGGTGATCTCGATCAGCGGCGCGACGCCAGCGTTCACGTGGACAGCGCCTTCATCGGGAAGCAGTACGCCGGCGACGAGTTTGAGCAGCGTCGATTTGCCCTGACCGTTGCGGCCGACGACGCCTATGGACTCCCCGGGACGCACGGTGAAGGAGACGTCGCGCAGAGCCCAGAACTCGCCCGAAGAGCGCCTCCGGGACGCGTCGGCGAACATGTCCTTCAGCGCGCGGCGGCCCCGCCGGTTGCGGCGGAAGCGCACACCGAGCCCGATCGCCTCGATCGCCTCGCCTGGGTGCTCCAGCGTCATCACAACTCCTTCAGAAGCGGCCGCTCAAGCCGCTTGAAGACGAGGATCCCCAGGGCGAGTATGCCGAAGCACATGAGGGCGCTGACTCCAACGGCGTACGGATCCCAGAGCTCGGGGAAGAAGCCCGCCCGATACAGCGTCACGATGCCCGCGAGCGGATTGAGAGCGCCGAGGTCCCGAAAGGCGCCGGGCAGGTCGTCGAGACTGTAGATGATGGGCGTCACGTAGAACAGCGCACGCAGGATCAGTCGCGTGGTGCGCTCGAGGTCGGCGAACAGCACGCACAACGGCGATACCAGCAGACCCAGGCCGAGAAGCAGCACGGCCTGGAGGAACACGGCGACAGGGAACAGGACGAGCTGCCAACCGACCGCAGCCCCCGCCACCAGCGCGAAGACCACGAGGACGGGGAGCGAGCAGAGGAACTCGATCCCCTTGCTCATGACCACGCGCGAGACCCAGATGGAGCGAGGGATCGCGGTCGATCTGACGAGCTTGGCGTCCTTGTTGAACGCACGCGTGAAGTCCGTGACCGCCGCGTTGAACCAGACCCACGGCAGAAGAGCGGTGATCAGGAAGACGATGTACGGCTGTGCGCCGACCGTTCGTTCGAACACCTGGGTGAAGACGAACCAGTAGATCAGGCTCATCACGAGCGGGTCGAGTACGGACCACAGATAGCCTAGCCAGCTCGTCGCATACCGTACCCGGAGATCTCGCGCCGACAACAGCCAGAGCGAGTGCAGGTAGCGCCGCGGCTTCCCTGCAGCGGCGTAGGCGGTCACGCAGCCGATCCTACGGCGAGCGAGACCGTCCGGGCCTCCATCCCGTGCCCGCGGGCCAGAACCGGGCCTTCTGCCCTCATCGATCCAGCACCTCGGTGAGGCGCTCGACGAGGACCGGGGCGACGGTGCGGATGTACGTGGCCGTCAGGTGATGCTGATCGCGATAGACGATGACGTTGCCGACCACCACGGGGCATCTGTCGTCCGCGCAGTAGAGGTCGCGTAGGTCGACGATGTCATGGTCCCCGCGCGACTGCTCCGCGGCCTCGAGCATCATGTCGGGAGACCGGTAGCCGTCCTCTGAGGAGAAATCGCACTCGCCGGCCACGAGGTCCCGGGCGCTCGCCGCCATGACGCAGTCGGCCGCCTCGTCGGGCAGCCGCGGGTTGTCAGTCACGACGACGACCTGCGTGCCACGCGCTTCGATCTCCTCCCAGGACTCCAGGTACTCATCCACGCGCTCTTGGGAAAACTCGCGGTCACCGCGGCCGGTGGTCGTGATCAGCACATCGTAGGGCTCGCCCTCCAGCAGGTGGGCATTCATCTCGTCGACGCGGCCCTCGCAGAGCTCCGACGACACGGCCTCCCCCCACACGCATCCGTTGCCGACGAACGTGTCCAACCGCCAGTTCAATTCGCCGAGGTGATCGTAGAGCGCATCGTAGAACATCGCGGCATGGGAGTTGCCGACGAGTGCGATCCTCAGCGCATCCGGTCGATCCGATCCGACGCTGCAGTGATCGATCCGGGTGGCGTCCGCCGACGTATAGCACCAGTACGCCCTCCCCACGTCGTCGAGCAGCCGGGAACGGATGGGGAGCAGCCGCTCGGGATCCGCGTCATCCGCGCAGGCATCGAGGCCCGCGAGTATCGCCCGCGCGCCGAAGCACTCATGGGCGCCCTCGCGTTGCTCGAGGTCTGCGAGGATCGCCTCGTGCCGCGCCTCCGCGTCGGCGTAGCTCTGGTGCCGCGACCAGACGCTTGTGCCCGCGACCGTCACGGCGACGGCCACGAGCGCGGCGGCGGCGATGAGCCTCGTCCGCGTCGTCCGCTCACCCAATCGCCGGAGCGGGCGTTCGATGAGGGCCGTGGTGGCCCACGCGAGGAGCACGGACGTCACGATGATCCCTACGCCGGGGATGATGCCGACCTCGTCGCGCCCGTTGAGGTGCCGATAGAAGATCAGCAGCGGCCAATGCCACAGGTAGATCCCGTAGGCAAGGCCGCCGAGCCACACCACGGGCCTCCGCGACAGCAACCAGGCGGCATGGCCTGGCCGCTCGCGGTCGCCCCCCGAGAAGAGCACGAGCAGGGCGGCCACCGTGGGCCAGAGGGCCGCGGCGCCCGGGAAGGAGCTCCCGACTGGCAGCACGACCCCGCAGAGGACGATCGCCGTGAGGCCCACCCAGCCCAGGATCCAGGACCAGGTCCCGCGCAGGGCGCGATGGCCGATCACGAACGCGGCCAGCGCTCCGAGGGCGAACTCCCACGCGCGCGTGAAGGTGCTGAAGTATGCGAAGGGCTGGTTGACGGCGGTGAACCAGACCGAGTATGCCAACGACCCCACGAGCAGAACAGCGGTCAGACCCGCGGCCCACGCACGACTCCGAGAGCTCTTCCGCGCGAGGAGGATCGCCGCGGCGAAGACGGCCAGCCAGATGACGTAGAACTGCCCCTGAACCGACATCGCCCAGAAGTGCTGCACCGGCGTGTGGGGGTCTTCGCTGTCGAGGTAGTCGACGGCGGCGAAGGCCAGCTGCCAGTTCTCGAAGTAGAGAGCCGAAGCGAAGATCTCAGCGAACGACCGCTCGCGCAGCGCCTCCGGCACGAGCAGCCAGGTGCCGACGAGCGACGCGCTCAGCACTACCAGAGCGGACGGGAGCAGGCGTCGCAGCAGCCGCCCCAGGAACGCGAACGGGCGGACGCGTCCGTATCGATCGATCTGGCCGATGAGCGTCGTCGTGATGAGCAGGCCCGAGACGACGAAGAAGACGTCCACGCCCCCGGAGACGCCGCCGACCCAGATGTGCCATACCGCGACGAGCGACGCTGCGACGGCTCGGAGTCCCTCGATCTCCGGGCGGAACACGCGCGGGCGCGGAGCCGTGGTCGTCGGGATTGTCACGCTTCGTGGTTCAGTCATCGCCTCAATGATCGATCGGACGCTGCGGCACCGCGGAGAAATACCGGAATGGCGATCCGCGAGCCCGACCTGCACATCGTACTTGCCGCGCGGCCACGGCCAAATCGACATCCTCCGTGGAAGAATCGTCGCGGCCGTGACCGCGGCCGATCAGATCCGGTGTTCCGGCGCCGCGCCGGAACACCTCTCATTGAACTGACACGGGAGCCGAATGTCCGGCAACGCGATCGTCCGCCTGGCGCGTGACACCGCCATTCTCCTCGGGGTCCTGTGGGTCGCATTCATCGCCCTGCAATGGGCGGGCGCGGCCGTGCCGGACCGTGCGATCGCCCAGCAACTCACGGCATCGATCGAACAGGGCCTGTACGAGCGCTCCTACCCACCGAACGGCGTAGGAGGCAAACACGACGCGTACACGGACTGCGTCGTCGCGGGCACCGGCCTCGGCGAAGAGAGCATGTCGGCGTGGGAGCGCGGCCTCCTCGTGCCTCGCATCTCCTCGTGCACGAACGGCGGCGTGGAGCAGATTCGGGCCCTCGCCCGCGGCGAGGACGTAGAACACCATCTCTACCTGCGGTACTGGGCCGGCTACACCGTCCTATTCCGCCCGGCACTGGCTCTCGGCGGCATGGCCGCGATGAACGCGGTCTCCCTCTTTGCTCTGGCCTGCGCACTGTTCGCCATGTGGTGGGTCCTCTCCCGCCGCACGTCGCCGCTCGTGGCCGCCGCGCTGACGCTGCCTTTACTCGGCACCTCCGACGTGCTCGTGACACCGGGGGGCTCGGCTGAGCACGCTCTCTCCCTCGCGACGGCGTTCGCAGGCGTGGCGCTCGCGGCGTGGGCGTCGACCCGGGGCCTGCCCGCGCTCTTCCTCGCCGCCGTCGCCGCGGGAGCGGTCTTCAACTTCTTCGACCTCCTCAACAATCCCAATCTCGCTTGGGTGCTCACGGCCGCGGCGGGTCCGCTCTGCGTCGCTTTCCGTGGCGGCACGCCGCGGCGCATGGCACTCGCCGCACTGTCGGGCGCCGCCGGGTGGATGATCGGCTTCGCCGCGGCCTTCGTCCAGCGATGGACGACCGCCGCGCTCGCCGCGGGTCCCGACGCAGCGCTGAAGCAGGTCGTGGAGAACGTCGCCGTCCGGTCCGGGCTCGCCGATCGCCCCGACGACACGGTGGTGCGTGGCCTCGGGCAGGGCACATGGGCAAACCTCGCGTACTACGCCGACATGCCGCTGGCGCGCGTTGCCGCCGTCGCCGTGGTCGTCGCGATCATCGCCCTGCTGTTCGTTGCTGCGCGCCGCAGCGGTGCCCGCGCGATATGGATGTTCGCGACCGCGGCGCTTCCCGCGGCGGTCGTCCCGTTGTGGTACGAGGTGATGACGAACCACTCCCAGATCCACTCCTTCTTCATGTATCGCGCCGTCCCGGCGGCGATCGGGGTTGTCCTCGCCGCCGCCATCACGGCCCTGGTCGTCACGCGGACCGCCGTGGAGGGGCAGGCTCCGACGCGCCGCGCGGCGCGAGACCGGACCCGGGCGTCGCGGAGAGCGGCCAGGCTGGGCCCGGCGGGGGAAGTGTGACGCCGAACATCCCCACACCCCGGCCGCCGATGTCGCGATTCCTCCGCACGGCGGTGCAGGCATCGCCTCTCGCGCTCCTCCTCTCCGGCTTCGCCGTGGTGGGCCGCCGGATCCGGTATGACGAGTGGCTCGGCGCGCGGCCCGACCGCGTCTTCATCGAGCCGCTGGGGCCCGCGGACGCGCTCCTGTGGGCCGCCGGCGGCGTCCTCCTCGCCGCCGCTCTCGCGGCCCTCCCGGTGTTGTACCGCGCCGTCGGCCGGGCCCGAGCGATGTTCCGCCACCCGGGTCAGACGCCCGTCCGGATCCGGTGGTGGCCGATGTGGAGTGCGGGGATCTTCTGCGCGTGGGTACCGTATCTGCTGCTCTATTGGCCCGGCGTGGTCCTGCCCGACTCGTTCGCGTCCATCGGCCCCATGCTGGGCGAACGACCCCTCGAGAACCACCACCCACTCGCCTTCACGTTGTTCGTGGGCGTGTTCCTCCACGCCGGGGCTTTTCTCGGTCTGAGCGTTACCAGCTCGATCGCACTGTTCTCCCTCACGCAGATGGCGATCATGGCAACCGCTCTCGGGTACGCGTGTCTTTGGCTGACCAGGCGCACGCACGCCACAGTCGTGACAGCGTCGGCCGTGGCGGCGTTCTTCGCCTTCACTCCCGTATTCGCGATCTACGCGATCAACGTCCAGAAGGACCCGCTGTTCGCTGTTGCGATCATGCTCCTCTGCCTCCTTCTCTCGGATGCCGCCGCGACGAACGACGGCCTCCGCAATCCGTGGACCATCGCGCGACTCGCCCTTCTCGCGGCATGGGTCTCCCTCTGGCGCAACGGCGGCACCGTCATCGTGGCCGCTTGCGCGGTGCTCCTGATCTTCGTCTGGCGTCGGAAAGCGGCACGGGCGGTCCTCTCCGTCCTCGCCGCTCTGCTCGCCGTCACGATCGCCGTGTCGGCCGCCGAGGCGTCCGGCGTCACTCCCGCGCCGCAGGCCGAGAAGCTCGCGGTGCCGCTTCAACAGGTCGCCCGCGCTATGTACACCGACGGGGAGATCAGCGAGGACCAGGCCGCGGTGCTCGAGGAGGTGCTGCCTGTCGAGCGCTGGCGCGAGCTGTACACGCCCGCACGGGTGGACGCGATCAAGTGGGCGCCCGACTTCGATGACGAGTATCTCGACGCGCACACGGGGCGATTCCTGTCAGTGTGGCTGGCCATGGCGCCCACGAACCTCGGTGCGTACGTCGAAGCGTGGATGCTAGAGACGTTCGGATTCTGGGCACCCGGGGTGAAGAACGGCTACGGCTTCATCGACACCGCAGTGGCTGAGAACCCATTCGGCATCGAGCGGACCCCGCGGGTGGAGACCTTGTGGGGGCTCACTGGAGACGAACTCGCGGAGCGCCTCGACTATTTCGGGAGCGGCACCCTCGCGTGGATCCTGCTCGTCTCCGCCTTCGGGGTTGCGACCTCGCCTCGGCGCAGGTATGTCCTAGCGTATGCACCTCTCGTCCTCGTCTGGCTCGCCGGGCTGGCGGCGACGCCGACCGCCTTCAGCCTGCGCTATGTGTTCAGCATCGCGCTCGCCGTCCCGCTCCTCCTGCTCGCGCCCCTGGCCGCGCATGCTCCTCCCCGCACACCCGTGCGCGGAGAAGGGCCGCAGCGAGCGGGACGCCTCTGGGGATCGGGAGGCGGTGAGGAGTCCACGGAGACGCAGTGAGCCGTCAGCCCCGCATCGCGACGCTCAGGCGTCCCCGCCGAAGTCGTTGCGCCACATCGACAGTGCCGAGCCGATCGCCATGTGCATGTCGAGGTACTGGTACGTGCCCAGGCGCCCGCCGAAGTGCACGTCCTTCTCGCCCTTCGCCAACTCGCGGTAGGCGAGCAGGCCAGCCCGGTCCTCGGACGTGTTGACGGGGTAGTACGGCTCGTCTTCGCGCGTGGCGAAGCGGGAGTACTCGCGCATGATGACGGTCTTGTCGTCCGGATAGACGTCCTTGCGCTCCGGGTGGAAGTGCTTGAACTCGTGGATGCGCGTGAAGGGCACATCCGCATCGGGGTAGTTCATGACGGGGGTGCCCTGGAAGTCGCCGACGTTCAGCACCTCCTCCTCGAAGTCGAGCGTGCGCCAGCTCAGCTCACCCTCCGCGTAATCGAAGTAGCGGTCCACCGGACCCGTGTAGACGATCGGCAGCTGACCGACCAGCGCCTTCTTGCTCAGGGGCTGCGACTCGTCGAAGAAGTCGACGTTCAGCTTGACCTCGATGTTCGGGTGGTCGGCCATCCGCTCCAGCCACGCGGTGTACCCGTCGGTGGGCAGACCCTCCCACGTGTCGTTGAAGTACCGGTTGTCGTAGTTGTAACGCACGGGCAGCCGGCTGACGATGTCGCCCGAGAGCTTGTGCGGCTCGGTCTGCCACTGCTTGGCGGTGTAGTCGCGAAAGAACGCCTCGAACAGCGGACGGCCGACGAGCGCGATGCCCTTCTCCTCGAAGTTGCGGGCGGTCTTGACGTCGAACTCCCCCGCCTGCTCCTTCACGAGGGCGCGCGCCTCGTCAGGCGTGTAGGCGGCCTGGAAGAACTGGTTGATCGTGTGGAGGTTGACCGGCAACGCGTAGACCTGCCCGTTGTGGGTCGAGTACACGCGGTGCACGTAGTTGGTGAAGGTCGTGAAGCGGTTGACGTACTCCCACACCGTGGGGTTCGACGTGTGGAACAGGTGCGCGCCGTAGCGATGCACCTCGATGCCCGTCTCCGGCTCGTTCTCGCTGTAGGCGTTGCCGCCGATGTGATGGCGGCGCTCGATGACGGTGACCTTGCGCCCCGCGGCGGCGGCGCGCTCGGCGATCGTCAGACCGAAGAAGCCCGAGCCGACGACAAGCAGATCGATGTTCATGGTCTTCATCATCCCAGGAGAATCCCACGGTCCCTGGCAATGCCCCGAGCCCGGCACGGCGACCGGCCGGCGTCATCTAACGCGGCAGGGAGCCGCACTGGTCGATGCGGTACAGCACCGACTCGCCGTCGGTCGCCACCACGGTGAACAGTCCCTCCGCGATGGCGGCATGCGGCCCGGGGAAGTGGTTGCCCGCGGGGTCGCCGCCGCCAAACTCGTGTGGGTTGTAGAGGACGTACCGAACGCGCAACGCGTCGAGCGCCGCACACACTTCCGGATCAGAGTGGATCTCGGGCAGGTCCCACGCGAGCACGCGCCGGTGATGGTCCCACTGCCCGTTGACGTGGGGGAAGACGGGCTCACGGCCGGCGAACAGCTGTGTGAGCGCCGAGCCGTCCCAGGGGTCCCCCAGCACGCGCTGATCCTCCGGCACGACCTCTCGCACGACGTGGTCCATGAAGTCGATCTGCTTCTGCGACACGATCTCCCACTGCGCGCGCTCGGCCGGGAGTGTGAACACGCCAGCGATCGCGGCCGTCGTGCCGCTGAAAGCAAGCGTCACGCACGACGTGACAGCGACGACCGCAGCGGCAACGGCGGCGATCGTGGTCTCGCGACGTCCGCGTCCGCTCGGCGATCCGCCGCGGAGTCGGAGGACCGCACGAGACACGACGAGAATGCCGTACGCGGCGAGGGGCACGCCAAGCGCGGGCAGCGCGGCGGCCAGTCGGAATCGGTCCTTGTACCAGACCCCCGTGGCGAGCTTGGCTACGGCGCCGTCCGATCCCGCGGCGAGTACAAACAGTGCGGCAAGGAGGAGGAACGACACTGCGATCCACCTCGTCCGTGCACGCCGGAGGGTGGCCACGAGACCGAGGACGACGACGGCCGCCAGCAGCGGGGCCGCCGCCGTCACGGCGTCGCCCGCTCCCGTCATAGTCTGCTGCAGAGCGACCTGTCGGACCCCGTCCAGCGGCGCCTGCACGGCCTGTGCCTGCGGGCCGTCCAGGCGCTGTTCGAGAGGCTCGTCGAACAGGCCCAGGACGGCGACGGCATAGGCGAACGCCGCGCCGGCGCCGGACGCGACGAACACCGCGCCGGCGCCGAGCGCAGCGACCGCCCGCGAGCGGGCCCGGCCTCCGCGTCGCCAGGCGCGCGAGAACGTGCCGGCGAGACACGCTGTCGCGAACGGGACGAGGATCAGGACCCAGGTCGGGAGCACGCGGGGATGCGCGAAGGCGAGCGCCGTTGCGGAAAGCGCCGCCGCCCCCGCCGCAACGAGCCAGCCACGGCGACGATGTTGGGACGGGGCCGCCACGGCACTGCGAACCGCCAGCACGGTCAGCGCGAGCGAGGCGGGAAGCAGCGCATGGGCGAGGCCGGTGGGATAAATCGTCCCCCACGCCAGCAACGCGTACGGAAACGACCCGAATGCCGCACCCAGGGGAAGCGCGATGAGGCCCGCCGTCCGCGCGAACGCCCGCGGCAACACAGCCTGCGCGAGCCAGGCCACGCCCGGCAACCACACGAGCACGCCCACGGCCAGCCACACGGCGTTGAACGCGACCGCCACCGTGGCTCCGCTCAGCTGCACGGTCATGGCGACGAGCAGGTGCCACGCCGCGGGGTAGTACGCGATTCCCGGCGCCTCCGTCTCGATGAGAGAACGGAGCGTGAGGGGCGACCCGGAGAAGCCGTCGAGGATCGCCGAGACCGCGGACAGGTGGAAGACGTTGTCGTAGGTCTGAGAGATGCGGTCCGGGTCCGGTACACCGGCGAACGCGACGGACCCGAGCAGCAGCGCTCCGGCGGCCCAGGCCGCGCCGAGCGCCCACAGCGGCGGGGTGGGCGCGATGCCGTCCCGCGGCAGGCGCCGGCGCACGAACGCGATGACGATGGCGACGAGGGAGGCCATCGCCCATACCTGCCACGCGTGGAAGGGCACCCCCGCCCAACCCGCTACGGCTGCGGCGCCACCGGAGAGGCCCGTGCCCACGAGCGCGGCCAGCGACACGCGAGGCAGCACGCCGGCTCGCACGGGCGCTGTCGCGAGCAGACCGGGCCCCGCCACAGCCACCGCGGCAGCAAGGAGTGCGGGCAGCGCCCCGGGCCACGTCATGGCGCCCCGCTTCGCTCGCTCCCGAGGGGCGCAGGGGTGTGCGCTGTGCCGTCGCGCATGCCGAGGGCCATGAAGACGAGGCCGGCGGCGTAGACGAGCCCCAGCAGGTAGCGGGCCGCGCCGTTGAGCGGTGACAGCAGCGCGACCCCCGCCTGAAGGGCCAGCGGAAGCGCGTAGAGAGCGGCACGCGGTCGACGCAGCGAGATCGCGACCGTGCACAGGAGGATCGTGGCGACCGCCCACGCGCTGGCCGACATGACCAAGCGCAGCACGGGCTCGCGGTGTGCGGCGGCCAGCCCGGAAGCGAGCAGCTCCCGACCGCCGTCGTTGACTCCTGTGAGATCCAGGGAGTACGTCACGCTCCAGGTGATCGTGCGCAGAGGGGGCCACGGCGGGCTCTCCGAGGCGATGTCAAGATAGCGGTGCGACTTCAGGAGAAACGCGTCGACGTAGAGCGCCGGGTATCGTGCACCGAGTCGCGCCCAGATCCCCGTCACGTGGGACCAGTCCTCCGCTGACACCGTGCGCCACCGGTAGCTCCCGTTGTCGTCGAGCCCGCTCGACTTCACGGGATCGGCGTTGTCGGGGTCGTAGACGCGCGTCATCGCCTCGATGTCGAACACGCGCTCGAGTCGCGCGCGATCGCGCTCATCCAGCGCGTCTGGGTGCTCCCTCAGCGTCAGTGCCATCTGCTGAAGCTGCACGACCCGGGTCTCTACACTGTCGTCGGGGATGACCAGGCCTGCGACCATGAGCCCGCGCAGCAGGACGACGAAGACCAGGATCGGGGTGAGGAGGGCGGCGAGCAGCAGCCGGGGTCGCCGTCGCGTGATCAGCAGGAGCATGAGGCCGAGCGCGGCGACGTAGACGCCGAACTTCACGCTCACGAGAACGACGACGGTGGCCGCCGCGACCTCGGCGCCCCACCTGCGACGGATCTCATGCCCGAAGGCGAACTCGAGCAGGAGCGCCAGCCACCACACGACGGCGGCGGCGAAAAGCGGGTTCTTCGACAGGTCCATCGACCACAGGGGCGTCATCACGCTGCCGGCCGTGAGCGCCAGTCCTGCGACCTTCACCCAGCGCCGCTCGACATGGCGAGCGGCGAGCGCGAGCGCGCGGCCGAGCGCGAACACGGTGAACAGCGCCTGCCCGGTCGTCAGGACCACGACCCCCGGTATGTACGACTGGAACACCGCTCCGCTCACGCCCGCCATCCCGCCGTAGATGAGGGTGAGGAACGCATTGTGCTGGTTGGACCAGATCAGGTCGCCGGCCGGCAGCAGATGGTAGGCGATGGGATAGATGTCGTACGGCTTGAACGCGTCCCCGGGGAACTCCGAGCGCCGCTGGGCGATCTCCGTGACCATCAGCGCGAAGTCCGGATTCACGGCCCCGGGCCAGCGCAGCGCGAGCAGGGGCGCCCACAGCACGAGCAGGGCGAGCGAGAGCCGCCACCAGCGCGCAAAGACCCAGTCGACCGTCTTGGCCGCCCGACCAGTGCGCCCCAGTCCCGTTCCGACAGGACCAGAGGCCCTCGCCACCAGCCAGCGCAGCGCGAAGAAGACCGCTGTGTACCCGGCCGCGACGAGCAGGAAGACGAGGCCGGGCCGCAGCGGATCGGCGGCGATCAGTTCGCTGAACAGCGGATAGCCCTCGTTGCCGTGGCGGAGCGCGAACTCCCGGCGCAGCCACCCCGCCGTGGCGTACAGGGCCAGGACGGCGATGACGACGACGGGAAGACCCACGGCGGCCACGCGGGACCACAGGGCGGGCGCACCACTCGCGGCGGGGCGAGCGGAGGAGACGAGCGAGCCGGTCATGACGCGCCGTCAGGCGGGCGGAGCGTACTGCAGATACATCAGGCGACTGATCTCGCGACGTTCCCGCAGCACGCCGTCCAGCACGAGGCCGATCGTCCACGCGAGGGCGGCGGCGATGCCGAACCCTGTGGCGAGGATCGCGGTCGGGAACCGCGGCACGAGACCCGTCTGGACGAACTCGACCACGAGTGGGATGCCGAGCAGCACGCCCACCAGCATGAGCAGCGCCCCGATGATGCCGTAAAACAGCAGGGGCCGCTCGTGCCGGATCAGCTGCCCGATCAGCGCGAGGATCCGGAAGCCGTCATGATACGTGCGCAACTTGCTCTCACTGCCCGGGGGCCGGTCCTTGAACCCCACCGGAACCTCGGTCTGCGGCACGCGGATGCTCATCACGTGCACGGTCAGTTCAGTCTCGATCTCGAACTCTCGCGACGCGGCGGGAAAGCTCTTGACGAAGCGGCGGGACATGACTCGGTATCCGCTCAGCATGTCGCTCACCTGCGCCCCGAAGATGTTGCCGACGAGCCAGTTGAAGCCGCGATTCCCTAGCTCATGACCGGGGCGGTACGCGGTTTCGGTCTTCTGGTTGCGCACACCCAGCACGTGGTCGTAGGGGCCTTCGCGCAGGACGCGGATCATCTCGGGCAGAGCGGCGGCGTCGTAGGTGTCGTCACCGTCGATCATGACGTAGATGTCCGCGTCGACGTCGGCGAACGCCCGTCTCACCACGTTGCCCTTGCCCTTGAGCGCCTCGCGCCGCACGATCGCTCCCGCCGCCGCAGCGACCTCGGCCGTGGCATCCGTGCTGTTGTTGTCGTAGACGTATACGTCGATGCCGGGAACGGCGCGCTTGAGGTCGGTCACGACCTGAGCGACCGCCAACTCCTCGTTGTAACACGGGACGATCGCAGCGATGACGGGGGACCGGGTCATGAGATTGTTCTCCGAGACGGGACGAGGCATGACGGCCCACGGCACGCACTGCCGTTGAGCCGAGTCAGGCTACCACGCGGACGCTTCATCCCTCGGCGGGCACGCTCGCGGATCCAACCGTGTGTTCCCTGACATCGCGGGCGTCGGCGGGCCATAGAATCGAGCGCGCGCCCGGTCGGCGCCGGCACGCGCGCGCCGTTCGGCCACGTCCTTTCATCCCGCCCCCTTTCTTCCCGCCCAGGAGACGTCCCCGCATGACCCAGAACGCTGCCGTGAAGCGAGGCAAGCAGGCCGGCGCGTTCCTCGTGATCGGGGGAATCGCGTTCCTGGTCGATGCGCTCGTTTTCAACCTGCTCGCCTTCTGGGTGACCGGGCGCGGCCCGCTCTACGACCTCCCGCTCGTGGCCAAGATCATCGCGATCGTCGTCGCGTCGGTCGTGACCTACGTGGGCAACCGCTACTGGACCTTCGGCGACCGCCGACTCCAGCGCCGGATGTCCCGCTACGCGTTGTTCGCGGTCTTCAATCTCATCGCGATCGGGCTGCAATTGGGATGCCTCGCGTTCTCGCGCTACGTGCTGGGGCTCGAGGGCCCTCTGGCCGACAACATCTCCGGCACCTTCATCGGCCAGGCACTTGCGACAGCGTTCCGGTTCTTCACCTACGATCGCTTCGTCTTCCCGCACGATCCGCCGCCCCAGCGCTGACGGTCCATCCCTTGCCGCGCTACTCTGGTGCGGATGAGTCTTGGGCGGAAAGTCCTGGTGTTCCCCTCCTGGGGTGGCAATCCGTTCCTCAATGTGCTCGCGCTTGCTCCCCGCGCCGCGGGTCACGAGTTCGTGGGCGCCACGACCTTCGACGAGTTGCTCCGCGGCTTCGATGCCCTTCGACGTGAGGACGTCTTCCACCTCCACTGGACGACGCCGCTCCTTCAGCAGGCGTCCACCCGCGACGAGGCGGTGAGGCGGTTGGCCGTCCTCCAGCGGGCCTTCCGCGACCTCGGTGCCCGTGGTGTCCGCATCGTGTGGACGGTGCACAACCGTCTCCCCCATGAGATTGCGCACCGGGACCTCGAGGTTGAGTTCTATCGCGTGCTCAACGACACTGTCCACGCGATCCACGTCATGTCGCCGGCAACGGCATCCGCGCTGTCGGACATCGTCGCGCTCTCTCCCGAGAAGATCCGAGTCCTGCCGCACCCGAGCTACGAGGGCCTCTACGACAGCGGACTCACTCCCCTGGTGGCGCGGCGCTCGTTCGACCTCCGCTCCGACGAACGCGCCGTCCTCTTCATCGGCCAGATCCGCCCGTACAAGGGCGTCGAGGAGCTCATCCGTGCGGCGCTCCTCGCACAGCAGGAGACAGCGAGCCGCCGGCTCGTCCTCATGCTCGCGGGCGAGGTGAAAGAGATGTCCCGGCGATCCCTCGTCGATTCCTTGCCGACCGAGCTGCGCATGATCACCCACCTCGACTTCGTGCCCGATGCCGACGTGGAGCGTTGGCTGCTCGCCGCCGACCTCGCGGTGTTCCCCTACCGGGCGATCCTGAACTCGGGAAGCGTCCACTTGGCTGCGAGCTTCACGACGCCCGTTGTGCTGCCCGACTTGCCGCACCTGCGCACGCAATACGGGAGTGAGCCCTGGGTGAGCTTGTTCGACCCCGCCGAGCCGGTCGATTCGATCGCGGCACTGCTGGCCGATCCGCGGTCTTTCGACCATGTCGACCCGAGTGCCTTCCGACCGTTCCTCGATCGGACGGCTCCCTGGCGTATCTCCTCTCAGTACGCCGAGCTGCTCACCGGTCTCACCGGAACCGCAGGCGCCGACGGAGCGAAGCTTGGGCGAGTCGAGCCGCTCGGCGTGCGCCCCTGACCATCCAGTGCCGTCTCCGCCGCACCACGAGGTTCCCCGACACGTCTTCGCAGAGAAACGCATTCTTGGGCCGATATCGAGGCAG
Organism: Microbacterium album; assembly: GCF_014643695.1. Taxonomy (GTDB): domain Bacteria; phylum Actinomycetota; class Actinomycetes; order Actinomycetales; family Microbacteriaceae; genus Microbacterium; species Microbacterium album. The sequence goes on along the minus strand of NZ_BMJY01000002.1, from coordinate 242,778 downwards.
CCCCGTCGCGGGCACGGGCGCCGGCAGGAGAAGGCCCGACGGCAACCGCAACGCCGCGAAAAGCGCCCGCTCGAGGGGGAGCGAACCCGCCGCGTAGGTAGCGCGGAAGCGCCACCGGTCTCCTTCCCTGGATACGTCGAGCTCCGTGGGGAGCAGCGCCTCCGTCAGGTCATCCCCACAGAGCACGGGAACGGGCGCTTCCTCGGCCGGCGCCGCGCACAAGCCCTGCACTACCAGGAGATCGGCCTGCTCGAGGACCCGCACGGTCTGCACGACGACCCCCTGCGCCTCTCGGAGCGCCGAACGGGCGCTCGTCAGGTCGCCTTCTCGCGTCCGCTCGAGGACCAGTCGATGGAGCGGATTGACACGATCACGGGGCAATGGGACCGTGCCCAGAACCCGGTCCACGATCGCCGCCGCCTCATCGTCAGGCGCCTGGTCACCGCCTGCTTCGAGATAGCGTCTCAGCGCCGTGAAGACGGGCCCTTCGTAGAGGCCCTCGCCGTACCACGCGACCACGTCCGGGACGCCGATCGCTGCAACCGTCTGCGCTGCCGAACGCTCCGCTGCCAATCCTGCCAGTGCATCACGGGCGTCGCCGCCATCGCTGGTCGGCCCCGTGATGTCTCGTCGGAGAGACGTCGTGCCTTTTATGTGCGTGATCCCTCGTGCACGGGCGAGAGCGGACACGACGGTCGCGCCGACGGCCTCGCCGTCGGCGGGGAACCGAAGCCCGCGGCTCTCCCAGAACGAGCGCCGGAAGGCCTTGTTCCGCGGCTCGCGATCGCCCAGGAGGGCTGGCATCTCGCGCACGGTGAAGCGCGCATCGACGGGGAAGTCGTCTCCGGTCCCCGCCGCCGGCCATGTCTCGTCGGCCCGGAAGCGCAGGAACCCGCCCACCGCGATGTCGACGTCGACGTCCTCGAACGTGCCGGCGATCGCTCCGCATGCCTCGGGCGGAAACAGCGTGCGTCCATCGCAGAACATGATGTACTGCCCGCGCGCATGGTCGGCGCCGACGTTCCAAGCGTTCCCGCGACCGGCGCTCACGGCGTTGACCAGGCGGACGCGGTCGTCGCGCGACGCCAGATCGGCAGCGATCCGCGCGCTGCCGTCGAGGGAATGGTCATCGACGACGATGACCTCGAGCTCCGTGAGACCCTGCACCAAGAGAGACTCCAACGTCTGACTCAGTGCCGGCGCATCGTCTCTGACCGCGACGACGACGGACATGATCGGTGCGTCCATCACGCCCTTCCTGCGCAGGTGAGGCAGAGTGCGCCCCAGAGCACGCGCCTCCTCTCGCGTGAGACCGCTCAACGGGAGATCGTTGCTCTGCAACTCGCGAAGGCGCCGCAGCGTCGGGTCCTCGTGATCGCCCCGCGGCTTCGAGCCGTTCAGAGCCGCGCCGAGCCTGTCTCGCTCGTGCTGCGCGTCGCTCATGAGGGTGACGGCATCGAGGCGCTGATGGCGCGCGCGGCTCTGAGCCGCCTCCTTTCCCCTCGGTGCGTCGGCGCCCCAGAGGTCCCACGGGAACGCGGCGACAAGGGCGTCCTCATCGACCTCGGCTTTCTCGACGGGCCCGAGATCGAGTGCATGCTCCACCGAGCGCGCGAACGTCACCTGCGCCCGGCCGGTTCCGGCGTAGTAGTCGTAGTACTTGAAAGGATGCTCGGCAGCCGAGATGAGAGGCCGGGACGGAACACCGAGGGCATCGGCGATGATCAGGGCGTGCAGCGAGCTGGCGACCACGAATCGGGCGCGCGCGATGCTCTCGACGACGGAGAGCGGCGGTTCGAGCGGGCTCATGATGTCGTCGGCATCGAACTGCTCGAGATCGTTCAGATTCGGAACCACGAGCGTCTCGCCCTCTGCCGACACGGGGAGATCCGGCAGCATCCGGCGGATGAGTAATGCAGGGTCGCCGTAGACCGGCGGCACCGGGATGCCGCGCGCCATGAGCACAGCGCGAGTGAAAGGTCCCCGCACCGCCCGGACATCGATCGTCAAGGGGAACGTCTGCGACCACACCTTCCCGTTCACACCGCTCCCCCAGACCGTGTCCGTGGGCGACGCGAAGTGCAACACGCTCCCCACCGACAGGAGCCGTCCGCGCACGTCACGCGGGCGGACGGCGCCGACCCCGGCCTGAGCCAGCAGGGTCTCCACGATCCACGGTCCGAGCTCGTCTCCGAAGTTGCGGGGACCGCTCTGGGGGACCCAGTGAAAGCACGGCACTCCGAGAACGCTCGTGGTGTCATCGGTCATCGGCACTCCCCCGCTTGGTCCGCTAGATCGTCAGCCAGCGGCACGCCAGCGTGTGGTTGACGCCCACCCCGATGTTCTCCGCGATGAGACAGACCCTCTGCGTTCCGCGTGAGAGGGGGATCTCGCGGTAGAACGCGTGGTTGGCACCGTAGAGCGGGTTGTTCGCGCCGACGTCGACTCGCCATTCGTTCGCCAGGATAGTCCTCCGCCAGACACCGCCGACGTGGACGTGCACCTTCACGGTGCCCGTCGTGTCCGGGTCGATGGCCCAGCCCTTGACATAGACGCCGCCGGGGACCGGACGGAACTCGTTCACCCATCCGAACGGGTTTCCGCTCCGGGGCGTCTCCCAGCTGCACCCGAGGGTTCGGTTGCTACCCGCCCCGACGTTCTCGGCGATGAGGCACACCTTCTGGGTTGTGAGCCCCGTGAAGGGGACCTCTCCGGAGAACGCATGGTTGGGACCGTAGTCGGGGTAGTTGGCGCCGATATCCGTGCGCCACTGGTTTGCGAGGAACGTCTTGCGCCAGACCCCGCCGACGTGGACGTGGACCTTGATCGGCCCGGTCGTGTCCGGGTCGATCGCCCAGCCCTTGAGGTAGATCGTGCCGGGTCTCGGAGTGAACTGATTGACCCAGCCGAAAGGGATCCCCGAGATCTGCTGCGTGGATCCGAACCAATCCGTGAAGTAGTTGTAGAAGTTGCGATTGCCGTACGACGAGCACGCGTCGCCCTCGCCGTATCCGGCGTTCAGCGCTGCCCGATTCGGCTGATACGGCGTGTAGTAGTAGAGACTCGCGGTGGCCTGGTTCTCGATGTGCACCGGAGCCGAACCGCAGGAGGCGTCGGGGTGGTAACGGACGTTCGACGTCCTTCCGACGGGATACCAGTTGAAGTAGGAGTCCTTGGCGTAGATCTGCATCTGTCGCGCCGCGCCGTAGACCTGGTTGAAGAAGCCCGCGTAGCGCGCGTCACACGCGGCCGTGTCCGGACAGGCCATGCCCATCGCCCAGGTGTAGCGCCAATCGCTGGGCCAGTGGTGCGTCACGAGGCTCTGCTCCTTCTGAAGCATCACAAGCAGCACCTGCGGATTGATCGCGCACGCTTGCGCCACCTTGTGGATGATGCGTGCGGCAGTTTCGTTCGCACCCCCTTGATAGGCGCCGCAGTACGCGTCCGCCGCGCGCGACGGGGTCGTCTGCCGGAAGTCCTTAAGGCAGGTGTAGCCGGGATCGCAGCGCGGGACGCGCTCGTTCAGGAACGTCTGAATCTGCGTCTCGGTCATCGTCGACCGCGCGTAGAACACCGTGTCGCTGATGATGTTGCCGGGTGTGAACCCGCTCAGCGAGAACAACTGCACCCCAGCTCTGCTGTTGCGCCGTTCGATCTGCAGGATGGCCTCGTCCGGGGTCACGTCCCGCGCGAGCCGATCCATTTGCTGGTCCGTCAGCGGAGCGTTTCCCGACCCCACGCCGGGTTGACTCGGGGGCACAGCGCCGGTGTCACCGTCGGCGCGGCCGTCGGGGGATGTCGGCGCCGCCGGCGGAACCCCGGCGTCACGGTCCTCGACGGGCTGCTCCGGATCCGGAGTCGGCTCCTGCGGCGGTGGGGCGCCCTCCTCCGGCAATGGGGCAGGCGAACGCGTCGGGGCCGGCGAGACCTCTGGTGTCTGGGCGGGCTCGGGAGTCGCCCCTGGAGTGACGGCGCCTGCCGCCGGGCCGAGCGCGGCGGCAGGCGCCGGCGACATCAGGGGCGCGGCGGCGAGGGCGACACCGACGACAGCGAGGAAAGCGACGGTCAATCGAGTGGCACGGGAGATCGACCGGCGTACGGCTCGAGGGGGCATGTGGTCAGTGTTGCAGATGGGACGCACTGGACAAAGCGAGACCCGCGTTCCCCGTCAGCGCACCGCGCCCCGCGTGGGAGGATGGGGGGCGGTGTCGCGCGGGCTGCCTTCTCGCGCGCGAGCACGCGAGAAAGGGAGCACTCGGGAATGAAGCTGAGCGTCATCGGATGCGGATACCTCGGTGCCGTGCATGCGGCCGCGATGGCCTCGCTGGGGCACGACGTCGTCGGCGTCGACGTCGACGTCGCGAAAATCGCCAAGCTGGCCGCGGGCGAGACGCCCTTCTTCGAGCCCGGCCTGGCGGAGATCCTCTCCGCGGGCCTCGGATCCGGCCGCCTCGCGTTCACTACTGACATGTCGGCCGTCGCGGACGCGGAGGTGCACTTCGTCGCTGTGGGCACTCCCCAGCGCAAGGACGGCGCCGGCGCGGACCTGCGCTTCGTCGATGCGGCGATCGACGGGCTGATCCCCCACCTGGCGCCCGGTTCCCTCGTCGTGGGCAAGTCGACCGTCCCCGTCGGCACCGCCGCCCGGCTCGCAGCGCTCGTGGACCCGACGGGTGCGCGGCTCGCCTGGAACCCGGAGTTCCTGCGGGAGGGTTTCGCGGTTCAGGACACGGTGCGACCGGACCGGCTCGTCTACGGCGTCGCTGAAGCATCGCGGGAGCAGGACACTGCGGTCCTCGACGCCGTCTACGCCGCCGCGATCGAGGCGGGGACGCCTCGCATCGTGACCGATTACGCCACTGCGGAGCTCGTGAAGGTCGCCGCCAACTCTTTCCTCGCCACGAAGATCAGCTTCATCAACGCGATGGCGGAGATCGCCGAGGTCACGGGTGCGGATGTCACGATGCTCGCCGACGCCATCGGGCACGACGCGCGCATCGGACGCCGCTTCCTCAACGCCGGCGTCGGATTCGGCGGCGGATGCCTGCCGAAGGACATCCGGGCGTTCGCCGCGCGCGCCGAGGAGCTCGGCAAAGGCGAGTCCGTCGCCTTCCTCAAGCAGGTCGACGAGATCAACCTGCGGCGGCGGCAGCGGCTCGTCGATCTGGTCGTCGACTCGTTCGACGGTCAGGTGTTCGGCCATCGTGTCGCCGTGCTCGGGCTCGCCTTCAAGCCCGACTCCGACGACATCCGAGACTCCCCCGCGCTGGATGTCGCCGTCCGTCTGAAAGGCCTGGGTGCGGAGGTGATCTCGCACGATCCGGAGGCGGTCCCCAACGCTCGCCAGATGCACCCGCAGCTCGAGTATGCGGCCTCCGCGACAGACGCGCTGCGCGGCGCCGAGGCCGTCGTCCTCGTGACGGAGTGGCGTGAGTACCGCGAGCTCGACCCCGACGCCACGGCGGCGCTCGTCTCCCGCCCCGTCGTGTTCGACGGGCGTAACGCCCTCGACCCGATCCGGTGGCGAGCCGCGGGGTGGACGTACACGGGCATGGGGCGATGATGTCGGAGCCACTCGTCGCGATCATCGTCCGCACCAAGGACAGGCCCGCCTTCCTCGCACGGGCCCTTGAGAGCATCACGGCCCAGACCATGCCCGACTGGGAATGCATCGTGGTGAACGACGGCGGGGACCCCGGCGCCGTGGACGACCTGCTCCGGGGTTTGCCCGAGCAGCACAGGAGCCGCGTACGGGCGCTGCACCACCAGGCCCCTCGCGGCCGCTGGGTGAGCGCGAACGCCGGCGTGCTGGCGACCTCTGCGCCGCTCCTCGTCCTCCACGACGACGACGACACCTGGCACCCGGAGTTCCTCGAGCGCGCCGTGGCCTACCTCGACAGCCACCGGGGCCGTGGCGGCGTGGTCTCCCGGATCGAGATCGTCTGGGAGGAGCGCCGGGGCGATGCCTATGTCCCGGTCCGACGGGAGGTGTTCCAGCCTCACCTGCAGGTGCCCACCCTCGGCGACACACTGCTGTTCAACCGTTATGTGCCCATCGGATTCGTCTACCGCCGCAGCCTGCACGAGGAGCTCGGACTGTACGACGACCGGCTCCCCGTCGTCGGGGACTGGAACTTCAACCTCAGAGTGCTCTCGCGGGGGCCGCTCGACTACCTGGGCGACACCCCTTACGCGTACTGGCATCAGCGCGAGGGCGACAAGGGTGCGACGGGCAACAGCGTGATCGCTCTGCCCGGCACGCACGCGAAGTACGACGCGCTGATCCGCGACGAGGCGCTGCGCGAGTACGTCGGCGAGCACGGCCTCGGGCTCGTGCTGTACCTGACGAAGTTCATGGACCGTCGCTTCGTCGAGGTGGAGCACGGCATCCGGGACGAGATCGCGCAGCTGCGTCACGAGCTCAGCCGCCTCAACGTCGTGGCACGCGGATACGACAAGCTCCGGAGGGTCGTCCGCCGCGAGCGTTGATCCCGCGCGCAGCTCAGTGCGGCGTCGTGCGGATGACGTGCACGGCCTCCTCGATGGGGCCGTCGAAGAGCAGCTTGCCCTTGTGGATCACGATCCCACGCTGGCAGAGCCGCTGGATCGTCGACATGTCATGGCTGACGACGAGCATCGTGACGCCCCGCGCGGTCAGCTCTTCGATCTTCGCGTAGCACTTCTCGCGGAACGGCGCATCGCCGACCGAGAGCACCTCGTCGACCAGGAGGACGTCCAGATCGACGTGGATGGCGACCGAGAATGCCAGGCGCATGAACATTCCCGACGAGTAGTGCTTCACCTCCTGGTCGATGAACTCGCCGATCTCGCTGAACGCGACGATGTCATCGAAGCGCTCGTCGATCTGCTTCTGGTTCATGCCCAGGATGGCCGCGTTCAGGTAGACGTTCTCGCGACCGGAGAGATCGGGGTGGAATCCCGCACCCACCTCGATGAGGCCGGCCACGCGACCCCGCGTGAAGACGCGTCCCTCGTCGGGCTCCAGCACGCCGGAGACGAGCTTGAGCGTCGTCGACTTGCCCGAGCCGTTGAACCCGAGCACGGCGACCGACTCGCCCTCGCCGATCTGGAAGCTCACGTCGTCGAGTGCGTTGAACCGGTCGGCCCGCACCTTCTTGCGCTTGATCCAGCCGATGAACGCCTCCTTGAAGGAGTGCGTGTTCCGCTTGAGGAAGTGCTTGGTGACGTGGTCGATGATGATCGACGGCCGCTTGTCGGTGGTGGCGATGAAAGTACCGGACATCACAGATCCTGAGCGAAAGAGCGTTCGAAGCGCCGGAAGACCGCCTGGCCCACCAGCAGGAAGGCGATGCAGATGCCGATGGCTCCCAGGGCGTAGAGCTCGAAGTGCGGCGGGAACCCGTGCCAGTCCCCGACCGTCGGGCGCCAGAACCCGTAGTGGAACAGCTCAACGGCGATGGTGATCGGATTGACCATGTACACGTACAGGACCCACTCCGGGAGGTTGTCGCGGATCAGCACCCACGTGTAGAGCACGGGGGAAGCCCACGTGGCGAGCATGCGGAGGATGTCGACGAAATTCTGCGCGTCGCGGAAGCGGACGTTGAGGCCGGCGAAGAAGAGCCCGAGGCCGAGGCTCGCAGCGGCGAGGATCGCGATGCCCAGCAGGATCGCGATGATCCCCATCAGCGAGGGCACCCACCCGTAGAGCAGCACGACGAGCACGAGGATCGCCAGCTGCGGCAGGAAGTGCACGAACGCCCCGATGATGGCGGCGACGGGGAACAGCTCGCGCGGCAGATAGATCTTCTTGACGAGCGCGCGGTTGTCGACGATCGATGTCGTCGCGTTGCCGAAAGCCTCGTTGAAGTAGTTCACCGCCACGAAGCCCGCGAAGAGGTACGCCGGGAAGTTCTCCAGCCCCCGGTCCATCCCGAAGATGAACCCCATGACGAGCCAGTACACGAGGAACTGGATCAGCGGCTTCACGTAGGACCAGGTCCAGCCGAGCGCCGAGTTGCGGTAGCGCGTGGCGGTGCCCTTCCGCACCAGCAGCCTCAGCAGGAAGCGCCAGCGGAGGACGTCGAGGATCCCGCGGCCTCGGCCCGGGACGTCGTACTCGGAGAGATCAACCGTCGTCACGCGCTCGCGCCCCGAAATGCCAACCCGCAGAAAGTCACACTGGATCCTATAACGCCGCCGTCGCGCAACCTGGAAGTGCACCCTCAGAGGTGCGCCCTCACAGGTCGGCGTGCACCTGCCACACGCGCTCGGCGGCGCCCTGCCAGGAGAACGCGCGCGCCCGGTCCTGCGCGAGCACGCGCAGCCTGTCGCGGCCGTCGCCGAGCGCATCGGCGACGGCGTCCTCCAGGTCCGGCTCCGGAACGACGAGCCCGCCGTCCAGCACCACCTCGCGGTGGACGTCCGAGTCGGTCGCGACGACCGGGGTGCCCATCGCCATCGCCTCGATGACGCGCCACGGCCACGCGCCCCGCGCGGACGGCGCGAGGAACCCGCCCGCGGCCGCGAGCACCGCAGCACGGTCGCCGTGGTCCAGGCCCGACCGGGGATGCACGCGCTGCTCGGCCACGCCCGAAGCGGCGGCCAGCTCGGTCACGGCTGCCTCCTCCCCCTCCGGGACGTCGATGATCACGATGTCGAGCCCTGTCGGGGCGGCCGCGCGCAGTCCCGCCGCCAGTCCGTCCGAGGGGGCGACCCCGCCGGCCATCACGAGGTATCCCGATCCGACCCGGAGGTCGCGTCGACGCGCCTCGGCGTCGGACGGCGCGGCGAATCCGTCGGGCGCGGCGCCCGCGATGACGTGCACCCGCTCGCCGAGCTCGGCGTGGGAGGCGAGCCGCTCGGCGATGGCGTGCGTGGGCACCACCACGGCGTCGGCGTACCGCGCGGCGCGCCGCAGCATCGCGCGCTCCCAGATCACCTGGGCCCGGGGCATCTCCTCGGGGGCCTCCCACGCGCGCAGGTCCCACAGCGTGACGACCGTCTGGTCGTGGTCGTGCACCCGATCGTGGCGCACGAGCGGCGCCATCAGGGTCGGCGAGTGGATCATGCCGCCGCCCACACCCGCCACGACGCCGAGCTGCCATGCGGCCGCCGTCTCGCGGCGGCCGAGAGGCAGGCGCCGGCCCTCGTCAACGCCGGGCAGCACGGGCATCCAGCCCGCCGGGGCGATCGCCTCGACGCCGCACCCGCCGGGCGCCGCCTCCGCCAGGGCCAGCGCGAGCGACCGCGAGGCCATCGCGAGGTCGGGGTCGGTCGCGGAGACCAGCTGATCGAGCACGATGCGCAGCCTGACCGTCATGCCTCGAAGCGTAGCGAGGCCGGCCGTGAGAACGCCCCGCCGCGCCCCGCGCGTCGCCCACGCGGGTGCCTCAGCAGGACGCTACTGCGGCTCCTCCGTCGGAGTGGGCGGGTGCAGCGCGGCACGCACCATCTCGCGGATGGCGACGTAGTCCGGCTGCTCCTGGTCCACCACGGGAGGGATCAGCTCGATGGTCGTGATCGGCTGCTCCTTGGCCTTGAGGGCCAGCTCGAGGAAGTGCGGCAGCATCGACTGCGGCACGTCGGTGTCCACCAGGTTCGTTCCCGCCTCCGCGACCTCCTGGAAGCGCGTCAGCACCGTCGTGGGGGTGAACTGCCGCAGGATCGCCTCCTGCAGCTGGCGCTGGCGCTGCATCCGGTCCCAGTCGCTCGTGGTGTAGCGCGAGCGGGCGTACCACTGCGCCGTGTCGCCGTCCATGCGCTGCAGGCCGGGCTCGATCCAGCCGATGGCCCACGCGTCGGCCGACTGCCCGGGCCACGCCGGGCCCCACCCCTTCGGCAGCCGCTCGCTGACCTCGATCTCGACGCCGCCGAGCGCGTCGATCAGATCCGCGAAGCCGTGCATGTCGATGAAGACGTAGTACGGGATCTCGATGCCCAGCGCGCCCTCCGCGGCGTCCTTGGTCGCCTCGACGCCCGGCGAGGAGCCGTGGCGGGCCGCGTCGGGGTAGAGCGCGTCGCCGTCGCGGCACAGCTCCACCTCGGTGCGCAGCTGGTTGATCCCCGACCCCCAGCCGCACTCGGGGTCGTACTGGCCGACGTGCCCGTCGGGATACAGGTCGCGCATGGGGCCTTCGCTGAACGGCGCATACGGCAGGTCGCGCGGGATGCCCGTGATGGTCGCGGCACCGGTCTCGGCATTGATCGACACCACGGAGATGCTGTCGAACCGCATGGAGTCGCGCCCGTCGCCGCTGTCCGCACCGAGCAGCAGGATGTTGTAGTAGCCGTCGCTGGGCGCCACGGGCGGGCCGCCGAGGCCGAAGATGGAGCCCAGCGCCTCGCGGGCCGTGCCGATGGTGCTGGTGGCGTACGCCCCCGCGCCGCCCGAGACGACCAGCAGCACGATCGCCAGCAGCGCGATCCCGAATCGGGCGGCCGGCCGCGCCTTCACGAGCCGGGCCAGACGCAGGGTGTCGATGCCGAGCACGATCCACAGCAGCGTGTACCCGCCGGCGAGGATCTGGGCGATCAGGAGCGCGATCGGGTTCAGCAGCACGGTCGTCAGCCCCTGCCGCCACAGGAAGTAGCCGAGTGCCAGCAGGACGATCACGGTCCAGAGCAGGAGGGTCGCCGCGAGTCCGAAGCGCCCGAGGCGCCGGTTGCCTGCGAGCACCTGGGCCGAGCCGGGGATGAGCCAGCCGATCAGCACGAGCCACCAGGCCCGGCGGGTCATCACGTGCGGCGAGGCGGCGTTCGGGAACCGCAGCGGTCGCTGCTCGATCAGCGCGCGTCCGCGCGACGTGGGCGCTGCGCCGCGCTCGGGCGCGCTGATCGCCGTCACAGCGAGCCTTTCAACCGCGCGTTCTTCTCCTCGACCTGCCGCTCGAGGTCTCGGGCGTACTGCTCGACGCGTTCGGCGATCGCGGGGTCGCCGGCGCCGAGGATGCGCGCCGCGAGCAGCCCGGCGTTGCGCGCGCCGTCGATCGACACGGTCGCGACCGGGATCCCGGCCGGCATCTGCACGATCGACAGCAGCGAGTCCATCCCGTCGAGCGACTTCAGCTTCACCGGCACGCCGATCACGGGCAGGGCCGTCACGGACGCCAGCATGCCGGGCAGGTGCGCGGCGCCGCCCGCGCCGGCGATGATCGCGCGCAGGCCGCGGGCGCGGGCCTCGCGCCCGTACCGCATCAGCTTGTCGGGCGTGCGGTGGGCGGAGACGACCTCGACCTCGTGCGGGATGCCGAACTCGGTCAGCGCCGCGGAGGCGTCCGCCATCACGCGCCAGTCGGAGTCGGAGCCCATGACGACACCGATGAGCGGGGCGTCGGAGGCGGAGGAGTCGGTCGAGTGCAGCACGCGTTACAGGCTAGGGCCAGATGCTGGAAGTTCCCGAGCGCGACCCGTCGCTCAGGCGAAGAAGCCGGCGGCCGCCCGCGCCTCGTACACGATCCGGTCGAGGTCGTCACCCGTCAGGTTGACGTGGCCGACCTTGCGCCCCGGACGCGGGGCCTTGCCGTACGTGTGGATCCTGGCCGCGGGATGCTCCGCCATCGCGGATGCGAAGCGGTCGGTCAGCCCCGCATCGGCCGGGCCGCCGAGGATGTTGATCATCACCGCCCAGTCGGCGAGCGGATCGGTCGCGCCCAGCGGCAGGTCGAGCACGGCCCGCAGGTGCTGCTCGAACTGGCTCGTGACGGCGCCGTCCTGCGTCCAGTGGCCGCTGTTGTGAGGACGCATCGCGAGCTCGTTGACCAGGATGCGCTCGTCGGCCGTCTCGAACAGCTCCACCGCGAGCATGCCCGTCACGCCGAGTCCCTCCGCGATCGTCACGCCGAGCCGGGCGGCGGCCTCCATGAGGCGCTCGCTCGCGCGGGGCGCCGGGGCGATGACCTCCGCGCACACCCCGTCGCGCTGCACGGTCTCCACCACGGGATACGCCGCGACCTCGCCGCTCGCGCGGCGCGCGACCTGCTGCGCGAGCTCCCGCGTGAACGGCACGAGCTCCTCGGCGAGCAGGGGGCCGTCGACGGCGGCGAACCAGTCGGCGGCCTCATCGGGTGCCGAGACCACGCGCACTCCCTTCCCGTCGTAGCCGCCGCGCGGCGTCTTCACGACAGCGCGCCCGCCGTGGGCGTCGAGGAACGCGCGCAGCTCGGCCTCGCTGGCCACGGCGGCCCAGTCGGGCTGCGGCGCCCCGAGCTCGGCGAGGCGACGGCGCATGACGAGCTTGTCCTGCGCGAACTGCAGCGCGTCGGGCCCCGGATGCACCGCGATGCCCCCGTCGACGAGCGCGCGCAGGACGGGCTGGGGAACGTGCTCGTGGTCGAAGGTCACGACGTCCACATCGCGCGCGAACGCCGTCACCGTGTCGATGTCGCGATAGTCGCCCACGGCCGTGGCCGCGAGCGCGGCCGCCATGCCCTCGCCTTCCGCGAGCACCCGCAGCTCGACGCCCAGCTCGACCGCCGGGGCGATCATCATCCGCGCGAGCTGTCCGCCGCCGATCACGCCGACACGCATCCCCATGGAACCTCCGCTTCGTCCGTCTCCATCTTCCCGCATGCCGCCGACGGCGCGGGCCACGCGGGCCGGCTACGGAGCGACCGCGCTGGCGGCGCCGAACGAGAACCCCTGCGAGTCCCGGTGCGCGAGGATCTGGTTCATCTCGACATGGTCGGCGAGCACCTCGCCCACCAGTCCCGGGCCCGGGACGTCCCTCAGCACGAGCTGGCCCTCCACACCGTCCGAGAGCGTGAGCGTGCCGGTCCCGCGCATCCGCTGCAGGATGCCCCGCCGCGTCGCGATCGTGTAGCCGCGGGCGTGCGACAGCTCGGTGCGCGTGCGCGCGAGCAGGCCCCGGCGCGCGATGACGCGGCGCGTGGTGATCGTGTAGGTCCGGGAGAGCCAGACGAGATACGGGAGCACGACGCCCAGAAGCACGAGCGCTCCGGCGGCGGCCAGCAGCATCCAGTCCTCGAACGGCGCCGGCAGGTTGCCGAGCAGATACCCGACGGCTCCCGCGACGACGATGAGCAGCAGGGCCGACCAGATCAGCTTCCCGGCGTGACCGCGCACGGTGGCGACGACGAGCTCGGGCGCGGGCGCGCCGGGCGGCGGCGTCACGGGTCGCGCCCCGGGGGTCGGCTGGCTCACCCCTTCATTGTCCATGTCGGACGCGGGCGCCGGACGTGCGTGACGCCGCGTGTCGGCGGTCAGCGGACGTGCACGACGTCGCCCGCGGACACGGCCTGTCCGGGATCGCCCACGAGCAGCCGGCCGTCGGCCTCCAGTGCCCGGGCGATGCCGCGCAGCGCCGAACCGTCGGGCAGGGACACCGTGACCTCGCGCCCCAGGGTCAGGCAGGTGGCCGAGACGGCGCGGTGGATGCCCGCGGCGACGGCGTCGCCCGCGGCGAGCGCGCCGAGCATCCGGTCCAGCGCCGTGAGGTACGCGGCCACGAGCGCGTCCTCGTCGCAGCGCACCCCCAGCACGGCGAACGACGTGGCCGACGCCACCGGGAGCTCCTCCGCCGTCATCGCGGTGTTGATGCCCGCGCCGACCACGACCGCATCGGGATCGGTCGTGCCCTCGGCGAGAATGCCGCACAGCTTGCGCCCCTCGACCAGGACGTCGTTGGGCCACTTGACCCCGACCTCGCGGTCCGGGAGCTGTGCTCGCACGGCGCCCGCCATCGCGGTCCCGGCGATGAGCGGGATCCACCCCCGGACCGCCGCGGGGATGCGCGGCACGCGCACCAGCACCGAGATCGCCAGGGCGGCGCCCGGCGGGGCCTGCCAGACCCGGTCGAGCCGGCCGCGGCCGGCCCGCTGATCCCCCGTGATCCGCACACTGAGATGCGGCAGCACCGCCCCGTCCCGCACCGCCGCCACCAGGTCGGCGTTGGTCGATCCGGTCGCCTCGACCTCGTCCCACCGTCCGGCGACGGCCCGCGCCCTCTGGAACCCCACCCGGTCACCCTAGCGCCCGCTGCACGCACGACACTCGACACAGGATCGGGCGCGGCATTGTGCTCGGGCTCCAAGGGCCGCCGGAACGCCGCGGATAGGGTGGAACGCGTGACGGAACCGGATCTCCCCCCGCAGGCACCGCAGGTCTCGACCCAGGACAAGATCGACGACCTGCGGGCGCGCTATCACGAGGCCGTCGTCGCGGCCGAGGAGAAGGCGCGCGAGAAGCAGCATGCCAAGGGCAAGCTGACCGCGCGCGAGCGGATCGAGCTGCTGGTCGACCCCGGCAGCTTCGTCGAGCTCGACGAGTACGTGCGGCACCGCACGACGGCGTTCGGCATGGACCGCTCGCGCCCGTACGGCGACTCGGTCGTCACGGGCGTCGGCACGATCCACGGCCGCACGGTCGCCGTGTACGCGCAGGACTTCACGACGTTCGGCGGCTCGCTCGGCGAGGTCGCCGGCGACAAGATCATCAAGGTGATGGAGTTCGCCCTCCGGGGCGGCATGCCCGTCATCGGCATCCTCGACTCCGGCGGGGCCCGCATCCAGGAGGGCGTGGTCGCGCTGGGCAAGTACGGCGAGATCTTCCGCCTCAACACCGCGGCGTCGGGCGTCATCCCGCAGATCTCGATCATCATGGGCCCCGCGGCCGGCGGTGCCGTGTACTCCCCCGCGCTGACCGACTTCGTGATCATGGTCGACAAGACCAGCCAGATGTTCGTCACGGGTCCCGACGTCATCAAGACCGTCACGGGCGAGGACGTCGGCATGGAGGAGCTCGGCGGCGCGCACACGCACAACACCCGCTCGGGCGTGGCCCACTACCTCGCCGAGGACGAGGACGACGCGATCGACTACGCACGCACGCTGCTGGGCTACCTGCCCGACAACAACATGGCGGAGGTCCCGGCCTACGAGAGCGACTTCTCGTGGGAGACGACGGATCCCGACCGCACGCTCAACACGATCGTCCCCGACTCCCCCAACCAGCCGTACGACATCCACGAGGTCATCTCGCACATCGTGGATCGCGGCGACTTCCTCGAGGTCCAGCCGCTGTTCGCGCCCAACATCGTGATCGGGTTCGGCCGCGTCGAGGGCCGCACCGTGGGCATCATCGCCAACCAGCCCTCGCAGATGGCCGGGACGCTCAACATCGACGCGGGAGAGAAGGCCGCCCGCTTCGTGCGCTTCTGCGACGCGTTCTCCGTGCCGATCGTCACACTCGTGGACGTGCCCGGCTACCTGCCGGGCACCGATCAGGAGTGGACCGGCGTGATCCGGCGCGGCGCGAAGCTGCTGTACGCCTACGCGGAGGCCACCGTGCCCCTCGTGACCGTCATCCTCCGGAAGGCGTACGGGGGTGCCTACATCGTGATGGGGTCGAAGCAGCTGGGCGCCGACATCAACCTCGCCTGGCCCACGGCCGAGATCGCGGTCATGGGCGGCCAGGGCGCGGTCAACATCCTGTATCGCGGCGAACTCAAGCGCGCCGAGGAGGCCGGCGAGGACATCGCCACGGTGCGCGCTCGGCTCGCGAGCGAGTACACCTACAACGTCGCCTCGCCCTTCCTCGCGGCCGAGCGTGGGGAGCTGGACGGCATCATCGAGCCCGCGCAGACGCGGGTGTCGGTCGCCAAGGCGCTCCGGGCGCTGCGCGGCAAGCGCGCCGAGCTGCCGCCGAAGAAGCACGGGAACATCCCGCTGTGACCCGGGAGATCGGGCAGCACGCCGGCGAGCAGGACCCGCCGCGCGTCGAGGTCGTGCGGGGCCGGCCGACCGAGGAGGAGCTCGCGGCGCTGCTCGCCGTGGTGGGCGAGGCGTACACGCGGGAGGCCGCGGAGGCGGTGGCCGACGAGCCGCGGCCGTCCGCATGGCAGGTCAGCCGCCGTCGCCTGAGGCGACCGCTCGCACGAGACCTCCCGTGGGGCCGGTTCTCCGGCTGACGCATTCCGTCCGACGCCGCGTCCCCCGCGGGACGGAAAGTGTCCCCCAAAATACCTACAGACGGGGAACTTGCGCCCCGCCCATACTTGAGAGCGGAAACGCTTGCGCGTTGGCCGACTCATCAGCCCCAAGGGTTTGGCAGATGATCGTTCGGCCCCCGATGCGGACGGTTTTCGGGTAACCGCTCCGCACCCGGTGGGGGTGGCATCGCCACCCCCACCCTTCTTTTTCCGCTCCCCCGGCGCGCCGGGACCGACGGCGTCAGGCGAGCGCGCCGGGCGGGCGCCGAGCGATCTCGCGCCACAGCAGGACGTCGTCCTCGTCCGTGAGGCCCTCGCCCGCGGCGGAGCGGCCGACGATCGTGAGCGCGACGTCGGGATCGGGGGCCGAACGGATGATGATGCGCGCGGCGTCGGCCTCGCGCAGCGTCTCCGCCAGCTCGCGACGGATGCGGGCCAGCGCCTCGGGCGACAGCCCCTCGAGCCCGCCCTCATCGAACACGGTCACGGCCGCACCCCGGCGCCGCGCGGCCGTGATCGCCTCGCGGACGTCGTCGTCGAGGAGCCGGGCGCCGCGCAGCTCGTCCCGCAGCCGGCCTTCCGCCAGCCGCGCCGCCACGCGCTCCTCCTCACTCAGGTGTCCGCCGGATGCGATCACGCGCGAGAGCACCGGTCCTGCGACCTCGAGCGCGTACTGCACGCGCTGCCGGCGCTCCTGCCGGCGCACCGACTGCGACGCCTGCCACGCCGAGGTTGCCTGCTGCAGCGCGGCGAGCCGCGCCGTGTCCCGATAGGCGCGATCGGTGAAGATCCGCAGCAGTTGCGCGAGCGCGACCCACACGGCCGAGCCCACCAGACCCAGTGACAGTGCCGCCTGCGCCCCGAGCATCCAGATGGACTCGACGGCGAGCACGCCGATCCCGATCCACGCGGACACGGGTCGGCGACGGGCGCAGAGGATGGCCATCACGGCGCCCACGGCCCCGAGATACCACGTCGCGTGGGAGTCCGCGCGATGCGCCGGCACGGTGCTCAGGGTCACGAGGGGCGGGATCAGGGCCGCGCCGATCATCGCCAGGACGACAGCGCGCATGGGCGCCGCGGATCCGCCGCGCTCGCGCTGCCCTCCCGGCGGCTCGACGTACAGCGCGAGAACCGTGACGACCAGGTAGATCGCCACCGCCGCGATGTCGAGCGCGAGCTCCCGGATGCCCTCGGGCCGCACGAGCCCGCGGATGGCGAAGTACGCCGTGAGTGCGAGCGCGATGCCGTTGAGCACGCGCCGGACGCTCCTCACGAGACCTCCCCCGTCCACGTGAGGGTGACCGTCGTGCCGGACGAACCCGACCCGACCTCCGCTGTGCCACCCACGGCCGTCATGCGCGCGATGATCGATGCACGGATCCCGAGCCGATCGGCGGGGATCGCCGCGACGTCAAGCCCCGGGCCGTCGTCGCTCACGTCGACGCGTACGCCGTCGCCGGCCGCCGCGACCGTCACGCGGAGCCCCTCGCCGTGCGCGTGCTGCACGGCGTTCGCGATGGCCTGAGTCGCCGCGAGCACGACCGCGCGGGCCGCCCGGCCGGGGACGACCGCGCGCTCGTCGGCGCCGACCCGCACGACCTCGAGCGGCACGCCCAGACCCCTCGCCGACGACTCCACCTGATCGGCGATCCAGGCGCGCGAGACCGGCTCGTCGCTGCCCTCGGGGTCGTCCGACTCGGCGTTGGCGAGCCGCGTGAGTGCCTCCCTCGCCATCGATACGGCCAGCTGGCGGGCACGCGGAGAATCGGCCCGCTCGGCCGCGATGAGCGCGGCGAGCACGCTGTCGTGCATGAGCGCCGCGACCGCGACGCGCTCCTTCTCGGCGGCATCCGCCGCGCCGGCCCGCGCGTATGCCGCGACCGCCTGGTCGCGCGCCGCGTCGACGCCGGTCGCGAGGCTGCGCAGCATCCAGGCGACCGTGACGAAGACGCCTCCGAGGATGAACGCGACCGACACGTCATAGCCGACCGCCACCCAGAAGGGAGCCTGGAAGCCGCCCTTGATGAGCCGGCCGAGGGCGAACAGGACGGGCATGAGCACCGCCCACGCGATCTGCCAGCGCAGCGGGAAGGCGATCAGCGTGCTCGCGCTCGCCACGTTGATCAGGTAGAAGGTCCAGGGCTGCTCCTCGGGACCGCGTATCGAGCCCGCCGTGGCGAACGGCCACGCGAGCAGCACGACCAGGTAGACCCAGGCGAACAGGCCCGCCCCCACCCGCACCGCGCGGCCCAGGAGCGACAGCACCACCATGGCGCCGAGCGAGGCGAAGGTCGCCGTCGCCAGCACGATGTGCGGAACGCTCGCGCCGACCTCGCCCAGCGCGGCGACGAAGGCCTGCGTGCCGAGGGCGGCGGCGCCCGTCCCCGCGACGATCTGGATGATCCGCTCCATGCGGCCGGCCGTGTACTGGCCGGGCGAGGCGACGTTGAGGCCCGCCGGCGGGAGCGTCCCCCACGCCTCGTCGATGGCCCCCTGGGCGGTCACCCTCACTCCTCGGCAGGAGCTTCGACGATGCCGTCCTCCATCGCGCGGCGCAGCAGGTCCACCTTCGTGGGCGCGGGCCGGCCGACCTCGATGTACTTCATCCGCACGCGCGTGATGTTCTCCTTGGCCGTCGAGTACGCCACCCCGAGCCGATCCGCGACGACCTTGAGCGGCAGTCCCGCCGCGTACAGCCTCAGCACCTCCCGCTCGCGCACCGACAGCTGCGCGTCCGCGAACGCCCGGTCGCCCTCGACGGCGCTCGCCCACTCCACGTTGTTGAGGGGCTCGCCGCGGGCGGCGGTCCGCACGGCGCCCAGCACGTCGTCGAGCGGCGACGCCTTGCTGACCACGCCCACGGCGCCCGCCGCGAGCGCCTCTCGGACGGCGGCCGGGCGGTCGGCGACGGAGTGGATGATCACCGCGGACTCGCCCGCCAGGCGCGTGACGTTCTCCGTCACGGTCGTCCCGTCGCCGAGCGTGAGATCCAGCAGCACGACGTCTGCGGGCGGCGCGCCGGTCTCCTGGCGCCAGGCCACGTACTCGGCCACGCTCGCGCCCGCGAAGGCGATCTCCTGTCCGTCGGCCTCGATCGCGGCGACGAGCCCGAGCCGCACGGACTCATGATCGTCGATGAGGGCCACTCGGGTCATGGCGCCAGCCTATGACATGGGCGCCGCCGTCTCCGGGCGCCCGGGCGTCGCGCCGCGGGCGCCCCGAGCGCACGGACGAGCGTCGCAGCCGGCGTCAGCGGCCGAGGACCGCGACCGCCTCGACGTGGTGCGAGTTCGGGAACAGGTCGAACGCGGCGATGCTGCGCAGCTCGTATCCGAGCCCCCGGAAGTACCCCACGTCGCGCGCGAGCGCGACCGGATCGCACGCGACGTAGGCCACCCGGGCGGGTCCGAGATCGGCGAGCGACTCGACCACCTCGCGACCGGCGCCCGAGCGCGGCGGATCGAGCAGCGCGACGCCGCGCGCGAGCATCTCCCGGTCGAACAGGCTCGCCTGGGCCCGCAGCCGCGACAGGAACCTGTCGACCCTGGCGCCGACCGCCTCGGCGCCCAGGTCGGCGAGGTTCGTCTCGGCGTACGCCGAGGCACGCGGGTCGGACTCGACGGTCGTGAGCCGCGCGCCTCCCGCGAGCTCGCCGAGCGCCGCGGCGAACAGGCCCACCCCGCCGTAGAGGTCGAGGTGCCACGCGTCGCTCGTGACCTCGCCGAGGGCGTCCCGGACGGCGCGGTCGAGCGTGGCGGCGGCAGCGCGGTGCACCTGCCAGAAACCCCCGGCCTCGAGCTGGAACTCCCTCTCGCCGACCCGCTGGACGACGACCTCGGACGCCGCATCATCCTGCGCAGGGCGCGGACGGCGTCCTCCTGCCGGCCGCGCGGGGCGGCGGATCGTACGGACACCCCCGTCGTCGGGCTGTACGAGATCGACCCGTCCCGGAGCCGCGCTCCGCAGGGCGAGCGCGACCGCGGCGACCTCGGGCGTCGCGAGCGGGTGGGATCCGACCGGGATCACGGTGTGGCTGCGCGAGGCGTACGGACCGATGCGACCCTCGTCGTCGACGTGCAGGCTCACGCGGGTGCGGTATCCCGTCCCGTCGGCGGTGTCGCCGACCGCGGGGTGCTCCGCGCCGAGCACGGCCTCCGGCCCGACGACCGGGGCATCCACCGCGCCTCCCGCGAAACGCTCGAACGCCTCGCGCAGCACCTGCGCCTTCAGCTCGCGCTGCCGGGCGAGCGCAACGTGCCCGAAGTCGGCGCCGCCCGGTCGCCGCTCCGGCGCGTTCGCGACATCCGCCTCCGGCCACACGTGGGGTCGCCGGTCCGGCGACGCGTCCAGCACCTCGAGCACCTCACCGCGGGCGAACGACTTCTTGACCTCGCCGATCCGCACGCGCACGCACTCTCCCGGCAGCGCGTCGGGCACGAACACGACCCGGCCCCGGCTGTCGTCGCTCGCCCCGTGGCGCCCGACGAAGACGCCCCCGTGCGCGACCCCGGTCACGTCCAGCTCGATGATGTCCCCGCTCTGCATCCTTCCATCGTCCCACGCACACCCTCCCCCGGCTCCCACCCCCACCCCATAAACTCGCCCACATGCAGGTCTGCCTCGCGTCGACGTCCCCTGCCCGGCTCATGCTGCTGCGGCAGGCGGGGATCGAGCCGGTGACGATGTCGCCGGAAGTCGACGAGGAGGCCGTGATCGCCGAGACCGAGGCGCGCGAGGGCCGCACCCTGCCCCCGGCGGAGCACGTGCTGCTGCTCGCGCGCCGCAAGGCCGGGGACGTGGCCGCGAGGATCCCGACCGAGCACGCTGGGTTCGACGGGATCGTGATCGGCGGGGATTCGATGTTCGAGCTCGACGGCGCGGTGCACGGCAAGCCGTACACGGCCGAGGCGGCGACCGAGCGGTGGCGGCGGATGCGCGGGCGCACCGGCACGCTGCACTCGGGCCACAGCGTGGTGCGCGTCTCGCCCGGGGCCGATCCGGTCGAGGTCCACGCCACGGCGGCCGCGGGCGTCACGTTCGCCTCGGACGTCGACGAGGCCGAGATCGCCGCCTACGTCGCCACGGGCGAGCCGCTCCACGTGGCGGGGGCCTTCACCGTCGACAGTCTGGGCGGCGCGTTCATCGAGCGGGTGGAGGGCGATCCCTCGACCGTCGTGGGGATGTCGCTGTCGACGATCCGACGGCTCGTGCGCGAGCTCGGCCTCGCCTGGCCGGGGCTGTGGAACCGCGCCTGACCTCGTAGACGAACCGACACGTTCCCGCGCTTTTCTTGTGGGGTGGACTCAAAGGCGCCCCGGGTCCCGTCGGTAGGCTGAAATCCATGCCTGCCATCGCCAAGGTGCTCATCGCGAACCGCGGCGAGATCGCCGTCCGCATCATCCGCGCGGCCCGCGACTCGGGGATCTCGTCCGTCGCCGTCTACGCCGATCCCGACCGGGACGCGCTGCACGCCCGGCTGGCGGACGAGGCGTACGCGCTGGGCGGCGAGACGAGCGCGGAGACGTACCTGCAGATCGACAAGATCCTCTCCGTCGCGCGGCGCTCGGGCGCCGACGCCGTCCACCCCGGCTACGGCTTCCTCGCCGAGAACGCGGACTTCGCGCGCGCCGTGCAGGCGGCCGGACTCGTCTGGATCGGGCCGTCGCCCGAGGCGATCGAGGCGCTCGGGGACAAGGTCACCGCGCGCCACGTGGCCGAGAAGGTCGGCGCGCCGCTCGCCCCCGGCACCCCCGGCCCCGTCGCGAGCGCCGACGAGGTCGTCGCGTTCGCACGCGAGGTGGGTCTGCCCATCGCGATCAAGGCCGCGTACGGCGGGGGCGGCCGCGGGCTCAAGGTGGCCCGCACGCTCGAGGAGATCCCGGAGCTGTTCGACTCCGCGACGCGCGAGGCCGTCGCGGCCTTCGGCCGCGGCGAGTGCTTCGTCGAGAAGTACCTCGACCGGCCGCGCCACGTCGAGACGCAGTGCCTCGCGGACGCGGCGGGCAAGGTCGTGGTGATCTCGACGCGCGACTGCTCGCTGCAGCGCCGTCACCAGAAGCTCGTCGAAGAGGCTCCCGCGCCGTTCCTGACCGACGAGCAGAACGAAACCCTGTACGCGGCGTCGAAGGCGATCCTCCGGGAGGTCGGCTACACCGGCGCCGGCACGTGCGAGTTCCTCATCGGCGCCGACGGCACGATCTCGTTCCTCGAGGTCAACACACGCCTCCAGGTGGAGCACCCCGTGTCCGAGGAGGTCACCGGGATCGACCTGGTGCGCGAGCAGTTCCGCATCGCCGCGGGCGGCACGATCGACTACGACGACCCGACGCCCGTGGGCCACTCCATCGAGTTCCGCATCAACGGCGAGGACCCCGGTCGCGGGTTCCTGCCCCAGCCCGGCCCCATCCACGTGTTCAAGACGTTCGGCGGGCCCGGGGTGCGGCTCGACTCGGGCGTCACGGCCGGCGATGTCGTGGGCGGCGCCTTCGACTCCCTGCTGGCGAAGATCATCGTCACGGGCCGTGACCGGGCCGAGGCGCTCGAGCGCTCCCGGCGCGCGCTCGACGAGTTCGAGGTCGCGGGTCTGCCGACCGTGCTGCCGTTCCACCGCAAGGTCGTGCGCGACCCCGCCTTCACCGCCGAGACCGGCGCGTTCGGCGTGTACACGCGCTGGATCGAGACCGAGTTCGTGAACGACATCCCGGCGTGGGACGGCGAGGTCGAGGCGCCCCAGCCGGCCGAGGCCCGTCACACGGTCGTCGTCGAGGTCTCTGGCAAGCGACTCGAGGTGAGCCTGCCCGACCGTATCGCCCAGGCCCCCGGCGCGCAGGGCCGACCGGCGGTCGTGCCGCCGTCGCGCCGCAGCCACCAGGCGACGTCCGTCTCGACGGCCGCGTCCGGCGACACGCTCAAGTCCCCCATGCAGGCGACGGTCGTCAAGGTCGCGGTCGAGGAGGGGCAGCAGGTCGTCAAGGGCGACCTGGTCGTCGTGCTCGAGGCGATGAAGATGGAGCAGCCGCTGCAGGCGCACAAGGACGGCGTGGTCCGTGCGATCGACGCCACACCGGGAACGACGGTCCCCGCGGGCCACCAGCTGCTGCAGATCGTCTGACCCGGCGACCCTTGCGCCGCGAGGGCGCGGGCGCGCCGGGGCTCAGGCCGGGTCGAAGCCGCTCGTGTCGACGTGGTGCATGGCGCGGGCCGCGTCCGTGATCGAGCCCGTGAGCGACGGGTAGGCGGCGAAGGCCCGCGCGAGCTGATCCACCGTCAGGCGCCGTTCGACCGCGAGCGAGATCGGGAAGATCAGCTCGGATGCCTTCGGAGCGACGATGACGCCGCCGATCACGGTGCCGGATCCGGTGCGGGCGAACAGCTTCACGAAGCCGTCCTTGACGCCCATCATCTTGGCCCGCGGGTTGGCCGCGAGCGGCAGGGTGTAGACCTCGCCGTCGACCACGCGCTCGTGGATGTGACGCTCGGTCCACCCGACGGTCGCGATCTCGGGGTTGGTGAAGATGTTGGACGCGATCTTGCGCTCCTCGAGCGGGATCGCCGTGTCGCCCATCGCGTGGAACACGGCCGTGCGCCCCTGCATGGACGCGACCGAGGCGAGCGGCATGAGGGTCGTGCAGTCCCCCGCCGCGTAGATGTTCGGCACCGACGTGCGGCTGACCTTGTTGACCCGGATGTGCCCCGACTCCGTCATCTGCACGCCCGCCTCCTCGAGGCCGATGCCCCCCGTGTTCGGGATGGCGCCGACGGCCATGAGGCAGTGAGACCCCTCGATCACGCGGCCGTCCGCGAGGGTCACCACGACGCCGTCGCCGGTGTTCTCGACCTTCTCGGCGCGGGCCTTCGCCAGCAGCGTCATGCCCCCTCGCTGGAACACCTTCTCGAGCACCTTGGCCGCGTCGGCGTCCTCGCCCGGCAGCACCTGATCGCGACTGGAGACGAGCGTCACCTTGGCGCCCAGGTTCATGTAGGCCGAGGCGAACTCGGCGCCCGTCACGCCCGACCCGACCACGATCAGGTGTTCCGGCACGGCCGTGAGGTTGTAGAGGTGCTTCCATGTGAAGATCCGGTCGCCGTCGGGCCGCGCGGCGGGCAGCTCGCGCGGCGTGGCGCCGGTCGACACGACGATCGTGTCGGCCTCGATGCGGTCGAAGTCCGTGCCCTCGGGGCCCGTCGACACCACGACCGCGCCGTCGCCCTCGAGGCGTCCGTGGCCCGCGATGATCTTCACGCCGGCCTCCATCAGGCGGCTGCGCATGTCCTCCGACTGCTGCCCGGCGAGCGCGAGGAGGCGCTTGTTGATCGCGAGCAGGTTGATGGCGATCTCCGGCCGCAGCGGCTTGCCGTTGTCGCCCCGCGCGTAGAACTGCACGCCGAGCTCGCCGGCGCCCGCGATCGACAGCGCGGCGTCCGCCGTGGCGATGAGGGTCTTGGACGGCACGACGTCCGTGATGACCGCCGACCCGCCGATCCCCGCCCGCTCGACGACCGTCACGTCGGCGCCCAGCTGGGCGCCCGCGAGCGCCGCCTCATATCCGCCGGGACCTCCTCCGAGGATCGCGATCCGCTGCCTGCGCTCGAAATCAAAGACCATGGCCCCATTCTTCCCCACCCGCGGGGTCCTGCCAGCCCCTTGACGCCCGCGCGCGTCCACGGCGATCCCCCGCCCGCCACGGTTATCGTGGTGCCATGACGCAGGCCCATCCGCTCGATCCTCCCGACGATCCGTTCGAGGTGGCGCGGACCGCCGCCGCCGACATCGCCCGGCTCACCGGCGTGGAGCGCCACGACATCGCGGTGACGCTCGGCAGCGGCTGGGGCCGTGCCGCCGAGCTGATCGGCGAGACCGTCGCCACCGTGCCTGCGACGGAGGTCACGGGGTTCTCGAGGCCCGCGCTCGAGGGCCACGTCGGCACCCTCCGCTCCCTCCGCACTCCCGGCGGGCGGGCCGTGCTCGTGATCGGTGCCCGCACGCACTACTACGAGGGCCACGGCGTGCGTCGCGTCGTCCACAGCGTGCGGACGGCGGCGGCGACGGGCGCCACGACGATGGTGCTCACGAACGGGGCCGGTGGCATCCGCGACCACTGGCGGCCCGGGCAACCCGTGCTGATCAGCGACCACATCAACCTGACCGCCGACTCCCCCCTCGAGGGGGCGACGTTCGTCGACCTGACCGACCTCTATTCGCGGCGCCTGCGCGACCTCGCCCGCGGCGTGGACCCCTCGCTCGACGAGGGCGTGTACTGCCAGTTCCGCGGGCCGCACTACGAGACGCCCGCCGAGGTGCGCATGGCGAAGGCGATCGGCGGTGACATCGTCGGAATGTCCACGGCCCTCGAGGCGATCGCGGCGCGCGAGGCCGGCATGGAGGTGCTGGGCTTCTCGCTCATCACGAACCTCGCGGCGGGCATCTCGCCGGTGCCGCTCAGCCACGCGGAGGTGATCGAGGCGGGCCGCGAGGCCGAGCCGGTCATCTCCGACCTGCTCGCCCGCGTGATCGGTGAGCTGTGAGCGCGCCGCACCCCGCGAGCACCGCCCGCGACCTGCTGGTCCGCGCGCGGGCGTGGCTCGCACAGGACCCCGACCCCGAGACGCGTGGCGAGCTCGGCGACCTGATCGCCCGCGCCGAGGCCGACGACGCCGCCGCGCTCGACCAGCTGCGCGACCGCTTCGACGGGCGGCTGCAGTTCGGCACGGCGGGGCTCCGGGGTGAGCTGGGCGCCGGGAGCAACCGGATGAACCGCGTCCTCGTCGCGCAGGCCGCGGCCGGTTTCGCCGCCTACCTGCGCGAGCGCGAGAAGGAGCGCGGCTCGTCGCGCGCACCGACCGTGGTCATCGGCTACGACGGTCGGCGCAACTCCGACGTGTTCGCGCGCGACTCCGCCGAGCTGTTCGCAGGCGCCGGCCTGCGGGCCGTGCTGCTGCCGCGCCGGCTCCCGACGCCCGTGCTCGCATTCGCCGTCCGGCACCTGGGCGCCGACGCCGGCGTGATGGTCACGGCCAGCCACAACCCGCCGAACGACAACGGCTACAAGGTCTATCTGGGCGGCGGCGACGGCGGCTCGCAGATCGTCGCGCCGTCCGACGCCGCCATCGCGGCGTGTATCCGGAGGATCGCCGACGAGGCGTCCGTCGCCGACCTGCCGCGCTCGGACGCGTACGAGGTCGGCGACGAGGCCGTCGTCGACGCGTACGTCGCGGCCACCGCCTCGGTCGGCCCCGCGCCCGTCGGAGCCGGCGAGCTGCGCTGGGTGTACACGGCGCTGCACGGCGTCGGCTGGGAGACCTTCGCGCGGGTGCTCGAGGCGGCCGGCTACCCGTCCCCGACGGTGGTGCCGGAGCAGATCGAGCCGGACGGATCGTTCCCCACGGTCGCGTTCCCCAATCCCGAGGAGCCCGGCGCGATGGACCTCGCGTACGAGCGGGCCGATGCCGAGGGCGCGGAGCTGGTCATCGCGCACGACCCGGACGCCGACCGGCTGGCCGTGGCCGTGCCCTCCGGCGACGGTTGGCGGCGCCTCACGGGGAACGAGGTGGGCCTGCTGCTCGGGCTGCGCGCGGCGCGCGCCGCATCCGGCTCGCCCGGCGCGTCGCTGGCCTGCTCGCTCGTCTCCTCGCCCGGCCTCGGCCTGATCGCGCAGCGGTACGGCCTGGACTTCCACGAGACGCCCACGGGGTTCAAGTGGATCTCCCGCGCGCCGGGCCTCGTGTACGGCTTCGAGGAGGCGCTGGGTTACCTGGTCAACCCCGAGACGGTGCGCGACAAGGACGGCATCTCCGCCGCGGTCGCCTTCCTGCAGCTCGTGGCGGAGGCGCGGGGGCGCGGGGCGAGCGTCCCGGATCTCCTCGACGAGCTCACGGCGGAGATCGGCCTGTTCGCCAGCGGGCAGGTGTCCGTCCGCGTCGACGACGTGTCCATCATCGCGTCGGTCATGGCGGCCCTGCGCGCCGACCCTCCCGCGACCTTCGGGGAGCTCGCGGTCGCACGCGCGGACGACCTGCTGCAGGATCCGGCGGGCCTGGGCGGCGACGTGCTGCGCTATGCACTCGCGGACGGGTCGCGCGTGATCGTGCGGCCCAGCGGCACCGAGCCCAAGCTGAAGGTCTACCTGGACGTCCGCGGGGAGAGCGCGGAGGACGCGGCGACCCGGCTCGAGGCCCTCGAGGCGGCCGTCCGCGAACTGCTGGACCGGATGTCCTGACGCCCGCCGTCGACCCCCTTGGCGCCCCTCGCACCGCGACGTACGATGCTCGCGAAAGCACCCCGTCCGTCGCCGCACGGCGACGCGACCCGTTCGCAGACGCCGCGTCGCGGCGTGAGACAGAAGGGACGCAGCACATGGGCACGATGATGGAGATGATGGAGTCGATGCCGCAGGCAGCGACCACGGGCATGGACATGGCGATGATGCAGGAGTGCATCGAGGCGTGCTCGGCCGTGAGCATGACGGCGACGATGTGCGCCGACGCCGACTCCGGCGACGACATGGCGCGGTGCGCGTCGATGTGCGCCAACATGGCCGACGTCGCGACCGCGACCATGCGCATGATGATGCGCCCGACGGGCTACGAGCCGGGCGTCATGCACGCCATGATGACGGCGTGCGTCACGATGGCGGAGGCCTGCGCGGCGGAGTGCCGCCGGCACGCGGAGATGCACGAGCACTGCCGCATCTGCGCGTCGGCGTGCGAGGCGATGGTCGAGACCTGTCGCCGCGCGATGTCCTCGATGTCCGCGGCCTGAGCGCAGCCCGCGCGCGGAACGGCGCTGACGCGCGGTCGTGTCGCGTCGCGTCAGCGTCGCCGCGCGCGCACGAGCGCGCCGCGGACCGACAGCACTTCGGCGACGGGGTGGAACGCGACGGGCTCGCCCGGCTCGACGTGAGCCCCCGCGGCGAGCGCAACCTCATCGCCCGCGAGCGTGACGACGACGATGCCCTGGGCGTCCGCGCGCATCGCGATCGCGTCGATCCACGCACTGGGCCACGCGGCCGCCACCGCGCGCTGCACGGGAAGCACCGTCTCGATCGCCGGCTCTCTCACATCCACCTCCTGGTCGCCCGCCAGCCTAGGAAGCACTCGCACCACCCGCCACGCGCGCCGTCACACACCGCAACACGGCCGCCCGCGCGCGGCGTGGGTAGCGTAGGTGCATGGTGCAGCGGCGCGTGGTGGTGGGCGGGGCGGCCGGTCTGCATGCGCGACCGGCGGCTCAACTCGCTCGGCTCGCGCAGTCGGCGCCGGGCGGGCTGCGGCTCCGCGTGGCGGGGCGCGTCGTCGACGCCGCGAGCATCATGGCCGTCATGGAGCTCGCGCTCGAGCCGGGCGACCCGGTCACGCTCGAGGCCGACGGCCCCGGCGCCGACGCCACGATCGAGGCGGCGTCCGCCCTGCTCACCGCGCCGTGACCGCGCTCGGCCACCGCCAGCGGCGGAATCGTCCCCCGCTAAATCTCCCGCCACGACGGAATTTCCCCGAAAACTACGCGATAGTGGGTTACTATTGAGGCGAAAACTACGCGGGGAGACGAGTTCGAGCGATGAATACCCGGCGAACTGCGCACATCCCGCCGCATGCGGCCGGCGTATACCTCGCAGAGGACTTCACGTCGACTCGGGCGCGTCAGCGCCAGGTCCAGAGCGGCGTCATCATGCCGCTCGCCCGCGGCGTGTGGACCGATGCCGTGGGCGCGGAGCCGGCGGACGTCGTCGCCGCAAAGTGGCAGGAGATCGTCGGCCGCCTCCTGCCCACCGCGGTGATCTCGGATCGCTCGGGCTTCGCTCTGCGCCCCGTGGACGGAGAGCTGTTCGTGAGCCACCCGCGGTCCACGCCGCTGCGGCTGCCGGGCCTCACCGTCTACCCGGACGGCTCCAAGGATCACCGGCGCCCGGATGACCAACCGCTGGATCTGCAGGGCCGGCTGTTCGCCTCGAGCCCGGTCAGGGCCCTGATCGACAACGCGGAGCAGCGCGGCCGGCCGGGCTACGTGCGCCGTCGCCTCACGCGCGAAGAGCTGCACGACCAGGTGGTTCGCATCGTGACCACCTACACGCCCGCGCAGGTGGACAGCATCATGGCCTCGGTCGACCGGGACGTGAACAAGGTCGCTGCCGCGTCGATCCGCGTCTTCGTGGAGGCTGCGCGCGGCGAGTGCCGCACCGTCGCCACGACGAGCCGTGCCATGCGAGCGGCGCAGCGACGCGAGACGTACGACGCCGCGCGCGTCGGCCTGTTCCGCCGGTTCGCCGCCGACCTGACCCGTCAGAAGCTGGTGCAGCGGTTCGTCGAGAGCGTCTCACGGGCGGCAAACGTCCCCTTCTACGAGGCGTACTTCTCCAACCACATCGAGGGTTCGACCCTCGATGTCAACGAGGCCGAGCGAGTGGTGTTCGGAGGAGAGGACGTCGGCAAGCCGGGGGATGCGCATGACATGCGCGGAACCTGGCAGATCGTCTCGGACGACGCCGAGATGGGTCGTGTCCCCGGCGACGCCGAGGAATTCATGGACATGCTCCGTGACAGGCACCGCGTGGTCATGGCCGGACGACCGGACAAGAGCCCCGGCATGTGGAAGCAGGGGGCGAACCGCGCCGGGACGACGACGTTCGTCGACCCCGCCCACGTGGTCGGGACCCTGCGCGCGGGATGGGAGGAGGGCGAGGCGCTGTCCGACCCGTTCCAGCGGGCGGTGTACATGATGTTCCTCGTCAGCGAGGTCCACCCGTTCGAGGACGGCAACGGCCGCTCGGCTCGGATCGCGATGAACGGAGAACTGATCGCGGACCGTCAGCACCGCATCATCATCCCCAGCGTCCTCCGCAGCGACTACTGGTCGGCCCTCACGCGCGCGACCGCAGACCATGGGCCGCACGGACTGTACCGCGTACTGGACCGCGCGCAGCGCTGGGTTTCTCTCGGGGACTTCTCGACGTTGCAGGCCGGCAGCAGATACTGCCTCGTCACTGATGCGATGTACGACGCGGGCGTGGCCGAGCGCCGTGGCAAGTATCTCAGGATCCTGCGCCCGGGCGAGATCGATGAGCTGCCGGTGCCGAGCATGGCGGAGCTCGGCGACGAGACGGACACGACGAAGTCCTGGGTCGAGATCGCCGCCCGCGAAGCTTCCCCCTCGGCCCGAGGTCGCCGCTCCGGCGATCCGACTGCCGACCGTCTTGCCGACCGCCACGACCACGGGTGACCCGAGGGCGGGCCCGCGGCACCTCGAGCCTGCTCAGCCGTCGATCACGGCCGCGAGCTCATCCAGGAACGCGGAAAGATCCGTGCCGCGGCGGATGAGCCGTTGCGCGCTCTCCGGCTCACCGAACACCTCGACGAACTGCTCGAACACCGTCTGGAAGGCGGGGCGGTCGCTCTCGCTGAACGCCACGAGCGCCACCACGCTCACCCGCGCATCGCCCCAGGCGATGGGCTGGTCGGCGATCCCGACGGCGATCGCGGTGCGCGCGGCCGTCATCCGCAGGGCGTGCGGCACGGCGAGGGTCTCGGTGAACGCCGTGGACGACAGCCGCTCGCGCTCGATCGCGCTCTCGACGTAGTCGCCGTCGATGATCCCCTGGCTCGCGAGCAGGCCGCCCAGCAGGCGGATGACGTCCTCCTCACCCCGCGAGCCGTCCAGGCCG
This sequence comes from Microbacterium album, assembly GCF_014643695.1. GTDB lineage: Bacteria > Actinomycetota > Actinomycetes > Actinomycetales > Microbacteriaceae > Microbacterium > Microbacterium album. The sequence goes on along the minus strand of NZ_BMJY01000002.1, from coordinate 212,193 downwards.
CGCACGAACGCGCCGGGCACGAAGTAGCGCTCGAGCTCGCCGCGCAGGCGGCTGAGCCGGCGCGCCCTGCGCAGCCGCGCGGCAGCGGCCGCGACGCGCTCGACGTCCGCCTCCGTGAGGAACGGCTGGATCCGCACGATCCGGTCGGGCGAGATCGGGCGGTCGGACGCCCTCGGTTCCGGGCGCAGCGGCGGCTCGATCGTCGTGAGCACCAGGTCCGTGTCGATGGCATCCCAGTCGGGGTCCACGCGCGTCTCGACCCCGGTGACCTCGATCGCGCGCCCGAGGGAGCGGTCGACGCTCGAGCGCAGCAGCTCGTGCAGCTCGTAGTAACCGGGGCACACGATCGTCGCGGTGAGCGTCGACTCGGATCGCCGGCTGCGCTCGAGGCGTCCGCCCACGTGCATCGCGATGTACGCGATCTCGTCGTCGCGGATCGGCACGCCCAGCGCGTCTGACAGGTCTCCGGCGATCGACACGGCCACGTCGAAGACCATGGGGTACGCCGACTTCAGCGTTCGCGTGAGCGGGTTGCGGGACCACGCCTGCTCCCGCGCGCGGAAGACCAGGTTCTGCACGTGCAGCGAGAGCCGCTGCACGAAGTCGGGTTCGGCGATGTCGACCAGGTAGTCCGCGGCGGCGCGCTCGACCGCGCGCCGCACGGCGTCGCCGATCGCGGGGTCGAGCGGCGCCGCGCCGGCGCCCTGGGCCCCGGGAACGACGATGCGCGTGAGCACGAGCGCGGCGAGGTGGAGCCGGTCGCCGCGGCCGAGCCGGACGCCGAAGTGCGTCAGGGTCAGCTCGCCGACGGCCTCCGCGATGCGTTCGCGCGTCTCGTCGGGCTCGCCGTGCGCGGACTCCAGCGCGCGCCCCTGGGCCACCCGGTCCGCGGCGATCGCGATGTGCAGCACGACGTCGGCCGCCGCGAGCTCGTTGACGAAGAACCCGAGCGTCCCCAGCCGCGCGACCAGGTCGCTCTTGAACGCGCCGAGGGCACGCGCCGGGATCGCGATCGCCTCTGCCGCCCGCCGGAGCGCCTCCAGGTCGAACGCCCCCTCCTCCATCTCGTCGTGCGCCAGGCGGCTCACGAGACGGCGCTGTGCGAGCTCGGTGCCCGCCAGCCGCACTCGGGGGCCCGACCGCTCCAGCGTCAGGTCTGCGCCCAGGAGCGCCCGGATCCGCCCCAGGTCGCCCTCGAGCGTCGCCGCGCTCACGTGCAACCGGTCGGCCATCTCGTACACGTCGATGCCGGCGTCCGCGTCGAGCAATGCGCGCACGATCGCGTGCAGGCGCTCCCGCGGACTGCCCGACTCGGGCTCGGCGTCGACGCTCAGCGCGGCGGCCGCCGCGGGGGTGGCGCGGTAGCCCGCGGGGCCGGACTCGATCGCGTCCCCGCCCGGGATGCGCGCGTTGATCGCCGTGACGTACGAGCGCACGCTGCGCGGCGTGACGCCGAGCTGATCGGCGAGCGTGGCGGCCGTCGTCCACTCGCCGCGGCGCAGGAGGAGGCCCAGCATCCGGTCCTGCCGCCGCCTCGTCATGCGGGCCAGTCAACCACGGTCGCGCCCGCCGCGATCATCTTCCGCCCCGGCGGAAACAAGCCTCGTTGCCGCCCGCCGCGTCGCGCGCGAGGATCGATCGGAAGGGAAAGTGGTCGATCGATGAGGATCCTCGTAGTGTGCGGCGCCGGCGCCTCCAGCACGTTCGTCGCGCTGCGCGTGCGCCGCGCGGCGGCCTCCTCCGGGCTCGAGCTGAGCGCCTTCGCGGGAACCGAGCAGTCCCTCCCGATCGACCTGGACTCGGCCGACGTCGTGCTCCTCGGCCCCCACCTGAGCCGCTCGCTCGCCGACGTGCGCGCCCTCGCCGCGCCGCGCGGCGTCGCCGTCGCTCAGCTGCCCGACGACATCTTCCGCGACCTCGACGGGCACCGCGCGCTCGCGCTCGCCCGCGAAGCCGCCGACCGGGCGGCCGCGCACGCAGACGCCCCTGCCACCGCGGGATCCCCCGAGGGGATCCCTTCCACCACCGCGGGATCCCCCGAGGGGATCCCTTCCACCACCACGAAGGGAACACCATGAGCACCGTCTCGCGCACCGTCCGGATCGGCTCGTCGCACGGCCTGCACGCCCGGCCCGCGAAGCTCTTCGCGCAGGCGGCGAAGGACGCCGGCATCCCCGTCACGATCGCCAAGGGCGACGGAAAGCCCGTCAACGCGGCGAGCATCCTCGGCGTGATCGCGCTCGGCGTGGAGACGGGCGACGAGGTCACGCTCACGGCCGAGGGCGACGGTGCCGAGGGCGTCCTCGACGCGCTCGCCGAGCTGCTCACGACCGACCACGACGCCGAATGAGCGCCGTGCCCACCGCCGGGGAGCCCGCCGGCGTCCGGATCGCGGGCGTCGGGATCGGGCTGGGCGTCGCGTCCGGTCCCGTCGTGCGGATGGCCGAGCGGGCGCCCGCCCCCGAGGACGTCCCGAGCGCCCGGTCTCCCGAGGAGGAGTCCGCGCGCGTGAGCGAGGCGGTCGCCGCCGTCGCCGCCGAGCTGTCGCTGCGGGCCGAGAACGCGGGCGGCACCGCGCGCGAGGTGCTCGAGGCGCAGGCGATGATGGCCGAGGACCCCTCGCTCGAGGAGGCGGTCGAGTCGCGCATCGCGGACGGCAGGACCGCCGAGCGGGCGGTGCACGAGGCGTTCGCGGAGTTCCGCGGGATGCTCGAGCAGGCCGGCGGCTATCTCGGGGAGCGGGCGGCGGACCTCGACGACATCGCCGCGCGCGTCATCGCCCACCTGCGGGGTGAGCCGGCTCCCGGCGTGCCCACCCCGGGCCATCCGTTCGTGCTCGTCGCCGACGACCTGGCGCCGGCCGACACGGCCCTGCTCGATCTCGATCCCGAGTCGCCGCAGCGCGTGCTCGCGCTCGTCACGACCGAGGGCGGCCCCACGTCGCACACCGCGATCCTCGCGCGCGAGAAGGGCATCGTGGCGGTCGTCGGCGCCGCGGACGCGGACCGCCTGTCCGACGGAGACGTCGTGATCGTCGACGCCGCGGCGGGGAGCGTCGTCGCGCACCCGACGGACGATCAGCTCGCCGACGCCCGTCGGCGCGCCGACGCGCGGGCAGCGGCCGAGAGCGCGCCCGTCGGCCCCGGCCGGCTCGCGGACGGCACGCCCGTGCCCCTGCTGGCGAACCTCGGCTCTCCGGCGGGCGCCGAGGAGGCCCTCGCCCAGGGCGCGGAGGGCGTGGGACTGTTCCGCACCGAGTTCCTCTTCCTCAGCTCCCGCGAGGCGCCGAGCGCCGAGGCGCAGCGCGCCGAATACGCCGCGCTGCTGACGGCGTTCCGCGGCAAGAAGGTGGTCGTGCGGGTCCTGGACGCCGGCGCCGACAAGCCTCTGCCGTTCCTGGGCGACGCCGAGGAGGACAATCCCGCCCTCGGCCTGCGGGGCCTGCGCGCCCTGCGCGCGAACGAGCGGATCCTGCGCGATCAGCTCACGGCGCTCGCCGACGCGAACGCGGAGGCGGGCGCGGACCTGTGGGTCATGGCCCCGATGGTCTCCACGGTTGAGGAGACGGCGTACTTCACGGACCTCGCCCACGAACTGGGCCTGCAGACCGCCGGCATCATGGTGGAGGTCCCCTCGATCGCCCTGCTCGCCGACCGCGCGCTCGCCCACGCCGACTTCGCGTCGATCGGCACGAACGATCTGACGCAGTACACGATGGCCGCCGACCGTCTCCTCGGGTCGGTCGCGGGCCTGCAGGATCCCTGGCATCCCGCGGTGCTGCGGCTGGTCGCGCAGGTGGGAGCGGCGGGCGCGACCCACGGCAAGCCGGTCGGCATCTGCGGCGAGGCCGCGGCGGACCCGCTGCTGGCCGTGGTCCTGGTGGGCCTGGGCGCCACCACCCTGTCCATGACGCCCGCGGCGCTCGCGGACGTGCGCACCTCCCTCGCGCGCTTCGATCTCGCCGCCGCGCGCCGCATCGCGCAAGCGGCTCTCGAGGCCGACGACGCCGCCGGCGCTCGCGCGGCGGCACTCGCGGCGGCCGAGACCCCCGCGGGGTCCTGACCCCGTCCTTCCTCCCCTCAGTCATGAAAGGCGTTGCAATGACGACGACGTCAGCCGAAGCAGGCACCGAGAACCGCCCCCGGGGCGGGATCCGGGTCGGCGTGCAGAGATTCGGCACCTTCCTCTCGGGCATGATCATGCCCAATATCGCGGCCTTCATCGCGTGGGGCCTTCTCACGGCCCTGTTCATCCCCGACGGCTGGCTCGGCAACGACAGCCCCGTCGAGGCATGGCGGTGGGCGGACTCCGCCATCCTGGGCGGCGGCGAGGCGTCCGACGGCACGGAGTGGACGGGCCTGGTCGGCCCGATCATCAACTACCTGCTGCCGCTGCTGATCGCGTTCACGGGCGGCAACCTGGTCTACGGGCACCGGGGCGGCGTCGTCGGAGCCCTCGCGGCGTTCGGCGTGATCATCGGGGCCGAGGGCACCGTCATGTTCCTCGGCGCCATGATCGCCGGGCCGCTGGCAGCCTACGTCCTGAAGCAGATCGAGAGGCTCTGGGACGGCAAGGTCAAGGCCGGGTTCGAGATGCTGGTGAACAACTTCTCCGCCGGCTTCGTCGGGTTCTTCGCGGCGCTCGCGGCGTTCTTCTGGCTGGCGCCGGTCATGCAGTGGCTGACGCAGGTGCTCGGATCCGCCGTGGGCTGGCTGGTCGACAACCGGCTCATCCCGCTCGCGAGCATCATCGTCGAGCCGGCGAAGGTGGTGTTCCTCAACAACGCCATCAACCACGGCGTGTTCACCCCGATCGGAGCGGAGCAGTCGGCCCAGACAGGCCGGAGCCTGCTCTTCCTCGTCGAGGCCAACCCCGGGCCGGGCGCGGGCCTGCTGCTCGCGATCACGATCTTCGGCGTGGGGGCTGCGCGCGCGACCGCTCCCGGTGCACTGGTGATCCAGTTCATCGGCGGCATCCACGAGGTGTACTTCCCCTACGTGCTCGCCAAGCCGGTGCTCATCGTGGGCCTGATCGCGGGCGGCGCCAGCGGGGTCATGACCAACGTGATCTTCCAGTCCGGGCTCGTGGCGGCGGCCTCGCCGGGATCGATCCTCGCCGTGCTCATCCAGACGGCGACGGGCAGCCACCTCGGCGTGATCCTCTCGGTGGTGATCTCTGCGGCCGTGACGTTCGCGGTGTCCGCCGTGTTCCTCCTCGCCAGCAGGAAGCGGGATCTCGCCGCGGACGCGAATGGCGAGGGCGGCCTCTCGGAGGCGATCGCGCGCACCGAGGCCAACAAGGGCCGGTCGTCGGCTGCGCTCAGCGGCCTGGCGGGCGCGTCGACCGGCACCACGGTCGCGCCGCCCCGCACGATCGAGCGCGTGGTGTTCGCGTGCGACGCGGGCATGGGCTCGTCGGCGATGGGCGCCAGCGTGCTGCGCAACAAGTTCAAGGCCGCCGGCGTCGAGGGCGTGAACGTGACGAACAAGGCCATCGCGGCCCTCGACGGCTCGGCCGACGTCGTGATCACGCAGCAGCAGCTCACCCCCCGCGCGCGGGAGCGCGAGCAGTCGGCCGTGCACGTCTCGGTCGACAACTTCATGGGCTCGCCGCGCTACGACGAGGTCGTGCAGATGGTCCTCGCCCAGCGCGCCGAACAGGCGGCCGACGCCCCGGACGCGGCCCCGGCGGAGCCGGCAGGACCGGCGGGTTCCGCCCCCGCGACGCGTGCCGAGGCGCGCGCCGCGGCATCCGGCTCCGGGGTGCTGGAGGCGCGCAACGTGCGCATCCACGCCGGCTCCGCCAGCCGCGAGGAGGCGCTGCGGGAGGCGGCCGACCTGCTCGAGGGCGCCGGCGCCGTGACGGGCGCGTACTACGACGCCATGGTCGCCCGCGAGCAGACCGTCTCGACGTACATGGGCAACGAGCTGGCCATCCCGCACGGCACCAACGACGCCAAGGACGCCGTGCTCGCCTCCGCCCTCACCGTCGTCCGCTACGACGGCGGCATCGACTGGGACGGTGACCGGGTGACCTTCGTCGTCGGCATCGCCGGCAAGGGCGACGAGCACCTGTCACTGCTGTCGAACGTGGCGCTGCTGTTCTCGGACGAGGATCAGGTGGCGCGGCTCAAGGCGGCCGAGACCCCGGAGGAGCTGTACACGCTGCTCCAGACGGTGAACGAGGGCTGATCCCGTGAAGGCTGTGCACTTCGGCGCGGGCAACATCGGCCGCGGATTCGTGGGGCTGCTGCTGCACGAGGGCGGCTACGAGCTGGTCTTCTCCGACGTCGCGACGGCACTCGTCGACGCCATCAACGCCGCCGACGAGTACACGGTGCACGAGGCGGGTCCCGGCGGGCGCGACCGGGTCGTGACGGGCTTCCGCGCGATCGACAGCTCGGCGGATCCCGACGCGGTGGCGGCGGAGGTGGCAACGGCGGACGTCGTCACCACCGCCGTCGGCCCGGCCGTGCTGCGCTTCATCGCGCCGCACATCGTCGCGGGGTTGGCTCTGCGCGATCCGGATGCCGCTCCCCTGCAGGTGATGGCGTGCGAGAACGCGATCGGAGCCACGGACACGCTGCGCGAGCACATGCAGGTCTCAGCGGGCACGGGCTGGGACGCGCTGGTGGCCAGGGCCGTGTTCGCGAACACCGCGGTGGATCGGATCGTGCCGGGCCAGCCCGAGGCGGGCGGCATCGACGTCACGGTCGAGCCGTTCTTCGAGTGGGCGATCGAGCGGCATCCGTTCGGCGCTCACCCGCCGCGCATCCCGGGCGCGCACTTCGTGGACGATCTGGCGCCGTACATCGAGCGCAAGCTGTTCACGGTCAACACCGGCCACGCGACGGCGGCGTACCTCGGGGCGCGCGCGGGCCACGAGCGGCTCTCGGACGCGCTCGCCGACGAGGCCGTCGCCGCGGGCGTGGCGGCGGCGCTCGAGGAGACCTCGGCGCTGCTGGCGGCCAAGCACGGCTTCGCGCCCGAGGACCTCGCCGGGTACCGCGCCACGATCCTCGGCCGCTTCCGCAACCCGGTCCTTCCCGACACGGTGCGGCGCGTCGGGCGGCAGCCGCTGCGCAAGCTCTCTCGCCACGAGCGCTTCGTGGGCCCGGCGGCGGAGGCGGCCGAGCGCGGTCTGCCCGTGGACGCCCTGCTGGCCGCGATCGGAGCCGCGCTGGCGTTCGACGACCCCGAGGATGAGCAATCCGCCGAGCTGCGCCGGCTGCTGGCCGAGCTCGACGCGGCGACGTTCACGGCCCGAGTGACGGGCCTGGAACCCTCCCATCCCCTCTTCCCCCGCCTCACCCACACGGTCGAGTCGGCCCAGTCCGGCTGACGTCCGAGGAGGTTGCACCCGGTTTCGACTCGGCGGCTCCGCCGCTCCGCTCAACGAGCGACCAAAAGTCCCCTACTCCTACCCCCTACTCACCCCGCCCACCTCAATCCCTGTGCGAGCGCGTCAGCGCGAGCGCGCGGGCGCGAGTGCGCCCGCCACCAGGCGCGCAGCGCCGGCGCGCGAAGCAAAGCGAAGCGCCTCCCTCGCGGAGCGGCCCCTCGGGGCCCGACGCGTGGGAGAAAAAGAAAGAGAGCGTGGGAGAAAAGAAGAGAGCGTGGGAGAAAAAAGAACACTCCCCAACCGCGACGCCACGGCTCGCACCCGGTTTCGACTCCGCCGCTCCGCGGCTCCGCTCAACCCGTTTCGACTTCGGCCGCTCCGCGGCCTCCGCTCAACGAGCGACCAAAAGCCCCACCCCTACCCCTTGCCCCTACCCACCGACCTCAACCCCACCCACCCACCTCAACCCGGTGCGAGCGCGAAGCGCGAGCGTGCGGGCGCGAGTGCGCCCGCCAACCAGGCGCGCAGCGCCGGCGCGCTGAAGCGCAGCGGAAGCGCCTCCCTCGCGGAGCGGCCCCTCGGGGCCCGACGCGTGGGAGAAAGAGAATATGCTGACCCGGATGAGCGGGCGACGCGTCGTGTCGGTGAGGGTGCGCATCCTGGCCGCGATCCTCGTCGTGACTGCGCTCGGGCTGATCTCGGCCGGGTCCGTCGCTTACCTGCTGCAGCGGGGTCGCGATCTCGCGGCGATCGACGAGGAGCTGATGCAGGAGCTCGACGACGTGCGGCTGGTGGTGTCGGGCCGGGGGCCGGACGCTGCGGAGGGAGGGTCCGGGGTCGACGTGCCGACGCCGGCGTTCGCGACGACGGCGGAGCTCATGCACGACCTCGTGCGCACCGTGACCCCGGGGATCCAGGGCAGCGCCGTGGGCATCGTCGACGGCCGGCCGGCGTTCGTTCCCGGCGTCTCGACGGCGTTCCGGCTGACGGACGCGGAGTTCGTGCGGGACATGGTCGAGGCGACGGGCGGCGAGCGCACCGTGCTGGGCACGACGGGCGCGGGCGAACGGACGCTGCGCTACATCGCGGTCCCGATCCGGCTGGAGGGCACCGACTCGGTCGGGGTGTTCGTCTCGGCGGTGGACATCGAGGGGCGCCTGCAGGACCTCCACGGCGTGATGACGGTGTTCTGGTGGGTCGCCGGCGGCGCGCTGGCGCTGGTCGCGCTGGTCGGCTGGTTCGTGGCGGGTCGCCTGCTGGGGCCCGTGCGCGAGCTGCGCGACACGGCGGCACGGATCAGCGCGTCGGATCTGGGCGAGCGGATCCCCGTCGCGGGCAACGACGACCTCTCGGAGCTGGGCCGCACGATGAACGACATGATCTCCCGGCTCGAGTCGTCGTTCCAGGCGCAGCAGCGCCTGCTCGACGACGTGCGTCATGAGCTGTCGACGCCGCTGACGATCGTGCGCGGTCATCTCGAGCTGCTCGACGCGCGCGATCCCGCCGAGGTCGAGCAAACGCTCGCGATCGCGACCGACGAGCTCGAACGGATGTCGGGGCTCGTGGCCGACATCGCGGCGCTCGCGGACGCGGAACGACCGGCGCTGCACCGTCCGGCGCCGGTGGATCTCGGCCGGCTCACGCGCGACGTGTTCGAGAAGGTGCGGGTGATCCCGAGCCATGACTGGGCGCTGGAGGCCGAGGCCCGGGGGGTCGCGCGGCTCGATGCCGCGCGCGTCACGCAGGCGTGGCTGCAGCTGGCCGACAACGCCCGGAAGTACGCCCCGGAGGGCACGCGGATCGCGCTCGGCAGCCGCCGCGCGGGACGGGTGCTGCGCTGCTGGGTGCAGGATGAGGGGCCGGGCATCCCGGTCGAGGCGCACGAGCGCATCTTCGAGCGCTTCGGGCGCGTGGACGACGGACGGGGCACGGCCGGATCGGGGCTGGGGCTGTCGATCGTGCGGGCGATCGCGGCGGCGCACGGGGGGCGGGTCGAGGTCGACTCCGCTCCGGGGCGCGGCGCGCGTTTCACGCTGGTGCTGCCGCTCCAGGGCGGAACGCTGGATGACACGGAGGGTTCAGCATGACGAGCATCCTGATCGCGGAGGACGAGGACCGGATCGCCACGTTCGTGGAGAAGGGGCTGCGCGCGGCCGGGTATCGCACGACCCGCGCCGGGCGCGGCGACGACGCGCTGGCGCTCGCGACGGGCACCGAGTTCGACCTGATCCTGCTGGATGTCGGGCTGCCCGGCATGGACGGCTTCACCGTGCTGCGGCGACTGCGCGGCGACGGAGTGACGACGCCGGTGATCATGCTGACGGCCCGAGGCTCTACCGAGGACACCGTGCGGGGCCTGGACGAGGGCGCGAGCGACTACGTCACGAAGCCGTTCCGCTTCGACGAGCTGCTCGCCCGGGTGCGGACGCGGCTGCGCGAGGCGGAGGCCGCCGTCGCCGCCGAGCCCACGGAGCTGCGGCACGGGGCGGTGCGGCTCGACCTGCGCTCCCGACGCGCCGAGGTCGACGGAGTGACCGTCGAGCTGTCGGCCCGCGAGTTCGAGCTCGCCGAGACGTTCCTGCGCTCCCCCGAGCAGGTGCTGTCCCGCGAACAGCTGCTCAGCCGGGTGTGGGGCTACGACTTCGACCCGGGTTCGAACGTGGTCGAGGTGTACGTGCGGTACCTGCGCGGCAAGTTCGGGGCCGAGCGCATCGAGACGGTGCGCGGGATGGGCTACCGCTTCCGGGGGTGACCTACCCGGGGCATCGCGACGCGCGCACGTCTCAGATGAGAGGGCTCTCATCGCCGTCTCATGCTGGCCTTCGCCACGCCGGTCAGGCTGATGGTCGAAGGAAAGAGGTTATCCGCGTGACGATCCGCATTGTCCTGTATTCCCACGACTCGGTCGGTCTGGGCCACATCCGCCGCAACCTGGCGCTGGCCCACGCCCTGACCGAGCGACTCGGCCGCGAGCGCGGGGAGGCCGTGACGGGGATGCTCATCGCTGGGAGGCCGGAGGCGACCGAGTTCCCGCCTCCCCCGGGCTGGGACTGGCTCATCGTTCCCGGCGTGCGGCGCGAGCCGGACGGCTACGCCGCCCGCGCGCTCGACGTCGACCTCGACACGCTGGCCGCGGTGCGGGGAGGGGCCTTCCACGCGGCGGTGTCGTCGTTCCGCCCGGACCTGATCATCGTGGACCGGCATCCCCTCGGGGTGGCACGCGAGCTCGACTCCGCGCTGCGGGCCGTGCGACGCGAGCAGCCGGGCTGCGCCGTGGTGCTGGGGCTGCGCGACGTGCTCGACGCTCCCGACGTCGCGCGCGCCGAGTGGCGGGCGGCCGGCGGCGGGCGATCGCTGCGGCGGCTGTTCGACGCGGTCTGGGTCTTCGGCGACCCGGCCGTGCACGATGCGTCGGCCACGGGCGAGCTCCCGGCGGGGCTGCGCGGGCTCGTGCGGCACACCGGGTACCTCTCGGCGGGCCGCACCCGGGGCGCGGGCTTCACGGTCGACGAGCCTTTCGTGCTGACCACGGTCGGGGGCGGGGCGGATGGCGCGCGTCTGGCGACCGCGGCTGCCGCCGCCCCCGTGCCCGAGGGGTACCGCCACCTCGTGGTGCTGGGACCGCAGATGCCCGCGGCGGAGCGCGCCGCGGTGAGGGCCGTAGCGGCCGAGGGCACGCGCGTCGTACGTCGGGTGCCCGACGTGCTGGCGCTCGCGCAGCGCGCGGCGGCCGTCGTGTGCATGGGCGGCTACAACACGCTCTGCGAGGTCATGAGCACCCGCACCCCGGCCCTCGTCGTGCCCCGGGTCGCGCGTCGCGCCGAACAGCTCATCCGGGCCCGCGCCCTCGCACGCGCCGGTGCCGTCGACACGGCCCTGCCCGACGACATCGACGCCGCCGTGATCGGCGCGTGGTTCGCGTCCCGGGTCGGCACGCAGACGTCGCGCTCGGCGCTCGCGCTCGACGGTCTCGCGTCGGTCTCGCGCCTGGCCGGCGACCTGCTCGACGCACGGACGGAACGGGGTGAGCGTGTTGCGGTCTGAGGCGATCCGCACGGCCTACGTCGTGAAGGTCTACCCCCGTTTCTCGGAGACGTTCGTCGTCACCGAGCTCCTGGCGCGCGAGGCGCGCGGCGAGGAGCTGACCGTGTTCGCCCTGCGTCCCACCAGCGACCCGCGTTTCCACCCGGAGCTCGCGCGGGTGCGCGCGGCAGTGCACTATCTCCCCCGCCCCGCGCGCGTATCGGCGCTGTGGGAGGCCCTGCGCGCGGCATCCGCGGATGCCGTCGTGGAGGCCGCGGCGGGGAGGCACCTCGGCGAGCTGCTCGCCGCGGACCCGATCGACGCGGTCCAGGCCGTCACGCTGGCCCTGCGCGTCCGTGAAGAGGGGATCGATCATCTCCACGCCCACTTCGCCTCGTCCGCGACCACCGTGGCGCGGCTCGCGAGCCTGCTCTCCGGGGTCCCCTACTCGTTCACGGCGCACGCCAAGGATCTCTTCCACGACCAGGTCGACCCCGCCGACCTGGTGCGGAAGGTCCGGGACGCGGCGTTCGTCGCGACCGTGAGCGAGTTCAACGTGCGGCACCTGCGCGAGCGCATGCCGCAGCTCGCGGACAGGATCCACCTCGTCTACAACGGCCTCGAGCTGTCGCGGTTCCCGTACCGCCCGCCGGCACCGCCGCGCACGCCGCTGCGCGTGCTCGCGGTCGGCCGGCTGGTCGAGAAGAAGGGGTTCGCCGTGCTGATCGACGCGATGGCGGCGCTGCGCGACGAGGGCGTGGACGCGGTGCTCGATATCGCGGGAGGCGGGGAGCTCGCGGACGACCTCGCGGCTCGGCGCACGGGCCTCGGGCTCGAGGAGCGGGTCCGCCTGCTCGGGCCTCTCCCCCAGGACGAGATCGCCCTTCTGCTGCGCGAGGCCGACGTGTTCGCGGCGCCCTGCGTCGTCGCGCAGGACGGCAACGCCGACGGACTCCCGACCGTGCTGCTGGAGGCCATGGCGACGGGGGTGCCCTGCGTAGCGACCGCCGTGACGGGCATCCCCGAGGTCGTCATCCCGGGCGAGACGGGGCTGCTCTGCCGCCCCGGCGACGCGGATTCCCTCACGGGCGCGCTGGGCGCGTTTGCGCGGGGCCAGGCCGACGGCGTGCGCATGGCCGCGGCCGCGCGGCGGCTGGTCGAGGAGCGCTTCGACTCCCGGCGCCAGGCCGCGCGGCTCGCCGAGCTCACGGCGACCCGGGAGGCAGTGGCCTGATGCGCGTGGCATACGTGTGCGCCGATCCGGGGATCCCGGTCCTCGGCGACAAGGGCGCCTCCGTGCACGTGCGGCAGATCGTGCGGGAGTTCCGCCGCCGCGGCGACGAGGTCACGGTGTACTGCACCCGTCGGGGCGGGGGGTCCTCGCTCGACGACGTGCGCATCGTCGAGGTCGCCGTGCCCAAGGGCGAGCCGGCTCAGCGGGAGCGGCACGTGGCGCGCGCCGCGGCCGAGCTCGCCGCCCGGGCGCGGGCCGACGGCTGCGATCTCGTGTACGAGCGGTACTCGCTGTTCTCGGACGCCGCCACCCGGATCGACGCGCCGTCGATCGTCGAGGTCAACGCCCCGCTCATCGACGAGCAGCGGGCCTTCCGCACCCTCGTCGACGCCGCGGGCGCGCGCGCCACCACGGCCCGCCTGTTCGCGCACGCCGCGGTCGTGGCCGCCGTGTCACCGCCCGTCGCCGCGTGGGCGGCGGGTCTCGGAGCCGCACGCCCGATCGTGGCCGCCAACGGTGTCGACACGTCCCGGTTCGGCGCGGCCCGCTCCTCCGGGAGCCGCGAGCCCGGTCCGCTGCGGGTCTGCTTCGTCGGGTCGCTCAAGCCGTGGCACGGCGTGGAGACGGCGATCGACGCCGTCGCGGGGCTCGCGGATGCCGAGCTCGTCGTGATCGGCGACGGGCCCGAGCGCTCGCGGCTGGAGGAGCGAGCGCGCCGGGTCGCGGCGCGCGTGCGCTTCCACGGCGCTGTGGCGAACGACCGGATCCCGGCGCTGCTGGCCCGCATGGACGTGGGCGTCGCCCCGTACCCCGCTTCGGCAGACGACTACTTCTCGCCCCTCAAGGTGTACGAATACCTCGCCAGCGGCCTGCCCGTCGTGGCGTCGCGCACGGGCCAGCTGCCGGCGATCATCGAGCACGGGGCCACGGGGCTCCTCGTCGCGCCGGGCGACGCCGCCGCCATCCGGCGCGCGCTCGCGCGCCTGCGCGACGAGCGCGGCCTCGCCGAGCGCCTCGGCGCCGCCGCGCGACGGACCGCGCGGGACCGGCACGACTGGCGGACGGTGCTCGAGGGCATCCTCGCGCACCTGCCCGAGAGGACCGCCGCATGAGCCGGGACCCGGCCCTGCGCCGCGGTGCGCTGCGCACGACGATCGGGATCGCCAGACCGCACCTGCGCTCCCACCGTCTGCTCATGGCGGGCGGCCTCGTCGCGCTGCTCGCGGAGGTCGCGCTGCGCGTGCTCGAGCCGTGGCCGGTCAAGGTCGTGGTCGATGCGGTCACCGTCAGCCTCGGCGCCGATCGCGGGGCGGCGGCCGGCCAGCCGCCCGCGACCCCGGCCCTGCTGATCGCGTGCGGCGTGCTCCTCGTGGGCATCGTCGGCCTGCGGGCCATCGTGCAGTACTGCTCGACCATCGCCTTCGCACTGGTCGGCTCCCGCGTGGCCACGGCCCTGCGCGCCCGCGTGTTCTCGCACCTGCAGTCGCTGAGCCTGCAGTACCACGCGAAGTCGCCGGCGGGCGACACCGTGCAGCGCATCATCGGCGATATCGGGCGCCTGCAGGAGGTCGCCGTCACCGCCGGCCTGCCGCTCGTGGGCAACATCATCACGCTCGTCGTCCTCGCGGTGGTCATGACGGTGCTCGATCCGCTGCTCGCGGTCGTGGTGCTGCTGGCGGCCGCGGCCTACCTCCTGCTCTCACGCGGCGGCACACCCCGCATTACGGCCGCGGCCCGCTCCAGCCGCCGCAGCGAGGGGGACCTCGCCAACACCGCGGCGGAGACGCTGGGCGCGATCCGCGTCGTCCAGGCCTACGGCCTGGAGCATCAGCGCGTGCGGGCGTTCGACCGGGGCAACCAGAAGGCCCTCGCGCAGGGCGTCCGCTCGCGCCGGCTCGCGGCTGCGCTGGAGCGCGGCACCGACGTGATCGTGGGCGTCGCGCTCGCGGCCGTGCTGGTCGCGGGCGGATGGCGCGTCATGGCCGGCGCCATGACGCCGGGCGACCTGGTGATCTTCACGATGTACCTCAAGATCGCGCTGCGCCCGCTCAAGGACCTCGCCAAGTACACGGGCCGGATCGCGCGCGCCACGGCCTCCGGCGAGCGCGTCGCGGAGCTGCTGGACGAGCCCGTCGTGATCGCCGACCGCCCCGGCGCCCGCGCGCTGGGGCGTGTCCGCGGAGACCTCCTGTTCGACGACATCACGGTGTACGACGGCCACGGGCGCCTCCTGTTCGACGGGCTGTCGACCCGCATCCGGCCGGGCGAGACCGTGTGCCTGCTGGGGCCGTCCGGGGCCGGGAAGACCACGCTCGCGAGCCTGATCGTGCGTGCGGCCGACCCCGCGGCCGGCGCGATCAGGATCGACGGCGTGGATGTGCGCGACGCCACGCTGGCGAGCCTGCGGGGAAACGTCACCGTGGTGCTCCAGGAATCGGTGCTGTTCGCGACGACCGTGCGCGAGAACATCCGCGCGGGCCGGGACGGGGCGAGCGACGCCGAGGTGGAGGCCGCGGCGCGGCGTTCACGCGCGCACGACTTCATCGTGCAGCTGCCGGACGGCTACGACACGGTGCTCGGCGGGCGCGGGGACACGCTGTCCGGCGGTCAGCGCCAGCGGATCGCGATCGCCCGGGCGCTCCTGCGCGATGCGCCCATCGTGGTGCTCGACGAGGCGACGACGGGGCTCGATCCCGCCGCGAAGGCGGCCGTGACGGAGTCGATCGCCGAGCTGACGCGGGGGCGGACGACCGTGTCGATCACCCACGATCCGGCCGGCATCCGCGGCGCGGATCGCATCCTGTGGATCGAACAGGGGCGGATCGTCGAGGACGGCGCGCCGGACGAGCTGCTCGCCCGGCCCAGCTCCCGCGTGTCCGAGTGGTTCCGCACGTCATTGAGGGAGGCGTCGTGATGCTCTCCGCTGCCGAAGCGTCCCGCCGGCTCAGCGAGAGCGACCCTCGCCTGCCGGATCTGCCGGTCGTGCTCGACGACGACCTGCGGGCCGAGGCGCTGGGCGCGCCCAGCGCGATCGAACGGATCCGCTACAAGCCGGGCACGGCCGTCGTGGCGGCGGTGCGCGGCCCCGACGGACCGGTGTGGATCGCGTCCTACGCCGCGCCCGACAAGCTCGAGAAGACCCGCCGCCGGGCCGCCGTCGTGCGAGGCGGGGTGCGACAGCTGTCGGCCGTGACGATGACCGGTCCGGCGCACGCCGACCGCCTGCTCGCGCCGCGCGTGCGCCGCCTGCTCGAGGCGGAGCCCGCGCTCCTGCGGGAGTCCGCCGTGCTGCGCTACAACCCCCATCGCCGGCTGCTGCTGCGCTGGCGCGGCCACGCCCTCAAGATCGCGGCGGGGGACGACGGCACGGGCGCCGAGGTCGCCGCCCGGCTGGCTCGCGCCGGGATGCCCGTGCTCCCTCCGCGCCGCGTGCAGAAGGGCGCCACGAGCACGCCCTGGTGGGGCGACGGCGATCTGAGCACGCGGCCCGACGCGGAACTCGAGCGGCGAGCGGGCGCGGCGCTCGCCGCCGTGCACTCCGCCTCCCTCGGGGCCGTGGCGCCGCCCGCGGTCGATCCGGCGGAGCGCGCGCGGTGCGCGGCCGACGCGGTCGCGATCCTTCTCCCCGAGCTCGAGGCGCGCGCGACCCGCGTCGCCCGGCGCCTCGCCGCCCTCCTGACCGACCCGGAACGGGTCGTCGCGCACGGCGATCTGTCGCCGGATCAGGTGCTCACCGACGGTCGGAGCGTGCGGCTCATCGACTTCGACCGGGCGGTGTCCGCGCCCGCCGCCCTGGACCTGGGCAGCCACCTCGCCGCGGGCGGGACTCAGGCCCTGATCGACGGCTATCGCGAGGCGGGCGGACGCGCCGACCCGCGCGCCGTGCGTTCGTGGCAGGCGCTGGCGCAGCTGCAGCGGGCCGCGGAGCCCTTCCGCACCGGACATCCCGACTGGCCTGCGCGGACGACCGCCGCGCTCGAGAGCGCCGAGGAGCTGCTGACATGAGCGATCACCCCCCGTACGTCGCGGTCCGCCACGGCGCGGACCGGGCCACGCTTCCGCATCGCGTCGAGGCGGACGGCGCCGTCTGGCAGGCCGTGCGCGCCTGGCCGGCGAAGCGCCCCGGTGGACGCCTTCCCGTCGAGCTGCGCAGCGGCGGCCGCGTGCGCGGAGCCTACGCGGCAGCCGGCGAAGGCGTGCGGGTGCTGCCCGCGGGCGAGGATCCCGCCCTGCCCGGACTGGCGGCGACCGTGGCACGCGGGACGCTCGTGAGCCATCGGCCCGGTCGCCGGGCGGTGGTGCGCACCGACGACGGCTACGCCAAGGTCGTGCGTCCCGGGCGCACGGGCGGGGTGGTCGACGCGCACCGGCGCGGGGCCTTCTTCCGCACGGGATTCGGAGTCGCCGGGATCCGCGGCGGCGACGAGCACGTCGTGACCTACGCCGCGCTGCCGGGCCGCGACCTCGCGAGCCTGGGCGCGACGTGCGCCGATGCCGAGTGGCGCACGCTGTGGGCGGCGTGGGCCGAGGCGTGGCCCGCCGTCCTCGCCCGCCGCCCGGCCGACGGGGAGGACTGGCCGCGCCACACGGCGGAAGACGAGGGGCAGATCCTGCGCACGTGGGCCCGGCACGCCGCGGCCGTCGAGGGCGACCGGGACGTCGACGGCCGCGCGCTGGCGACCGCGGCCGACCGGATCGGCGAGACCCTCGCAGCCCTGCCGGCCCGTGCCGCAGTGCCGGCCCACCGCGACCTGCACGACCAGCAGATCCTGTGGCACCCGGAGCACGGCCTGTCCCTGATCGACCTCGACACGACCGCGCTCGCCGACCCCGCCCTCGATCTGGGGAACCTCGCCGCTCACGTGGACTTCGCCGTGCGTCAGGAGCGCTGGCCGGCACCCCGCGGCGCGATCGCGCTCGCCGCGATCTCCCGGGCCGCGGACGCCCTGCACGTCGACTCCGCACGGCTGGAGGCATGGCGGCTCGCCGCCCGCTTCCGCATCGCGTGCGTGCATCGATACCGCCCGCGCTGGCGTGCGCTCGCCGACGCGGAGCTCGCCCTGCTGACAGACTTCCCTCAGGAGAGGATTCCCGCATGACCGATCGATCCGAAGACGTCGCGCACGACTCCCGCCCCGGCGCGCGTCTGCGCCGTCACCGCAGTGCCCTCGCCCTCGCCGCGGGCGCGCTGCTCAGCCTCTCGGCGATCGGCGTGGGCGCGGTGGCGGTCGCGCAGGCGCTGCAGCCGGCGGAGGCCCGGCACCCCACCACGGTGATCGACGACACGCCCCTCATCGCGGAGACCACCACCCCGACGCCGACGCCGACCCCACCCACGACGCCCACCGCGACGCCGACGCCGACGCACACCCCCACGCCGTCGCCGACGCCGCCGACCACCCCCGTTCCCGTCGCGCCGCCGCCGCCCGTCGACGTGGAGCGGGACTGGGACGACGATGACGACGACTGGGACGACGACTGGGATGACGACGACGACGATGACGATGACGACGACGACGATGACGACGACGACTGAAGTGCCGCCACGCCCGGGGGCCCGATCGGTTCGATAATCGAACGTGGCCGTAGGATGGTCCCATCCGTGACCGTCCCCCGAGGAGGCCCGTCTGTCCGACCGCGCACCGTCGTCGCCCGCGCGGGCCGCGACAGGCTCACAGACGCTCAGCCGCGGCATCCGGCTGCTCGAGATCCTGGCCGCCGCCGACCGCGGCATGACGATCGACGAGCTCGCCGCCGAGCTGGGCGTGCACCGCTCGGTCGCCTACCGGCTGCTGCGCACGCTGGAGGACCACGGCCTGATCGCGCGCCGCGGCGACGGGCTCGTGGCGCTGGCGGCGGGACTGGCCGCACTCGCGTCCGGCGTATCGCGCGACCTGCAGCAGGCCGCTCTTCCCGAGCTGGCCGAGGCGGCCGACGACCTCGGGATGACCTGCCTGCTCGTCCTCCTCGAGACCGACTACGGCATCACGGTGGTGAGCACCCCGCCGCGCCGCGCGGTGGCGGTGTCCTACCAGCCGGGGCACCGGCACCCGATCACGCGCGGCGGGCCGGGCAAGGCGATGCTCATGGAACTGCCCGAGGCCGTGTGGCCCGCCGACGCGCCGGACGAGCTGCGCGCCGAGATCGCCGAAAGCCGCGAGCGCGGGTACGCCACGAGCCACGACGAGGTCGTCCCCTCGCTCTGGTCCGTCGCCGTGCCGCTCGTGCTGCCCGGTCAGCCCCTGGCATCCGTCGCGGCGATCCACGTGTCGCTCACGCGCTCCCCCGACGAGATCGCCGCCCGCCTGCACGGGGTCGCCGCGGGGATCTCCCGCGCCTTCGGCGCCTGAGGCCGCTTCACACGGCGACGCCCCGCCGGCGCGACGGGCGCGACGGCGGGGCGGGCTGGACGCGACTCAGACGGCGGCCGGCTGCCGCTGGAAGATCCCGGCGAAGAACGCGGCGAGCTCGTCCGTGCCGTCCAGCGGCAGCACGTGCGAGACGTACTGGTCCGGACGCACGATCACGATCGCCCCGTCGCGGCTGATGCCGCGCGCCTCGAAGATGTCGTCCTCCGGGTCGGCCGCGTAGACCTTCTCGTAGTCGACGACGCCGTAGGGGCCCACCTTCGGGAGGAAGATCGACGGGACGCGGTCCATCTCCACCTGCGTGTGGTCCTGCTGGTAGACGACCTTGACGTCGAACCACGCGTCGATGTCCGCGCCCTCGGGCGTGTAGGCGACGACGGGCGACGCCGGCGACGTGGCGAGCCAGTCCGCGAGCTCGGCGGTCTTGGAGGCCTCCCCGGCCGCCGCGGCGTCCGCGAAGACGTAGATGCGCCAGCGGCCGTCGGCGCGGTGGTGATGACCGAGATGCTTCGGGTTGGCGTCGCACACGCGCATGACCGCGTTCGACTTGAAGCGCTTCCCGACGGGGAAGCCCATCGCCAGGTCCTGGTGCTCGTCGCCGCCGACGATCATGGACGGCTTGTACTGCGTCATGAAGCCGGCGGGGAACTCGATCGTCTTCATGTAGAAGTCCTCGAGCTGCGACGGGTCCTCCATCTCCTCCGGCTTCTTGGCCATGAGGGCCGACCACTCCTTGTCGAACGTGATCAGGTTGACCGCGATCTCCTGGCGCTCGGCGGAGTACGTGTCGAGCAGCGACTCGGGGGCGCGCCCCTCGAGCACGTGCGCGAGCTTCCACGCGATGTTCCAGCCGTCCTGCATCGAGACGTTCATGCCCTGGCCGGCCTTGGCCGAGTGCGTGTGGCACGCGTCGCCCGCGATGAAGACGCGCGGGGTGCGGGCGCCGAGCTCGTCGTCGGAGACGTCGTCGAACTTGTCGGTCACGCGGTGGCCGACCTCGTAGACGCTGCGCCACGCGACGTGCTTGACCGTGAGCGTGTAGGGGTGCATGATCCGGTTGGCGCGGGCCTCGACCTCTTCCTGCGTCGTGAGGCGCACGCGGCCGTTGTCGTCGGGCGCGACCTCACCGAGGTCCACGTACATCCGGAACAGGTGGTTGCCCTCGCGCGGGATGTGCAGGATGCTGCCGCCGTCGTGCGACTGGATCGCGCACTTGGTGCGGATGTCGGGGAAGTCCGTCTCGGCGAGCACGTCCATGACGCCCCACGCGTGGAACGCCTGGTCGCCCTCGAGGCGGCGCCCGATCGACTCGCGCACGCGGCTGCGGGCGCCGTCGGCTCCCAGGACGTACTTGGCCCGCACCACGCGCTCCGTGCCCTCGTCCGGGCCGGACGCCCGGCGCAGCGTCACCGCGACCGGGTACTCGCCCTCGTCGCCGACCTCGAGCGTCACGAACTCCCAGCCCCAGTCCGGCTCGAGCCGGCCGGGCGCGTTGCGCGCGTATTCGGCGAAGTAGTCCAGCACGCGTGCCTGGTTGACGATCAGGTGCGGGAACTCGCTGATGCCGTGGGGGTCGTCGGGGGTGCGCGCCGTCCGCACGATGTTCTCCGGGTTCTGCGGATCCGGCTTCCAGAAGCACATCTCCGTGATCCGGTACGCCTCCTCGGTGATCCGGCTGGCGAAGCCGAACGCCTGGAAGGTCTCGACGCTGCGCGCCTGGATGCCGTCGGCCTGGCCCACCTCGAGGCGACCCGGGCGGCGATCGATGAGCCGCGCCGAGATGCCGGGGAACTGGGCGAGCTGCGCGGCGGCGATCATGCCGGCGGGCCCGGCGCCCACGATCAGCACGTCCATCTCGTCCGGGAGCTCGGCGGCCCGGTCGAGGCCGATCCCGGCGGCGGGCTGGACGCGGGGGTCTCCCGACACGTAGCCGTGGTGGTGGAACTGCACGGGCTCTCCTCACTTCCTCGTGACCCACTTCTTCGCGGGGCCTCACGGACGCCGACAGTGGCGTTCTATTATCGAATAGCGTGTTCGCTTATCGATCAGGGCGATTCTAGGGCGCCGGCCCGCCGCAGGCAAGCGCGGGCGGTCGCCCACGGTGTGCGCGACCCGCGTCCTGGAAGCTATGATCGTGCCCGTCCGGCCCCGCAGACGAGGCCGGTGCTCGAAAAAGGGGCACGAAGCCGACGGCGAGACACATACGGAATCGTCCATCCGTCATCGTCAGGCCCGCGCCGCGCCGGGGCCTGCTCTCGAGAGGCTCCCCCATGCCCACTGTCTCCGCGCACATCGCCGCCGCCCTCGCCCGCCACGTCGACCATGTCTTCGGCCTGATGGGCAACGGCAACGCGTATTTCCTCGACGCGCTGCTGCGCGATACGCACGCGACGTTCACGGCCGTCCGCCACGAGGCCGGCGCCGTCGCCGCCGCCGACGCGCACTACCGGGTCTCGCGCCGCATGGCTGCGGCCACCACGACCTACGGCCCCGGCTTCACGAACACCCTCACGAGCCTCGCGGAGGCCGCGCAGGCGCGCGTGCCGCTCGTGCTCGTCGTCGGCGACCAGCCGACCGCCGGGCCGCGACCCTGGGACATCGACCAGATCGGCATCGCCGCCGCGGTGGGCGTGCGCACCTTCACGGTGGGCCGCCTCGACGCCGCCGCGACGACGACCCTCGCGATCGAGCACGCGCTGACGCACCGCCGGCCCGTCGTCCTCGCGCTGCCGTACGACCTCGCCGCGCGCGAGGCCGGGCCCGTGCCCGAGCCGACGGCGCTGCAGCTGCCGGCCCCGCTCGCCCCGGGCGAGGACGCCCGGGCCGCGATCGCGCGCACCGCGGCGGCGCTCGCGGCGGCCGAACGCCCGCTGCTGCTCGCCGGACGCGGCGCGTGGCTCGCGGACGCGCAAGACGCGCTCGGTCGCCTCGCGGACGCCACGGGAGCTCTCACGGCGAGCACCGCGCTGGGACGCGGCATCTTCCCGGCCGCGCAACACGACCTGGGCGTCACGGGCGGTTTCGGCGCACCGGGCGCCATGGACCTCATCCACGAGGCGGACGTCGTGGTCGTCCTCGGAGCGAGCCTGACGCAGTTCACGATGCGCTTCGGCGAGCTCTTCTCGCCGGACACGCACGTCGTCCAGGTCGACGTCGCCCCCGCCGCGACGCACGCGCGCGTCGGCGAGTACATCCGCGGCGACGTGAGGCTGATCGCCGATGAACTCGCCGCCGAGGTGGCACGCCGCCGCGGCGACGCGACCGGCTGGCGGGACGCGGTCGACGTCGCCCCGCTGCGGGTGCAGGAGGCCGCCGACGGCGAGTTCGCCCCCGACGGACGACTCGACCCCCGCGCGGTCGCGGAGCGCATCGGCGAGCTGCTGCCGGCGGACCGCGTCGTGGTGAGCGACGGCGGCCACTTCATCGGCTGGGCGAACATGTACTGGCCCGTGGCCTCGCCCGGCCGCATGGTGATGGTGGGCACCGCCTTCCAGACCATCGGGATCGGCTGGCCCACCGTCGCGGGCGCGGCGGTCGCCGACCCCGAGGCGACGGTGGTGCTCACGACGGGTGACGGCGGCGGCCTGATGGCGATCGCCGACCTCGAGACCGCCGCGCGCGCGGCCGGCGGCCGCGGCGTCGCGTTCGTGTGGAACGACGCGGCCTACGGCGCGGAGGTGAACCTCTACGGCCTCAAGGGCCTGCACGAGGACCCGATGCGGATCCCGCAGGTAGACTTCGCCGCCTTCGCGCGCGGCGTCGGGGCCGAGGGCCTCGTGGTCGAGCGGCTGGCCGACCTCGACCGCCTCGCCGAGTGGGCCGCGACGCCCGCGGCCGACCGGCCGTTCCTGCTCGTCGACCTCCGCATCTCCGGCCGCGTGATCGCCCCGTACCAGGAGGAGATCATCCGCATCAACTCCTGACCGATCCTCCCGGCGCCGAGAATCCGTCCCGGCAGCGAAAATCCGTCCCCGCGCCGAGGATGCAGTGAGCACACGCATTCTCGGCGCGGGGACGGATTCTCGGGGCTGAGCGCTACTTCTTCTCCCAGGCGTAGATGCCGCGGGACTGCTCGGGCTCGTGGTCGGGGCCGAGGGGGAGGCCGCGGCGGTCGCGCAGCAGCAGCGTCGCGACGAAGCTCAGGATCACCATGCCGAACAGGTAGTACGCCACGCCGTCGGTCGAGCCGGTCTCCTGCACGATCGCCCGGCCGATGGTCGGGGCGAACGCGCCGCCCAGGATCGAGCCGATCGCGTAGGCGATGGAGACGCCCGAGAAGCGCACTGAGGCGGGGAACAGCTCGGAGTACCACGACGCCTGCGGGCCGTAGGTGAGGCCGAGGCCGATCGTCAGCAGGACGATGCCGACGCCGAGCAGCACCACGTCGCCGGTGTTGACCAGCGGGAAGAGCGTGAACACCGCGATCCCGAGCAGCACCCATCCGATCAGGTAGGTCGTCTTGCGCCCGATGATGTCGCACAGCCAGCCGCCGACGAACGTGGAGATGAGCCACGTGACCGACGAGATCGTCACGGCCCACAGCACGGGACCGGGGTCCATCCCGAGGCCGCTGTCGTCGGTGGCGTAGTTCTGCACGAAGCCACCGGTGGTCATGTAGCCGATCGCGTTGTTGCCCGCGAAGACGAACGCGGCGAGCATCACGAGCGGGAAGAAGCGGCGGAACAGCTGCACGATGGGCGCGCTCGCGGCCTCCTTGCGCACCGAGATCTCCTGGAAGACCGGGCTCTCCTCGACGCGGCGGCGCACGTAGTAGCCGACGAGGATCAGCACGAAGCTGAACAGGAACGGGATGCGCCAGCCCCACTCGAGGAAGGCGTCGCCCGGGAAGATCAGCGTCATGATCGCGAGCATGCCGTTCGCCAGCAGCAGCCCGATCGGCACGCCGATCTGCGGCATCGCGCCGAACAGGCCGCGGCGCTTCTTGGGGGCGTGCTCGACTGCCATCAGCACCGCGCCACCCCACTCGCCGCCCGCCGAGATCCCCTGGATCACGCGCAGCAGCAGCAGGATGATCGGCGCGGCGACGCCGATCTGGGAGTAGGTCGGCAGCAGGCCGATGAGCGTCGTGGCGGCGCCCATGAGCACGAGCGTGATGACCAGCACGGGCCGGCGGCCGATCTTGTCGCCGAAGTGCCCGGCGAGGAAGGCTCCGAGCGGACGGAACAGGAAGCTGATGCCGACCGTGAGGAAGGCGAGGATCGTCGCCATGCCCTCGCCGGCGGGGGCGAAGAAGAGCTGGCCGAAGACGAGGCCCGCGGCGGCGGCGTAGATGAAGTAGTCGTACCACTCCACCGTGGTGCCGACGACGGTGGCGAAGGCGACGCGCCGGCGGTCGGTGGCGCTGTTGATCGTGCCGGTCGGTGACAGCGGACCGGATTCTGCGTCTCGAGCAGACATCTGACCTCCCTCGGTCGAGAGTGCGACGCGGCGGCGCGTCGGGGCGGGAACCCGTGTTCGGATTCAGAACACGGCGTTCGGATAGGGAATCTTCGCGATTCCGGAATGGAACGCTACACGACGCGACCGAGAACGTCACACCGGCGCCGCACGGCGCGTCGGCGGCCCCGGCGCACCGCCGTGCGGCGCCGTCCCGCGCCCCGCGAGGGCACGACGAGGGGCGGCCCGCCGATGCGGGCCGCCCCTGGGTCGCGCGCCTGGCTCGCGCGGCGCCGGCCGGTGCGCGGTGTCAGCGCGCGGCGGCCGGCTCCTCGGCCGCGAGCAGCTCGTCGCGCCGTCGACCCGGCGTCCAGCCCCGGTCGACGAACCGGACCTGGAACACGGAGGCCGCGACGACGAGCACCACGGCGATGCCGAGGCACAGCGCGACGCCGACGGGGGTGGGCGCGAGGACGCTCACCCCGACCAGCGTGCCGAACCAGCCGAAGTCGGCGTCGCCGAACGTACTGTTGGCCAGCCCGAGCTCGCCGAGCACGAGCAGCAGGATCGCCGGGAGGATCGTGATGATCACGCCGTTGACGAACCCGCCGACGACCGCGCCCAGACGCCCGCCGGTCGCGTTGCCGTAGACGCCGGCACCACCACCCGTGAAGAAGTGGGGCACCATGCCGGGCAGGATCAGCGCGAGCCCGAACAGCGGGCTGAGCCAGGTCGCCAGCAGCAGAAGCGACACCAGGCCGCCCGCGAACGACGCGAGGAAGCCGATCAGGACCGCGTTCGCGCCGAACGGGAAGACGATCGGGATGTCGAGCGCCGGCTTCGCGCCGGGGACCACCTTCTCCGCGATGCCCTGGAACGCCGGCACGAGCTCGCCCAGCACGGTGCGCACGCCGAAGAGGATCACCGCGACGCCGACACCGAACTGGAGCGCCTGGCCGAACGCGGCCATGATCGCAGCCCCCGCGTCGTCGCCGCCCAGGATCTCCATCGCGGTCTCGGGAAGGGCGATCAGGCCCCAGATCGCGAACACGAGGTAGATGAGCACCATGGAGATCGCCGTGGCCACCATCGAGTCGCGCAGGAAGCTCAGGCCCTGCGGGAAGCGGATCTCCTCGGTCGAGCGGCTGCGGCGCCCGACGAGCTGCCCCGCCGCGCCCGCCGCGATGTAACCGGCGGTGCCGAAGTGGCCGATGGCGATCGTGTCGTCGCCCGTGATCTTCTTGGTCCAGGGATGCGCGAAGGCCGGCATCACGACCATGATCACGCCGAGCAGCACCGCGCCCACGATCACCACGAGCCAGCTCAGCTCCTCACCGAAGCCCACGGTGAGCACGACCGACAGCAGCAGGGCCATGAACACCATGTGGTGACCGGTGAGGAAGATGTACTTCAGGGGCGTGAAGCGCGCCAGCGCGAGCATCGCGAGGAACCCGAGCACGAGGATGTAGGCGCTGGTCGCCCCGTACTCCTCGGACGCGATCGCGGTGATCACCTCGTTGGTCGGGATGACGCCCTGGGCGCCGGTCACCTCGAGGATCAGGTCGCCGAGGGGCGTCAGCGAGGCCACCACCACGCCTGCGCCGGCGCCCAGGATCAAGAATCCGAGCGCCGCCTTCAGCGCACCGCCGATGACCTTGCCGGTCGGGCGTCGCAGCGCGATGAGGCCGATCGCCGTGATGATGCCGATGAGATACGCGGGGACGTTGAGTATCTGCTGTCCGATGAAGTCCAGAACGACGACCAACCACTCCATTGGGGTCTCCTTCTCTGAAAGGGGCGGGGGAAGGTGCCCGAGAACGGGCACGGGGAAGCAGCTACGGGGCGACGGAGGGGCGGAGCTTCTCGGTGATCTCCGCCACGTCGGTGAAGTTGTCGATCACGATCACGCGCGCCGGGACGTCGCCGATCTCGTCGGCGAGCTCGGCCGACGTCAGCACCACGTCCGCGGAACGGGCGGCGCCGCGGGCGGTGCCGATGTCCGCCGCCTCCACCTCCGCGTCGGCATCGGCCGCAAGCGCGCGCAGCGCCTTCTCGGCGTTCATCTTGAGCAGCACGGAGGTGCCGATGCCCATGCCACAGACGGCGACGATCTTCATGTTGTCTCCTCTTCCTCTCGATTCGACGACCCGGCCGAGAGGAGCTCCCTCACGGCCGCGGGGGTCGGGGCGGCGATCAGCGCTTCCAGCAGCTCCTCGTCCGCCAACACGCCGGCCAGCTCGGCCATGGTCTGCAGGTGGGCGTCGTGGTCCACGGCGGCGAGCCCGACCACCAGCCGCACGGGATCGTTGACGTCGCTGCCGAACTCGACGGGTTCGGCGAGCGAGACCCAGCTGATCCCGGTCCGCAGCACCGCCGGCGAGGGGCGGGCGTGCGCCAGCGCGAAGCCGGGGGCCACCACGATGTAGGGGCCGTGCTTCTCCACCGCGGCGATCATCTCGTCGGTGTACGCGTCGGTGGCGACGCCCGTGGCGCTCAGCGCCCGGCCCGCGAGACGGATCGCCTCGCGCCAGTCGGCGGCGCGCCCCCGCGTGACGACGGCGTCGTCCGGAAGTTGTGCTGCAAGGCCCATGGGCTCCCTCACCCTCCGCTCGAGTGATTGCGGTGGCCCCACTTTTGCACACACTTGGACCGAAGCGCCACATCCGATCCCGCATACGACGTGGATTCCGCCGGCGGCGGGCGATTCTCACGGCTGCTGCCGCGTCAGCGCGCTGATCCTGTCCGCCTCGAACAGCGCGTCCTGCGCCAGCAGCGACGCGCCGCGCACGCCCGCCCGCTCGCCCAGCCGCGAGCGCTCGACCACGAGGCCCTGCCGCGAGAAGACGTGCGCGGCGCCGAACACCGACCGCCGGATGGCGCCGATGAACACCTCTCCCGCCTCGGAGAGGTTGCCGCCGATCACCACGGCGGAGGGGTTCAGCAGCCCCACGACGTCCGCGAGCGCGTACCCGATCACCTCGCCGACCTCCTCGAGGAGCGCCACCGCCTCCTCGTCGCCGCGCTCGGCCGCCGCGACGATGTCCGCACTCGTGCGGATCCGGTGACCGCCGCGGTTGAGCCGGTCCCGCACCGTGCCGCCGCTGGCGACGGTCTCCAGGCGCCGCAGCGGCTCGCTCAGCCGTTCGCGCAGGGGCGCGCTGAGCTGGCCCGCGCCGCCCCGCGCGCCCCGCGAGAGCCGCCCGCCCAGCACGAAGGCGCACCCCACTCCGATGCCCGCCTTCACCACGACCAGGTCCCGGTGCTCCGGCCACCCCAGCCGGGCCTCCCCGACCGCCAGGATGTTCACGTCGCGATCGACCACGACGACCGCGTCGCCCGGCAGCGACCAGAGCTGGTCCCGGACGAGCACGTCGTCCCAGCGCGGATCGAGCTGGGGGCTTCCCAGCCGTCCCGCACGGGAGTCGACGGGCCCGGGCACGCCCACGCCGATCCCCCGCACGTCCTGGCGCCCCCGTCCGAGCGCGCGCAGCATGAAGTCGAACACCTGCTCGGCCCACGAAAAGATCTCCCGCGGGCCGTCGAACAGCCCGATGTCCGCCTCGTCCTCGCTGAGGACCCCGCTGACGAGGTCGGTGATGCCGACCCGCGTGTGCGAGCTGCCCACGTCCATCGCCAGCAGCAGGCCCGCGTCCCGGTTGACCGCGAAGGCCTCCCGGGGCCGTCCGCCCCCGCTCGAGCGCGAGCCGTCGGGCACGATGACCCCGTGGGCGAGCAGTTCCTCGAGACGCCGACTCAGCGTCACGCGCGACCAGCCGAGGCGCTCGAGCAGCTCGCCGCGCGTGTTCACGCCCTCGCGGATGAGGTCGAGCACGACGCCCGATCCCGTCGACATCATCGTGGACATCCCATCCCTCGCATCGCTCCTCGGCGTCACCGTTGACTTATGAATACTTCTATACCAAAGTGAGGTGCATGTCACCGTCACCCCCGCTCGCCGCACGCCCCGTCCTCGGTGCCCGCGACCGGCGCGAGGAACGCTCCGTCGCGGCCGCGATCGCGCTCCCGGCGGTCGTGGTGCAGGAGAAGGGGCACGGCCACGCCGGGACGGCGATGGCGCTCGCGCCGCTCGCCCACGCGCTGTTCCACCGGGTGCTGCATCACGACCCCGTGGAGCCTGAGTGGGAGGGGCGGGACCGCTTCGTGCTCTCGGCGGGCCACGCGAGCCTCCTGCTGTACACGCAGCTCTACCTCACAGGGTACGGGCTCGAGCTGGCCGACCTGGCCGCGGCCCGGACGCTCGACGCGCGCACGCCCGGGCACCCGGAGCTCGGCGTGACGCCGGGCGTGGAGATGTCGACCGGCCCGCTCGGGCAGGGCGTCGCCTCGGCCGTGGGCATGGCTCTCGCCGCGCGGCGCGACGCGGCGCTCCACGACGCCGGCGCCGGCGTCTGGGATCCGACGGTGTTCGTGCTCGCGGGCGACGGCTGCCTGCAGGAGGGCGTCTCGGGTGAGGCGTCGAGCCTCGCCGGCACGCTCGGCCTGGACAATCTCGTGCTGATCTGGGACGACAACCGGATCACGATCGACGGCGGCACCGACGACGCGTTCGCCGAGGACGTTCGCGCGCGCTACCGGGCCTACGGCTGGCGCGTGCTGGAGGTGGACGACCATCGCGACCTCGGGCTGATCGAGCGCGTGCTGCGCGAGGCCCGCGAGCGCTCGGGCCGTCCCACGCTCGTCGCGCTGCGCAGCGTGATCGGCTACCCCGCGCCGTCGGCGGCCGGCACGAGCGGCGCGCACGCAGGTCCGCTGGGAGAGGAGGACGTCCGAGCGGTACTGCGCACGCTGGAGCTCGACGAGACCGCGCCTCTCGAACGCCTCGTCCCGCTCGAGACCGTCGCGCACGCGCGCCGGGCCGCGGCCGAGCGCGGAGCCCGCCTCCGCGAGGAGTGGGAGGCGCGCCGCGAGGAGTGGCGCCGACGTCACCCGCGCCTCGCCGAAGAGCGCGCCGCCCGGGCGCAGACAGCGGCCGGCGCCGCGGCGGACAACGCGCGCGAGCCGGATGCCGCCGCGCTCGCGGCACTGGCCGAGGTGGATCTCCCCGCGGCCGGGACGGTGGTGGCGACCCGCAAGACCAACGGGGCCGTCGTCCGCGCCCTGCACGCCGCCGGCGTGCTGTGGGGCGGCTCGGCCGATCTGTCCTCCTCCACGAACGTCGCGGTGCCCGGCGTGCCCGTCTCGCGCGACCGGCCCGACGGCGACTTCATCGCCTTCGGGATCCGGGAGCACGCGATGGCCGCGATCCTCAACGGCATCGCCCTCCACGGACTCTGGCGCCCCTACGGCTCGACCTACCTCGCCTTCAGCGACTACCAGCGGCCCGCGCTCCGGCTCGGCGCCCTCATGGGGCTGCCGGTCGTGCACGTCTACACGCACGACTCGGTCGCGGTCGGCGAGGACGGCCCCACGCATCAGCCGGTCGAGCAGCTGGCGTCGCTGCGCGCCGTGCCCGGCCTCGCGGTCGTGCGCCCGGCGGACGGTGCCGAGGTGGTGTCCGCCTGGCGCGAGCTGCTGACGCGTCCCGCCGGGCCCGCGGCGCTCGTCCTGTCGCGTCAGGACGTCCCGGTGCTGCCGGAGCGGGAGGGCCTCGACGAAGGCGTGCGTCACGGCGGCTACGTCGCGTGGGCGCACGGCGAGGGCGCGGACATCGCCCTCATCGCCACGGGCAGCGAGGTGCAGCTCGCCCTCGAGGCCGGGCGCCTCCTGGCGGACGAGGGCTTCGCGGCGCGGGTCGTGTCGATGCCGTGCGTGGAGTGGTTCGCCGCCGCGCCCGCGGCCTGGCGCGAGCACGTGCTGCCCGCTCACCTGCGCGCCCGGGTGGCGGTCGAGGCGGGCCGGGGCGACGCCTGGTACCGCTGGGCGTCGCGCGTGGTCGCGATCGACACGTTCGGCGAGTCCGGCGCGGGCCCCGACGTGCTCGCCCGCAGGGGCATCACCGTCCCGGCGGTGCTGGCCGCCGCGAGGGAGGCCCTCGCGGCGGAGGGGCTCAGGCCGCGAAGCCCTCGCCGATGAGCTCGATGAGCTCCTCGCGCTCCTCGACGGGGAGGAACGCGCCCGCGGCCGCGTTCAGCTGGAACGCCTCGAGGTCGTCCAGGCCGTAGTCGAACGTGTGCACCAGCAGCGCCAGCTCCCGCGTGAGCGACGTGCGGCTCATGAGGCGGTTGTCGGTGTTGACGGTGACGGCGAAGCCCAGCTGGTAGAGCAGGTCGAACGGGTGGTCCTCGAGGGTCTTCCCCCACGCGGCGGTCGCCCCCGTCTGGAGGTTGGACGATGGGGCCAGCTCGAGGGGGATCTCGCGGTCCCGCACCCAGCGCGCCAGGTCGCCGAACCGCACGCGCACCTCCTCACCCTCCCGGCCGACGATCTCGAGATCCTCCGCGATGCGCACGCCGTGCCCGAGACGGAGCGCGCGACCGTCCAGGAGCGCCGAGCGGATCGAGGCGGGGCCGGCCCCCTCGCCCGCGTGAACGGTGACCGGCAGGAAGCTCTCCCCCAGCAGCGCGAACGCGGCCTCGTGCGCCGAGGCGGGGTGACCGTCCTCGGGCCCCGCGAGGTCGAACCCGACGACGCCCTCGTCGCGGAACGCGACGGCGAGCCGGGCGATCTCCGCGGACCGGTCGTTCTGGCGCATGGCGGTCAGCAGCTGACCCACGCGGATGCTGCGGCCGTCGTCGTCCGCGGCGTCCTCGCCCTGCTCGATGCCCTCCTGCACCGCCTCGACGGCCTCCTCGAGCGTGAGGCCGCCGGCGAGGTGCTGCTCGGGGGCCCAGCGCACCTCGCCGTAGATGACGCCGTCCTCGGCGAGATCCTCCACGAACTCCTTCGCCACGCGCGTGAGCGCCGCGCGCGTCTGCATGACGGCGGTGGTCACGGCGAACGTCTCCAGGTACTTCTCGAGCGTCCCGGAGTCGCTCTGCCGCGCGAACCACGAGGCGAGGCGCGCGGGATCCGTCTCCGGCAGGTCGACCCCGGCCTCCTCCGCGAGCTCCACGATCGTGTCGGGGCGCAGGCCGCCGTCGAGGTGATCGTGCAGCGACACCTTCGGCAGGCTCCGGATGGACACGCCCTCGACGCGCGCGTCGCCGAACGGATCGATCGTCATGTGACTCTCCTCGTGAATCGCCCGCGCTGGCGGCAGGATCGGTGGACGCGGACCGGCCGCCCCTGCCGGGCGACAGGGCGGCCGCGCGCCCTGACCAGGATCAGGCCGCGATGCGCTCGCGCACAAGCGCGGCGTCGCCGGGCGCGTCGTCGCCGACGTCCCACGCGCCCTCGAGCGCCTCCAGCGCGCGCGCGAACCGCGTGTCGTCCGGCCCTCCGAGCGTGAACAGCGGCTGGCCGGCCGCGACGCGGTCGCCGGGCTTGACGTGCAGATCGATGCCCGCGGACGGCAGCACGGCGTCCTCGGCGCGGGCCCGGCCGGCGCCGAGCCGCCACGCGCCGACGCCGAACTCGTACGCCGCCATCCGCGTCACGAACCCGTCTCTCGGGGCGAGCACCGTGTGCGTCTCGACCGGAGCGGGAAGGGGCGCGTCCGGATCGCCGCCCTGCGCGCGGATCATGCGGCGCCACGTGTCCATCGCCCGCCCGTCGCGCAGAGCCGCCTCGACATCCGCGTCCGGCCGTCCCGCGAGCGCGAGCATCTCGCGCGCGAGCGCCACCGTGAGCTCGACGACGTCGGCGGGCCCCCCGCCGGCGAGCACCTCGACCGATTCCCGCACCTCGTTGGCGTTGCCGATCGCGAGCCCGAGCGGGGTCTCCATCGACGTCAGCAGGGCCGTGGTCCGCACACCCGAGTCGGTGCCGAGCGCGACCATCGTCTGCGCCAGCTCGCGCGCGCGCTCGAAGTCCTTCATGAACGCGCCCGAGCCGAACTTCACGTCGAGGACGAGCGCGTCGGTGCCCTCGGCGATCTTCTTCGACATGATGCTCGAGGCGATCAGCGGGATCGCTTCGACGGTTCCGGTGACATCGCGCAGCGCGTACAGGCGCTTGTCCGCCGGTGCGAGGCCCACGCCCGCGGCGCAGATGACCGCGCCGCCATCGCGCAGCTGGGCCAGCATCTCGTCGTTCGACAGCGCGGCGCGCCAGCCCGGGATGGACTCCAGCTTGTCGAGCGTGCCGCCCGTGTGACCGAGCCCCCGACCCGACAGCTGCGGTACCGCGACGCCGAAGGAGGCGACGAGCGGCGCGAGCGGCAGCGTGATCTTGTCGCCGACTCCGCCCGTGGAGTGCTTGTCGACGGTCGGCTTCCCGAGGTCCGCGAAGCTCATCCGCTCCCCCGACGCGATCATCGCCTCGGTCATCACGCGGATCTCGTCGCGGTCCATGCCGTTGAGCAGGACGGCCATCGCGAACGCGGCCATCTGCGCGTCCGCGACGTAGCCGCGCGTGAACGCGTCGACCATCCAGCGCAGCGCGTCCTCCGGCACGCGCGCGCCGTCGCGCTTGGCCCGGATGACGTCGACCGCGTCGAACGGCTCGACGCCGCCTGGCTGCGTCGCGGTCATCGTGCGGCTTCCTCGAGCTGGCGCGGACCGAACGCGTCCGGCAGCACCTCGTCGATCGTGCGGATGCCCGACACCGTCTCCAGCAGCATCCCGGGCACGGCGTGCTCGAACAGCAGCTGGCGGCAGCGCCCGCACGGCATGAGCGTCGCACCCTGGCCGTCGACACACACGAACGCGACGAGGCGCCCGCCGCCGGTCATGTGCAGGTTGGAGACCAGGCCGCACTCGGCGCACAGGCCCACGCCGTACGACGCGTTCTCGACGTTGCAGCCCGCGACGATGCGCCCGTCCGTCACGAGCGCCGCCGCTCCCACCTTGAAGCGCGAGTACGGCACGTAGGCGCGCTGCATCGCCTCCGTCGCGACGGCGCGCAACTCGTCCCAGTCGATCTCGCCGCGCGGGGCGGCGTCCGAGGTCCCGTCGATGTCCATCCCTGTCATCTCATCCCTTGATATACGGTTTGCCGGCGGCGGCGGGCCCCCGCGACCGGCCCACGAAGCCGACGACCGCGAGGATCGTCACGACGTAGGGCAGCATCTGCATGAACTGGCCGGGGATCGGCGCGTTCAGCAGGGTCAGCAGCTGCTGCAGGCTCGTCGCGAAGCCGAACAGCAGGGCCGCCAGCGTGGCGCGGACCGGATCCCAGCGCCCGAAGATGACCGCCGCGAGGGCGATGAAGCCCAGCCCGGCCGTCATCTCGCGGCCGAACTGCGGCACGGACACGAGCGTGAAGTAGGCCCCGCCGGCCCCGGCGATGACGCCCGCGAGGCTGACGTTCCAGAAGCGGGTCGGGTTGACCCGGATGCCGACGGTGTCGGCGGCCTGGGGGTGCTCGCCCACCGCGCGCAGACGCAGGCCCCACCGCGTGCGGTACAGGCCCCACGCGACGAGCGCGACCGTGACGTACATCAGATAGACCAGGAACGGCTGGTTGAACAGCACGGGTCCGAGCACGGGGATCTCGACGAGGCCGGGGATCGGCAGCCGGGGGAACGTGGCGGGCCGGTTGAGGACCTGCTCGTTCGGCACCAGGAGGATGCCGTGCAGGAATCCGGTCAGGCCCATCACCAGGACGTTCAGCACGACGCCGACGATGACCTGCTGGACCAGGTAGGTGATCGCGAAGACCGCGAGCACGAGCGACACCAGCACGCCGCCGAGCATTGCCCCGAGCAGGCCCACGAACGGGTTGCCGGTGACGCTGCCGAGGACGGCGGCCGTGAAGGCGCCGAGCAGCAGCTGGCCCTCGATCGCGACGTTGACGACGCCGACGCGCTCGCCGATGACACCGCCCAGCGCTCCGAACACGATCGGGACCGAGATCGACAGCGCGCCGGCCAGCAGGCTCACGACGGGGACGAGCCCGTTCGCGCCCGCCCACGTCAGGAAACCGAACAACGCCAGCACGGCGAAAGCGAGCGGAAGCCAGAGCCGCGAGCGGCGGTAGGTCCACGCCTCCCAGGCGGCCACGGCGGTGAGGGCGACCAGGAGCGCGAAGACGACCCACACGGTCGGCCCGGTCGGCACGCCGACCTCGCCGAGCGGGATGAGCGCGCCGCCGCCCCCGCCCAAACGGTAGTTCGTGTGCCCGCTGCGCGGGGCGAACAGGAACAGCGCGCCGAGCAGCGCCGTCGCGACCGCGAGCGTGATCGCGAGCTTGGGGCGCCGGACCCGCACGATCGTGGGCTCGGCCGGCGGGGCCGGAAGCGGCCCAGACGCGTTCTCGAGGGAGGTCACTGCGCCACCGCCTTCCGTGCCGCCCGGGACCGGGCCCTGGCGCTCTTGTCACCGTCGTCCTTCGGCAGGAAGAAGATCGCGCGCACGAGCGGCGGCGCCGCGACGAACAGCACGACGATCGCCTGGACGACGAGCACGAAGTCGACGGGGATGCCGAACGCCTGCATCTGGTAGGCCCCCGCCTTGAGCGCGCCGAACAGGATCCCCGCCGCGAACGTCCCCCACGCTCGGCTGCGGCCGAGGAGCGCCACCGTGATCGCATCGAAGCCGATGCCGGCGTCGATGTGGGAGTTGAAGCCCGTCGTGACCGCGCCCTGCACCTGGTTCATGGCCGCCAGCCCCGCGAGACCGCCCGCGAAGAGCATCGCGTAGACGTAGATACGCGGCACCGAGATCCCGGCCGTCTTCGCGGCGCGCGGATTCTCGCCCACGGCGCGCATCCGCAGGCCCAGGCTGGAGCGCTCGAGCAGCCACCACACGAAGACCGTCGCGGCCAGCACGATGAGGAACCCGAGGTCCAGGTTGGGGTACCGCTCCAAGAGGTCGGGGAAGCGCGCGCCCGCGGGCGTCGCATCCGAGATCGGCTGGGCCGTGCCCGCCTTCTGCAGCACCCCCTGCGTGCTGACCATCCAGTCCACCAGCAGCACCGCGACGTAGTTCAGCATGATCGTGAGGATCACCTCGTGCGCGCCCGTGCGGGCCTTCAGCAGCCCCACGATCCCCGCCCAGATGGCGCCTCCCACGATGCCGGCCGCGAGCGTGATCGGCAGCTGCAGCGCCATCGGCAGGTCGAGGCGGAACGTGAGCAGCGCCGTGAAGGCGGCCCCGAAGACGATCTGCCCCTGCGCGCCGATGTTGAACAGCCCCACGCGGAACGCGACCGCGACCCCGAGACCCGCCGCGATGAGCGGCGCCGCCGCGCCGAGCGTGTTGGTGAAGGGCCGGATGCCGGTGAGGAAGTCCTCGGCCCGGGCGTTGTAGATCGAGCCGCGGAACAGCGCCTCGTAGCCGCCGAGCACGGCGTGGCCGATCGCGGCGAACGTGTCGCCCGGCCGGGCGAAGAAGTATCCCGCCGCGGCCTGCACGTCCTCGTCCGTGAGCGCGATCAGCACGCCGCCGATCACGAGGGCGCAGACCAGCGCCAGCGCGGACGTGACCATGCTGCCGCGGAGGATCTCGCGCAGGACCCCGTCTGCGCGCGAGCGCCCGTCCGCGGCGGTGTGCGGCTGCGGCGCCTGGGGCGCCGGTGCGGTCTCGGTCACGTCGTCTGGCTCCGCTCGCTCGGTGCGCCGTCCCCGGCGGTCTCCTGGGCGCCGGCCATCATGAGGCCGAGCGTGTCGCGCGGGGTGTCCGCCGGCACGATCCCCACGATCCGGCCGCGGTACATCACGGCGATGCGGTCGGCGAGCGCGACGACCTCGTCGAGCTCGGTCGACACCACGACGACGGCCACGCCCGCGTCGCGCGCCGCGACGATCCGGCCGTGGATGAACTCGATCGATCCGACGTCCACGCCGCGGGTGGGCTGGGCGGCGAGGAGCAGCTCGAGGTCGCGGCTCATCTCGCGCGCGACGACGACCTTCTGCTGGTTGCCGCCCGACAGGGTGCCCACGGGGGTCAGGGGACCCTGCGCGCGGATGTCGAACTCGTCGATGCGCTCCCGCGCGAAGCGGTCGAGCACGGCCCGCCGCAGGGTTCCGGCCGTGACGAAGTCGGGGGCGGTCGAGCGATCCAGGATGAGGTTCTCGGCGATCGACATCCCGCCGACCAGGCCCGACTCCTTGCGGTCCTCCGGCACGAATCCCACTCCTGCTTCGAGGATCGACCGCACGGATGCCCCGACGAGCTCTCTCCCGCCGAGCCGGATGGAGCCGGTGACATGGTCCTGCAGGCCGACGAGCGCCTCCGTCAGCTCGGTCTGCCCGTTGCCCTGCACGCCCGCCACCGCGAGGATCTCGCCGGGCCGGACGTCGAAGCTCACGTCGTCCACGACCACCACGCCCGACGGTGTCAGCACCCGCAGGTCGCGGACCTCGAGCCCGCCGTCCGCCGGTCGCGCCGGCGACTTCTGGACCGTCAGCTCGACGGGGCGGCCGACCATGAGCGACGCGAGCTCGGCGTTCGTCGACCGCGGCGACGCCTCGCCGACCACGCGACCGCGGCGGATGACGGTGATCCGGTCGGCCACCTCGCGCACCTCGCGCAGCTTGTGCGTGATGAAGACGATGCCGGTGCCCTCGTCGCGCAGCTGACGCATCATCGCCATGAGCTCGTCGGTCTCCTGGGGAGTGAGCACGGCGGTGGGCTCGTCGAACACCAGCACGCGCGCGTCGCGCGAGAGCGCCTTGATGATCTCGACGCGCTGCTGGACCCCGACGGGAAGGTCCTCGATGCGCGCGTCCGGGTCGACCTCGAAGCCGAACCGGTCGGCGACGCCGCGCACGTGCTCGCGCGCCGCGGCGAGGTCGAGCGTGCCGAGGGCCCCGGTCCGCTCGTGCCCCAGGGCGACGTTCTCGGCGACCGTGAAGGGCGGCACGAGCATGAAGTGCTGATGCACCATGCCGATGCCGGCGGCCATCGCGTCGCCCGGCCCGCGGAAGCGCTGCGCGACGCCGTCGAGCAGGATGTCGCCCTCGTCGGCCTCATACAGGCCGTACAGGACG
Organism: Microbacterium album; assembly: GCF_014643695.1. GTDB lineage: Bacteria > Actinomycetota > Actinomycetes > Actinomycetales > Microbacteriaceae > Microbacterium > Microbacterium album. The sequence continues at coordinate 174,899 of NZ_BMJY01000002.1, read as the reverse complement.
TTCATCAGGGTGGACTTGCCCGCGCCGTTCTCTCCGAGGAGGGCGTGGATCTCGCCGGGCTCGACCGTCAGGTCGATGTGGTCGTTGGCGACGAGGCTGCCGAATCGCTTCGTGATTCCGCGGAGCTCGAGCTTCATGGGGGGAACCCTACCGTGCGGGCTGGACGGGGACAGAGGGGGTCGCAGGACACGACGCGGGGCGACCGGACCGGGTCCGATCGCCCCGCGGGGTCATGTGCGGATTACGGCGAGTTCGGCGAGTCGACCGTCACGTCGCCGGCGATGATCGCCTCCTGCAGCGCGGCGAGCTCGTCCAGCGTGCCCTCGGGGAGCTGGTCCTCGAAGTCGTGGAAGCTCGACAGGGCGACGCCCTCGTTGGCGAGCGTGCCGACGTACGGCTCGACGTCGAAGTCACCGCTGGCGGCGCTCAGGGTCGCGTCGTACACCGCCTGGTCGATCGCCTTCAGGATCGACACCAGCACGATGTCGGCCAGCTCCGGGTCCTTGACGGCGATGTCGCTGTCGACGCCGAGGAGCAGCACGTCGTCGTCGCTGTCGCGGATCGCGGCCGCCGCGCTCATGTAGATCGGGCCGCCGACCGGCAGCAGCACGTCGACGCCCTGATCCAGGAGACCCTGCGCCTGCTGACGCGCGACGTCGTTCGCCGCGAAGCCGCCGGTGAAGGAGCCCTGCTGGGTCTCGGTGTTCCACCCGAAGACCTCGACCGAGCCGTCCTTGTCCTCGTTGAACTTCTCGACGCCGAGCTGGAAGCCGTCCATGAAGACCTTCACCGAGGGGATCTCGCCGCCGCCGAAGGTGCCCACCTTGTTCACGCCGCTCTCGGCCGACCAGGCCGCCGCGGCGTAGCCGCCGAGGTAGGCCGCCTCGGCCGTGTTGAACACGAGGGGCTTGATGTTGGGCGCGTCCGTCTCGCCGTCGAAGTCGGTGTCGGCGTAGTCGTCGATGATCGCGTAGTCGATCTCGGGGTTCGCCAGGGCGGACTCGACCGTGGCGGCCGCGAGGTTGAAGCCCACGGAGATGATGAACGAGCAGCCCTCCGAGACGAGCGTCTCGAGGTTCGGCGCGTAGTCGTTGGCGTTGTTCGACTCCATCTCGATGCCCTCGACGCCGAGCTCCTCGAGCGCGCGGTCGAGGCCCTCCTTGGCCGACTGGTTGAAGGAGCGGTCGTTCCAGCCGCCCTCGTCCGAGATGAGGCAGGGCAGGAAGTCGCTGTCGACGTCTCCGCTCGCGCCGCCGGTGTCCTCCGGCGCCTGGCCGCAGCCGGCCAGAAGGATCGCGGTCCCCGCGATCGCGAGGCCGCCGAGGGCCGTCCGCTTCGTAGTGCTGATCACACTGTCCTCCAAGAGCAAGACCCCGCGGTGGCGGGGCGTACGCATCCCCGACCGAGCGCGGGGCAATACGCACACGGTACAGAACGCGAACCTGGCAGATCGCTCGGATCCGGGCCCCGAAACGTGATAGTTACAAAGCCGTCGCCCGGGCGCGCGGTTTCACAGCACGCTGCCGCGACCGCTCTCCTGCAGCGCCCCGACGACGCTCTTGACCCGCTGGGCGTGCTCGCTCGTGGTGACCAGGAGCGCGTCGTCCGTGTCGACCACGATCAGCCCCTCGACGCCCACGACCGCGATGACCCGGTTCGTCTGCGACACCACCAGCCCCGTGGACTCGTCCGCCAGCACGCGGTCGTTCTGTCCGAGGATCGACATCCGGTCGGGGCGGCCGTCCGAGATCAGCTTCGCCAGGCTCGCGAAGTCGCCGACGTCGTCCCAGTCGAAATGCCCCGGCACCACGGCGAGACGGCCCTTGGCGGCGGCGGGCTCGGCCACCGCATAGTCGATCGCGATCTTCTTCAGCGTCGGCCAGACGCGGGCGACCACCTCGTCGCGGCGCGCGGGCTCGTCCCATGCCTCCGCGATCTCGACGAGCCCCGCGTGCAGCTCCGGCTCGTTGGCGGCCAGCTCGGCCAGCAGCACGTCGGCCCGGCCGATGAACATGCCCGCGTTCCACAGGAACGACCGGTCGGCGTAGTAGCGGCGCGCCGTCTCGAGGTCGGGCTTCTCCACGAACCTCTCGACCTCCGCCGCCATCGGCGCGCCCTCGACCTCGAGCTCGCCGCCCAGCTGGATGTAGCCGAAGCCGACCGAGGGCTCGGTCGGCGGGATCCCGATCGTGCAGATGTAGCCGGCCCTGGCGACCGCGACCGCCTGCTGCACCGCGAACTCGAACGCGCGCGTGCGGCTGATGTGGTGGTCCGCCGCGAACGAGCCGATGATCACGTCCGGCTCCCGTCGCTGCAGGATCGCGGCCGCCAGCCCGATCGCGGCCGCCGACTCGCGCGGGTCCGACTCGATGAAGACGTTGCGATCGAGGATCTCGGGGAGCTCGGTCTCGACCTTCTGCTCGTGGGCCTTGCCCGTGACCACGGCGATCCGCTCGGGGCCGGCCAGCGGCAACAGCCGATCCCACGTGTTCCGCAGGAGCGACACGCCCGATCCGGTGAGGTCGTGCAGGAACTTCGGCGTCTCGGCGCGCGAGAGCGGCCACAGGCGCGAGCCGATGCCGCCCGCGGGGATGACGGCGTAGAAGTCCTCGATCGGTTCTGGCATGCGCTCAGGCTATCGGGCACGGACGCGACGCCGTCGATATACCGGCGCCGCCGATTTCTCTCGATATCGAGACAGTTAGGGTCCCCTTCATCGCACCCCCGCGTGGAGGGGAATAGGATGAGAGCCGTCCGAGGGCGCGGAATCCGAGCGCCCGGCGACGACGAACCCTCGCAACGATCAGGGGAGGAACGACGTGTCCGCATCAGCGCGCCAGACACTGTCGGTGACCGAGACCACCTCGCGGGTGCCACGCGGCACCCTGTACCGCGGCCGAGAAGGCATGTGGTCGTGGGTGCTGCACCGCATCACGGGGGTGGCGATCTTCTTCTTCCTCCTCGTGCACGTGCTCGACACCGCACTCATCCGCGTCTCCCCCGAGGCGTACGACGCGGTCATCGGCACCTACAAGCACCCGATCATGGGAGTCGGCGAGGTCGCGCTCGTGGGCGGCATCGTCTACCACGCCTTCAACGGGCTGCGCATCATCCTGGTCGACTTCTGGTCGAAGGGCGCCCAGTACCAGCGCCAGCTGTTCTGGGGCGTGATCGTGTTCTGGCTCGTGACCATGGCCGCCTTCACCCCGCGTCACCTCATGAACGTCTTCTCGGAGATGGGAGGGGGTCACTGATGACCGCCGATTCGCTCGCCGCGCCGCGCGCGCCGCACAGCGCCCCCCGCAACCGGGGCGTCAACCTCGAGAAGTGGGGCTGGCTGTACATGCGCGCCTCGGGCGTGCTCCTGATCGTCCTCATCTTCGGTCACCTCTTCGTCAACCTGATGGTGGAGGAGGGTGGCGTCCACGCGATCGACTTCGCCTTCGTCGCCGGCAAGCTCGCTTCGCCGTTCTGGCAGTGGTGGGACGTGCTGATGCTTTGGCTCGCCTTCATCCACGGCGCCAACGGCATGCGCACGATCGTCAACGACTACGTGCGCGGCGAGACCGCCCGCAAGGCCCTCGTCGCGACCATCTGGATCGCCGCCGGCGTCATGATCGTCCTCGGCACCCTCGTGGTGTTCACCTTCGACCCCTGCGCGGGCGTCACGGGCGTGTTCGAGCACAACACCGACAGCGTGCTGTACGAGGTCTGCCACGGCTGAGCAGCGGGCCGACCGAGCGGGCTGACCGAGAGATTGAACGGAATATGACGAGCCAGACCACCGAGTCCGTCGTGCGCGACGGCGTGCACTACCACCAGTACGACGTCGTGATCGTCGGCGCCGGCGGCGCCGGCATGCGGGCGGCCATCGAGGCCGGTCCCGGCGCCAGGACGGCCGTGATCACCAAGCTGTACCCGACGCGGTCCCACACGGGCGCCGCGCAGGGCGGCATGGCGGCGGCCCTGGCGAACGTCGAAGAGGACTCGTGGGAGTGGCACACCTTCGACACCGTCAAGGGCGGCGACTACCTCGTCGACCAGGACGCGGCGGAGATCCTCGCGAAGGAGGCCATCGAGGCGGTCATCGATCTCGAGAACATGGGTCTGCCGTTCAACCGCACGCCCGACGGCAAGATCGACCAGCGCCGCTTCGGCGGTCACACGGCCGAGCACGGCAAGGCGCCGGTGCGCCGCGCCTGCTACGCGGCCGACCGCACGGGCCACATGATCCTCCAGACGCTGTACCAGAACTGCGTCAAGCTGGGCATCAACTTCTTCAACGAGTTCTACGCGCTCGACCTGATCACGGTGAAGGACGCCGCCGGAAAGACCCAGGTGGCGGGCGTCGTGGCCTATGAGCTCGCGACGGGTGACCTGCACGTGTTCCACTCGAAGGCCGTCGTCTTCGCGACCGGCGGCTTCGGCAAGATCTTCAAGACCACCTCGAACGCGCACACGCTGACCGGCGACGGCGTCGGGATCGTGTGGCGCAAGGGCCTCCCGCTCGAGGACGTGGAGTTCTTCCAGTTCCACCCGACCGGTCTGGCCGGCCTCGGCATCCTCCTCACCGAGGGTGCGCGCGGCGAGGGTGCGATCCTGCGCAACGCGTCGGGCGAGCGCTTCATGGAGCGCTACGCCCCCACGATCAAGGACCTCGCGCCGCGCGACATCGTCGCCCGCTGCATGGTGCAGGAGGTGCGCGAGGGCCGCGGTGCCGGCCCCAACAAGGACTACGTGCTGCTCGACTGCACGCACCTGGGCGCCGAGGTGCTCGAGACCAAGCTGCCCGACATCACGGAGTTCGCTCGCACCTACCTGGGCGTGGACCCGGTCGTGGAGCCCGTGCCGGTCATGCCGACCGCGCACTACGCGATGGGCGGCATCCCGACGAACAACGACGCCGAGGTGCTCGCCGACAACGAGACGGTCGTGCCCGGCCTGTACGCCGCCGGCGAGTGCGCCTGCGTGTCGGTGCACGGCGCCAACCGCCTGGGCACCAACTCGCTGCTCGACATCAACGTCTTCGGCAAGCGCGCCGGCCGCAACGCGGTCGAGTACGCCAAGTCCGCCGACTTCGTCCCCCTCCCCGAGGACCCGGCCGCGGGCGTCCGCGAGATGATCGAGGGCATCCGCAACGCGCGCGGCACCGAGCGGATCGCCGACATCCGCAAGAAGCTGCAGGACGAGATGGACGCCAACGCGCAGGTGTTCCGCACCGAGGAGACGCTCACCGACGTCCTCGGCACGATCGCCGAGCTGCGCGAGCGCTTCAAGAACATCTACGTCGACGACAAGGGCAAGCGGTACAACACCGACCTGCTCGAGGCCGTCGAGCTGGGCTTCCTGCTCGACATCGCGGAGATCGTCGCCTACGCCGCGCGCAACCGCCGCGAGAGCCGCGGCGGTCACATGCGCGAGGACTACCTGGAGCGCGACGACGAGAAGTACATGAAGCACACGATGGCGTACCTCACGGGCGACCCGCACTCATCGAACCCCGAGGACCACATCAAGCTCGACTGGAAGCCCGTCGTGTTCACGAAGGACGACAAGGGCGAGCTGAAATACCCGCCGCTGGAGAGGAAGTACTGATGTCCACTGCCATCGCAGAAGCACCCGCGGAGTCCGCCGCCACCGACATCCAGTCGTACCTCGTCACGTTCATCATCCGGCGCTTCGACCCCGAGGTCGACAGCGAGCCGCGCTGGGTGGACTACGACGTCGAGATGTACTCGACCGACCGTGTGCTCGACGCGCTGCACCGCATCAAGTGGGACCAGGACGGATCGCTCGCGTTCCGTCGCTCGTGCGCGCACGGCATCTGCGGATCGGACGCCATGCGCATCAACGGGCGCAACCGCCTCGCCTGCAAGACGCTGATCAAGGACCTCGACATCTCGAAGCCGATCTACGTCGAGGCGATCAAGGGCCTCCCCCTCGAGAAGGACCTGATCGTCGACATGGAGCCGTTCTTCGCCTCCTACCGCGAGGTGCAGCCGTTCCTGCAGCCGACGAAGGCGCCCGAGAAGGGCAAGGAGCGCCTGCAGACGATCGCCGACCGCGAGCGCTTCGACGACACCACCAAGTGCATCCTGTGCGCCGCGTGCACGTCGTCGTGCCCCGTGTTCTGGACCGACGGCCAGTACTTCGGCCCCGCCGCGATCGTCAACGCGCACCGCTTCATCTTCGACTCGCGCGACGACGCGGGCGACGTGCGCCTGGACATCCTCAACGACAAGGAGGGCGTGTGGCGCTGCCGCACGACCTTCAACTGCACCGAGGCATGCCCCCGCGGCATCGAGGTCACGAAGGCGATCGCCGAGGTGAAGCAGGCTGTCCTGAGCGGCCGGTAAACACCGTTCTTCTCCGCGACAAGGGCCCGTTTTCTCTTCCTCCCGCTCGTCGGGCCCCGGTGGGGCCGCTCCTCGGGGGAGGCGCTTCGCTTCGCTGCGCGCGCCGGCGCTTCGCGCCTGGTTGGCGGGCGCACTCGCGCCCGCACGCTCGCTTCGCTCTGTTCTTTTTTCCTCCCGCTCGTCGGGCCCCGAGGGGCCGCTCCTCGGGGGAGGCGCTTCGCTTCGCTTCGCGCGCCGGCGCTTCGCGCCTGGTTGGCGGGCGCACTCGCGCCCGCACGCTCGCTTCGCTCGCACAGGGGTTGAGGTGGGTGGGTGGGTAGGGGTAGGGGGCTTTGGTTGCTCGTTGAGCGGAGCGGCGCAGCCGCGAAGTCGAAACGGGTTGAGCGGAGGCCGCGTGAGCGGCCGGAGTCGAAACCTGGGCCGGGCGATGCCCCAGAGATCAACGTCCTCCCCCCTTGTTACGTTTGAGGCATGTCCCGTCGCATCCGTATCGCCTCTGTCAACGTCAACGGGATCCGGGCCGCGGCCCGCAACGGGATGGGGTCCTGGCTCGAAGCGGCGGACGTCGACATCCTGGCGCTGCAGGAGGTGCGCGGTGAGCGCGAGCACCTCGAGGCCGCGCTGCCCGGGTGGTGCATCGTCGACGACAAGGCGCTCCAGAAGGGGCGGGCGGGCGTCGCCATCGCCAGCCGCGAGGAGTGCGCGATCTCGCGCGTCGACCTGGGCCACGACGGACTCGAGTCGAACGGGCGCTGGCTCGAGGCCGACTTCGAGATCGCGGGCGAGACGCTCACCGTCGTGAGCGCCTACGTCTTCACCGGCGAGGCCGAGACCCCCGCCAAGCAGGACCCCAAGTGGGCGTTCCTCGACGCCATGGAGCGCCGGCTGCCCGAGCTCGCGGCGGACGGCGGCCTTGCCCTCGTGACGGGTGATCTCAATGTCGGGCACCGACCGCTGGACATCAAGAACTGGCGGGGCAACGTGAAGAAGTCCGGCTTCCTCGCGCGCGAGCGCGCGTACTTCGACCGGTTCCTCACGCTCGAGGGCGAGGCCGTCGCGGGGCAGGAGGGCACCGGCCGCGGGATGGTCGCCGAGCTGAGCGACACCCGCGCCTTCAGCGCCGGCCGCACGGGTCTCGGCTGGGTCGACGTGGGCCGCGCCGCGCACGGCGAGGTCGACGGGCCGTACACCTGGTGGTCGATGCGCGGCAAGGCGTTCGACAACGACTCGGGCTGGCGCATCGACTACCACCTGGCCTCCCCCGCCCTGGCGCCACGGGCGTCGAACTACCGCGTCGACCGCGCCGCGTCGTACGACACCCGCTGGAGCGACCATGCTCCGGTGCTCGCCGACTACGCGATCGGCGGCTGACCCCCCGCGCGGAGGCCTCCCGCGCGGAGGCATCCGCCGCTCGACCTAGGATTGACGGGTGACCAAGCAGCGCCTGTACTCCGGAATGCAGCCCTCCGCCGACTCCCTGCAGATCGGCAACTACATCGGGGCTCTCCTGCAGTGGCGCGGCATGCAGGACGAGTACGACGCGTTCTTCTCGGTGGTCGATCTGCACGCGATCACGGTTCCGCAGGATCCCGCGCAGCTGCGCGAGAAGACGCGCCGCACCGCGGCGCAGTACATCGCCGCGGGCATCGAGCCCTCGCGGTCGACGCTGTACGTGCAGTCGCACGTCCACGCGCACGCCGAGCTCGCCTGGATCCTCTCCACGATCACGGGCTTCGGCGAGGCCGGCCGGATGACGCAGTTCAAGGACAAGTCGCAGAAGCAGGGCGCCGACGCGACGAGCGTGGGGCTGTTCACTTACCCCGTCCTGATGGCGGCGGACATCCTGCTCTACCAGACGGACGTCGTGCCGGTCGGCGACGACCAGAAGCAGCACGTCGAGCTCACGCGCGACCTCGCGGAGCGCTTCAACTCGCGCTTCGGCGACACGTTCACGGTGCCGAATCCCGTGATCCAGTCCGAGACCGCCCGCATCTACGACCTGCAGGAGCCGACATCGAAGATGTCGAAGTCCGCGGAGTCGCACGCGGGCGTGCTGTGGCTGCTGGACGAGCCGAGCATCACCGCGAAGAAGATCATGCGCGCCGTCACCGACAGCGAGGGCAGCGTGCGGTACGACCGCGCGGCCAAGCCCGGCGTGTCCAATCTGCTGACGATCTACTCCGCGATCACGGGACGTCCCGTCGCCGAGATCGAGGACGAGTACGCCGGCCGCGGATACGGCGACTTCAAGAAGGGCCTGCGCGACGTCGTGGTGGCGGAGTTCGAGCCCGTCCGGGCGCGGGCTCTCGAGCTGCTCGCGGACCCCGCAGAGCTCGACCGCGTGCTCGCCGCGAACGCCGACCGCGCCGCCGAGGTCGCCGACGCGACCCTCGCCGCGGTGTACGAGCGCGTCGGCCTGCTCCGCCGGGGGTGATCCCCGCTCTCGTCCGGGGACATGGCAGGATGGCCGCATGCCGGAGATGCCGGAGGTCGAGGGGCTGGCGGAGTTCCTGCGCGAGCGCGCCGTGGGGCTCCCGGTCGCCTCGGCGCGACTCACGCAGATCGCGGCGCTGAAGACGTTCGATCCCCCGCTCGAGAGCCTCGTGGGGCTGACGGTCGCCGAGGCGGCGCGGCACGGCAAGTTCGTGCACCTCGGCTTGGGCGACCGGCACCTCGTGTTCCACCTCGCGAAGGCGGGATGGCTGCGGTGGCACGAGAAGCTGCCGGCCACGCCGATCAAGCCGGGCCGCTCCCCCATCGCCCTGCGCATCGGGCTCGGCGACGGATCCGGATTCGACCTGACCGAGGCCGGCACGAAGAAATCGCTCGCGGTGTACCTCGTGCGCGACCCGCGGGAGGTGCCCGGCGTCGCGCGCCTCGGTCCGGATCCGCTCGACGACGCGTTCACGCGCGACGCGCTCGCCGGGCTGCTCGCGGGCCGGCGCACCCAGATCAAGGGTGTGTTGCGGGACCAGCAGATCGTCGCCGGCATCGGCAATGCGTACTCGGACGAGATCCTGCACGCGGCGCGCATGTCGCCGTACGCCCTGGCCGCGAGCCTCGGCGACGACGACATCGACCGGCTGTACGCGGCGCTCCGGGAGACGCTGGCGAACGCGCTCACCGCGGCCCGGGGACGTCCGCCAGCCGATCTCAAGGACGCCAAACGCCGCGGGATGAGCGTGCACGGCCGGGCCGGCCAGCCCTGCCCGGTGTGCGGCGACACCGTGCGCAGCGTCTTCCTCGCCGACCGCAGCTTCGAGTACTGCCCCACCTGCCAGACCGGCGGCAGGGCGCTCGCCGACCGCCGCCTGTCGCGCCTCCTCAAGTGACGGCGGGTGACGGCGCGGCGGCCGGAGGCCGCTCGGCGCGCTAAGCTGAGTGCAGCACACGTGCTCCGGGGTCGGTGAGAACCCGAACCGGCGGTGACAGTCCGCGAGCCGAGGCGCCCAGCGCCGAGGCCGATCCGGTGAGATTCCGGAACCGACGGTGATGTGCGGCGAGCGCCGCGCGAGTCCGGATGGGAGGCAGCACGGGACGTGCCCTGCGGCATGACGCCGCGGCGCCGTTTCACGACCCCGGTGATCGAAGGAGGGTCGGATGGCGCACAGCCCCGCTGAGCAGCGGGCCATGGCTCGCGCCCTCGAGCTCGCGATGCGCGGCCCCCGGAGCAGGAACCCGCGCGTCGGTGCCGTGGTCCTCTCGCCCGCCGGCGAGGTCCTCGCCGAGGGCTGGCATCGCGGCGCCGGCACGCCGCACGCGGAGGTCGACGCGCTGTCGTCGCTGCCCGACGGCGCCGCGCGGGGTGCCACCGTCGTCGTGACGCTGGAGCCCTGCAACCACACCGGGCGCACGGGTCCGTGCGTGGAGGCGCTCATCCGCGCGGGCGTCGCCCGCGTCGTGTACGCGCTCGACGACCCGGGTGAGGTGTCGGGCGGCGGCGCGGCGCGCCTGCGCGCGGCGGGCATCGACGTGGAGGGCGGCATCCTCGCCGATCGGGCGCTCGCGCTCGTCGGCGCATGGGTGACGGCAGCCCGGCTGGGACGCCCCCACGTGACCGTGAAGTGGGCGCAGAGCCTGGACGGCCGCGCCGCCGCGGCGGACGGGTCGAGCCGCTGGATCACGGGTCCCGAGGCGCGCTCCGACGTGCACGCGCGCCGCGCGGAGGCGGACGCGATCGTCGTGGGGACGGGCACGGTGCTCGCCGACGACCCCGCGCTCACGGCGCGCGAGGGCGAGAAGCTCCGTGCCGAGCAGCCCGTTCCCGTGATCGTCGGCGCACGGGAGACGCCCGCCGACGCCGCGGTGCGCTCCCATCCCCACCCGCCGCTGTTCTACGACACGCATGACCTGGCCTTCGTGCTCGACGACCTCTGGGACCGCGGCCTGCACCGCGTGTTCGTCGAGGGCGGCCCGACGCTCGCGAGCGCGTTCCTGGCCGCCGGCCTCGCGGACCGCGTGCTGGCGTACGTGGCCCCCGTGCTGCTCGGGGGACCCCGCCTCGCGGTGGGAGACATCGGCGTCCCGTCGATCGACCGTGCCCGGCGACTGCGCGTGATCGAGCGCGTCCCGCTGGGAGCAGACCTGTTGTTCGTCGCCGAGCCGGAGCATCCGGCCGGCGATCCACCCCCGCGCGACATCGGAGACCGAGCCCCGGTCTCCGCCGGACCGCCGCGCAGGACCTGAAGGAGAAAGCTGATGTTCACCGGGATCGTCGAGGAGATCGGCCGCATCGTCGCAGTCGAGCCGTCCGGCGACGGGGTCCGGCTCACGGTGCGTGCACCGCGAGCCGTCCAGGATGTCGCCCACGGCGACTCGATCGCCGTCAGCGGCGTATGCCTCACCGTCGTCGACTGGACCGAGGAGGGCTTCACGGCCGACGTGATGAGACAGACCCTCGACATGTCCACGCTGGGCGCCGTCGCAGTCGGCACGCCCGTCAACATCGAGCGGGCCACGGCCGTGGGCGCGCGCCTCGGCGGGCACATCGTCCAGGGCCACATCGACGGCACCGGTGTCGTGCGCGACGTGCGTCCGGGCGCGCAGTGGCGGGTCCTGCGCATGGGGCTGCCGAGCGTCCTCGCGCCGCTCGTCCTGGACAAGGGCTCCATCGCGGTCGACGGGGTGTCGCTCACCGTGAGCGCCGTGAGCGCCGCCGACGCGGCAGAGGCCTGGTTCGAGGTGTCCCTCATCCCCGAGACGCTCACGGCGACGACCCTCGGCGACCGCGTGGAGGGGGATCGCGTCAACCTCGAGACCGACATCCTCGCGCGCCACGTGCGGCGTCTGCTCGCCTTCGGCGACAGGGGGGCCGCCCCCGAAAGGGCGGAAGTCCCGGCGGAAGGAGCCTCGCTGTGAACCCGGTGGACCCCGCCGAGCCGGTCGTCACCGCCGCTTCCGAGGACGACCCGGGCACGCTGTCCGGGTCGCTGGCCACGATCGAGGAGGCGCTGGCGGCCCTGCGCGCCGGCCGCCCGGTCATCGTCGCCGACGACGAGGACCGCGAGAACGAGGGCGACGTGGTCCTGTCGGCTCAGCTCGCGACCCCCGAGTGGATCGCGTGGGCCGTGCGCTATTCGTCGGGCTTCCTCTGCGCTCCCATGCCGCAGGAGATCGCGGACCGCCTGGACCTGCCGCCCATGGTGGAGATCAACGAGGACGCCCGCTCGACGGCCTACACCGTGAGCGTCGACGCGGCCGAGGGGGTGACCACGGGCATCAGTGCGGCCGACCGCGCCCGCACGCTCAACGTGCTCGCGGATCCCGAGTCGACCCCGCAGAGCCTCATCCGGCCCGGCCACATCCTGCCGCTGCGGGCCGTCCCGGGCGGCGTGCGCGAGCGCGCGGGCCACACCGAGGCCTCGGTCGAGCTCATGCGCCTGGCGGGCCTGCAGCCGGTCGCCGTGATCGGCGAGCTCGTGGCCGAGGACGGCAGCATGATGCGGCTTCCCGGCCTGATCGAGCTCGGCCGGCGCGACGGGATCCCCGTCGTCACGATCGAGCAGCTGATCGCCCACCTGGACGAGCACGAGCCGCGCGACGAGCTGCGGGCGGGGCCGCCGCGCCGACAGGTGAGCCTGCGCGCCGATGCGACCGTGCCCACCGCGCACGGCACGTTCCGGTTCCTGGCGTACAAGGACCGCCAGACGGGCACGGATCATCTCGCGGTCGTCTCGGGCGATCTGTCGGCGAGCGCTCCCCTCGTCCGGGTGCACTCCGAGTGCCTCACCGGCGAGGCGTTCGGCTCGCTGAAGTGCGAGTGCGGACCCCAGCTCGAGGCGGCGCTGGACGCCATCGAGCAGGAGGGCGGGGTCGTCATCTACATGCGCGGGCACGAGGGCCGCGGCATCGGGCTCATCAACAAGCTGCGCGCCTACGCGCTGCAGGAGCGAGGGCTCGACACGGTCGACGCGAACACGGCGCTCGGGCTGCCGGCCGACGCGCGCGACTACGCGGCGGCCGCGGGCATCCTCGCCGACCTCGGCATCGAGCGGATCCGCCTGCTCACCAACAACACGGACAAGGTGTCCCAGCTGCGCGGCTTCGGGCTCGAGGTGGTCGAGCAGGTCGCCCTCGTGGTCGGGGTGGGTCCCAACAACCATCAGTACCTGGAGACCAAGCGCGACAGGATGGGGCACATCATCGGCGAAGAGGAGCTCGCCGACGCGATCGCGCGGATGCACGAGGGAGGAAGACGATGAGCGGCAAGGGCGCGCCCGAGCGCGAGACGCTGGACGGGTCGACACTGGACGTGGTGATCGTGGCGGGGACGTGGCACGAGACGATCGCGGAGGCCCTCGTCGCGGGGGCGCAGCGCACCCTCGATGCGGCGGGCGCCAGCCACCGCCTGATCCGCGTGCCCGGCTCCTTCGAGCTGCCCGTCGTGGCCAAGGCGGCCCTCGAGGCCGGAGCGGACGCCGTCGTCGCCCTCGGGGTCATCATCCGGGGCGGCACGCCGCACTTCGAGTTCGTCTCCGCCGCCGCGACCGACGGGCTCACCCGCGTCGCCCTGGACACCGGCAAGCCCGTCGGCTTCGGGGTGCTGACCCTCGACGACGAGGCACAGGGGATCGACCGCGCGGGCCTGCCCGGATCGCGCGAGGACAAGGGCGCGGAGGCGGCGGACGCCGCCCTCCGGGCGGCGCTCACGCTGCGCGAGCTGCGGGCGCTCGCCTGTCCCGACGACTGACCGATCTACACTGGCTCCTTGTCGTGCCGATCGTGGCCGGCGTTCGCTTTTCGAGACAGGTACGACTTTGAGCACCGCTGTTGACTCCTCGGCGACCCCGGGGTCGCCGACCAAACCCGCCAACTCCCGCTCCCGGGTGATCACCGCGAGCCTCGTCGGCACGACGATCGAGTTCTACGACTTCTACGCGTACGCCACCGCGGCCGTGCTCGTGTTCCCGATCCTCTTCTTCCCCACCGGGAACGCCACCACGGCACTGCTGGCGTCGTTCGGCACGTTCGGAGCCGCGATGGTCGCCCGCCCCGTCGGCGCGATCGTCTTCGGGCACTTCGGCGACCGCTTCGGCCGCAAGGCCACGCTCGTGGCCTCGCTGCTCACCATGGGCATCGCGACGTTCCTCATCGGCGTGCTGCCCACGCACCAGCAGGTCGGCTGGTGGGCTGCGTTCTTCCTGCTGATCATGCGCCTCGCGCAGGGCTTCGCGCTCGGCGGCGAGTGGTCGGGCGCCGCGCTGGTCGCGACCGAGAACGCCCCGAAGGGCAAGCGCGCGCTGTACGGCACGTTCCCGCAGCTCGGCGCGCCGATCGGCTTCATCATCGCCAACGGGCTGTTCCTGCTCATCAACTTCTCGATGCCCGGCGAGGACGGGGCCCCCTCCGAGGCGTTCCTCACGTGGGGCTGGCGCATCCCGTTCCTCTTCTCGGCCGTCATGGTCATCATCGGCCTGTGGGTGCGCCTGAACCTCGTCGAGTCCCACAGCTTCGAGGGCGCGCAGGCCAAGGGCGCCATCAAGCGCTTCCCGCTGGCGGAGACGGTCCGCCGCTACGGGAAGCAGTTGATCCTCGGCACGTTCTTCATGCTCGCGACGTACGTGCTGTTCTACCTGCTGACGAGCTTCATGCTCTCCTACGGCACCAAGTCCCCCGTCGCTCCCGAGGGCTACGACGTCGCCGCGCAGGGTCCGTGGGTGCCCGGCCTCGGCTTCAGCTACGTCGACTTCGTGCTGATGCAGATCCTCGGCGTGGTGTTCTTCGGCATCTTCACGGTCGTCGCCGGGCCGCTGGCGGACCGGCTCGGACGCCGCAAGGTGCTGATCGCCGTCACGAGCGCGATCATCGTCTTCGGCGCGCTGTTCCCCGTGTTCCTGCTGCCGCAGGGCGCCGCCACCGCCCCGATGACGATCGTCTTCCTCATCATCGGCTTCACGCTCATGGGCTCGACCTTCGGCCCGATGGGCGCGCTGCTGCCCGAGCTGTTCCCGCCGCAGGTGCGCTACACGGGCTCGGCGATCGCCTACAACGTCTCGTCGATCCTCGGCGCCGCCCTGGCTCCCATGGTGGCCGTCGTGCTGTGGGCCTGGGGGGAGGGAAGCCCGTGGCTGGTGGGCCTGTACCTGTCGGCCGCCGGCGTCCTGACGCTGATCGCGCTGATCCTGTCCCGGGAGACCAAGGACGTCGACTACGACGCGGTCGACGTCTCGCGCTGACCCGCGCGCGCCGAGGCCCTGGAGCATCGCTCCGGGGCCTCGGCCGCTGTCATAGGCCGTACTCCTCCAGCAGGCGCAGCCAGAACTCGCTGAGCGTCGGGTAGGCGGGCACGGCGTGCCACAGGCGCGCGAGCGGCACCTCGCCCACGATCGCGATCGTGGCGGCGTGCAACAGCTCGCCCACCCCGGGACCCACGAGCGTCATGCCGACGAGCACGCCTCGGTCCTCGTCCACGACGGCGCGCACGTGCCCCGCGTAACCGTCGGCGAGCAGACCGGCGCCCGCGACGGCGCCCAGATCGTAGTCGACCGCCCGCGCTCGGAGCCCGCGCTGCGCGGCTTCGGCCGCCGTCAGGCCCACGGACGCCGCCTCCGGATCCGTGAACACCACCTGCGGCACCGCCCCGTGATCGGCGGTGGCGACGTGGCGGGCCCATCGCTCGCCGTCGAGCCGCTCCCCGCGCGCCCGCGCGACGATCGCGTCGCCGGCCGCGCGCGCCTCGTACTTGCCCTGGTGCGTCAGGGGCGCCCGCGCCGCGGCGTCGCCGACGACATAGAGCCACTCGGATCCGCGCACGCGCATCGTGTCGTCCACGTCGACGCTGTCGTCGTCGCCGACCGCGTCGTCGATCCCGATGTCGCGGATGCGCGGCTCGCGCCCCGTCGCCACGACGAGCTCGTCCGCGATCACGGCGTCGGCGTCGTCCGCCAGCCGGATGGCGACGGAGCCGTCGGAGCCGCGCGAGACCTCTGCAGGCGACGCGTCCTCGCGCACCTCCACCCCGCGCTCTCGCAGCGCGTCGCGCACGGCCTCGCCGACGAAGGGCTCCATCGAGCGCAGCAGCGGGCTGCGCGAGAGCAGCGTGACGGTGCTGCCGAGGTCCGCGAACACGGTGGCGACCTCGACCGCCACCACGCCGCCGCCGAGCACGGCGAGCCGTCCGGGCACGCGCTGCGCCGCCGTGGCCTCGCGGCTCGTCCACGGGTTCGCCGCGCGCAGGCCGGGCACGTCCGGCACGCGCGGGGCGCTGCCGGTCGCGATGACGACCGCGTGGCGGGCGCGCAGTTCGACGTCGCCGTCGTCGCCGGCGACCCGCACGCGCCGCTCTCCCGTCACGCTCCCGCGGCCCCGCACCAGCTCGATGCCTGCCCCCTCCAGCCAGCGCACCTGGCCGGTGTCGTCCCACTCGGCCGCGAACCGGTCGCGCCGCGCGAGCACGGCCTCCGGGTCGAGTGCCCCGCCGGTCACCCCTGCGACGCGCTGGGCGGCGCGCAGCGCCGCTCCGGGTCGCAGCAGCGCCTTCGAGGGCATGCACGCCCAGTAGGAGCACTCGCCGCCGACCAGCTCCGCCTCCACGATCGCCGCCCTCAGGCCGCCCCGCACCACCCGGTCCGCGACGTTCTCCCCGACCGGGCCCGCGCCGATCACCACCACGTCCGTCTCGCGCACGTCCATGCGGCCGACGCTACGCCCGGAAGAAGGCGCTGACCAGGCCCTCGGCGGCACCGGCATGAGGCGACCCTGACTGGCGCGCGTCTGCACGCGCGGATTACCGTGAGGGCATGGACTTCCTCGAGACCCTCCGCAGCATCGTCGTGTTCATCCACATCGTCGGCTTCGCCATCCTGTTCGGGGCATGGGCCGTCGAGGCGGCCGGGCGGCGTTTCCAGGCGACCCGCGTGATGGACCTCGGCCTGCTCGTCGCGGGCGTCGCGGGCCTCGCGCTCGCCGCGCCGTGGGGTCTCGGCGACGGCGGACTCAACTACACGAAGATCGCGATCAAGCTCGTCGTGCTCATCGTCATCGGAGCGCTCATCGGCATCAGCCGCAGCCGCGCCAAGAAGGGCAACCCGCTGCCCACCTGGGTCTTCTGGCTGACGGGCGCCCTCATCCTCTTCAACGCGGGCATCGCCGTCATCTGGTAACCACTACCCACGACAATCCGTCCCCGCGCTGAGAATGCGTGCAAGCACAGCATTCTCAGCGCGGGGACGGATTGTCGCGTCGGGAGAAGGGGTCAGACGAGCGGCGTGCCGTGGGTGTGGAACGTCTCGATCGTCTTCATGCCCCAGGCCTGGCCCTTCTTGCGCTCGGCCTCGCTCCACTCCACGACCGGCTGGTCGGGGTCGAGCAGCAGGCGGGCGCCGGCGTTGGCGAACTCGATGCGGTTGCCGCCCGGCTCCCACACGTAGAGGAAGAACGTCTGGTTGATGGCGTGCTTGTGCGGGCCCGACTCGATGTGGATGCCGTTCTCGAGGAAGATGTCGGCGGCCTTGAGGATGTCCTCACGCGTGTCGGGCGCGAACGCGATGTGGTGCAGGCGGTTGCCGTGCTTGGTCCAGTCGTCCGAGTACACGACGTCGTAGGACTTCAGGCTGAAGTGGAACCACCACGCGGCGAACTTGCCGCTGTCGAGGCGGATGCGCTCGCTCTCGCGCATGCCGAGGGCCTGGGCGAGGAACTCGCCGTTGGCCTCGACGTCCTTGGCGAGGTAGTTGATGTGGTCGAGGCGGCGGGCGTTGACGCCGCGGCCGGGGAAGGCGGAGGCCTGGTTCTTGAGGGCCGGGCGGTCGTCATCGCCCGCGACGTACCGCTCGGTCTCGTAGTAGATGCCCATCTCGTGACCGTCGGGGTCGTGGAAGAGGAAGGTCGGTCCCGTGCCGACCTCGCCGTCGACCCAGCCCTTGCCCAGGCCGGTCGCCTCGATCGCCGCGACACGGCGCTCGAGCGCCTCCTGGCTCGCCGCCCGGAACGAGGTGCGGCCGACGCCGGCCGCGTCCTTGGCCGTGAGCTTGATGGTGTAGAGCTCGTACTCGTCCCACGTGCGCAGGTAGACCGAGTCGCCGTCCTCGGCGACGACGCGCATGGCGAGCAGGTCCCGGAAGAACCACAGGCTCTTCTCGAACTCGGGCGTGTACAGCTCGACGTTGGCGAGGTGCGCCACGTCGAAGGCGGTGGAGTCGGTCACTTGTCTCTCCTCGGGGTCGGTGCGGTCGTCTCTGACAGCGGGTGGGGGTTCATGGGCGGGGACGGGGATAGACCGTCCCCTCGAAGATCTTGCGCGCGGTGCGCAGGGCGGCGGAGCGCTCGACGCGGTGCTGTCCGCCATCCTCTCGCACCGAGACATCCACGTCGAAGTGTCCGGTCGGGTGCTCGATGACGAACGGCTCCCCGGGGCCCGGGAGCCGCGCCAGGTCGTGGCCCACGGACCCGGCGGGCAGCACGCCCGCGGCGGCCGTGAGCGCGCCCAGCACGCCGATCGACGTGTGGACGCGATGCGGCAGGAAGCTGCGGGTGGCGATCGCGCCGCCGTGCCGCGGGGCGCTCAGCAGCACCATCTTGGGCACGGTGGCCTCGGACACGTCGCCGAGACCCATGCGCTCGGCCGCCGCGAATCGGATCCGCTCGAGCGTCTCCTTCAGCGTCGCGTCCGCCTCGAGCGCAGCCGGGTCCTCGTCGCCGGAGAGACCGAGGTCGGCCGCGCGGATCAGGACCGTCGGCATGCCGTTGTCGACGCACGTCACCGTCACGGCGCCGCCGGAGGCGAGGACGCCCTCGATGTCGTCGGCGACGGCGCCGGTCGGGAAGAGCGCGCCCGTGGAGGATCCGGCCGTGCCCTCGAAGTCCAGCGAGATCGCGCCCGCCGTGCCGGGCACGCCGTCGATCGCCAGGTCGCCGTCGTAGTCGACGACGCCGCCGGGCGTGGCGAACGTCGCGGTCGCGACGCTGCCGGTGTTGACCATGCGGATCCGCACGCTCGTGTGCTCGGGCCCCGCGGAGACGAGACCGCGCTCGACCGCGAACGGTCCGACGCCCGCCAGGATGTTCCCGCAGTTCTGGCGGTCGGTGACGAACGCCTCGTCCACGCCCAGCTGCAGGAACAGGTAGTCCACGTCCGTGTCGGACGCCGTGGAGGGCGACACGATCCCCACCTTGGACGTCAGCGGGTGCGCCCCGCCGAGCCCGTCGATCTGCCGGGGATCCGGCGTGCCCATGATGCGCAGCAGCAGGTCGTCTCGGGCGGCGGTGTCCTCGGGCAGGTCGGAGGCGAGGAAGTACGCGCCCTTCGACGTGCCGCCGCGCATGAGCACGCAGGGCACGCCGCGCACGACGTCAGCGGCCATGCGTCTCCTCGTACTCGGCCTGCGTCGCGTACGTCACGCCGAGCTCGGACAGCACCGCCCGCAGGCCCTTGCGGTCGAGGCTGAGCTCGGCGCCGCTCGCGTACGCCTGCCGGTCGGCCTCCTCCTTCGCCACGCGCGCCTCGGCCGCGGCGAGCGCCGACTCGGCCTCGCGGCGCGGCACGCACACGACGCCGTCGTCGTCGGCGATGACCACGTCGCCGGGGTGCACGAGCATCCCCGCGACGACGACCGGCACGTTGACCGATCCGGCCGTGGCCTTGACGGTGCCCTGCGAGTGCACGCCGTTGGACCACGCGGGGAAGCCCATGTCGCGCAGGTCCTGCGTGTCGCGGACGCCGGTCGCGGTGACGAGCCCCCGCACGCCGCGCGCCTTCAGCGCGGTGGCGAACAGATCGCCGAACGCGCCGTCGGTCGAGTCGGACGTCGTCGCCACGACGAGCAGGTCGCCCGCCTGGCACTGCTCGATCGCGGCGTGGATCATGAGGTTGTCGCCGGGCCAGCTGAGCACTGTGACGGCCGCACCCGCGACCCGGACGCCCTGCTGGATCGGGCGGATGGCCGGACCGGCCAGGCCCACGCGCCCCATCGCCTCGTGCACGGTGGCGACGCCGTGCGCCGCCAGGGCGTCCACGGTCGCCGGATCGGGTCGCGCGATGTCGGTGACGACGACGCCGCTCACTCCAGCACCCCGGTGACCTGGGGGTAGTAGCGCATGTACGCCTCGCCCATCGTGTCGTGCGGCAGGCCCAGGTTCGGCCCCGCGTTGCGCTTGACCTGCACGCCCCGACGCACCGCGAGGGCCGTGTAGTACTCCCACATGTGCTTCTGCGCGGGCAGGCACTCCATGGCCTTGCGCTTGAGCGGGAAGGCCTCGGTGATGTCGAGCAGCACGTTCGGCTTGAAGTCGGACTGCTCGGGCTGGTGGGGCTCGAAGAAGAACACGGGCGGGGCGCCGATGATCTCGTCCTTGGTCGGGTACGTGCCGTCCGAGTTCGCGACGCCGATCGCCTGGGCGAGGACGCGCGCCTGCAGGGCCATGCGGGCCGCGGCGGGGTGGTCGCCGTTGTACGGGTCGGACAGCGGGTGGGTCAGCACGACGGTCGGCTGGACGCGGCGGTACACGTCGACGAGCTTCTGGATCGACTCGGGCGTCTCCAGCAGCGGGTAGTCGCCGAGGTCGAGGAACTCGATCTGCGCGCCGAGCGCCCCGGCGGCCGCGGCGGCCTCATCGCGGCGGATGGCCTTGATCTCGTCGAGCGGCTTGCCGGCGAGCCACTGGCTGGCGGACTCTCCTCGCTCTCCGTAGGACAGGCACACCACGGTGGCCTTCTCGCCCCGCAGCGTCGCGGCGGCGATCGCGCCGCCCGCGCGCCATACGAAGTCTCCAGCGTGCGCGCTCACGACGAGGAGCGACGGCTCGGTCTCTGCCATAGAGTCATCCGTTCGGTCGGCCTCCCCACAGGGAAGGGGGATATTGCCGTTCAGTGAATCACCCTCTGGCGTAATGGTCAAGATTCTGTCTACAATCCTGGCGACGATGGAACGGTGCTGTTCGCATCCCGCGCGACTCCGCCTCCTCGCAAGACAACGACGTCCGACACATCCACAGAAGGAGTCTCATGGCGAACAACCTGCAGGAGCTGCTCGACGAGCACGGAAACACCGTGGAGCTGCTGCGCAACTCCCAGCTCGGCACCTACATCTACCCCGTGGTGCCCACGGAGTTCTCGAACTGGCGGCGCGAGCAGAAGGCCTGGCGCAACTCCGCCGTGCTCTTCGACCAGACGCACCACATGGTCAACTTCTTCGTGAAGGGACCGGATGCCCTCAAGCTGCTGAGCGACACGGGCATCAACTCGTTCGCGAACTTCCCCGTCGGCACGGCGAAGCAGTTCGTGCCCACCGCCTCGAACGGCGGCGTGATCGGCGACGGCATCCTCTTCCACGAGGCGGAAGGCGAGTTCGTGTACGTCGGCCGGGCCCCGGGAGCGAACTGGCTGCAGTTCCACGCCGAGACCGGCGGCTACGACGTCGAGTGGAAGTACGACGACCGCTCGCCGTCGCGCCCGTACGGCCAGGCCGTGCACCGTGACTACTACCGCTTCCAGATCCAGGGCCCCAACGCGTGGGCCATCATCGAGAAGCTCAACGGCGGCACGCTCGAGAAGGTCAAGTTCTTCCACATGGGCGAGCTCCAGATCGCGGGCGAGCAGGTGCGCACCCTGCGCCACGGCATGGCGGGCGCGCCCGGCCTGGAGCTGTGGGGGCCGTACGAGTCCCACGGCAAGATCCGCGAGGCGATCCTCGAGGCCGGCCAGGAGTTCGGCATCGAGCCCTGCGGGTCGCGGGCCTACTCGTCGAACACCCTGGAGTCCGGCTGGATCCCCTCGCCGCTGCCCGCCATCTACTCGAGCGAGGCCGAGCGCGCGTACCGCGAGTGGCTGCCGGTCACGAGCTACGAGGCGATCAACGCCATCGACGGCTCGTTCGTCTCGGACGACATCGAGGACTACTACCTCAACCCGTGGGAGCTCGGCTACGGCTCGTTCGTGAAGTTCGACCACGACTTCATCGGTCGCGACGCGCTCGAGAAGATCGACCCGGAGACCCAGCGCCGCAAGGTGACGCTGGCCTGGAACGACGAGGACCTGGGCAAGATCCTCACGACCGTGCTCGACCGCGAGTCGGAGGGCTACCAGTTCTTCGACCTGCCGAACGCGAACTACGGCTCGAGCAACTTCGACAAGGTGATCGACGCGGACGGCAAGACCGTCGGCCTGTCGCTGTTCACGGGCGTGACCGCGAACGAGAAGCGCGGCCTGTCGCTCGCGACCGTCGACCGTGACCTGCCCATCGGCGCCGAGGTGCGCGTGGTGTGGGGCGAGCCCGACGGCGGCACGAAGAAGACCACGGTCGAGCCGCACAAGCAGATCGAGGTCCGCGCCATCGTCAGCCCCGTCCCCTACGCGGAGACGGCCCGCACGGAGTACCAGGGCGGCTGGCGCTCGACCGGCAAGCTCTGAGCGACGCACGAGGCGCCCCGGCTCCCCTCAGGGGGTCGGGGCGCCTCGCCGTTCGCCCGAGCGCGTCGCTCAGCCGCCGGGCTGACCCAGCCCGATGATGACGGACTTGGAGCGCGTGAAGGAGGCGAGCGCCTCCGGCCCGTTCTCGCGGCCCCAACCGGAGTCCTTCACGCCCCCGAACGGCATCGCGGCGTCGAGCATGGCCCAGCCGTTGACCCAGACGATGCCGGCCTCCAGGCGGGCGGCGACGCGGTGGGCGCGCGAGATGTCGGTCGTCTGCACGCCCGCGGCGAGACCGTACGCCGTGCCGTTGGCGAGCGCGACGGCCTCGTCCTCCGTGTCGAAGGCCTGCACCGTCAGCACGGGCCCGAAGACCTCCTCGCGCACGGCGAGGGCGTCGTCCGGCAGGTCCACGATGACGGTCGGGGCGTAGTAGAAGCCGCCGTCGAGCTCGATGCGCTCGCCGCCCGTGACGACGCGGCCTCCCGACGCGACCGCGTCCCGCACCATCTCGTCGACGCGGTCGCGCTGCGCGGCGCTCGCGAGCGGGCCGATGACCGTCCCCGGATCGCTCGGACGGCCGAGGGGGACTCCTCCCACCGCCTGCTCGAGGATGCCGACGACCGTGTCGTACACGGGGCGCTCCACCAGCAGGCGGGGGCCCGCCATGCAGAACTGCCCCGTGTTGAACACGAACGCGTTGATCACGGCGCCCACGGCCTGGTCGAGGTCCGCGTCGGCGAAGAGGATGTTGGCCGCGTTGCCGCCCAGCTCGGCCGCCACCGGCTTGAGCAGCTCGCCCGCCGTGCGCGCCACGACCCGGCCCACCGCGGTCGAGCCGGTGAACGCCACCATGTCGACCGCCGGATCGCGGACGAGCGCGTCGCCGAGCTCGGCCCCCGGGCCGGTGACGACGTTGTACACGCCGTCGGGCACCCCGGCGTCGCGCAGCAGCTCAGCCATCAGCAGCGCGCTCAGGGGCGTCAGCGGCGACGGCTTGTGGACGACGGTGTTGCCCGCGGCGAGCGCGGGGGCGATCTTCGAGCTCGACAGGATGAGCGGGAAGTTGAAGGGGCTGATCGCGGCGACCACCCCGCGCGGCTCGCAGCGCGTGTAGGCGAACGCCGGGATGGGCACGTCGCGCGTCGCGCCGTCGAGGTGGGGCGCCAGCGTGCCGTAGTACTCGTACAGGTCGGCCGCGTTGGGCACGTCGATCATGCGCGCGAAGGCGATGGGCTTGCCGACGTCGAGCGACTCGGCCTGTGCGAGCTCCTCGACGCGCTCCCGCATCAGCGCGGCCGCCCGCAGCAGGACACGGGATCGCTCGCGCGCGGGCATGCGCGCCCACTCGCCGTCGCGGAATGCCGTTCGCGCGGCTGCGGCGGCCGCGGCCACGTCCCCGGTCGACGCGGCCGCGACCTGGGCGACCGCGCGACCCGTGGCGGGGTCGATGACGTCCATCGTCGCACCGCCCTCGGGATCGCGCCACGCGCCGCCGATCCAGAGCCGGGGCGCGACCTCGGGCGGCGCGAAGGACGCCTCTGCAGTCTGTGACATGGTGTTCTCCTCGTTGAGCTCCGTGTCCACCGGCCGTGCGGCCGGGATGACCATCCTAGGGGCCTCCCCCGCTCCGGCGGAGGGCCGTCCCGTCGGGCGGCGCGGGCGCTCAGCGCCCCGCTGCGCCCAGCGCGTTGCGCGACCGCCGGAGGTAGTCGAAGAACTGCTCGCGCTCCTCCGGCGTGAGGTCGCCGACCAGGAGCTCCTCGAGCTCGCGCACCGGCACCGAGACGCGGTCGACGGCCTCGCTGCCCGCCGGCGTCAGGAAGAGCAGCTTGCGACGCGCGTGGGCGGGGTCGTCCTCTCGGCGCACGAGACCCGCCCCGAGCAGCGCGTCGATGGTGCCGGCCATGGTCTGGGGACGCACGAGCGAGCGCCGCGCGAGCTCCGAGCTCGTGATGCCGGGGCGACGCTGCAGCACCGTGAGGACCGTGTACTGCGCTCCCGTCATGCCCTCGGTCGCGCAGGCCTCGAGGAACCGCGGTCTCAGGGCGAGCTCGAGCTGCTTGATCACGTAGACGAAGCCGCCCGCCGTCTCCATCCGCACCTCCGTTCCGCCTCACCCTAGGGCATCCCGAACGCGCGCCCCGGGATCGGGATCTGACGCGTCGCGCCACACTCCGTCCCGCCCGGAGGAACCGCGCCCTCGCAGCGGACGGGTGACATCCGCTCGTGTATCAGGTAGCCTGAATCAGCCGTCGGGCGAGGACGCCCGGAGGGCGAGGACGCTGGGAGGCGACGCGGCCATGGGCATCCGACTGAACTACGCCGACATCTGGCAGGAGCTGGCGCGCGCGTTCCCCGAACGACCGGCGGTGATCGGCGCGGGCGAGCAGCTCACCTACGCCGGCCTGGCGGCCCGGGCCGGCGCCCTCGCATCACTGCTGCACGAGGACGGACTCCGCCCGGGGGATCGCATCGCGATCTTCATGCACAACCGCCCGGAGTACCTCGTGACGCTCTTCGCGGCGCTCTCTCGGGGGCTCACCCCCGTCCCCATCAACTTCCGCTACCGGGCGTCCGAGCTCGCCGCGCTGCTGGAGGACTGCCGCCCCGCGGCGGTGGTGTTCGCCGCCTCCACGGCGGCGGTGATCGACGAGCTGCCGGAGGCCGCCCGCAGCGGAGTGCGGATGTGGCTGCGCGTCGACGACGAGCAGCGCCCGGGGGCGCCGCGTCGGGACGAGCGTCCTTTCACCGACATCCGCGCGCATGCGGCGGCGCTGCCGGGGCGCGCGGCCTCGGACGGCGAGCTGTTCCTGTACACGGGCGGGACCACCGGTCGCCCGAAGGCGGTCGTCTGGGGCGCGGACGATCTCCTCGACGTGCAGCTCTACGCCATCTACGGCGCGATCGGCCTGGAGACGCCCTCGTCTCTGGCGGATGTCGTACGCATCGCGCGCGACCCGGGCACGCCGACCCCCGTGACGATGCCGCTCGCGCCGCTCATGCACGGCACGGCGCTGTTCAACACGATGAACGCGCTGGTCCTCGGCGGCACGGTGGTGCTGATGCCGACCGCGCGGTTCGACCCCGACGTCGCCCTCGATCTCGCCCGCGAGCACCGCGTGAGCCGGCTGATCCTGGCGGGAGACGCGATCGCCGGCCCCCTCGCCGACGCCGCCGACGGCTCCCCCGACCCTGCGCTTCCCCACCTCAGGAGCGTCATCAGCTCGGGGATGCGGTTCAGCGATCCCGTCAAGGCGCGCCTTCACGCCCTGGGGGAACTGGCGATCGTGGACCTGCTCGCCTCGACCGAGGGCGGCCCCTACGCCGTCGCCACCTCCACGAGCGCGGCCGACCTGCCCGCGCCGCTGCGCCTGCTGCCCGGCGCCGTCGTCCTGGACGACGACGGCGCGGAGGTGCAGGATGTGCCGGGCGCGCGCGGTCTCCTGGCGTTCCGCGGCACGCTGCCGCGCGGTTACCACGGCGATCCCGCCAAGACGGCGGAGGTGTTCCGGGTCATCCGCGGGCACCGCCACGTCGTCGCGGGCGACCTCGTCGAGGTGCGGGAGGACGGCGCGATCGAGCTGCTCGGCCGCGGCAGCGCCGTGGTCAACACGGGCGGCGAGAAGGTGTACCCCGCCGAAGTGGAGGAGGCCCTCCTCAGCCACCCCCAGGTCGAGGACGCCGTCGTGTTCGGGCTGCCCGACCCGCGGTTCGGCGAGAGCGTCGCCGCCGTCGTCGCGGTGGCCGAGGGCGCCGATGTCGACGCGGCCACGCTGAGCGCGCACGTGGACGCGCTCCTGGC
The DNA here is from genome assembly GCF_014643695.1 of Microbacterium album. Classification (GTDB taxonomy): domain Bacteria; phylum Actinomycetota; class Actinomycetes; order Actinomycetales; family Microbacteriaceae; genus Microbacterium; species Microbacterium album. The sequence goes on along the minus strand of NZ_BMJY01000002.1, from coordinate 148,894 downwards.
GGGCTACAAGAAGCCGCGGCTGATCGACATCCGGCGCACGCTCGAGCGCAGCCCGAGCGGGAAGGTCGACATGCGCCGCCTCCAGCGCGAGCTCGGAGCCCGCGTGCCCTCGGCGCGCTGAGCCGGACCGGACGCTAGCGCGGTCCCTCGTCAGTCGCCCGCGGGCCGGCTTCGGGCGCCTCACGCTCGGCCAGGATCCGCTCGAACCAGGCGAGCGTCGCGCGGGTCATGTCGGCGGGCGTCCCCGCGTGCTCCAGCAGCGCGAGCGCGTCGCTCATCTCGTGCCTGCGGCGCTCGGCGTGACGGAACGTGCCCTCGACGAGGCGGTCGACCGTGGCCGCCCCCTCCGGGCCGAGCTCGCGCGCGATCTGCCCGCGCAGCCATTCCTGGGCGCCCGCCGTCCGGGCGGCCTCGAGCCCCTCCAGCACGAGCGCCGCCATCCCCTTCATGAACACGCCCCGCAGCAGCTTCAGTCGTGCGGCGTCCCCGGCGGGCCCGGCGGCGACGTCGACCGGCGCACCGAACCGGCGCAGGATCGCCGCGAACGGCTCGGCGCCGTCCCCGCTCGCCAGCAGCGGCGTCCGGTGCGCCGCGCGCGTGACGGGCGCGAGCACCGCGACATCGGCGACCGGGACGCGTCCTTCGCTCCCCAGCGCCGCGATGCGGGCCTTCGTCTCGGGCGAGGCCGTGTTGAGATCCGCGAACACGGCGCCTGCGCGCATGGCCGGGATCGCCGCGCGCGCCGCGTCGACCGACGCGCGGGCCCCGACCAGGCTCAGGACGACGTCCGCTCCGTCCACGCAGTCCTGCAGTCGCTCCCGCCGATCCAGCCCCGGACCCGTATCCTGCACGTAGGGATCGAAGCCGCGGGTGTCCGCGCCCGCATCGGCCAGCCCCCTCGCATAGCAGCGACCCGCCTCCCCGAGCCCCAGCACCGCGATCCGAGTCACGGGGACAATCTACGCGACGCGCCGATTCGCGCCACAATTGTTGACACTTTCGTCTCCGCTCCCTAGCCTTCCGATACGGAGGACCGATGGTCTTCCCGGACCCGACGCAGGACGATGCCGCCTGCCATGCAACGACGCACAGGAGACAGGAGCGATGGCCGCTCGACTCACTCTGCAAGACGTCAATCTCCGCTTCGGAGGCGTGACCGTCCTGCAAGACGTCGGCTTCACGGTGGAGCCCGGCGAGATCCTCGGTCTCGTCGGCCCCAACGGAGCCGGCAAGACCTCGCTGTTCAACTGCATCAGCGGGCACTACCGCCCCACCTCCGGCTCGATCACGATCGACGACGCGGAGGTCAGCGGCCTCGCCCCGTCCCGCCTGCCGCGGCACGGACTGGCCCGGACGTTCCAGCACCCCGCGCTGCAGCTGCACGCGACCGTCCTGGAGAACGTGCTGCTGGGCGGGCACACCCGCCTTCCGGCCGGCCCGCTGGCCTGGTCGCTGCGCGTGCCCCCCACAGGGCGCCGCGAGCGCGAGCTGCGCGAGGAGGCACTCGCCCTGCTCGAGGCGCACGGCCTCGGGTGGGCCGCGCACCTCGCGGCGGACGAGCTGTCGCACGGCCTCCACAAGGGCATCGAGCTGTGCCGCGCGCTGCTCATGCGCCCGCGCCTGCTGCTGCTGGACGAGCCCGCCGCGGGCCTGTCGCACGGCGAGGTGGAGCGGTTCATCGAGACCGTGCGGGACATCCGCAGCAACGACGACATCACGGTCGTCATCGTGGAGCACCACATGGGACTGATCTCGGCGCTGACCGATCGCGTCGTGGTGCTCGACCACGGCCGCAAGCTGATGGAGGGCACGGCGGCCGAGGCGCAGTCCGACCCTCGCGTGATCGAGGCCTACATCGGAAAGGACGCCGCGGATGACGCTGCTTGAACTCACCGACGTCACGGCGTCCTACGGCCCGGTGCAGGTGCTCGAGGGCGTGTCTCTGAGCGTTCCCGACGGCGGCGCCGTCGGCATCCTCGGGGCGAACGGTGCCGGAAAGACCACGACGCTGCGCGCGATCAGCGGCGTCGTCCGCACGGGCGGACGCATCGTCTTCGACGGTCAGGACATCCGGGGGCTGCGCCCGGACCAGGTGGCGTCGCGCGGGATCGCCCACGTGCCGGAGGGCCGCGGGACGCTGCCCAACCTGACCGTGCGCGAGAACCTCATGGTCGGCGCGTACCTGCGCAAGGACCGCAAGGGCATCTCGGCCGACGTCGACTACCTGCTCGACCTGTTCCCGAACCTGAAGGCCCGCATCTCGTCGAACGCCTCGGCGCTCTCCGGCGGCGAGCAGCAGATGCTGGCCGTCGGTCGCGCCTTCATGGCCCGGCCCCGCCTGCTGCTGCTCGACGAGCCGTCGCTGGGTCTCGCGCCCAGCACCGCCAAGAACGTCTACGAGGCGATCCGCCGGCTGCGCATCGAGTCGGGCATCGCGATGCTCGTCGTCGAGCAGAACGCCAACCTCGCCTTCGGCATCGTCGACACCGCCACGGTGCTCGAGGTCGGCCGCAGCGTGCTCACGGGCACCTCGGCCGAGCTGAAGGGCCGGGACGAGATCCGACGCGCTTACCTGGGAGGCTGACACATGGGGACCTTCATCCAACTCGTCGTCGACGGCCTCGCCATGGGCTCCGTCTACGCGGCCCTCGCGCTCGCGATCGTCATCGTGAACCAGTCGACGGGCCTGATCAACTTCGCGCAGGGCGGCATGGCCGTGCTGTCGGGCTACATCGCCTACACCTTCCTCGGCTGGGGCATCCCGCTCATCCTGGCGATCATCCTCGCGATGGCGGTCTCGTTCGTCCTCGGCGCGGTGATCGAGCGATTCCTCATCCGGCGCTTCGAGGGCGGCGACCCGGACACGACGGTCGTCGTGACCGTGGGTCTGCTCACGCTCATCACGGGTGTGGCCGGCTGGCTCTGGTCCTACAACAACCTGCAATTCCCCTCGCTGTTCCCCGCGGACTCGTTCCCCCTGCTGGGGGCCGCGGTGAGCTGGCGCTCGCTCGGCACGTTCCTCACGATCGCCGCGATCATGGTGCTGCTGCAGGTGCTGTTCCTCAAGACGAAGGTCGGCCTCGCGCTGCGGGCCGTCGCGGACAACCCGCGCTCGTCGTCGTTCTCCGGCCTCCCGGTCGGGCGGCTGCTGATGGTCGGGTGGGGCCTCGCCGCCGCCCTGGGTGCGGTCGCGGGAGCGCTCGTCGCGCCGCGCCTGACGCTGACGCCCGGCATGCTCGACTCGGCGCTCGTGTACGCGCTCGCGGCGGTCATCCTCGGCGGCGCGAGCAGTCCCATCGGCGTCGTGGTCGCGGCATGGCTCATCGGCGTGCTCGAGAACCTGGGCGCCGTGTACGTGCCCTTCATCGGCCATGATCTCAAGATCGCCGTCCCGTTCATCCTGCTGTTCATCGTGCTGCTGGTGCGCCCGCAGGGCCTGTTCGGCCGCAAGACCGTGGTGCGCGTCTGATGGCCCCGCAGAACGGGGCCGGCGGACCCGGCACCACCCCATCGTCGCCCCGCCGCCGCGCCCGCACATCGTCGTCTTCTGAAGCACGGAAGGGAACCCCCGCGATGACCGACGTCCGCACACCGAGCCCCGGACAGGAGCCGCTGCTGCGCCGCCGCTGGGTGCGGATCGCGCTCATCGCCGTCGCGGCGGTCGCGCTGCTCGTCGCACCGCTCGTCCTCGACGTCCCCGTGAACCAGTCGCTCGCACGCATCGGCGTCTTCGCGGTCGCCGTGCTCGGGCTCAACGTGATCATGGGCTACACCGGCCAGGTGTCGCTGGGCCAGATTTTCTTCCTCGGGCTCGGCGCCTACGTCACGGCGTACGGCGTCAACGCCGACTGGAACATCGTCGTCGTGTTCGCCCTCGCCGTGATCATCGCGGGCGTCGCGGGCTACGTCGTGGCCCTCGCGGCGGCACGTCTGGGCGGTCTCGCGATCGCGATGGTCACGATCGCCCTGCCCATCATCGGCGTGCCTCTCGCCAAGCGTCTGTCGGATCTCACGGGCGGATCCCAGGGCACGTCGGCGCGCTTCTCGTCGGCGCCCGACTGGTCGGGCCTGGCGAACGACCAGTGGCAGTACTACGTCGTGCTGGTGATCGCCGCGATCGTGTTCCTCCTCGTGCACAACCTCGTGCGCGGCAAGTTCGGGCGCGCGCTGGCGATCGTGAAGGAGAACGAGGCCGTCGCCTCGTCGATGGGCATCTCCCCGTACCGCTACAAGGTGATGGCGTTCACGATCGCCGCGATGATCGGCGGCGTCAGCGGCTTCCTGTACATGGTCGTCGTGCAGTACACCTCCCCCGAGACCCTCGCGTTCCACCACTCGATCAGCCTGCTCGCGTCCATGGTCATCGGCGGCGCCGGCAGCATCGTCGGCTCGCTGATCGGCGGCGCGTACTACGTGCTCGTGCCCAACGTGACGAACGAGATCGACTCGACGCTCACGGCGCTCATCCAGGGCGTGATCCTGCTCGTGGTGCTGTTCGTCCTGCCGGGCGGCATCGCGAGCCTCCCCCGCGTGCTCCGGCGCCTGCTGCGCAAGCGCAGCGACGCCGGGGACCGCTCGACCGGCTCGGCGTCGCCCGCGGGCGCCGCGAAGGCGGGCGAGAAGCAGTAGCCGTTCCCAGTCCCACCGGAAACACACCAGAGAGAAGGTCAGCATGAACATGCGCAGCAAGGCGGTGAAGGCCGCCGGCATCGTCGCCATGGGCTCTGTCATCGTGCTCGCGGCCGCGGGCTGCACCCGCGGCGGCGGGGGCGGAGGCGGCGGTGGCGAGGGCGCCGCGAGCCCCGGCATCACCGACGACACGATCACGCTCGGCGTGACGACCCCGCTCAGCGGCGGGACCGCGGGCCCCGGCAACTGCACCGTCGCGGGCCTGGTGGCCTACTTCGGCCAGGCCGGCCCGATCGAGTTCGGCGACGGCAAGACGCGTGAGGTGCGCGTCGAGGCGTTCGACGACACGTACGACCCGCAGAAGGCGCTGTCGAACTTCCAGCAGGCGCACAGCAACGTCTTCGCGTTCACGTCCGGCCTCGGCACACCCACCAACATGGCGTTCCGCGAGGCCGCCATCGAGGAGGAGGTGCCGCAGGCGCTCATCATGACGGGCGACCCGATCTTCAGCGATCGCGAGGAGTCGCCGTGGCAGCTCGGCTTCGTGCCGATCTACCAGAACGAGGGTGCGGCGTTCGGCGAGCTGCTGGCCGAGTCGGGCGAGGACCTGACGGTCGCGATCCTGTCGCAGAACGACGACTTCGGCGAGGGCTACGTCCACGGCTTCAAGGAGGCGATCGAGGGTGCCGACAACATCGAGATCGTCCGCGAGCTCACGTACGAGGCGACCGACACCTCGGTGGACGCCCAGCTGACCGAGCTGGCCGCGACCGACGCGGACGTGCTCTTCAACGCCATGTCGATCACGCCGCTGACGATCAGCGCGATCGAGAAGGCGCGTGAGCTGGCATGGTCGCCGAGCTGGTTCCTGCCGTCGAACACGTCGAGCCCCGCGGGCATCCTCGGGCCGGCCGGCGCGAACCCCGACGACGGGTTCTACTCGGTGTCGTTCTCGAAGGCGCCGCAGAGCCCCCTCTACGCGGACGACGAGGACGTCCAGACGTTCCTCTCGGCGCTGGAGGAGTTCTCCGGCCGCTACACGACGACGCCCGACTTCCCCCACTGCATGTGGAGCTACATGATCGGCGCGACGCTCGAGGAGGCCTTCTCCAACATGACGGAGCCGACGCGGGAGAACTTCATGGAGGCGCTGGGTGACATCTCGGGCCTGCAGGCGCCGCTGATGCTCGAGGGCACCGCGATCGACACGACCGTCGACGGCCAGCCCGCCGTCTCGACCGTGATCGTCCAGAAGTACAACGGGCAGGGTTACGACAACGTCGAGGACTTCGGCTGAGTCATCCCGCGCAGTGAACGAAGGGGGCCCGGCGGCATGCCGGGCCCCCTTCCGCGTGCGACGACCATCGCGAGTAAAAAGCAACTTGTCATCTTTGATCGAGCTGACTAGCCTCGGATAGCGGTCTCATCGAGGCCGCTGCACGGGGACACCGACTCCCGTGCACACGGCGGTAGCAAGGAAGCTAAGACTGTGGAGAATGTTGCACGAGCGCGGTCACTGGCGCTCACTCGAGAGATCCACCCCGGCAACGCGCAGGCGAACAACGCCGTGTGGGCCGACGACTTCGGACCGGAGCTCCTCGACGGATTGTCCGTCGAGCGAGACCTGGCGTACGGAGACGACGAGCGCCACCGGCTGGACGTCTACACGGACGGCCGGTCGGCCTCGCCCCGCCCCGTCATCGTCTTCCTCCACGGAGGCAACTTCGTCGCGGGCGCCAAGCACACAGACGGAACGCCCTTCTACGACAACGTCGGGGCCTGGGCCGCCCACAACGGGTACGTCGGCGTCGTCAGCAACTACCGCCTCGCGCCGGCCCATCGCTTCCCGTCCGGGATCGAAGACGTCGAGAGCCTCGTCTCCTGGCTCCGCGAGCACGTCGCCGAGCACGACGGCGACCCGTCGGCGATCTTCCTGATGGGCGCATCGGCGGGCGCCACCCAGATCGCGCACTACGTCTCGTCGCGGACGGCCAGCGACACGGCCATCGCCGGCGCCATGCTGCTGTCGGGCCGGTACGACTACCGCACGCTCCCGCTCGACGCCGTCCTCCACAACTACTACGGGGACTCCCCCGACCTGGAGGAGATCTCTCCCCTGCCCCGTCTGGTGGAGACGCGTGTCCCCCTAATGGTCGCGATCACCGAGTTCGACCCGCCCGAGATCCAGGCGCACTTCGTGCGTCTCATCGACGCGTACCTGCACTACACGGGCACCCTTCCGAGGATCTGCTACCTGGCGGGACACAACCACTTCAGCGAGGTGACGCACCTCGCAGGCGGCGACGAGGCCTTGGGCACGCAGGTGAAGGGCTTCGTCGCGGCATGCCTCGACGCGGCCCGCGAGGCCGTGGCATGAGCGGCGCGACCGCGACGGAACTCGAGCGCATCGGGCGCGCGTATCTGGATGCGTACGGGCGGCGCGATCGAGACAGTGTCCGTATCGCGCCCGATGTCGAGTACACGGAGAATAACGTGCGTCTGCGTTTCCCGGACGGCAGCTGGGACGCGGTCACCGAGGAGCTCGGGCCCGCGCTGATCTTCTCGGACGAGGCGACGGGCGGCGTCGCGGCGTTCACCGCGGTCCGCATGGGCCCCACGCCCGGCTTCCTGACCGTGCGCCTGCGGGTGGTGGACGGGGCGATCATCGAGATCGAGCACATGCTCTCCACCAAACGCGGCGTCAGCGGACCCCCGACGCCGTTCGGGGACGTCGAGCAGCTGGAGCACCAGCCCGTCATCGCCGCGCACGTGCCGGAGAGCGCGCGCTCGACCCGCGAGGAGCTTCTGCGCGTCGCCGACGGCTACTTCCAGACGCTCTCCCGCAACGACGGGACGCTCTACGCACGCTTCGCCGAGACCTGCTATCGGATCGAGAACGGCTATCAGGCCGCACCCAAGGGTGCCGCCGCCGATTTCCTCCTCGGTCGCTTCCGCTTCAACGAGCGCGTGCGCCGGGAGTGGATCCTCGTGGACGAGCGTCGCGGGATCTGTCTCGCGCGCGGGTTCATCGACCACAAGGGGATCATGAATCGCTACGAGCTGACCGACGGCTCGTTCCGTGAGTCGCCCTTCCTCGAGCCGCACACGTGGAGCTTCCTGGAGATGTTCAAAATCGTAGACGGGCGCATCGCCGCCGTCGAGGCGACCTTCATCGGCTCGCCCTACTTCAGCGACTCGCCCTGGACGACGGCGAACCAGATCCGCGACGAGCACGATCGCTGGAACGGATCGGCCGAGCTTCTGCACGATCGCTTCGTCCGCGAGTCGCCGGCAGCCGAGAGCCGCGCATGACGGAGATCCTCCCCGACCCGGCTCATGCGGCGCCGCCCGAGCCGCCGGTCGTCGCTCCGCCGCCGCGCACGCTCGTCGGCATGATCTTCTCCGCGGAGCGCCGCGTGCGCGGCTACCTGGAGGACGCGCTCTCGTCCGAGGACGTGACGCCCACGGAGTGGGCGACCATGTTCTTCATCTGGCGTCACGGCCCCATCTCCTCCGCCGAGCTGGCCCGACGCGCCTTCGTGACGCCGCAGGCGGCGGGTCAGCTCGTCGGCGAGCTCGAGCGACGCGGCATCGCGACGAGGTACCCGGACCCGAACCACGGCCGCAAGCGGCTCACGGTGCTGACGCCGGAGGGGCGCGCTCTCGCGCTCCGGTGCCAACGACGAGTGGAAGAGGTCGAGGATCACTTCACCGCCGCGCTGTCGTCGCGCGAACGCGGCTTCTTCGAGTCGCTCTTCGCGGTGTGCGTCGACCACGTCTCCACGCACGAGCCCGAGCCCACCGCCCTCGAGCGGTGAGCCCGGGCCCGCCGTCAACGGCGTATCTGCGCGAGGATCCGTCCCCGCAGGTCGGTGAAGACGGGATCGGCCTTGGTCTCGATCTGATCCCGCTCCGGCCCGAACGGCACCTCGACGCTGTCGACCACCGTGGCGGGGTGCCCGGAGAGCACCACGACGCGGTCCGCGAGATACACGGACTCGTCGATGTCGTGGGTCACGACGACGATGCTCACCCCGAGCCGCCGACGCAGATCGAGCACGAGGTCCTCCAGATCGAACCGCGTCTGCGCGTCCACCGAGGCGAACGGCTCGTCCATGAGCAGCACCTCCGACTGATACGCGAGGGCGCGTGCGATCGCGACGCGTTGCTGCTGGCCGCCCGACAGCTGCCACGGGTACTTCCGGCCGACGTGCGGGAGACCCACCGCGGCGAGAGACTCCTGCGCGACCGCCACCCGCTCCGCGCGCGGGACGCGGCGCCCCTGCAGCGGGAAGGCCACGTTGGCGGCGTTTCTCATCCAGGGAAGGAGGGACCGGCTGTAGTCCTGGAAGACCACCCCGACCTCCGAGATCGGGCGGGCGATCTCGGTGCCGCCGTAGGCGACGCGTCCCTCGGAGGGCGGCAGCAGGCCGGCGAGGCAGCGCAGCAGCGTCGTCTTCCCCGCCCCCGACGGCCCGACGATGCTGACGATCTCCCCTGGTTCGATGCGCAGCGAGAGCTGACGCAGCACCTCGACGGCCCCGGGCCCCTCGCCGTAGGACTTCCCGAGGCCCTCGACGGAGAGGGTCTTACGGGCGCCCTGGCGCTCGAGGCGACCGGGCGCGGTTGTGGACTGGCTCATGACTGTCCTTTCCTCCGGCGTGCTGCCGGACGGCGTCCGGCCTTCCCGCCGGATATCGCGGCGGATTCGAAGTACCACCGCAGAACGACCTTCTCGAAAACGATGAACAGCAGGCTCAGGACGTACCCGAGCGCCGCGACGACGAGCGTGCCCGCCCAGGTCGCCGGCATGTCGAAGACGTTCCCGGCGAGGTAGATGAAGTGACCGATGCCCGCCAGCGCGCTGAAGAGCTCACTGACGACCATGATGACGACACCGACCGCGAGGGCGACTCGGACGCCCGCCACGATCTGCGGGAGCGCCGCGGGCAGCACGATCCGCCCGACCGCCAGCAGCGTGGGGATGCGGTAGGCCCGGCTCAGGTCCCTGACCTCCGGGGCGATCGCGCGCACGCCGTCGACCGTGTTCAGGAGCACCGGCCAGAAGCACGCGAACGCGATCAGATAGATCTTCGGCTCCTGCCCGATCCCGAGGGCTCCGATGACGATCGGCACGAGAGCGGACTGCGGCACGGAACGGGCGAACTGCAGGAACGGATCGAGGACCTCCCGTACGCGATCGAGCTCGCCCACGACGACCCCGGCGATCACGGCGAGCCCGGTGCCGATGACGAGGCCGCCGAGCAGATTCGTCACGCTGTAGGCGAGGTTGAACGTCAACGTCCCGTCGGCGAACCCGCGGACGAGTTCGGCCCAGATGCGCTCGAGCGGCGGGAAGTACACCGATTCGCTGTCGCGCGAGAGGAACCACCACGCTGCGACGAGCAGAGCAGGCAGCCAGAGCGTCTCGGCGACCCGCCCGACGGGCCTTGCTCCGTTCCACACGGCGCGACCGGTGGGGGCTGCGATGGCCATCAGCGCGCACCTCCCTTGCCCCGCCGGTTCCACACGAGCAGCCGGTCCTCCACGAACGTCAACGCCCGATACAGGATCCATCCGAGCAGCCCTGCGTACACGAGATACGCCAGTGCCAGTGCGGGGGCGCCGTCGGTCTGGGCGCGAGCGAGGTTCCCGCCCATTCCCGGATTGAGAGTGAGCACCTCGACGCCCAGAGCGATCAGGATCGCTGCCGAGGCCGCGATGCGGATGCCCGTGACCGCGAACGGCGCCGCGTTTGGCAGCAGGACCTTCGCGAAGTGCAGCAGCGGCGGGATCCGGTAGCTGCGCACCGTGTCGTTGACGACCGGGTCCACCCGCCGCGCGCCGTAGTAGGTCTGCAGCAGGATGGGCCACACGATGCCCGAGACGATCACGAACACCTTCATCTCCACCGTCGTGCCGATCACGAGGATGAGCACGGGGAGGAGGGCGATCGAGGGGAACGAACGTCCGACGTCGATGATGAGCAGCGACGACCGGTAGGCGGCCGGGGCGAGCCCCATGATGAGCCCCAGCGGGACCCCGATGGCGACCGAGATCAGCAGCCCCATCACGGCCGCCAGCAGCGTGCTTCCGAGAGCCGCCCAGAAGGGCGCCGTCGTGATCAGTCCCGCTCCCGCGACGAGCACCTCCCACGGTGCCGGCAGGAGCGCACGCGGGAGGACCTCGCCGGCCCAGCCCAGTGCCCACGCCCCGATCAGCAGCACGGCGGTGAGCCCCTGCCAGAGGAGCACGTCGCGGCGGCCCCACGAGCGGCGGGGAGCCGCCGCTCGTGGGGAGGACACCGGAGGCACCCTGTCGGCCACCGAGATCCCCGAGCCGTCGCGCGAACGGCTGCGCGCGATCGTGTGCATCATCATTCCTGAGGCGCCCCGGACCAGATGACGTCCTCGTACGCCGGCGCCGAAGGCAGGAACCCGTAGTGCACCATGACGTCGATGGTGTTCTGGATGCCGTCACGATCCAGTACCGGGGTGATCGGGGAGATCACGGCGTTGGCGATGTACTCCGGGTCCTGTTCGGTGTGCTCCAGCTGCTGCTCGCGGATCGCGTCGGGGTTGGCCATCGCGTACTCGATGCCCTTCGTCAGCGCGCGCTGGAAGCGCTCGACGACGTCCTGGTTCTCGGCGATGAACTGCTTCGACGTGAACCACATCGCGTTGGGGCCGCCCGTGAGGTGCTCCGCGGCCGGGGCGCCCAACAGACGCAGGCCCTTGCCGATGCCGGCGGGGTAGAACGGTCCGATGGCGTACGCCGCGTCCACCTGGCCGCTCAGGACGGCATCGACGAGGTTCGGCAGGGGCAGCTGCACGAACTCGACCTTCGAGGAGTCTCCGCCATCCTCGTCGACGGCCTTCATCGTGCCGGCGTGCGTCGTCTCCTGCAGGGCCTGCAGCGCCACGGTCTTGCCCTCGAGATCGGCGTAGCTTCGGATGTCGCTGTCGTCGGGCACGAGGATGCCGCTCGTGATCGGTTCGACGACCGCGTTCGAGGTGGCGAGGATCCCCTGGACCGGGATGCCGCGCTCCACGGCCGCGATGAGCGACACCCCGCCGGTCCCGGCGATGTCCACCTCGCCGGAGACCACCTGGGGGATCTGCTGCGCGGCCGCGGCGCCGATCGACACGTCCGCGTCGAGCCCCTCCTCCTCGAAGAAGCCCTGTTCGAGGGCGATGAACGCGGACTCGAAGAAGACCGCGCCCGTCAGGATCTTCACCGGGATGAGCGCGCCGTCGTCTGCGGCGGCCTCATCCTCGGGTGCACCGGCCGCCCCGCAGGCGGACAGCGCGCCGGTCGCCAGCGCGAGAGCGCCCGCCAGGGCGGCCGTGCGGCGAAAACTGCGTCGTGACATGTGTTCCACTCACTTTCCGAGGTCCTCATCGACCTCGCTCGCTGTTCGTCGTTGAACTGCAGCACTCGTCCGGGACGAGTGCGGACGCCGTCGGGACGGCGCGGAAGCCGCGCTTACTTGACGGCGTAGTAGGTGAAGACGGTGTGGTCCGGGTTGGCGTGGCGCTGACCCGTGCCGAGGATGATCGTGCGGGTGAGCCAGTCGTGGGGGCCGACGGGCGCGTCGAACCGCGGCGTGATCCGGAAGTAGAACTCCTTGTCCCCTCCCCAGCCCGGCTGGTCGGTGGCCGTCGGTGACCCGTCGAGCGCGTACAGGTAGCCGGAGTTGTGAACGTAGATCGGCGAGCCGTCCGAGGCCTCGAGCATGTAATGCGCGTCGAGGCCGTACACGCCGGCGTAGTCGGCGCCCGATCCCGCCACGACGCGCCCCTGGAGGCGCGGCCCCCAGATCTCCCCGCCGGCGGCCGGGACATAGGACCGTTTGCCGGCCGGGGTCTTGAACTGGATGCGCTCGGTGAAGTCGATGCGGACGGAGAACGCCCACTCGAGCTCGATCGGAGCGGGGGGCGGATAGTCGGCGTTGCTTGTCATGGTGGGTTCCTCTTTCGGGGGGATGGGGCTGATGAGAAGACGGTCGCGCCTACATCACGCTGCGGTCGATGGTCACCGTCTTGAGTTCGCAGAAGGCGTCGATGCCGAGGCGTCCTCCCTCGCGGCCGACGCCGCTCTGCTTGGCCCCGCCGAACGGGATCTCTGCGCCGACGTGCGGGTGCCGATTCACCCAGGCACCGCCGCTCTCGAGGCGCCGGGCGAGCTCGGTGCCTCGCTCGAGGTCCGCGGTCCACACGGACCCGCCGAGGCCGTAGTCGCTGAAGTTCACCTCGTCGATCGCCCTGTCGACATCCGAGAATCGGATCACCGGGAGCGCGGGCCCGAACTGCTCCTCGTCCACGAGGCGCACGCCCGGGCCGACCCCGGTGACGATCGTCGGCGGGATGAAGAAGCCCGGCCGGTCGAGCGGCGCGCCGCCCGTGACCGCGGTGCCGCCCGCCGCGAGGGCGTCCTCGATGAGCTCCGTGACGCGCTCGAACTGCGGACGCGTCGTCGACGGCCCCATGGTCGTCCCCGGATCCCACGGGTCGCCGGGCTGTGCCGCTCGCGCGATCTCGGCCAGCGCGGCGACGACCTCGTCGTGCACGTCCTCGTGGACGTACAGTCGCTTGATCGCCGCGCAGATCTGCCCGCTGAGCCCGAAGGCACCCCGATATAGATGCGGCGCGATCGCCTGCACGTCGACGTCCGGCATGACGATCGCGGCATCGTTCCCCCCGAGCTCGAGAAGGACCCGCTTGAGGGTCGGCGCCGCAGCGGCCATGATCGCGCGGCCCGCCTCGATACTCCCCGTGAACGCGATCATGTCGGTCTGACGGTGCTTCGTCATGGCGACCCCGATGTCGTCGCCACCCGCGAGGATGTTGACCACGCCCGCCGGGACGAGGTCGCGGATCAGGTCGCCGACGAGCAGCGCCGAGAAGGGCGTGAACGGAGACGGCTTCGCCACGACGGTGTCGCCCACGAGCAGCGCTGCGGAGATCTTGTTGAGCAGCATGACGACCGGGCCGTTCCAGGGAACGATCGCCGCGACGACGCCGACCGGGTCGCGCACCACCTGCACGCTCAGCTCGGGGCTGTCGACCAGGGTGTCGACCGGGAGCTCCGCGCCGGCGTACCAGCGTGCGTGCGCGGCGGCGAGCCTGACCTCGCCGCGCCCGATCGGGGCGGGCTTTCCCGTCTCAGCGGAGATCACCCGTCCGAGTCGCTCCTCCGCGCCTTCGAGTCGCTCGGCGATGTCGATGAGCGCCCGACGGCGCTGCTCGAGGTCCGCGCGCCACGCGGGGAGCGCGGCCCGCGCCGAGGCCATCGCCTCGTCGAGGAGCTCCGGCGATGCCTCGGGGCATTCGGCGAGGATCGCTCCGGACCACGGCGCCACGACGTCGAACGACGTCGCCTCTCGGACGACGCGTCCGCCGACGAGGTGGCCGATTCCGTCGAGATCCGCGGCCAGCTGGCTGAGGACGTCCTGCTGCTGCAGTGTGGTGGTCATCTCTGCTCCGTTCATTCCGGTCGGATGTGGGGGACGTATCCGAGCTCCTCGACCGACACCCACAGGCCGTGGAAGGTGGGCCGGATGTGGAGCGGGATGTGCACCGTCGCGACCGGCCCGTCCGCGAAGCGGGCGGTGTCGATCACGATGAGCTCGGTGTGCGCGAAAGGCAGGCGGTTGACGAGCGCGACGAGGAACCCGTCGCCCTCGGGCGCATCGTCGGAGCGGGGGATGAACACCGGCTCCTGGATGTTGCCGCCGTCGCCCACGTACCAGCGCTCCGTCTCGCCCGTCTGGACATCGATGTGGATCAGCGTGTTGAACCACACTCCGCGCGAGATCAGGGGGTCGACGGGCTTGTCGCGGTCCTTCCCCGTCAGGAAGCCGTGCCGATAGGCCTTGGTCGCGTAGCGCTGGTCGATCTCGGGGAAGTCCACTCCGATGCCGTCGAGCAGTCTGACCTCTTGGAACTCCCCGCCTCGCTTCGACAGATCGCACGTCCAGCGCGTCAGGTACTGGGTGACGAGCCCGGGATCGAACGGGTCGCCGTTCTTGTGCGTCCACGGAGCGGCCTGGCTCACGCACAGGTCCACGTGCACGAGGCTTCCCTCCGAGAAGGAGTTGAGGGTGTGGAAGGACCATCGGGCCGGACCGTCGAACCAGACCATGTCGTCCACCGAGGCGTTGCGCTTGAGCACACCGAGATGCGTCGTCTGCTCGGGGTCCCACGCCCAGCGCGGCCCACCCGCCCTCACCCTCTCGGGGTCGGTGGTGAGCGGCATGACGGGAAGCACCGCGTGCTGCTGCGACACCGCCCAATCGTGGATGACGCTCTGGTAGGGCGGCAGGAGCCATTGCTCGTCGGTCAGCCGTCCGTCGGCGTCCGCCACCGCCACGGCGATGTCGTCGGAGAGCTCGCCGGCGGCGGAGTAGCCGTAGAAGACCCACTCGCCCGTGACGGGATCCATCTTCGGATGCGCCGTCATGGTCTTGCTCCGCAGCCGGCCGTCGAAATCTTGCTTGCCCATCGTGCGCAGCGTGAGCGGGTCCAGCTCGTGCGCGAGACCGTCCTCCTTGATCGCGAAGAGCCGGTTCGCGTGCCAGATCATGCTCGTGTTCGCGGTCGTGCGGTCCACGCCCTGCATCGACGGGTGATCCGTGTAGGGATTGCGGTACAGGCCGAACAGCGCGTGCCCGGCTTCCCGCTCCGCGTTGAACTTGTCGGTGCGCACGTAGCGCGTCCGCATCGAGGCCCGGCCCTCGGCGAGCACGTACATGGAGACCATGCCGTCGCCGTTGACGTAGATGTCGTCGCCCGCGATCGGCGGGTAGGCCGGGTCCGGGCCGCAGCGATAGAGGATCCCCTCCACCTGCGGGGGCAGGACGCCGTCGACCTGAAGATCGACGATGTCGGCCTCGATCCGCTGCGGCGTGTTGATCCCGGTGAAGGTGGCGGTCCGCGGGAACCGCCCCCGCAGCTGTTCCGCTGCGTCCTTGATGCCGCTGAGCCGGATCTCCTCGATCCCGATTTCGTTCAGCATGTTCCGCCTCCTTCTGGCGAGGCGACCGCACTCACGCGGTCGCGAGTTCTGTTGTGGTCGCGGACGACAGCGGTCGGCCGGTCAGCCGAGAGGCCGCCAGTTCCGCCATCGCCACGACGGTGAGATGCAGGTTCGCGCTCACCACGCTCGGCATGATCGAGGCGTCGACGACCCGCAGACCCTCGGTGCCGATGACGCGGCAGTCCGGGGTGACGACCACGCCCTCGTCGCCTTCGGCGCCCATCCGAGCGGTGGAGCACAGGTGCATCACGTCCTTGACCATGGCGCGGATGTCCCGGTCGGAGCGGATCCACGACGGTTCGCCGGTGCGGATCCGTTCGAGCGAGGGATGCTCGAGGAGCTCCCGCATGCGCTCGAGCGCATCGCGCATGCGTGCCAGGTCGCGCTCGTCCGAGAGCAGGTCCATCTCGAGGTGCGGGTCCGCGAGGGGATCCGCGGAATGCAAGAAGTAGCGCCCGCGCGACAGCGACTGGTTCAACTGCACGGCGACGCCCGCCGTCGGCTTGCCGAACCAGTAGTTGTGATTGCTGGCCATGAACATCATGTCGTTCGGGCGAGCCCCGGGCAGCTCCGACGAGTACCGCACGATCACGTTGGTCGGTCGGTTGCCGACGCTGATGCGCGATTCGTCCGTCACCGGGATCTCGACGAAGACGACGGCGTGGTCCTGAAGCCCTTCCCCCACGGGGAGCACGGAGAGCGGGGCGACGCCGATCTCACGCAGCACCCCCTCGGGGCCGATTCCGGATCGCATGAGGATCGCCGGGGAGTGCATGGCCCCGGCCGACAGGAGGACCTCACCCCCGGGCGCGAGCATGCGGGCGGTCCCGTCCGCGAGGAGCACGCCCGTCGCGCGCGTGCCGTCGAACAGCACTCTGTCGACATGCGCACTTCCCTCGATCGTGAGGTTCTCCCGCTCCCGGATGGGCTCCAGGTAGCCGTCGTTCGTGGACACCCGGCGGCCGTCTCGGATATTGAGCGCGAACGCGGCGGCTCCCGTGCCATGGGGCGCGTTGTGGTCGGGGTCCCATCCGTAGCCCGCGTCGATCGCCGCATCGCGAAGGCCCCGGTCCGTGCCTCCCCAACCGGACTCCGGCTCCCGGTACACAGGGATCGGCCCCTGTGCTCCGTGGAAGGGCGACTCGGGGAAGTCGTGATCGGACTCCGAGGCGATGAACGCGGGCAGGAGGTCCTCATACGACCAGCCCCGCGCGCCCATCCGCTCCCATTCGGCGAAGTCTGCCGGGACCCCGCGGATCGCGCAGAGCCCGTTGATGGTCGAGCTGCCGCCCAGACCGCGCCCGCGCCGGTAGGGGAAGACCTCCTGCCCCGGGGCCCGGCGCGCTGTGGGGCCGGTCCAGACGAAGTCAGGATTCGGTTCGGCGGCCGTCGCCCGCAGTTCGAGCCCGCGACCCAGGTCGCGGTGGTGATACTCCGGCGGAGTCTCCGCGGACCGGTAATCGGGCCCGGCCTCCAGGAGCAGGACCTGCGCACGCGCTTCCTCCGAGATGCGTGCCGCCAACACCGCACCGGCAGAGCCGGCGCCCACGATGATGTAATCCCACATTGCCGCGTTCAACTCCTCATCGAGCCAGTAGCAGCCGCGCCACCCTGCGCGGCGTTGTGGGACTCACGCTAGGGCCAACTGACGGTCATTACAAGACCCTTTCTATTATTTCGCCCATATTCCGGCAGAACAGCCCATCAACGAGTTAGATTAGGTAAAGCTAACTTCCATGCGCATGGCGACGGGCGCGTGCCAGACGCCGGGCTTGAGGCACCATCACATGCGGTGCGGCGCGGATGACGGGCTCCCACGCCCCCGATTCCCGAGAGTGTGGCCGCAGCCCGTCAGGGGAGCTCGGACAGCACGCGGACGATGCCCTCGAGGTGCGTGCGGGTGGCCGCCGCCGCGGCGTCGGGATCGCGCGCCAGCACGGCGTCGATGATCGCGATGTGCTCGGGCGCCGACTGCGCGAC
Source organism: Microbacterium album (assembly GCF_014643695.1). Classification (GTDB taxonomy): domain Bacteria; phylum Actinomycetota; class Actinomycetes; order Actinomycetales; family Microbacteriaceae; genus Microbacterium; species Microbacterium album. Next base: position 131,248 of record NZ_BMJY01000002.1, on the reverse strand, counting down.
ACGCCCCGGGTGGTACGCGAGGCGGAACTGGTGGCGCGCCGACTGCGCGCGCAGCCGCTCGAGCAGCTGGACCGCCGTGGCATGCCCGCTCAGCTCGCGGATGCGCCGGTCCATCTCCTGGTTCAGTGCGGCGTATCCGACCAGGTCCCCGGCAGCGACCGCCGCCTGGATCTGCTCCCGCAGCTCCGCGAGCCCCGCCGCGTCCTCGTCGCCGAGGTTCGCGGCCGCCTTGCGCGCGCAGAGCTCCTCGAGCCCCATGCGCACCTCGACGATCTCGATGGCCTCCTCGACGCTGATCGCGCGCACGCGAGCGCCGCGGTTGGGCAGCCGCTCGACGAGGCCTTCCCCGGCGAGGTTCATGAGCGCGGTGCGTACCGCCGCCCGCGTCGCGTCGAAGCGTGCGCTGATGTCGGCCTCGATGAGCCGCTGATGCGGAGCGAAATCGCCGTCCAGGATGGCCTCGCGGATCCGACGCGTCAGCTCGGGCTGCGCGCCCGTCGCCGTCTCGGTCATCGTCGACAATCGACCCCTCCTCGCATGCGTGACCCCATTGTCCTTCACGCTCCGCCGCCCGCGCGGCAGGGATGAGCCCATTGTGCCGGATCCGCGCGGATTTTGTCGCGGATTTTGTTCACAACTCCGGGCGTGCTCGGAACGAGAGGTCAGGATGCGAGCCGCACGCGCTCCAGCATCTCGCGCAGCAGCGCGTTGAACCGCTCAGCCTCGGCGTCGGACAGGCCCTCGAGGATGATGTCCTGCCCGCTCGCGGAGATGGGCTGCATGGCGCGGTGCATGTCGGCACCGGCCTGACTGAGGTACATCGGGCGGGTGCCGCGCGGCCCGTCCGAGAGCAGCAGCAGGCCGCGGTCGATGAGCGTGCTCACGCTCTGCGAGACCACCGCCTTGTTGACGCCGAGGAACTCCGACACCTCGGTCGCCGAGCTCCCCGGCCGGGTGGCGAGCGCCGAGATGACGCGCCACGCGTTCGTGCCGAGGCCGAAGCGCCGTCGCAGCTCGTGCGACTCGCGCCACACGAGCGCGTTCGACAGCAGCGCGAGCAGGCGCGGCGTGAAGGAGTCGGGATGGAGAGCGTCCGCGAGCGGCTCCGTGATCGCTCCCTCCGGCGCGGCGTGGTGCGCCCTCGGCGCCGCGTCGGCATCCCTGACGGTTTCGCTCATCTCGCTTCCCCTCCGCGGCTCCTGCCGCGTTGCACAGTCTCCCAGATCCGGGTTGTCGTCCCGCCATCACCAAACAAGTTGTTAGCCATCCCTGTTTACAGCTAAACATCATCCTGCTAGTTTCGGTGGCACACCGGGGCCGACGAGGGCTCCGGGAAGCACTGGGAGTGTCGACGGCGACACCCGCGTGAGGTACGCGGTGCGGTGTCGACCTCGGCGATGAGGAGGCATGACATGACTCGGGCAGTCCTCGACACCGGCGAGCGACACAGCGTCGCAGAGCTGGAGGACCTCGCATACGAGCTGCGGCGCAAGCTGCTTCTGCTCTGCGGCACCTACGAGGGCGCCGTCCACATCGGGGGCGACCTCTCGGTCGCCGACATCCTGACCGCGCTGTTCCATCACGGTCTGCGGATCGATCCGAACGACATCGCCAACCCGGCCCGAGACCGCTTCGTGCTGAGCAAGGGCCACGCCGCGGTGTGCATGTACATCGCGATGTCGATGCGCGGCTTCTTCTCCTACGACGAGATCGTCGCGACGTACGGGCAGCTCGACAGCGCGTACGGGATGCACCCCTGCAAGGTGCAGCTTCCCGGCGTCGAGTGCTCGACCGGCTCGCTCGGGCACGGCCTGCCGCTCGCGGTGGGCATGGCGCTGAGCGGACGTGCCCGCGGCGAGCTGCACCGCGTGGTCACGCTGCTCGGCGACGGCGAGACGGGCGAGGGCTCGGTGTGGGAGGCGGCCATGGCCGGGCGCAGCCAGAAGCTCGGCAACCTCGTCGCATTCGTCGACCGCAACCGACAGCTCATGACGAGCTTCGCGGAGGAGCGCGTCATCTTCGAGCCGTACGCCGACAAGTGGCGTGCGTTCGGCTGGAACGTCGTCGAGATCGACGGCCATGACATGGGGCAGCTCGTCGCCGCGATCGATGCGCTGCCTTCCCCCGACAGCGACCTGCCCACGGTCGTGATCTGCGAGACGGTCAAGGGCAAGGGCGTCGATTTCATGGAGCGCAACCTCGCGTGGCACGCGGGGTCGCTCGGCGCGGACGACCTCGAGCGCGCGCTGGCGGCGCTCGACGCGTCGCGTGCCTCGAACGCATCGGAGAACGACACGGAAGCGCAGGAGGCCCGCTGATGCCCGTCACCTTCACCTTCGGAGAGATGCTCTCGGCGCGGTCGGTCATCGGATCGACGCTCGCGGAGCTCGGCGAGACCCACCCGAACCTGTGGGTCCTCACCCCTGACATCGGAGCGACCCTCGTGGAGTTCCGCGACACCTACCCCGAGCGCTTCGTCGACGTCGGGCTGGCCGAGCAGGTGTGCGTCGGCATCGCCGCGGGCCTGGCGTACGACGGCAACATCCCCGTCGTCTCCGGCATGCTGCCGTTCCTGTCGATGCGGGCCCTCGAGCAGATCCGCACCGACGTCTGCTACCCCAACCTTCCGGTCAAGATCATCGGCACCCACGGCGGCCTCGTCGGCAACGGCGGCTCGACGCACTACGCGGTCGAGGACCTGGGCCTGATGTGCTCGCTCACCAACATGACGGTGACCTCGATCGGCGATCCGGTGATGGTGGGCGAGATCATCCGGCAGTCGATGGACATGACCGGCCCCCTCTACATCCGGCTCGCGGTGGGCAAGAAGGACAAGGTGCTGTACGAGGAGGGCCAGCACGAGATCCGGATCGGCAAGGGGATCGTCGCCCGCGACGGCTCGGACGTGACGCTCTTCACCCACGGCACCACCGTGTCCCAGGCGCTCGACGCCGCCGAGCAGCTCGCCGAGGACGGCGTGTCCGTGCGAGTCGTGGACATGTTCACGCTCAAGCCCATCGACGTCGAGCTCATCGAGCGGTGCGCGGCCGAGACCGACGGCCGTTTCGTGGTCCTCGAGGACCACCTCGCGTACGGCGGGCTCGCGAGCCGCATCGCGGACGTCGTCGCGGACCGCGGCCTTCGCCTGACGTCGTTCGAGCGCCTCGGCATCCCCCAGGTGTATGCGGGCTTCGGTGAGGACGAGCAACTGCGCGACAAGCACGGGTACGGCCTGTCGGCCACGGTGGGGGCGCTCCGCCGCGCGGTCGGACCCGCGACGCGCGCCGGCGCCGACGAGCCGGCCGCGATCTGAGGGGGAGGACCATGAGGACCGTCGCCGTCACGAAGATCGGCAGCCTGCGCGATCCCGACGAGGCCACCCGCGGGCGCATCGGGCTGGTCGACTTCCCCGAGCAGCCGCTCGGTCCGGAGGACGTGCGCATCCGGGTCGCGTACGCGGCCATCTGCGGATCCGACCCCCACCTCGCCGAGGGCTTCTTCGGCACCGACGTGCCGATCGGTCTCGGTCACGAGATCTCCGGCGTCGTCGAGGCGCTCGGCGAGCGCGCGACGCGCAACGGCCTGAGGGTCGGCGACCGCGTCGCTGGCAACTTCCTGCGCTTCTGCGGCACGTGCCGCGCGTGTCAGGAGGGGGCGCAGCAGTTCTGCGAGCACATCCAGGAGTACAACCGCCCGGGCATGGCCGAGACGATCACCTGGCACGAGTCGCAGGTCTACCGCCTGCCCGACGACGTGTCGCTGCTGAAGGGCTGTCTGCTCGAGCCGACGTCGGTCGCGGTGCGCATCGTCGACAAGGCCCGCATCCGCGTCGGCGATCGCGTGGCGATCTGCGGCGGCGGCCCCATCGGCCAGCTCGCCCTCCAGGTGGTGCGGCGCCACGGCGCCACGTCCCTCACGCTCATCGAGCCGATCGCCGGGCGGCGCGACATGGCCCTCCGACACGGCGCCGAGTTCGTGATCGACCCCACCGCGGAGGACCAGGGGCAGCGCGCCGCGGAGATCACGGCGGGGCGCGGCTACGACGTCGTCATCGACGCCTCCGGCTCCCCGCGCGCCGTGCGTGGGCTGCTGGATCTCGCGGCCAAGGGCGGGACGGTCGTGTACGGGGCGATGTACCCCGAGGACTACGAGATGCCGCTGAACCTGTCGGACTATCTGTATCTGAAGGAGCTGACGCTCACGGGCGTCTTCGTCTCCCCGTACGCGTTCCCGCGCGCGCTGCAGCTGCTGCCGCACCTCGACGTGGACGAGCTGACGGCCGCGGTCTTCGACCTCGAGGATGCGCCCGCCGCGTTCGACGCCCACGTCAGCGGACGCCATCCGAAGGTGGTCATCCGCTGCAATCCCGTCCCGGACGAGCGACGGGAGCGGCTCTCATGACCGCGACCCAGACGCGCGCGTCGGCCGCGCCCGCGCTCGAGGCGCACGACATCGTCAAGCGCTTCGACGGCGTCCACGCGCTGGAGGGCGCGCGCCTGTCCGTCCGGGCGGGCGAGATCCACGCGCTGCTCGGGGAGAACGGCGCCGGCAAGTCCACCCTGATCAAGGTGTTGACGGGGATCCACCAGCCCGACCAGGGCGACGTGCGCTGCTTCGGCGAGCCCGTGGACTTCTCCGGCGTCCGCGCCGCCAACCGCGCCGGCGTGGTCGCGCTCTACCAGGAGCTGTCGATCATCCCCACCATCAGCGTCGCCGAGAACATCGTGCTCGGTGACCGCGCGCCCAGCCGTGCGGGCTTCGTGCGCTGGGCCGAGCTCAACCGCCGGGCGCGCCTGCAGCTGGACCGCCTGAACCAGCGGATCCCCCTCGGCAAGCTCGCCGGCCACCTCTCCCCCGTCCAGCAGACGATGGTCGCGGTGGCGCGGGCGCTGGGCAGCGACGCGCGGGTCCTGATCCTGGACGAGCCGACGGCGTCCCTCACCGACACCGAGATCCGGGACCTCTTCGTCGTCCTGCGCGGGCTGCGGGACGAGGGCGTGGCGATCGTGTACGTCTCGCACCGCCTCGAGGAGGTGTTCGAGCTGTGCGACCGCCTCACCGTGATGCGCAACGGGCGCACGATCACGACCCGCGACGTCGCGGAGACCACGATCGACGAGGTCATCTCCACCATGGTCGGCCGCGAGCAGAGCGAGCTGTATCCCGCGCGCGGCACGACCCGGGGCGAGCCCGTGCTGCGGGTCGAGGGCCTCGCCGGCCGCCGCGTCGCCGACGTCTCGTTCACGGTCCACGCCGGCGAAGTGCTCGGCATCGGCGGGCTGGCCGGCTCGGGGCGGAGCGAGCTGCTGCGCCTGCTGTCGGGCGCGCAGCGCCGGACAGCAGGCGCGATCGAGGTGGACGGGGCGGCCCTGCGCGGCGCCGGCGTCGGGCGCGCCCTCGAGGCCGGCATCGCGCTGGTGCCCGAGGAGCGCCGCAGCCAGGGAGTGATCCTGTCCGCGGCGATCCAGGACAACATCGCGATCGCCAACCTCGGCGACGTCAGCCGCGCGGGCTTCGTCTCGCAGCGGCGGATCGGGGCGCTCGCGCGCCGCGGGCTCGAGGAGCTGCGCGTGAAGGCCCGCGGGCCCCGGCAGCCGGTCGGGCAGCTCTCGGGCGGCAACCAGCAGAAGGTGGTCCTGGCCAAGATGCTCGCCCGCGCCCCCCGCGTCCTGCTCATGGACGAGCCGACGCGCGGGATCGACGTCGGCACCAAGGCCGAGATCTACCGGCTGATCCGCCGGCTCGCGGCGGCGGGAACCGCGATCGTCGTGATCAGCAGCGAGCTGCCCGAGCTCATCGGCCTCACGGATCGCATCCTCGTGATGCACGAAGGCCGCCTCAACGGCGAGGTGGAGGCCGCGTCCGCCGACGACGAGCTCATCCTCGCCCACGCCTACGGAAGGAGTGCCTGACATGGCACCGGAGACGAGCACCCTGTCGACCGCCGCGCTGCCGCGCGAGCGCGCGCCCATGACCCAGCTGCTCTGGCAGGGCGGGACGATCATCGCGCTCCTGCTGCTGATCGCGTTCTTCACCATCATGCGGCCGGGGGTGTTCCTGAGCGTCGGGAACGTGACGAACATCCTGTCGCAGGTCGCGATCCTCACGATCATCGCGGCGGCGCAGACCGTGGTCATGGTGGTGGGCGACTTCGATCTCTCGGTCGGCACGAACGCCACGCTCTCGGGCGCCGCCGCGGCCGCCCTCATGATCGGCGGCACACCCGTGCCGGCCGCGATCCTGGCGGGGCTCGCCGTGGGAACGCTCGTCGGCGCGATCAACGGCATCCTCGTCGCGTACCTGAAGCTGTCGGCGTTCGTCGCGACGCTCGCCACCATGACGACGGTCGGCGGTCTCGCCTTCATCGTGACGGACGGCACCACGCTGTACGGCATGCCGGAGGAGTTCGCGTGGCTCGGTCAGGGCTCGATGCTGGGGCTCCCCATGCCCGTCGTGTTCGCGATGCTCGTGGCCCTCCTGATCTGGGTGGTGCTGCGCTTCACGACCATCGGACGGCGCTGGTACGCCGTGGGCGGCAACGCGGAGGTGGCCCGCCTGTCGGGCGTGAGCGTGCGGGCGACGCGGTTCCTGGCGTTCACGGTCGCGGGGTTCTTCTCCGCCGCGGGAGGGATCATCCTCGTCAGCCGGCTCTCGAGCGCGAGCTCCTCCAGCGCGAACAACTACATGATGCTCGCCGTCGCCGCGGTCTTCCTGGGCATGACGATCCTGCGATCGGGGCAGGCGAACATCGGGGGCACGCTCGTCGGCGTCGGGATCATCGGCGTGCTGAACAACGGGCTGAACATCCTCGGCGTGAACACCTACGTCCAGCAGGTGCTCACGGGCGTGATCATCATCGCGGCCGTGATCCTGTCGGCACTCAAGAAACGAGACGCGTAGCACCCGTCTCTGCGGCGGTCATCCGCTCGCGCGATCACACACCAAGCGCGATCACGAACAAGGGAGTACATGATGCGCACATCACGCACGGCCGCTCTGGCGGCACTGGGCCTCGTCGGGGCACTCGGCCTCGCCGGCTGCTCGGACGCCGGAGCCAGCCCCGGCGGCGGGGACGACACGTTCACCGTCGCCGCCTTCACCGCCGGCTACGGCACCCCGGTCGGCAAGTCGATCCTGGACCAGTTCGTCCAGGAGGGCCGCGATCGCGGCTGGGACGTGACGCTGTACACGAGCGACTTCGACTACGACAAGATCAACAGCGACCTCCAGACCGCGATCTCCCAGGGCGTCGACGCCATCTTCGCCGGCTACCCGGATCCCCGGCAGATCGGTCCGCTCGTGTCGGCCGCGAAGGCCGCGGACATCCCGATCTTCTCGATCGACGGCGGCGTCGAGCCGAACGACGACTTCGTGCTCGACGTCACCACCAAGCAGCAGCAGATCGCGGAGCTGACGGTGGAGGCGCTCGGCGAGGCGATGGGCGGCCTGGAGGGCAAGGACGTCATGGTCATCGGCCACGACCCGCACGTGGGCATCATGACGCGCAGCGGCATGGCCGAGGACCTCCTGCGCGACGCCGGGGCGAACATCGCGGGCGGGAGCATCCGACAGGTCCTCGCGCCCGCGACCTCACAGGAGGAGACGCTCAAGTTCGTCACCGACTACCTGCAGGCCAACCCCGACGGGCTCGACGGCGTCTGGACCGGCTGGGACCACGCCGCCGTGGGCGCCGTGCAGGCCATCCGCGAGGCGGGACGCGACGACATCTACGTCACGGGCGTCGACGCGATCGGGCTCGCGCTGGACGAGATCAAGAAGGACGGCCCCTTCCTGGCGACGGTCATCCAGCCGTGGCCGGACGTGCTGGCGGAGCTGCTGTCGCACATGGAGGCGTACGCCGCTTCCGGCGAGCTGCCGTCGACGAACTTCATCGAGACCGACGTCGAGCTCGTCACGATCGACAACGTCGATCAGGTGGAGCCGACCGACTGACCCCGCGCGAGGGGGCGCCCGAGCGCCCCCTCGCCACCGGCTGACGCGGGCATGCCCGCGCGACAGAGAGGAAACGGAATGAGACTGGACGGCAAGGTCGCCATCATCACGGGAGGCGCCAGCGGCATCGGCCGCGCGACGGTGCACAAGTTCGTGCGCGAGGGGGCGAAGGTGCTCGTCGCCGACATCGACCTCGCACGCGCCGAGCAAGTGGTCGCGGAGGTCGAGGATGCCGGCTTCGCCGGCGCGGCGGCCGCCGTCGCCGTCGACGTGTCGGTCTTCGCGGACGTCGAGGCGATGGTCGCCCGGGCCGTCGAGATCTTCGGCGCGGTCCACGTCATCTTCAACAACGCGGGGATCGCCGGCGGCGCGCCGCTCCTCGAACACGACCCCGCGGTCGACTACGAGCCGATGATCCGCGTGGACCAGCACGGCGTGTACTACGGCATCCTCGCGGCCGGGCGGCAGATGGCCAAGCAGGGCGCGGGCGGCGTCATCATCAGCACGTCGTCCGTGTACGGCGAGCAGGCCGCGGAACTCTCGTTCACGTACAGCGCCGCCAAGGCCGCCGTGATCTCGTTCACGCGCTCCGCCGCGTACGAGCTCGCGGAGCACGGCATCCGCGCCGTCGCGATCACGCCGGGGCGGGTGGCGACGCCGATCATCAACCAGTTCAGCCAGGAGCTGCGCGACACCTTCGCCTCCGAGCAGCTGCGCGGGCGTCTCACCGAGCCCGAGGAGATCGCCGACGTGGTGGCCTTCCTCGCCTCCGACGAGTCGCGCGTCATCAACGGCACGGTGGTGAGCGTCGAGGACGGCTACTCGGTGTTCAAGCAGCGCCTCGACCTGCCGGTGTTCTGATCCGCCCATGAGCACGCACACCTTGCCGGCGGCGGATCGCCTGCCGCACGAACTCGACGTCGGCTGCCATCTCAACGTCGTGATCGGCGACCCCGGATCCGGCGAGCTGCCGGGCGCGCTCGACGCGATCGCCGCGCGCGGCTTCCGACGGGTGGTGCTGCCGCCCGTCGACCCGGAGGCGTTCGACGCGGAGGGGTTCCGGCACGCGTGCGAGGAACGCGGCCTGACCGCCATCCCGATCGCGGGGCAGTCCCCGGGCGCTGACGTCTCCTCCCCGGACGAGGACGTTCGCGCCGCGGGCGCGGCGGAGTTGCGCCGCATGGTCGAGCTGGCGGTCCAGCTCGGCTCGGACCAGCTCAACGGCGTGCCGTACGGGCTGTTCGGGAGGGCTGCGACTCCGCCCTCCCGCGACGCCTGGCGGCGGTCGGCGGCGGCCGTCGGGGCCGCCGCAGAGTACGCGCACGAGCGCGGCGTCACGCTCGTGTTCGAGGTGCTGAACCGCTACGAGACGGCGATGGTCACCACCGCCGAGCAGGCGATGGAGTTCGCCGAGGCGAGCGGTTCGAGCCGCGTGCGCATCCACCTCGACACGTTCCACATGGCGGTCGAGGAGGAGGACGCGTCCGCGGCCATCCGGGCCGCGCTCCCCCGACTGGCGTACCTGGAGCTCGGGCAGTCCGGCCGTGGACTGCTCTCGCGCGGCGCCGTCGACATCCCAGCGCTCGTCCGGCGGGCGCTGGACGACGGGTACGCGGGCCGCTGGGGCGTGGAGGCCTTCAGCGCCGCCGTGCTGCCTCCCCCCGCACAGGAGGCGCTCGCCATCTGGCGCGCGCCGTACCGGGACGGCACGGCCGTCGTCGACGACGCCGTGCGGGTGATCCGTGCGGGCTGGGACGCCGGCCGGCGCAGGACCGAGGGCGAGGAGGGACCCCGATGAGGTCGCGGATGCTGCCTGAGCGCACATCGCTTATCAGAGCGCGCTCCGTCCGCGAACTCCCTTGTCCCGGGGAGCCCGGTACATCAGACTGATGACAAGAAACGTTCCATTCGTTCACGAAGTCCGGCGCAGCCAGCAGCCGGCAGACACACACAGAGAGGTGAGTGGTCGTATGACCGACACGGAGAACGCCGTCGTCAGCACCGACGCGGCATCCGGAAGCGCATCCGACACGGAGGTGGGCACCGCTGGCGACGCGTCGACGTCGGCCGCGGTGCGGACCGGACTGTTCATCGGAGGTGAGGAGCGGTTCACGCAGGACGTGCTGCAGGTCGCGGATCCCGGCAAGCCGGGCGTCGTCGTCGGCGAGGCCGCCGCCGCATCCGAGCAGGACGTCAAGGACGCGGTGGCCGCGGCGAAGGCCGCCTTCCCCGCCTGGGCCGCGCTGTCGGCGCAGGAGCGCGCCCAGGCGATGGCCGACGCGATCGCGGGCATCGCGGACGAGCGCGACGAGGACGCCGCCATCCTGTCGCAGGAGAACGGCAAGATCCGCATGGAGGCCTGGATCGACGCGCTCGTGTTCGAGCTGCGCTGGAACCTGGCGCTGACCCTGGCCGACGAGGTCGAGAAGGGCAAGGTGCTCGAGCCCGCCCCCGGGATCCCCGTCACCACCCAGGTGACGTACCAGCCGCTGGGCGTGTCGACCATCATCGTCCCGTTCAACTGGCCGATCGCGATCCTCGGGGCCTCGCTGCCGCACGCGCTGCTGGCCGGGAACACCGCGATCGTCAAGCCGCCGCCCTCGGCGCCGTTGGCGACGACCCGCGTCGTGCAGCGCGTGGCCGCGAAGCTGCCCCCGGGGGTGCTCAACGTCATCACCGGCCGCGACGAGAACATGTCCGCGCTCATCCAGAACACCGACGTCGCCAAGGTCTGCTTCACGGGCAGCGTCAACGGCGGCAAGCGCATGATGGAGATGGCGTCGAAGTCGCTCACCCGCGTGACGCTCGAGCTGGGCGGCAACGACGCGGCGGTCTTCGCCGAGGACGCGATCCTGGACGACACGCACCTCGACCGGCTGTTCGCGGCGATCTACGACAGCACGGGCCAGATCTGCATGAACGCCAAGCGCGTGTACGTGCACCGGTCGCGGCTGGACGAGCTGGTCGCTGGCCTGGAGGCGCGCCTCCAGAAGGTGCAGCTCGGCTACGGCCTGGACGAGGACACCACGATGGGGCCGCTCCACCAGCCCGCGCAGAAGGCGTTCGTCGAGGAGCTCATCCAGGAGGCGAAGGACGCCGGCGCCGAGGTGCGCGAGTACGGCGAGCTGCCCGGCGGTGAGCTCGCCGGAGGCAACTTCCTGCGCCCCGCGATCGTGATCGACCCGGACCCGTCGCTGCGCGTCGTCACGCAGGAGCAGTTCGGCCCGGTCATCCCGATCATCCCCTTCGACACCGAGGAGGAGGCCGTCGCCGCCGCGAACGACACGTGGGGCGGCCTGTGCGGCTCGGTCTGGACCGCCAGCCCCGAGACCGCGCAGCGCATCGGCTCGCAGCTCGTGTGCGGCTACGTCTGGATCAACGATCACGGCGCCACCCGCCTCGACCTGCGCGCGCCGTTCGGCGGCATGAAGCAGTCGGGCTTCGGCCGTGAGCAGGGCATCGAGGGCGTCCGTGCCTTCCAGGACACCCACTCGATCGCGACGCTCGATGAGGAGGCCCTCGCGCAGATGGCGCACTGAGCCTCCGCGACAATACGTCTCCGCGCCGAGAATGCGTGTAACCGCCGCATTCTCGGCGCGGAGTCGTATTTTCGGCGCGCGAGCGGATTCCCGGCGGGCGGAGGCGGGCGGAGGCGCGTCAGGCGCCGGCGGGCGCCCGGCCGCCGACGGCGGGGATCACGTGATCGGCGAAGAGGTCGAGCGAGCGCAGCGCATGCTCGGCGGGCAGACCTCCCCACGCGAACGCGCCGGCCAGGTAGTTCACGCCCGTCTCCTCGACGGCGTGCACGACCTGATCGCGCACGGACTCGGCGGAACCGACGAACATCAGGTGCCGGTCGACGAGGTCGCGCAGGTCGGGCGTCTCGTCGTAGCCGGCCGCGCCGGCGCGGCGCCACAGGTGCGCGAAGCTCGCGTAGTGCTCGGCGAAGGCGGCCTCGGCGAGCGCGAACGCCTCCGCGTCGGTCTCGGCGACCAGCACATGCCGCAGGATGCCGAAGCGCGGCGCCCCGTCCGCGACTCCGAGGTCGCGCTCGACCCGCTCGCGCTCGGCGAAGTACACGTCGCGGTGCTCGCGGATGACCGCGAGCGAGGGCGAGCGGAACGCGAAGCCGAAGATCGTGTGCTGCCCGCGCGCGGCGGCCTGCGCGATCGACGCCGGGTTGCTCGTGGGATACCAGAACGGCGGCACCCGACGCGGGCGGATGAACAGCTCCACGTCCGCGCCGCCACCGGGCGGTGTGAACACGCCCGTCTCGAGCGCGGCCATGATGGCGGGCGCCGCAGCGGCGTAGCGTTCGGCGACCTCCTCCCGGTCCCACCCGAACATGGCGGCCTCGATGGGAGAGGAGCCCTTGCCGACCCCCAGTTCGAGGCGCCCGCCCGAGAGCTGGTCGAGCATCCCGATCTCCTGCACGAGCCGCAGCGGGTCGTAGAACGGCACGATGAACGTCGTCGGCACGAGCCGGATCCGCTCGGTCTCGCGGGCGACCGCGGCAAGCCACACGGCGGGCGAGGACACCAGCCCCAGCGGCGTGCCGTGGTGCTCGGCGACGTGGTAACGGCCGATGCCCCGCACGTCCGCGCGCCGCGCGAGGGCGAGGCGCTCCTCGTACACGCGGGCCGTGTCGCGCCCTGGCGCCGCGTCCATCCAGTCGAAGACCCCGAACTCGACGGTCCCAGCCCCGTCGCTCGCGTGCTCGCTCATGCGCTGTGTCCTTCCTCGTGGGCGCCCGAGTGCTGCTCGAGCGTCCGGTGGATGAAGCCCTCCAGGACGACGCCATAGGCGTCGCCGGTGCCCAGGCCCAGCACCGGCGAGAAGTGGCTGTGCCCCGACGCCAGGTGCACGGCGGGCAGCTCGCCCCGCCCCGCCAGGATCGCGGCGATCGCGAGGCCGGCCTGGCGATGGAACGCGGTCGGGTCGTGCTGGGCGACACCGACGAACAGCGGCACGGTCGTGCCCGCCAGGCCCGGGGCCGCCGAGCGCTCGCGGCGCTGCCCCTCGTCTCCGTAGTAGACGTCGACCATGCCGGCCAGCTCGCCGTCGGCGCTCGCGGGGTCATAGATGCCCGACTGCAGGATCGCCGCGGCCACTCCCCGCGCGCCGGCCGGCGCCCCGCCGGCGTGGCCCGCCAGGAGGCCGGCAACGTGCGCGGCGCCGGCGGAGTGACCGAACAGCACGATGCGGTCCGGGTCTCCGCCGTGCTCGGCGACGTTCGCGCGCAGCCATCCCAACGCCGCCGCGACGTCCTCGGCACCGGCGGGCCAGCGATGCTCGGGCGCACGGCGATACGTCATGGTGACGCCCAGGAAGCCCCGGTCGGCGGCCCACCCGCCCACGTTGTCGAAGAAGGGCAGCTCGGGATCGCGCTTGTCGCCGCCGACGAAGCCACCGCCGTGCACGAACAGCACGACGGGTCGCCCCGCGCCTCCCCCGGGTTCCGGGAAGGGCGATGCGGAGTGGAGGTCCAGTCGGTGGCGCTCGTGGGCGCCATAGGCGATGTCCCGGCGGATGTGCGGGGCCGGCACGACGCCGTCGGGCGACCGGCGGAGCAACCCGGCGAACAACTCGCGCTGCGCGCCGATCACCTCGGGCACGAACATGCGGGCGTGGCGGGCGAGCAGCGCCCAGGCGTCTGCGGGCAGGCCGGAGGATGGGTCGGAAGAGGGCATCGTCGTCTCTCTCGGGGGGTGTCACGAGCCTCTCACGGCGTCGCCGCCTCTCGCCAGCGACGCCCCGCGCGCCGACTTGATCCTCGCGCATGCGTCAACTACGGTTGACGCATGCGCGAGACGACGACCACGGCCACTCCTGACCCGGAGGAGCCGATCCCGGCGCTGTTCGCGATCGCCGAGCGCCGCCGCGCGCTGACCCGCGAGGAGGAGGCGCTCGTGCGGCGCGCCCGCATGCAGGGCCACTCGTGGGAGGCGATCGCGACGGCGCTCGGCATCACGAAGCAGGCAGCCCACAAGAAGTTCGGCCGGAAGTGAGTCACGACATGTCCGAGGCATCCGCGCGCCCCGTCCGCGGCCGACGCAACCCGTTCGCACGAGCGCAGGACGACGGCGGCCCTCGCGCCACGTTCCGCCAGCTGCTGCCGTTCCTGTTCGAGCACAAGCGCGTGCTCGTCGTGGTCTCGGTGCTCAGCGTCATCGCCGCCGCCACGACGCTCGTCCAACCGCTGCTCATCGGCGAGGTGATCGCCCGCGTCCAGGCGGAGCAGCCCCTGGGCGTGCTCGTCGGAGGACTCGTCCTGTTCGTCCTCGTCTCCTCGGCCGTGGGCGCCTACCAGCACTACCTGCTGCAGCGCACGGGCACCGCGGTCGTGCTCTCGAGCCGGCGCCAGCTGATCGCGCGGCTGCTGCACCTGCCCATCCGCGAGTTCGATGCGCGGCGCACGGGCGACCTCGTCTCCCGCGTCGGCACGGACACCACGATGCTCTACGCAGTGCTGACGCAGGGGCTCGCCGACAGCGTCGGCAACGTGCTGCTGTTCGTGGGCGCCCTCATCGCGATGCTCGTGATCGACCCGATCATGCTGCTCAGCATCGTGGGCGTCCTCGGCGTGAGCGTCGTGGCGGTCGCCTCGCTGAGCGGGCGGATCCGCCGCGCGACGAGTGCGCAGCAGGAGAGCGTCGGCGAGCTCACGAGCGGCATCGAGCGGGCCATCGGGGCCATCCGCACCGTGCGCGCCTCGGGCGCGACGGAGCGCGAGGAGCGGGCGGTCACGGAGAAGGCCTCCCAGGCCTACGCGGCGGGAGTCCGCGTCGCGAAGGCCTCCGCGCTCGTCGTGCCGATCGCCGGCATCGCATTGCAGGCGTCGATGCTCGTCGTCCTGGGCGTCGGCGGCATGCGCGTGGCCTCCGGGGCCGTGACGATCGCCGAGCTCGTCACCTTCGTGATGTTCCTCTTCCTCATGGTCATGCCGCTCGCATCGGCGTTCGGCGCGATGACAAGCGTGGGTCAGGCGCTCGGCGCGCTCGGCCGCATCCAGGAGGTCCTCGACCTCCCGACGGAAGCCGCCGACGACGCGCCGAGCACGCGCCCGGTCCCCGTCCCCGGCGCCCCGGCGATCGCGTTCCGCGACGTCCGCTTCCGCTACCCCGAGGCCGTGGTCGCCGCGCGGCGCCAGGCGGTCAAGGAAGCGCAGGAGGAGCACGTGCCGACGCTCGCGGAGGCGGCCGAGGCGCGCGAGGACGACGTGCTGCGCGGCGTGACGTTCGAGGTGCCGCGGGGTGCGCGCGTCGCCCTCGTGGGGCCGAGCGGCGCAGGCAAGTCCACGATCCTGGCGCTCATCGAGCGCTTCTACGATCCGACCGCGGGGCGCATCGAGCTGGACGGCCAGGACATCCGCGAGCTGCCGCGCGAGGAGCTGCGGGCGCGCTTCGGATACGTGGAGCAGGATGCCCCGACTCTCGCCGGGACGATCGCGGACAACCTGCGCCTGGCCGCGCCCGATGCCTCGGACGCCGACTGCGAGCGCGTGCTGCGCGCCGTCAATCTCGGCGGCGTGATCGACCGCAGCCCGCTCGGGATCGACTCCCCCGTGGGCGAGGACGGCGTGATGCTGTCGGGCGGAGAGCGTCAGCGGCTCGCGATCGCCCGCGCGCTCCTGACGGCCCCGCCGATCCTGCTGCTGGACGAGTCGACCTCGTCGCTCGACGGCCTCAACGAGCAGTTGATGCGCGACGCGATCGACGCCGTGGCGCAGGGGCGCACCCTCCTCGTCATCGCCCACCGCCTGTCCACGGTGGTCGACAGCGACCGGATCATCGTGCTGGACCGCGGCGAGGTCGTGGGCCAGGGCACCCACAGCGAACTGGTCCAGTCGGTGCCGCTGTACCGGGACCTGGCACGCCACCAGCTGCTGGTGTGAGCGTGCGGGGGGCGCCGGGCGCCGGGATGAAGAACGACCCGCCCCGGATCGGAAGAGAGGGCGGGTCGTTCTGTTGCGCGTCTGTCCGGTGTGCGGTTCCGGGCATCCGCGGCGAAGGGTCTGAGTGCGGTCAGCCCTTCGCGGTCGTGAGGCGGGTGCGCAGCGCCTCGAGCTGCGCGCGCAGATCCGCCGGGATCCTGTCGCCGAAGATCGCGTAGAACTCCTCCGTGAGGTCGGCCTCCGCGAGCCAGGAGTCGGCGTCGATCGAGAACAGCTCGTCCAGGTCGGACTCCGGCACGTCGATGCCGTCGAGGTTCAGCGAGCCGGCGGCGGGGATGCGCCCGATCGGCGTCTCGACGGCGTCCGCCTCGCCCTGCAGGCGACGGATGATCCAGTCGAGCACGCGCGAGTTCTCGCCGAAGCCGGGCCACAGGAAGCGGCCGTCGGATCCCTTGCGGAACCAGTTCACCTGGTAGATGGCCGGCAGCTTCTCGGCCTTCTGGCCCATCTCGAGCCAGTGCGCGAAGTAGTCGGCCATGTTGTAGCCGCAGAAGGGCATCATGGCGAACGGGTCGCGCCGCAGCTCGCCCACCGTACCCTCGGCAGCGGCGGTGCGCTCGGACGAGATCGTCGAGCCGAGGAACACCCCGTGCTGCCAGTCGAACGACTCGACCACGAGCGGGACGTTGGTGGCGCGACGCCCGCCGAAGAGGATGACGTCGAGCGGGACCGCCTCTTCCCAGTCGTCGGAGATCGACGGCGCCTGAGCCGCCGACACCGTGAAGCGCGAGTTGGGGTGCGCGGCCGGACGGCCCGAGTCGGGCGTCCAGTCCTCGCCCTGCCAGTCGATGAGGTGCGCGGGCGCCTCGTCGGTCAGCCCCTCCCACCACACGTCGCCGTCGTCCGTGAGCGCGACGTTCGTGAACAGCACGTTGCCCCACAGCGTCTCGACGGCCGTGACGTTGGTCGACTCGCCCGTCCCCGGCGCGACGCCGAAGAACCCGGCCTCGGGGTTGATCGCGTAGAGGCGGCCGTCCTCGCCGGGGCGGATCCAGGTGATGTCGTCCCCGAGCGTCTCGACGCGCCAGCCGGGGATCGTGGGACGCAGCATCGCGAGGTTCGTCTTGCCGCAGGCGGACGGGAACGCAGCCGCGACGTGGTAGGCCTTGCCTTCCGGGTCGATGACGCGGATGAGCAGCATGTGCTCGGCCATCCAGCCGTTGTCGCGGCCCAGTACGGAGGCGATGCGCAGGGCGTAGCACTTCTTCGCCAGGATCGCGTTGCCTCCGTAGCCGGAGCCGAACGACCACACCTCGAGCGTGTCGGGGTAGTGGACGATGTACTTCTCCTCGTTGCACGGCCACGCGACGTCCACCTCACCGGGCTCGAGCGGCGCGCCCACCGTGTGGACCGTGCGCACCCAGGGGGCGCCCTCCGCGATGAGCCTGGTCACCTCGGTTCCGACGCGGGTCATGACCTCGATCGACGCGACGGCGTAGGGACTGTCGGTCAGCTGCACGCCGAGCTGGGAGATCGGTCCGCCGACCTTGCCCATCGAGAACGGGACGACGAACATCGTGCGCCCGCGCATCGATCCCTCGAACAGGGGCTGGAGCGTGGCGCGCATCTCGGCGGGCGCGGCCCAGTTGTTCGTGGGGCCGGCGTCCTCCTGCTTCTCCGAGCAGATGAACGTACGCGACTCGAGCCGCGCGACATCGCTGGGGTGCGACCGCGCGAGGTACGACCCGGGGCGCTTCTCATCGTTCAGCTTGATGAGCGTGCCGTCGGACACCATCTGCTCCAGCAGCGCGGCGTTCTCGGCCTCGGAGCCGTCCACCCAGTGGATCCGGTCCGGCTGCGTCAGCTCCGCGATCTCCTCGACCCAGGCCACGAGCGCCGCCATCCCGGGTCCGTCGAACCGGGGCTGGGCGCCGAACGCTTCCAGCGGGTTGGACGCGGCACGGGAGGTGGGTGTCTCGATGATGGCCATCCGTTTTCCTTATCCGGGAGGTGCGGTGGGACTTCTCCAGGATCGCTCGCCTCCGCGCCCCTTTTCGGCACCGAGCACGCAAAAGAAACGGGATTCTTTCGGTACTATCAAGGAATGACCCCTCGCGACGACCTGAAGACGAGCATCGAGCTCAAAACGCTCGGGCACCGCATCCGCCACTACCGGCTCCAGCAGGGCTTCACACTCGACGAGCTCGGGGCCGCCGTCGGCGTCGCGGGGAGCCAGCTGAGCCTCATCGAGAACGGCAAGCGGGAGCCCAAGCTCTCGCTCCTGCAGGCGATCGCGGCGGCCACGCACACGTCCGTCACGGACCTCATCTCCGGCGAGCCGCCGAACCGGCGGGCGGCGCTCGAACTGGAACTCGAGCGGGCGCAGTCGAGCTCCGTGTTCCGCAGCCTCGGGATCCCGCCCGTCAAGGTGACCAAGACTCTGCCCGACGAGACGCTCGAGTCGATCCTGGGACTGCATCGCGAGCTGCAGCGCCGCGAGAGCGAGGCCATCGCGACACCCGAGGAGGCGCGACGGGCCAACACGGAGCTGCGCCTGCGGATGCGCGAGCACAACAACTACCTCCCGGACATCGAGGAGCTCGCGGAGAAGCAGTTGCGCGCCGCGGGGCACAGTTCGGGCGCGCTCACGCACCGCACGGTGAGCATCATGGCCGAGCAGCTCGGGTTCTCGCTCATCTACGTCAACGACCTGCCGTCGTCGACGCGCTCCATCACCGACCTGGAGAACGGACGCATCTATCTGCCCCCCGCCTCGATCCCGGGCGGACACGGCCTGCGCTCGATGGCGCTGCAGGCGATGGCGCACCGCCTGCTCGGCCATCGCCCCCCGACGTCCTACGCCGACTTCCTGCAGCAGCGCCTCGAGATCAACTACTACGCCGCGTGCTGCCTCGTGCCCCAGACGAACGCCGTCGCGTTCCTGCAGCAGGCGAAGAAGGACCGCAACCTCGCCGTCGAGGACTTCCGCGACGCCTTCGGCGTCACGCACGAGGCCGCCGCCATGCGCATGACCAACCTGATGACGGTGCACCTCGGCATGCCGCTCCACTTCTTGCGCGTGGGCGAGAACGGGCAGGTGGAGCGCGTGTACGAGAACGACGGGCTTCCGCTGCCGGAGGACGTCACGGGCGCCGTGGAGGGCCAGATCGTGTGCCGCAAGTTCGCCGCGCGCGACGCATTCGACCAGCAGAACCGCACGACCGAGCACTACCAGTACACCGACACACCCGTCGGCACGTTCTGGTGCTCGACGCAGACCGGCTCGCGCGACACCGGCGCGTTCTCGATCACGGTGGGCGTACCCTTCGACGACGCCAAGTGGTGGCGCGGCCGCGAGACGCACAACAGGGGCGTCTCCACCTGCCCGGACGAGAGCTGCTGCCGGCGCGCACCCGCGGAGCAGTTCGCGCGCTGGAAGGGCAAGGCGTGGCCGAGCGCCCGCGTCCACACCCACATGTTCTCGCCGCTCCCCCGCGGCACGTTCCCCGGCGTCGACGACTCCGAGGTCTTCGAGTTCCTCGACCGCCACGCCTGACGCGCAAAGCACGTGCTCTGACCGAGAACACGCCGTAGACGACGTGCCTTCGGTCAGAGCACGTGCTCCGAGCCGGGTCAGGCGAGCGAGCGCTCGGCCGCCTCGACCACGTTGGTCATGAGCAGCGCGACGGTCATGGGGCCGACACCGCCGGGGTTGGGCGACAGCCAGCCCGCGACCTCCGCGACGTCAGGGTGCACGTCGCCGTAGACCTTCTGCTTGCCGGTCTCGGGGTCGTCCTCGCGCGTCACGCCGACGTCGAGCACGGCCGCCCCGGGCTTGACGTCCTCGGCCTTGATGAGGTGCTTCACGCCCGCACCGGCGACGATCACGTCGGCCTGGCGGAGGTGGGGGCCCATGTCCTTCGTGCCCGTGTGCACCAGCGTCGCGGTCGCGTTCACGTCCTTGCGCGTGAGCAGCAGACCCATCGGGCGCCCGATGGTCACGCCGCGGCCGACCACCACGACGTGCTTGCCCTTGAGGTCGTAGCCGTTGCGCGTCAGCAGCTCGATGACACCGCGCGGCGTGCAGGGCAGCGGCGTCGCGATCGGCTCGTTGACGTTCAGCACGAGGCGGCCCAGGTTCGTCGGGTGCAGCCCGTCGGCGTCCTTGGCGGGGTCGATCCGCTCCAGGATCCGGTCGGTGTCGAGGTGCTTCGGGAGCGGGAGCTGCACGATGTACCCGTGACACGTCGGGTCGGCGTTGAGCTCATCGATGAGAGCCTCGACCTGCTCCTGCGTCGCGTCGGCCGGCAGCTCGCGCTGGATCGAGTTCATCCCGATCGCGACCGACTGCTTGTGCTTCATGCCCACATAGAGCTGGGAGGCGGGATCGGCGCCCACCAGCACGGTGGCGATGCCGGGCGTGACGCCCTTGTCCTTCAGCGCGGCGATGCGCTCGCGCAGCTCCTCCTTGATCGCCTTCGCCGTGGCGACTCCGTCCAGCTTCTCTGCGGGCATTGCATCCTCACTTCTCTGTGCACAGCCGCGGCCGTCCTGCCGCGCGGGTATCGGGGGGTCCGCCGGGTCCTCCACGACGCCTCAGGGGGGCTGCTCCCGGCGGGGGTGCCGCCGCCTCCCGGCAGCCGCACCCCGTCGAGGCTATCGGTCCAGGTCCGGGTACAGCGGGAAAGCCTCCGCCAGGCGGGACACCCGCTCGCGCAGGGCCGCGACGTCGGCGCCGGGGAGCAGGGCCCGCGCGATGATGTCGGCGACCTCCGTGAACTCCGCGTCGCCGAACCCGCGGGTGGCGAGTGCCGGCGTGCCGATGCGCAGGCCCGACGTCGTCATGGGCGGGCGCGGGTCGTTGGGCACCGAGTTGCGGTTGACGGTGATGCGGATGTCGTGGAGCAGGTCCTCGGCCTGCTTCCCGTCGATCTGGGCGTTGCGCAGGTCGACGAGCACGAGGTGCACGTCCGTGCCGCCCGAGCGCAGCGCGATGCCGGCGTCCGCGACGTCCTGCTGCAGCAGCCGGTCGGCGAGGATCCGCGCGCCGCGCAGCGTGCGCTCCTGCCGGTCCTTGAACTCCGGCGTCGCGGCCAGCTTGAACGCGGTGGCCTTCGCGGCGATGACGTGCATGAGCGGCCCGCCCTGCTGCCCGGGGAACACCGCGGAGTTGATCTTCTTGGCGATCTCCGCGTCGTTCGACAGGATGAAGCCGGAACGCGGGCCGCCGATCGTCTTGTGCACGGTCGAGGAGACGACGTGCGCGTGCGGCATCGGGTTGGGGTGCAGGCCCGCCGCGACCAGCCCCGCGAAGTGCGCCATGTCGACCCACAGCAGCGCGCCCACCTCGTCGGCGATCGCGCGGAAGGCGGCGAAGTCGAGCTGGCGCGGGTACGCGGACCATCCCGCGATGATCACCTTCGGCCGATGCTCGTGCGCGAGGCGGCGCACCTCGTCCATGTCGACGAGCGACGTCTCCGGATCCACGCCGTACGCGACGATGTCGTACAGGCGGCCCGAGAAGTTGATCTTCATGCCGTGCGTCAGGTGGCCGCCGTGGTCGAGCGAGAGCCCGAGGATCGTGTCGCCGGGACGCGCGACGGCGTGCAGCACGGCCGCGTTGGCCGACGCTCCCGAGTGCGGCTGCACGTTGGCGAACTCCGCGCCGAACAGCGCCTTGGCGCGCTCGATCGCGAGCTCCTCGGCGACGTCGACCTCCTCGCACCCGCCGTAGTAGCGGCGGCCGGGGTAGCCCTCCGCGTACTTGTTGGTGAGCACGGAACCCTGGGACTCGAGGACCGAGACGGGAACGAAGTTCTCGGATGCGATCATCTCGAGGAATCCGCGCTGGCGGTCGAGCTCGCGCTGCAGGACCTGTGCGATCTCGGGATCGACCTCGGCGAGGGGGGCATGGAACAGCGGATCGGTCATGCGATCTCCGTAACGACGTGCGGGAAGGATTGCTCGCATCGGCCCAGGCGTGCGGTCGAATGCCGTCTCGGTCGCTTCCCGGTGGTGCACCACCTCAACGCCAGTCACGACACCGCGATTCTAGGGCATGTCCGCCGACCGTCCGGACGCGCCGCCCGTCACGTGCGCCTGTCGCGTGTGCCCGTCGTGTGATTGGGTCGTCGTGTGGCCGTCGTCCTGCACTCCGCGCGCGTGGTGCAGCCGGGAGCAACGCGCGCCGAGGCCGGCAGCGCGGACGCCTGGGTGCGGTTCGACCGCGGGCGGGTGGAGGCGACGGGACGGGGCGGCTCCTGGCGGGCCTCCATGAGAGCGGGCGACGACGACATCGACCTCGCGCAGGTCGCGGGCCCGGGCGCGCTGCTGTGTCCCGGCTTCATCGACCTCCACCGCCACGGCGGCGCGGGCGCCGCTCACGAGGACGGCCCCGAGGCGGTGCTGCGCGCGCACGCCCTGCATCGTGCGCACGGCACCACCCGGGCGGTGGTCTCCCTCGTGACGGCGGAGCTCGATCTGCTGGCCCAGCGCGTCGCGCAGATCGGCGAGCTGACCCGCGCCGAACCGGGGATCCTCGGCTCTCACCTGGAGGGGCCGTTCCTCGCACCGCCGCGGCGCGGCGCGCACGACGCCGCGCTACTGCGGGATCCGGCGCCCGCCACGGTCGAGCGCCTCCTCCGGGCGGGCATCGTGGACGGTCGGGGCACGGTGCGCCAGGTGACGCTGGCACCCGAGCTCCCGGGCGGGCTCGACGCCATCCGACGCATCGTTGCCCACGGCGCGATCGCCGCGATCGGGCACACGGACGCGGACGCCGCCGAGACCCGGCGGGCGATCGCCGCGGGCGCGACGCTCCTGACGCACGCCTTCAACGCGATGCCCGGCATCCACCACCGCCGGCCCGGGCCGATCCCGGTCGCCGCGGCGGACCCCCGCGTCACCCTCGAGCTCATCGCCGACGGCGCACACGTCGACGACGTCGTGGTGCGGATGCTCTTCGCCGCGGCGCCCGGGCGCGTCGCACTCGTGACCGACGCCATGGCGGGGACGGGCATGCCGGACGGGCCGTACCGGGTCGGCGGGCTCGTCGCCGACGTGGCCGCGGGCGTCGCGACGGTGCGGGGCACGGACGCGCTGGCCGGCTCGACCCTCACGCAGGACGCCGCCCTGCGACGGGCGGTGGCGTCGGGCGTGACCCTCGGGGATGCCGTGGCGGCGCTCACGAGCACCCCCGCGCGCGCCCTGGGCCGCCCGGATCTGGGCGCACTGCGAGCCGGCGGGCCGGCCGACGCCGTGGTGCTCGACGAGCGTCTCGAGGTGCGCGCGGTCTGGGTGGCGGGACGGGCTCTGTGACCCGCCTCCAGGCGGGAAAGGCGCCGGCGGCACCGGTTCCCTGGCGCAGAAACCGCTCACAATCTCCGACAGACGGTGGCGCGATCGCCGCGGGACCGCAAGAATAGGTCGGGCGGGCACCCCCCAACCGCCTGCCGGAGGCCCACCGGCCTCGCCCCGCCCGAAGCCCGTCGCTCCCCGAGGACGCACCCCCAGATTCATGACGACGCACGAGATCCCCGACGCGCCCGAGCCGGTCCCCGATACCGGCGCGGCCGCAGCCTCCCGCACCGGTGAGGCGACGACGGGGTCGGCGCGCACCTGGGGCGGACTGATCGCGGGAGGCTCCGGCGCGCTCGTGGTCGCCGGCGCCGTCGCCGTGTGGGCAGTCGGGCTCGGCCCCGCGGGGTCGCTCGGAGCGGGGTCCGTCTTCGACGACGCCGCTCCCCCCGCGGCCGCGATCGAGGCGTCTCCCGAGCTCCTGCAGCAGACCGGACCCGAGGACGACGAGGACGAGGACGTCCCCTCCCGGCCCCGGACGGTCACGCCGGCTCCGACGCCCGCGCCGACACCGGAGGACGAGGACCCCGAATCTCCGGACCCCGTGCTCCTGCCGACGCTGCCGTCCGATGGCTCGGATGCGGTGCTGTCGGCGGCGCGTCCCGAGCCCGTGCCCGAGGAGCCCGTCGCGACGCCCGAGCCGGAGACCGAGGTGCCGGCCACGCCCGCGCCGACTCCCACGCCCACGCCCAGCCAGCCGAGCGGGCCCACGCCGACACCGACGCCCACCCCCACCTCGCCGCCCGCACCGACACCGACACCGACACCGACGCCCACTCCCTCCGAGCCGCCGAAGCCCCGGCCGTGCCCCGATCCGGCTCCCTCCCCCGAGCCGACGCCCACGCCCGCGGACCCGGAGAACGAGACCGGTTCCCCGAAGCCTCCGTCCGAGCGCCCCGGGGAGCACGAGCGCGGCGACGCCCAGGACGGCGCCGTCACCGAGGCGCGCCCGGGCGAGGACCACTCCGGCGCGCCGGGCCTCGGCGTGACGATCGAGGTCGTGTACGTGCGCGAGACCGGCGCCCCCGGGTCGCGCCTCACGGATCCCGGTGACGCCGTTGCGGCGGTCTCCGAGGCAGCGCCGCCCGCTCCGGAACCGTCCGACGGCTGATGTCGCCCTGGACGTCGCCCCGCGGATGGTCGCGCGGCGAGGCCGCCGCGGACGACGGCACGTCCCTCGCGTACTGGACCGCCGGGAACGGCGATCCGCTCGTCCTCATCGCGGGTCAGTCCCTCGACCACACCTCGTGGCGCATCGCCGTGGAGCTGCTGCTGCCGGGACGCCGGCTCATCGTGTTCGATCACCGGGGCGTGGGGCACAGCGGTGCCGGCACCCCCGACCGCTTCGACACCCGCTCATTCGC
The DNA here is from genome assembly GCF_014643695.1 of Microbacterium album. GTDB lineage: Bacteria > Actinomycetota > Actinomycetes > Actinomycetales > Microbacteriaceae > Microbacterium > Microbacterium album. The sequence continues at coordinate 106,681 of NZ_BMJY01000002.1, read as the reverse complement.
CGGCGACGTGCGGGCCGTGCTCGATGCGACGGGTGTCGCCCGCGCCGACGTCCTGGGCCACTCGATGGGCGGGCGCATCGCCCAGTGGCTCGCGATCGATCACCCGGAGCGGGTGCGACGGGTCGTGCTCGCATCGACGTCGGCGGGCGACGCGCACGGCTCCCCGCGCACGCCCGACGCGGACGATGCGCTGCGCTCGGGCGACCGCGATCGCATCGCGCAGGTGTTCTTCACACGCCACCCGGGGTGGTTCGCGCATCTGCTGGCGATCGAGCCCGGCGCAGCGATCCGCTCGCGTCATCGCCGCGCCAGCCGCCGACACGACGCCCTGGATGAGCTGCACCGCATCGGCGCGCGCACGCTCATCCTCCACGGCGAGGCCGATTGCCTCGTCCCCCTCGACCACGCGCGTACGCTCCACGACCGGATCCCGCTCGCGGAGCTCGCCGTCCTCCGGGGCGCTCGTCACGGCATCGTCGTCGAGGGCGGACCGGCGGTGCGCCACATCGAGAGGTTCCTCAGCCCGGGCCGGAGCTTCTGACCGGCCCTGCCCCGGGATCGAGCACGCGGGCGAACGGCACGGCGACGAGGAGCGCCACGCCGGCGCCGACCAGCGCGCCGCCCACGGTGTCCGTCAGCCAGTGGGCGCCCAGGTACGTCCGCGAGAACGCCATCGCGGCGATCCAGGCGAGCGCGGGCACCGCGACCAGCCACCGGGGGAAGATCACCCAGGCGGCCACCGCCAGCGCCGCCGCGTTCCCCACGTGTCCCGACGGGTAGGCACCGACGTCGACCGCGACCAGGACGTCCTCCGGACGCGGTCGGTCGATCAACGCCTTCAGCAGCTGCACGACCGCGAAGCTCACCAGCTCGGCGGCGAACACGTACGCCGCCGCCCAGGGCCGGCGCAGCAGCACGAGCAGTGCGGCGATGCCGAGCGGCACCCACAGGCGTGCGAACAGGCCTCGCCCGACCGTGTCGAGCACGAGCGAGATCGCGAGCAGCGGCCCGGTCCGGTCGTCCGGGAGCGCTCCCTCCCACCAGGTGTCCAGCGGGAGCGGGGCGTTGCCGAAGGCGAGCATGACGGTCGCTCCGAGGACCGCCGCGATCGCGAGCAGGGCCGCGCCCGACCAGACCCACCGGCGCCTCGGCGACGAGCTCATGAGGGCATCCTCCCGGCGTCTCGGTGGTTCAGGTTTTCAGGGGGTCAGGGGTTCAGCATGCCGACGGTCCGCGGACGCACGATGAACCACAGGGCCAGCACGCCGACGACGGCGCATCCCGCCATCACCGACGCCATCGTGGTGCCCGTGATGCCCGTGGAGCCCGCGATCCAGCCGACCAGCGGGGAGACGATCCCGGCGATCCCGAAGTTGGCGGCGCCGAGCAACGACGCCGCAGTTCCCGCGGCCCGGCCGTGCCGGTCGAGCGCGAGCACCTGTGCGCACGGGAACGTGAACCCGCACGCGGCGATGAAGACCCACAGCGGGATCGCGGTGCCCCACAGCCCGAGGCCGAGCTGGTCGCACACGATGATGGCCGCGGCCGCCAGCAGCAGCACGGCCGTCGACCAGGCCAGCACCCACTGCGGACCGAACCGCGTGGCCAGCCGCGCCGCGGTCTGCGTTCCGATGACGATGCCGACGGAGTTCACGGCGAAGAGCAGCCCGTACTGGAGCTCGTCGAAGCCGTGGGTCTGCTGGAACAGGAACGGTGAGGCCGACAGGTAGGAGAACAGGCCCGAGAAGGTCATGCCGCCGATCACGAGCACGCCGAGGTACACGCGGTCGGACAGCACCGAGCGGTACCGCTGCCACACGGTGCTCGCGCCACGGTCGCGGCGCCGTGCCGGCGGGAGCGTCTCGGGGATTCCGAACAGCGCGAGCACGAGCATGACCGCGCCGTAACCGGCGAGCACGACGAAGATGCCCTCCCACGGCATGACCCGCAGCAGTGCGGATCCGATGAGCGGTGCCACGACGGGCGCGAGGCCCGTCACGAGCGCCAGGCGGGACAGCATCACCACCAGGCGCTTGCCCCCGAAGAGGTCGCGGACGATCGCCATGGCCACCACGGCGCCCGCCGCGGCACCGAAGCCCATCGCCACGCGCGCGACGCCCAGCAGCAGCAGGTCCGGCGCCAGGGCGGCCGCGGCGCTGGCCAGCACGTGCAGCACCGTCGCCGCCAGCAGCGGCACGCGGCGACCGAGCGTGTCGCTCAGCGGACCCACCACGAGCTGGCCGAGCGCGAAGCCGATCATCGTGCCCGTGAGCGTGAGCTGGATCGCCGCCGAGGAGGTCTGGAACGCGCTCTCGAGCAGCGGGAACGCGGGCAGGTAGAGGTCGATCGTGAACGGGCCGAGCGCCGTGAGGGCTCCCAGCAGGAGCACGTACAGCACGCGGCGCGACGCGGGGATGGCGTCGCCCGGATGCAGGACGACGGGCGCCGTCTGCGGATCCGGGCCCAGGGTGCGGATGGCACCGGTCGCGGGCGGCACCGAGATCCTCCCGGTGAACGGCAGGGAGATCGAGTCGGTGCGTGGAGGCGAAGGATCGGTCACGGTGCTCTTTCGTCGTAGCGGAACCCTTCATGCTACGCCCGCCCTCCTCTTCAGCGTCCTCGGAGCACGCGTCCCATTCCGGCGAATAGGATTGCCCCGTGTCCCCCCAGAAGCGGTCCCCCCAGAATCGGTCTTCCCAGAATGGGTCCCCCCAGCACCGTTCCGGCAACCCGGCGAAGCAGGCGCAGCTCGACCTGACGGTCAAGCAGCAGCGCGAGGCGAAGCGGCAGGAGAAGCTCGCGGAGTACCAGCGGCAGCTGAAGAAGCGCCAGCGCGGCAAGGTCGTGTGGTGGGTCGTCGGCACGGTGGTCGCGGCGGCCGTGGTGACGGCGATCGTGCTGTCGATCGTGTTCGCGCCCCGCACCTACACCCCGGGCGGCACGGGTGCCGTGATCGAGGGCGTCGAGACGTTCGAGAACGACACGACGCACGTCGAGGGCACGGTCGACTATCCGCAGAACCCGCCCGCGGGCGGGCCGCACAACGCGTTCTGGCTCAACTGCGGCACCTACACCGAGCCGCAGGTGGCCGAGCACGCCGTCCACTCGCTCGAGCACGGCGCCCTGTGGGTGACCTACGACGCCGAGCAGATCCAGGGCGCCGACCTCGACAGGCTGCGCGGCCTGATGCCGTCCAGCTACGTCATCCTGTCCCCGTACGAGGGCATGGACACGCCGATCGCCCTCAGCGGCTGGAACGTGCAGCTCAAGGTCGACTCGGTCGACGACCCGCGCATCCCGGAGTTCATCGAGGAGTACTGGCGGCACCAGGACGTGCCGGAGCCGGGGGCCTCCTGCTCGGGCGCGATCGAGGGTCCCGGAAGGCTCTGAGCCGAGGGGGTACTGAATGAGCCAGGATGCGGCGGTCCCTGCAGAGGGCCGCGCGCGGCGCCCCTGGGCGGTGTTCGTCGTGGCGACCCTGCTCATCGCGGGGGCGGCGTTCGCCGCCGGCCGCTTCTCGATGTTCGGTGCGGTCGGGCCCGGCGCCCCGAACGCCGCCGACATGGGGTTCGCGCGCGACATGCAGCTGCATCACGCGCAGGCCGTCGAGATGGCCATGATCGAGTACCGCGACACCGACGACGACGAGCTGCGCGCCATCGCGTACGACATCGCGACGGCCCAGTCAGCGCAGGCCGGCGAGATGTACGGGTGGCTCGTGCACTGGGGGGTACCGCAGGCGAGCGATCAGCCGCTGATGGCGTGGATGTCCGGCAGCGACCACGACCACGGCGCCCCCGCCGACGGGGAGCAGCTGACCGACGAGGAGCTGCGCGAGGCGATGGGCATGGCCAGTCCCGCGGAGTTGACCGCGCTGCGCGAGGCCACCGGCACCGAGCAGGACTGCCTGTTCACCGAGCTGATGATCCGCCACCACACGGGCGCCATCGAGATGGTCCGCGCCGTGCAGGAACTCGGAAGCGACCCGCGCGTGACGCAGGTCGCTTCCGGTATGGCCGAGGCCCAACAGCGGGAGATCGAGGGGCTGCAGGCCGTTCACGACCGCCTCGCGTGCGGCTGACGCGCCCCCGCGTTCAGCTCACCCCCACCCCGTCAGCAGCGCCGGCGGCATGCGGATCTCGAGCAGCACCACGAGCACGTTGAGCACGATGCCGAACGCGCCCACCGAGATCGCCACGGACAGCCAGCTGCGCCGCGCCGTCACCCGCATCACCGCCACGAGCCAGACGAGGGACGCGTAGAAGAAGGGGATCACGAGCGCCAGGGCCGGCAGAGCGACGAGCCAGAGCGCCCAGATCAGCACCCGCTTGGGCGTCTCCGAGCGGCCCGTCCCGTCCTCCTCGTCCTCGCCGTCCGAGACGGAGGCGCCGAGGTCGCTCACCTCCCCCTCCAGCACGGAGCGCCCCCGGCGCACGTTCAGCAGGTCCGTCAGCAGGCTGTACGCGGCCGCGATCGTGCCGGCCACCGCGACGAACGCGGGGAACCAGAAGGTCGGCCGGCCGGCGGACCCGATGGACGTGACCGCGGCCGCCACGAACACCGCGAGGACCGCGGTCGTGGCGACGATGCGGACGACACCGAGATTAAGCATCGTGGTGCACCTCCTTCGGGTTCCGGCGTGCGCGCGCAGCGGCCTTGCGCGCGAGGCGCCCCGGCAGGTCCGTCAGGCCGGCGGCGAGCGTCGCCACGATGAGCACGCCGATGATGATCGTCGACGGCTGGGTGAGCCACGTCAGGTCGTACCGGTTCACGGAGATCCAGAGGTAGTCCTCGGCGCCCTTCCCCAGCACGAAGCCGATGATGAGCGGCGGACGCGGCCACTTGATCGCCTGCATGCCCCACGACAGCAGGGCGATCAGGACGACCAGCACGATGTCGCCCCAGTGCACGCCCGACTGGTACGCGGCGATGAGCATCACCACGATCAGGTACGGCCCGTACGAGTACGGCTTCAGCAGGCTCAGCCGGCTGAGCGGCCGGGCGAGCCCGGCGCTCGCGATGGCGCCGAGCGCGTTGGCCAGCGCCAGCGCCCAGATGAACACGAAGATCAGGTAGATGTTCTCCGGCCGCAGGATCGACGGACCCGTCGCCACTCCCATGGTGGCGAGCCCGCCGAGGAGGATGGCGGACGTCGCGCTCCCGGGGATGCTGAACAGCAGGGTCGGGACCAGCACGCCGCCGTCCTTGGCGTTGTTCGCCGCTTCGGGCGCGATGACGCCGCGGATGTCGCCCTTGCCGAACTGGTCGCGGTCCTTGCGGACCATGCGCTTGGTGGCGCCGTACGCGAGCCAGTCGATGACGCTGCCGCCGATGCCCGGGATGATGCCGAGCACCGTCCCGAGGAGCGAGTTGCCCGCGATGACGCGCTTGTGGCGCAGCGCCTCGCGCGCACCGCGCAGCACGCCACCACGGCTGTGCGGCATGGCGCGGGCGACCGCCTTCCCCTGCACGAGCAGGGAGAGGATCGACGGGATCGCGAACAGGCCGATCGCGAGGATCGCGAGGTCGATCCCGTCGAACAGGTAGAGGATCTCGCCCACGAAGCGGTATTCGCCGGTCATGTTCGCGCTGCCGATCGTCGCGAGCATCATGCCGATGCAGGCCGAGAGCAGCGCGGGCGCCATCGAGCCCCGGGATATCACGACCACCATGCTGAGCCCCAGCATCGCCAGCATGAACAGCTGTGGCGAGCCGATGCCGACGATGATGGGCCGGGCCAGCGGGATCAGCAGGAACAGCGCGAGGGCGCCGAGGATCCCGCCGATCATGTTGGACGTGAACGCCGCGCCGAGCGCGACGTTGGCCAGCCCCTTCCGCGCCATGGGGTATCCGTCCATCACCGTCGCCTGTGAGGCGGCGGTGCCGGGGACGCCCATGAGGACGGACGGGAAGGTGTCACCGATCGTCGTGGCCGCGTTGAGCCCGATGAGCATGCCGATGCCGCTCGCGGGGTTCATCCCCACGATCAGCGGGAGGAGCACGGCCATGCCCGTGATCCCCCCGAGGCCCGGGATGAGCCCGAGCACGAGGCCGATGGCCACGCCCACGAGGAGCCACAGCAGGTGGTCCGGGCTCAAGATCATCTGGAGCGCTTGCAGCGCCGAGTCGAACACGTCGGCGTCACCTCCTCATCGTGTCCCCGCGCCGGAGCGCAGGCGGGAAGGGGCTGGGGGTCATCGGGAGTTCACCTCGGCGATGAAGTCCTCGACCCAGGTGACCTGCTCGTCGGTGAGGTTGCGCGCCGCGACGAGCGAGGCTGCGGCGTCGTCGCCGAGCTGGACGGGCGGCTCTTCGCCCAGCAGCGCGGTGGCCTCCTCGATGAAGTCCGGGTCCTCGACGACCTGCGCGACGGCCGCGTGGAGCGCCGCCCGCGCCTCCTCGGGCGCGTCCTGGTGGATCCAGTAGTTGCGCAGCAGGTTGGTCTGAGCCGTCGTGATGGCCCGGTAGACGTCCCAGCCGATGCCCTCGGCCTTCTCACCCGTGAGGATCTCGTACGCCTCGGGCATCGTCGGCAGGTCGGGCGTGGCCGGGTCGCGCGTGACCTCGCCGTCGATCACGTAGCCCTGCGTCATGAGGGGCGTGATGTCGCCGTCCTCCTCGAGCGGCACCACGTTGTTGAGGTAGTGCGACGCCGTGGTGTTGCCGGCCGTCAGCTCGCCGCGCATCACGGCCGTGGTGATGGAGCCGCCGCCGTCGTATCCCATGAGCGGGCGGAAGTCCGGGATGCCCATCTGGTCGAGCGCGAAGACGCGCACCGACTCGGACGCGTTCAGCTCCATGCCGCCGTAGAAGAACGAGCGGTCGGGGTCCTGCAGGTCTTCGAGCGACTCGATGCCGGCGGCCGTGCTGCCGAAGATCGTCATGCCGCCGCCGAACGCCACGAGCGTCTCGAACTCGTCGGGATCGAACTGCACCCCCTCCTTGTCGAACAGCGTCGACGCGAGGATGCCGCCCGAGCCCATCGCGAGGCTCAGGCCGCTCGCGTGATCGCTGCGCGCGAAGCGGTTCAGCCCCTCCTTCTGGCCGCCGCCGGGCACGTTCTCCACGACGATCCTCGGCTCGCCCTCGAGGTACTTGGCGAGGTACCCCGCGAACATGCGGCTGAAGGTATCGGAAGCGCCGCCCGCGTCGAAGGGGACGATGAGCGTCACGGTCTTGCCCTGGTAGAACGGCGTGTCGCTGTCGGTTCCGCCGGCGTTCCCGGCAGTTGCCGGCTGGTTGGTCACGCCGCAGCCCGCGAGGGCCACGACCGCGGCGACGCCCACGGCGAGGCCGCTGAGGCCGCGCGTGAGCGGGGTCATCTTGCGCGTGATTGGTGACATCTTCGTCAGCCTCTCTCAGGTGTTCTCCGGGACTGAGCGGCGTCGCTTACGGGTCGGCCGCCCGGCCTCGACTGCACTTCCGTGTGCAGCAGAGCCAGCATTGCATACAAGTTGCGCTGACTGCTATACATATCGGCAGGAAAGGACGCGAAGATGCGAGATCCTCTTCCCGCCGGCGGCGGGCTGACCGACCCTGTGGTCGCAGCCCCTGGCGCGCCCTCAAGCGGGACGATCCGGGAGCGGCTGCGCGCGCTGGCGGGGTCGGCGGACGGCCTCGCGACGCTGCTGCGGATGCGCCGTGACGCGATCGTGGCCGCGCGACGCGACGCGCAGGCGCAGGAGCTGGAACGCGAGCTGCACCCCGTGCTCGCCGCGCTCTTCGCCCCGGCGGGGCTCCAGCTGGTCCGCATCGACGCCGCAGCGCCCCCGGCCCTGCTGGATCATCTCGTACGGCACGAGGCGGTGCATCCCGTGGCCGACCGTGACGAGCTGCTGCAGCGGCTCATCCCGTCCGACCGGCGCTGCTACGGGCTGTTCCACCCGCGGCTGCCCGAGCGACCCGTCGCCTTCGTGCAGATCGCCCTCATGGCGGCCCCGCCGGACACGATCGCCGAGATCCTCGCCCCCGAGCGCACGCCGTTGCCGCCCGAGAGCGCCACCGCGGCCGTGTTCTACTCCATCTCCGCGGCGGAGGACGGACTGCGCGGCATCCCGTCCGGCGGGCCCCTCATCAAACGGGCTCTCAGCGAGCTGGCCGAGGAGTTCCCCGGCCTGAGCTCCTTCGCGACGCTCTCGCCCATCCCCGGATTCCGGCGCTGGCTGGCGGACGCGACCGGCGCGGCACGGCCCGAGCTGCGGGACCTGCGCGACTCGCTCGAACGCGGCGACGCGGGGAGCGCGCACCGTGAGGCGCTGCGGCGCGCCGTGGAGCTCTACCTGTCGTCCGTCCGGCCGCACGACGGCCGTCCCCTCGATCCCGTCGCGCGCTTCCACCTCGGCAACGGCGCGCGGCTGACGCGAGTGCAGCTCGACGCCGACACCTCGCCGGCCGGCCTGGAGCGGTCGTACGGCGCCATGGCGTGCTACGAATACGAAAGGCGGCCCACATGAGCCATCACGGGACCAACCTCGTCTCCCATCTGCTGCCCGAGGACCGCGAGCGGACGGCGATCCACCTGCCCGGAGGCGGCGTCGTCGGCTACGGCGAGCTCGCCGACCTCTCCGCCCGCTACGCCGGTGCGCTGGCCGCGGCGGGCGTCGCTCCGGGGGACCGGCTGATCGCCCTGACGCAGAAGAGCCTGCGCGCCGTCGCGCTCTACCTCGCGACGCTGCGGGTGGGAGCGGTGTACGTGCCGATCAACCCGGCGTACACCCGCGCCGAGCTGGAGTACTTCGTGCGGGATGCGCGCCCGAGCCTCGTCGTGACCGATCCCGCGCGCGAAGAGGAGCTCGCCCTCGTCTGCGGCCCGCTGTCGGCGCGCGTCGCGACGCTCAGCGAGGACGGCTCCGGCAGCCTGGACCGCGACGCCGACCCGCGACCGGCCGAGCACGACATCGCGGCGCGCGAGAGCGACGACCTGGCGGCCATCCTGTACACGTCGGGCACCACGGGGCGCTCGAAGGGCGCCATGCTCACGCACGGAAACCTGCTCGCGAACGCGCAGACGCTGAAGTCTGCGTGGGAGTACACGGCGGACGACGTGCTGGTCCACGCGCTGCCGATCTTCCACACGCACGGGCTGTTCGTCGGGCTCAACGTGTCGCTGCTCTCGCGGGCCTCGGTCATCCTCCTGCCGAAGTTCGACGTCGCCGCGATCGCGGACGCTCTCCCCCGCGCCACCGTGCTGATGGGCGTCCCGACCTACTACACGCGCCTCCTCGAGGTGCCCGACCTGCGTGCGCGCTGCGCCGGCGTGCGCCTGTTCGTCTCGGGCTCCGCACCGCTCCTGACCGCCACGCACACGGAATGGCGGGAGCGCACGGGACACGCCATCCTCGAGCGCTACGGGATGACCGAGACCACGATGCTCACCTCCAATCCGCTTCACGGCGAGCGCCGCCCCGGCACCGTCGGCCCGCCCCTCCCGGGCGTCAGCGTGCGGATCGCCGACGCCGACGAGAACGGCGTCGGGTCCATCCAGGTGGCGGGCCCGAACGTCTTCCGCGGCTACTGGGAGATGCCGGAGAAGACCGCCTCGGAGTTCACCACGGACGGGTTCTTCATCACGGGGGACCTCGGACGGATCGACGAGGACGGCTACGTACAGATCGTCGGCCGCGCGAAGGACCTCGTGATCACGGGCGGATACAACGTGTATCCCAAGGAGGTCGAGACTGCGATCGACGCGCTCGACGGCGTCGCCGAGAGCGCGGTCTTCGGAGTCCCCGATCCCGACTTCGGCGAACAGGTCGTCGCGGCGATCGTGCCCGAGGAGGGCGCCGCGATCGACCAGTCCGCCGTCGAGCGCCACCTCGCGGAGCGCCTCGCCCGCTACAAGCAGCCCCGCGAGTACGTCTTCGTCGACGAACTGCCCCGCAACGTGATGGGGAAGGTTCAGAAGACGGTCCTCCGCGAGACCTATGCCCGGGCCGAGCACGCGGCCTGACGCGTGCCGCACCCCGCACGAACCGACACGAGACCAGACAACCGATATCGAGAAGGAGCCGGCCCCATGACCGACACCACGGCCGTCGAAGACAGGACGGCGACGGAATCGCACGACGAGGATGTCGTGACCGTCCACGACCCCACGGGCTACCCGCCCGAAGTCAAGGGCAAGACGCCCGCGGAGCGGCTCGAGTCGCTGGAGGGACGCACGATCTATCTCGTCGACAGCCGCTTCGACGACTCGATCGAGCTGCTCAAGCAGGTCGCGGCGTGGTTCGAGGAGAACATGCCGACGGTGACGACGCACCTCGTCCAGCTCGCGTCGACGTACGCCAAGGACGACCCGGAGCTGTGGGAGCGCATCCGCAACGACGGCGATGCCGCGATCATCGGCGTCGGCCACTGCAGCACGTGCGCGCCCGCCGTGTCGACGCACGCGATCACGCTCGAGACCAAGTACGGCGTGCCCGCGGTGGCGGTGCACACCGAGAAGTTCGAGCGCGTCGTCAAGTCCGTCACGCGCATGGGCGGCCTGCCCCAGGCGCCCCTCGTCTTCGTGCCGCAGCCGGTCATGGGCAAGTCGCCCGAGGAGCTGCGCGCCTACGTGCACGGCACGGACCCCGTGAACCAGCGCCCCGTCATGCAGGGGATCGTCGAGGCGCTCACGACCGCGCTCCCGCCGGCGGCCGCCGACCGGCCGGCGCCCAAGCTGGAGGAGAAGCGATTCCTCGCCCCCGCGCGCCAGGACGAGCTGCACGACCTCTTCCTCGAGCGGAACTGGACCGACAAGCTCCCGATCGTGCTGCCGACCAAGCGCCGCGTGGCCGAAATGCTCGAGGGCACGAGCCACGACCCCGGCGAGGTCGTGGGCACGATGGAGCCGACCAAGAACCGCGGGCGGTGGAGCTACACGGTCGAGAAGGTCGCCGTGAACGCGGTCATGGCGGGCGCCCGGCCCGAGTACCTTCCCGTGATCCTCGCACTGGCGGCGAGCGGCCAGACCGCGCGCGGCAGCACGTCGAGCTCGGGTTCGGCGATGGTCGTGGTCAACGGCCCGGTGCGCGCGCAGATCGGCATGAACTCGGGCACCGGCGCGCTCGGACCGTACAACCACGCCAATGCGACCATCGGGCGCGCGTACGGGCTGCTGTCGCAGAACCTGCAGGGCGGGTCCGTGCCGGGCGAGACGTTCATGGGCTCGCTGGGCAACAACTACACGTACAACAACCTCACGTTCGCCGAGAACGAGGAGCGCAGCCCGTGGGAGCCGCTGCACGTGCAGCACGGCTTCGACGCCGGCGACAGCACCGTCAGCATCTTCTACGGAGCCCGCTCGACGACGTTCAGCCTCGGTCTGCGCAAGGACCACTGGCGCGAGCACGTGCGCGACATGCTGCTCGGCACGGACGCCGTCACGGCGCCCGTCCTGCTGCTCGACCCGATCGTGGCGCGGCAGTTCGTCGAGCGCGGCGGCTTCGAGCGCAAGGAGGACCTCATCGCGTGGCTGCACGACACCGCGCGCATGCCCGCCGGGCGCTACTGGGACCTGCAGCTCGTCCAGAACTACATCTACCCCCGCGCGACGTTCGGCGAGGAGCCCATGGCGAGCAACCTCAACGCCGCGCCCGACGAGGAGGTGCCGATGTTCCCGGTCGAGAACATCCGGGTGATCGTCGTCGGCGGGGAGACGAACGGGTACTGGCAGATCATGGGCGCGCGGCACACCGCCACCGTGTCCGTGGACGACTGGCGCTGAGAGGCCGGGAACATGACGGAGATCTATGACGTGACGGTCGTGGGCGCCGGGACCGCGGGGCTCACCGCGGCCCGGCGCGCCGCCGAAGGGGGCGCGCGCGTCCTGATCGTCGAACGGATGGGAGCCGGCGGCCAGGTCAGCACGGTCGAGGGGATCACGAACTTCCCCGGCCAGGAGGAGCCGATCGCCGGCTATGACCTCGGCGTGCAACTGCTCGAGGAGGCGGAGGCGGCGGGAGCCGAGGTCGTCCTCGCCCAGGTGGACGCCCTCGCGCCCGAGGCGGAGGGATGGGTCCTGTCCGGCAACGACGAGGAGTTCCGCTCCCGGATCGTGATCCTCGCGGTGGGCTCGACGCGGCGCGCCCTGGGCGTGCCCGGAGAGGACGCGCTGGAGGGCCGCGGGGTGTCGCACTGCGCGTCCTGCGACGGCCCGTTCTTCCGCGGGAAGCAGGTGGTCGTCGTCGGCGGAGGCGACTCCGCGTTCGACGAGGCGCGCATCCTCGCCGAGCACGCGCACGACGTCCTGATCGTCCACACGGGCGATGCTCCCACCGCGCGGGAGGAGATCCGGACCCGGGCTCTGGAGAACGCCAACATCCGCGTGCAGGGGGGCGCGACGGTGAGCGCGATCCTCGGCCGGGACGGCGTCGAGGGCGTCACGATCCGTGACGAGGCGACCGGCGCCGAGACGGAGACGGCCGCGCAGGGCGTGTTCGTCTACGTCGGGCTCGATCCCAACACGGACTGGCTCGCCGACCTGCTCGAGCGCGACGCGACGGGCCGTCTCGTCGTCGACGGCGACCTGGCGACGAGCCGCGCGGGCGTGTTCGCCGCCGGCGACGTGCGCAGCGGCACGGCCGCGATGCTGTCCGAGTCGGTGACCGACGGGGAGGTCGCAGCGCGCGCGGCGCTCGCGCGCCTGGCGCAGGTCGCACCGGACACGACCGCGGCGACGGCGTAGGCTTCTCGCGATGAAACAGAGCCGCGCGGAGATGCTGCGAGACCTCATCGAGCAGGAGATCGTCACGGGGGCCTTCGCCCCGGGGCAGCGCCTCGACGAGGTCATGCTCGCCGAGCGCTTCGGCGTCTCGCGCACGCCCGTGCGCGAGGCGCTGCGGCAGCTCGCCGCGACCGAGCTCGTGGAGATCAAACCGCATCGCGGCGTGTTCGTGCGCGTCATCCCGATTCCCGAGATGCTCAACATGTTCGAGGTGATGAGCGAGCTCGAGGGCATGTGCGCACGCCTCGCGGCCCGTCGGCGCACGGAGGAGCAGCTGCGGGAGCTGGACGAGGCGCGGGCCGAGTGCGAGGCCACGCTCGCGACCGGCGACGCCGACGAGTACTACTACGCGAACGAGCGGTTCCACTCGCTGCTCTACGCCGCGAGCGGCAATCCCTTCCTCGCGCGCATGGCGAGCTCCCTGCAGACCCGGCTGAAGCCCTTCCGCCGCCTGCAGCTGCGGGTGCCCGGGCGCATGGGCTCCTCCTCGGACGAGCACGCCGCGATCGTCGACGCCGTGCGCTCGGGCGACGCGGCGGAGGCCGAGCGCCTGGCCGGGTCGCACGTGACCGTGCAGGGAGATCGCTTCAGCGACTTCCTCGCCGCCGTGGCGATGCCGCTCGCCTCCGCCTGATCGGCGGCCCGACGCGCGCCCGCGGGGCGGGCCGGTGCGTGAAGCACCGGCCCGCCCCGCTCGCGCTTTCCCCTACTTCTGCGAACCCGCCAGCAGCGCCTGCACGAAGTAGCGCTGGAAGGCGAAGAACACGATCAGCGGGATGATCATCGACAGGAACGCGCCGGCGGAGAGCACGTCGATGTTCGAGCCGAACTGACGCAGCTGCGACTGGATCGCCACGGTCAGCGGCATCGAGTCGGAGTTGGTGAAGATCAGCGCGACGAGCATGTCGTTCCACGTCCAGAGGAACTGGAAGATCGCCAGCGACGCGATCGCCGGCAGTCCGAGCGGCAGGATCACGGTGAAGAAGATCCGCCACTCCCCCGCACCGTCGATGCGCGCCGCCTCCATCAGCTCCCCCGGGATCTGCGTGAAGAAGTTGCGCAGCAGGAAGATCGCGAACGGCAGGCCGAACGCGGTGTGGAACAGGATCACGCCCAGGACGCTGCCGAAGATCCCCAGAGCCCCGAACATCCGGGCGAGCGGGATGAGCGCGACCTGCAGCGGCACGGCGAGCAGCACGATCACGACGATCAGCAGCCAGTCGCGGCCCGGGAAACGCATCCAGGCGAACGCGTAGCCGGCCAGCGCGCCGAACAGCACGACGAGCACGGTGGTCGGGACCGTGATCACGATCGTGTTCCAGAACGAGCCCGTGATGGCGGGGTTCGACAGCAGGTTGGCGTAGTTCTGGATCGTCAGCTCGGCCGGCTTGGTGAAGACCGTCCACCATCCTGAGGCCGCGTTGTCCCCGGATGTGCGTAGCGACGTGATGAACAGCCCGATGCTCGGGACGAGCCAGAAGATCGCGACGATCGCGAGCACGATGTTGACCACCGTGTTGCCGAGCGCCCCGACGATCCGCTGGCCGACGGTCTTCTTCCTCGTGACGATGCCGAGGGAGCTTGCGGACGTCATCGCGCACGCTCCTCTGCGTTCGCCAGCGACTCGCGCGCGCTCATCGCGCACGCTCCTCGCGGAACCGTCGGACGTTGATGATCATCGACGGCAGCACCAGGATCAGCAGGAGGATCGCGAGCGCGGACCCGAGGCCCTGGTTCGCGCCCCCGCCGAAGGACACGGTCCACATCTCCACCGCGATGACGTTCGCCGCCGGTCTCGACGCGCCCGGGGGTATGACGTAGACGAGGTCGAAGATCTTGAGCACGTTGATGATGAGCGTCACGAGCACCACGACGAGCACCGGCGCCAGCTGGGGCACCGTGATCCGGGTGAACACCTGCCACTCGGTCGCGCCGTCCATCCGGGCCGCCTCCTGGAGGGAGCGATCCATGGCCGACAGGCCCGATGCGATCATCACCATCGCGAACCCGGCCCAGATCCAGATGTAGGACAGGATGATCACGGCGTTGATGAACGTCGAGCTGAGCCAGGAGACCCCCTGGGCGCTCTCCTCGAAGTTCGTCGCGGGCAGCGAGACGGTGTAGCCCTGTCCTGCCTCGAGCCCCTCGATCGTGTACGTGCCGCCCGCGCCCGTCGTGGCGAAGCCGTGCACGTCGCCGTCGGGGCCCAGGGCTTCGACCCGCATCCCGGGCAGGCCGCTCTTGCCCTCCTCGATCTCGCCGTTGGTCCCGCCGCCGCCCCGCACGACGTCGAGGAACACGGTTCCGGTGATCTGAGTGCCCGACGCGCTCGGGGCCTGCTCGGCCTGCGCCGCCTCCTCGGGCACGTTCGACTGCCGGATGCCGGTGAGCGGGAAGTCCTGCGTGCCCCCCGCGGCGACCTCCGCCTCGCTCGCGATGGTCCGCCCGTCCGCGATGACCCCGAAGCCGTCGCGCGGCTGGGCTCCCGGGTAGCCGCCCGTGTCGCCGAAGGCGTTCTGGACGCCGGAGATCACGGCGTTCACGACGCCGAGCTGCGGGCTCTCCTGGAACATGCCGCGGAAGATGACGCCCGCGGCGAGCATCGAGATCGCCATCGGCATGAAGATGATGAGCCGGAAGGCCGTCTTCCAGCGCAGCCTCTCCAGCAGCACCGCGAAGATCAGGCCGAGGATGGTGCAGGCGGCGGGGGCGACGATGACCCAGATGACGTTGTTGCGGATGGCCGTGAACGTCGTCTCGTTCGTGAACATCGTCGCGTAGTTCTCGAACGCGACGAACTGCTCGCCGTCCCGCCCGAAGAACGACCGGATGATCGTGTAGACGATCGGGTACGCCACGAAGGCGCCCAGCATGATGAGCGCCGGTGCGAGGAACGAGGCGGTGATGAGGGCCTTGCGCCAGGAGCCGGGCTCCTTGCGATCGCCCCGGGCGGGCGCGGGCCGGGTGCTCCCGGCCGCGCCCGCCGGCACGGTGACGGAGGTCATGGCGCGACGTCCGCCGTCAGGACGCCGCCGCCGCGGCCGCGGCCTCGAGCCGCTCCATGGCGCCCTGGATGTCCTCCGGGTTCTGGTAGAAGGAGATCATCTCCTGCCAGAAGCCCTGGCCCTGAGTGCCGCCGAAGGCGCTCGGCAGCAGGTCCGACATGTCGAAGCGCAGCGTGTCGGCGCCCGTGAGCGACTCGGCGATGTCGCGCGTCACGTCGTCCGGGTAGAGCGAGGTGTCGACACCCGCGTTCGGCGAGAGCAGGCCGCCCAGCTCGACCCAGATCGCCGCCGACTCGGGGCTGGCGAGGAACTGCATGAGCGCGTCGGTCGCCTCGTCGTCGGTGAACGCCACCGCGACGTCGCCGCCGGCGACGACCGACGACTCCGAGCCGTTGATCGAGGGGAACTCGTAGAACAGGGCGTTCTCGCCGACGGTGGAGTTGCCGTCCGCCGCGATGTTGCCCGCGACGAAGTCGCCCTCGAACACGGTGCCCGCCTGCGGGTCCGCGCCGAAGACCTCCGTCACGCTCTCGGGGAAGGTGCGCTGGTCGCCGCCGGGCTGCACGAGGTCCGTGCCCCACAGCGAGGCCAGCACCTCGAGCGCCTCCTCGACCGACGGGTCCGTCCACGGGATCTCGTGGTTCGTGAGCTGGTCGTACATCTCGGGACCCGCGGTGCGCAGATACACGTTCTCGAACCAGTCCGTCAGCGGCCATCCGACGTCGGCACCGACCGAGATCCCGGCATAGCCGGCGTCGGTGAGCAGCTGCAGCTGGTCGAGGAAGCCGTCCCAGTCCTCGGGCTCGGTGGCGCCGGCCTCGTCGTAGACGTCGGCGTTGTACCAGACGGTGGACTTGTGCGCGGCCTTGAACCACACGCCGTAGAGGTCGCCGTCGACGGTGGCGAGGTCGATCCAGGTCTGGTCGTAGTTCTCCGAGACCACCCCGGCGGTCTCGTCGCTCAGCGGCAGGATGTCGCCGTTGGACGCGAGGGACTGCAGCAGCGCCGGCTGTCCCAGGACCGCGACGTTGGGCGGAGTGCCGCCCTCGAGCTGCCCCTGGATGTAGGTCGGGCCGTTGTCGCCGAAGCTCGTGTAGTCGACGGTCGCCCCCGTGGCGTCCTCGAACGCCTGGAGCACCGCCTCGAAGTTCTGCTGCTCGGCGCCCGACCAGGCGGCGACGACGCGCAGCGTCTGTCCCGAGAAGTCGCCCTCGATCTCGACGTCGGTGCCCCCACCGCCGCCCCCTCCTCCGCCGCATCCGGCCACCGCGAGGCTGGTCGCGCCCAGGACACCGAGCGTCGTGATGCGTCGACGTGTGCGATTCGTGAACATGCCGTCCCTCCGAACGTGTCGTGCACGGGGCCGGACCGTCTGGCCTCCTCACGGCACCGTGCGGGATCACTGCGCGCTCACGATATTGCGGAGCGTCCGGACCGGCAACGGGCTTGCCCCCCGCGGGGCGCGCGTGTAAAGCACGCCGCGCACGGCGAACGCCCCGGGCCCTGCGGGACCCGGGGCGTTCGCGGAAGCGAATCCGAAACGGATTACTTGAGGGTGACCGAGGCGCCGGCCTCCTCGAGCTTCGCCTTGGCGGCCTCGGCGGCCTCCTTGTTGGCGCCCTCGAGAACGGGCTTCGGCGCGCCGTCGACGAGAGCCTTCGCCTCGCCGAGGCCCAGCGAGGTGAGCTCGCGGACGGCCTTGATGACCTGGATCTTCTTGTCGCCGGCGGCCTCGAGGATCACGTCGAACGAGTCCTTCTCCTCCTCGGCGGGGGCGTCGCCACCCGCGGCGGGGGCGCCGGCGGCGGCAACCGCGACGGGCGCGGCGGCGGTGACGTCGAAGGTCTCCTCGAACGCCTTCACGAACTCGCTGAGCTCGATGAGCGTGAGCTCCTTGAACGCGTCGAGCAGCTCCTCGGTGCTGAGCTTCGCCATGATGTATCTCCTAGTTTTTCGGGGTTTGTGGGGTGCTTCTCGGCGACCTGGGGTCAGGCCGCGGTCTCCTGCTTCTCACGCAGCGCCTCGACCGTGCGGACGGTCTTCGACAGCGGTGCCTGGAAGAGGGCGGCAGCCTTCGCCATCGAGGCCTTGAACATCCCGGCCGCCTTGGCGAGCAGGACCTCACGGCTCTCGAGGTCGGCGAGCTTGCCGACCTCTTCGGCGGTCAGGGGCTTGCCATCGAAGTAGCCGCCCTTGATCACCAGAAGAGGGTGTGCCTTGGCGAAGGCACGCAGACCCTTGGCGACGGCGACCGGGTCACCGTGCACGAAGGCGATGGCGGACGGGCCCTTGAGCTCGTCGTCCAGCGCCGAGATCCCCACGTTGTTCGCGGCGATCTTCGTCAGCGTGTTCTTCACCACGGCGAACTCCGCGTCCTGACGGATGCTGTTGCGCAGCTCCTTGAGCTGGGCAACCGTCAGACCGCGGTACTCGGTCAGCAGGACGGCGCTCGAGCTCTCGAAAGACTTCGTGAGCTCGGCGACCGATGCTTCCTTCTGCGCCATGGCCACTCCTTGATGTGAACGAGGTGCCCCACGGTGGTGGGGAACCGGCCGAGCCGCCGCGGTTCCCGCACAGACAATGACAAAAGCTCCGGCGCAAGCGCACGGAGCTCAGATCCGAAACCCGGAAACCGGATGAGGGAGAATCGTTCGTGACACCTGCGCGGGCCCCTGCAGAGCAGTGCTTCGATCGCTCCGCGCTTGCGCGCATCACGATGACCGGCGGTCTTCGGCTTGCTCGAGCGTAGCACATCGCCGCCGCGAGGCGGTCACAGGCGCAGTGCGCCCAGCCCGCCGGAGCCGGGCGCGGCCGCGGAAAGCCCGATCATGTGCGCCGTCCTCATCAGCGGTTCCGCCGCTCCCTCCGCGTCGAAGTCGTGCAGGGAGACCAGCGCGAGCACGTGCGTCGCGCCGGCGGGATCCGGCCCGGGGACCGCGGCCGCGACCGCGTACCGCACGGGCGCGACGGTGCCGCGCGCCACGGCGTATCCGCACCGGCGCGCTTCCCTCACCGCCTCCGAGTCGTCCTCCTGCGGGGGCCGGGACGCCTGCAGCGCGATCCGTGTCGCGAGGGGGCCGGCCGGATGCTCGAAGCCGGGAGGGGTGAACACGTGCTCGGCGTTCGTGCTCGGCGTCGCCGACGTGACGGTGGTGAGCACGTCACCCTCCGCCGCGACGAGCGTGGCCGTCACGCCGACCTCGTTCGCCAGCTCGGCGAGCAGCTGCTCGAGGCCCGCGGGGAACTGAACCGCGTAGGCCCGCGCGAGGCGGACGGTTCCGACGCCGAGCCGGTAGCGCTTCTGCTCGTCGCGGCGCACCAGGCGATACCGGATGAGCGCCTCGAGGATCCGGTACAGGGGCGCGCGCTGCGTGTCGAGCCGGCGGGTCAGCTCGGTGATGCCGAGCCCTTCGGGCACCTCGGCGAGCAGTTCGAGGACGGCGCCTGCGCGCGCCACCGTGGTGGAGAACGGCGGCCCCGGGTCAGCGACGGTCAAATCGAGGTCTCCTATACCAGGCGATTGGGCAGCCGCGGTGCGACGCGCGGGTCCTGCCGTTGAGTGAGAGGATAGCGCAGTCGCGCCGCGGACCCGGGTGCCCGCCCCGCCGCCGGCGCGGCGGGGCGGGCACCCGTTCCGATCGTCAGCCGCCGAAGAACGCGATGACCTCTTGGACGTACGGACCGTACGCCGTGATCGCCTCTTCATCCGGCAGCGCGTAGAGGAGGTCGATCTCCTCGAGCGGCGGGAGTCCACCAGGACCGGGCATGCCGGGCATGGTGGGGTACCAGCCCGACTCCGCGAGCACCGTCTGGCCCTCGATGCTGAGCAGCCACTCCATCCACAGCCGGCCCGCGTTCGGGTTCGGCGCGTTCTCGATCAGGCAGTTGCCGCTCTTCGTCCACATGTTGCCGCCGCCCTCGGTGAAGGGGAAGACGAACTCGATCGGCGCGCCCTGCGCGGCGGTCTCGACGTAGTACGGGTAGTACGCGAGGGCGCCCACCGGGTAGGTGCCCTGGGCGACCTCCTGGAGCACGAGCGCGTCGCGGGCGACGAGCGACACGTTCTCCTTGATGCCCTCCATGATCCCCTCGTACTTCTCGGCGTTCTCCTCGGGCGTCTGCATCATGGCGAACGTGAACGCCGCGGCCCCGCCCGCTGCCGGGCTGACCATCACGACGTCACCCTTCCACTCGGGCGAGACCAGCTCCTCCCAGCTCTGCGGGGCGTCCTCCGGGTCGATCAGGTCCGTGTTCACCACGAGGCCGAAGATCGACACGTACGGGAAGTAGGCCCGCGAGTCCGGACCGGTCCACTCCTCGGGGAGGTCCATGATCGGGTCGAGCTGCTGGCACCAGCCGTCGACCGCCATGGACACGATGGGAGTGCGCCCGTCGGACGCGATGTCCGCGACGTGGTTCCCCGTCTGCTTCTCCTGCTCGAGCTTCGCGATGCGCTCGGCCGTCTGCAGCTGCTGATAGTTGAGCTCGATGCCGGGGAACCGCGCGTGGAACGCGTCCAGGAGCGCGCGGGCGGGCGGCGGGCCGTAGGCCACCACCTGGTTCTCCCCGGCGGCGAGCGCGGCGTCGTACAGCTCCGCGAAGGCCTCTTCCTGCTCGGGCGTGCCGAGTGCTCCCCCGAACCCGGAGCCGTCGCCGTCCCCGCCCGGCGCGGCGGGGGCCGCGTCGGAGGCACAGCTGGCGAGCAGGGCCAGGGGGGCGATCAGCGCGGTTGCCAGGAGCCACCTTTGGCGTCTAGACATACGCAGCACTTCCTTTCATTGTGATTGCTCTCTCGATGCGGGATATCCGGATCCGCTTGAGCAGGCGGGCCCCTCCCCAGACCGCTGCCGATGCGACGGCGCCGACCACGGCGACCGCGAGCATGAGCAGCAGGAACAGCGCTGCCGCCTCGGAGGCGTACCCCTGGCGGTAGGAGTCGTAGGCCTGAACCGCCACGGTCTGCATCGTCGGCGACGACAGCAGCACGGGGAGGCTCAGGTTCCCCGCGATCCCGATGCCCGCGATGAACCACCCGGCGAGGAAGCTGGGCAGCACGAGCGGGACGACCACGGTGAAGAAGGTGACGTAGCGGGAGGCCCCCGAGATGCGCGCCGACTCCTCGAGCTCGGAGGAGATCTGGAGCACGCCGCCCTCGACGGCCCTGGTCGCGATGGGCGTCACCACCACGATGAAGCCCAGCAGGAGCATCAGCGGCGTGCCGATCAGGTTCCGCAGCCCCGGGATGGGCAGGTACGCCGTGATGAGCGCGAGTCCGACGAGCACGCCCGGGATCGCGACGGGGGCCCAGCTGACGGTCCCGGTCACGGCTCGCAGGAGCCCTCCGCCGTGGGTGGCGAGGTGGCTCATGACGAGCGCCACCGAGGCGGCGATGAACCCGCCGACCGCGGCGAGGACGAGGGTGAACCCGATCAGCGACCCCGTGCGCGGATTGCGCAGCACGTTCTCGTAGTTGGCCGTCGTGAAGCCGAGCGAGACGCCGAACATGGGCTGGAACGACCCGAGGATCATCTGCAGCAGCGGGATGACCCCGGCCCAGCAGACGACCGCGATGAAGGTCGCGAGGAAGAGCCACTGGATGCGGCCGTAGTTCTTCGGGTCGGGGCGGAAGCCCTTGCCGGTGATGGTGGAGAAGCGGCGGCCGCCGAGGATGCGCGAACGCACCAGCACGAGGGCGATCACGAGGGCCATGAGGATGAGCGACAGCGTGCTCGCACCGGCGTAGTTCGGCACGGCCTCCTGCGCGGTGAGGGTGGTGTAGACCGCGGTCGAGAACACGTTGATGTCGGCCTGGATGCCGAACAGCAGCGGCAGCTCGAACGCGCTGAAGCCGTACGACGTCATGAGCACGAAGACGCCGAACATCGTGGGCCGCAGCAGCGGCAGGGTCACGGTGAAGAACGCGTTTCCGCGGCTGGCGCCGCTCATCCGCGCCGCGTCGTCGAGCGCCGCATCCATCCGCGCCATCGGGCCCACCATGAAGAGGTAGCCGACCGGCACGACGAACCCGATCACGACGAAGAGCATGATGGGCCAGCCCGACCCGAGCGGCGAGCCGGTGATGCCGAACCACTCGCGCAGCAGGATGTTGACCGGTGCGGCGTTCCCGTTGACGACGAGGTACCACCCCAGCCCGTAGAACAGCGACGGGATCACGAGGATCACGGCCATCGCCGGCGTCATCCAGCGGCGCAGCGGCGTGGTCGTGCGGACCGCGACCCAGGCCAGGAACGTCCCGATGGCGAGCGCGCCGAGGCTCGACGCGGCCGACAGGATGATCGAGTTGAGCGACACGCGCCAGGTGCTCTCGCGCGCCAGCGTGTCGAGGAACGGCCCGATGCTCCACTCGCCCTGCCCCGCGAGGTTCCCCACGCGGAAGGCCGCGGTCGCCATCATGACCGGAGGCCAGATGAACAGCACGAACAGCACCACGAGCGCGAGTGCCAGGAGGATCTTCCCGAAGAGCCGCTCTCCCCGCCACTCCGGGGAGATCGCGCTCATGCGACGGCTCCCGCCACGGCGCTCTCCTCGGGCGCGCTCTGCGGCGCGCGCCGTCCGGTCGGGATCACCGAGCACAGGTCCGCGTCGACCTCGACCCAGATGTCGGCGCCGGCCTCGCGACGGATCTGCTGGCGCCGGTAGTCCCGCTCGGATTCCGCGACACGCAGCGAGGCTTCGCCGCTGACGATCCGGAACTCGTTGCGGGAGCCGAGGAAGTCCACGCGCTCGATCACGCCCGCCAGCTGCAGGCGCGGGCCGCCGGTCTCCCGCTCGGAGACGACCACGGCGTTGGCCGACCGGAAGGCGACCATGACCTCGTCGCCCGCCGCGAGCGGTCCCGTCGCCGTGGAGGCCGGGAGCGTGACCTCGACACCGGCCGCCGGGATGCGCAGCGCGATGTCGGAGGCGAACACGCTCGTCACGGTCGCTGCGAGCAGGTTCTCGAAGCCCACGAACTTGGCGACGAACTCGTTCGTCGGCCGCGCGAAGATCTCCGCCGGCGTCCCCGACTGCTCCAGCAGGCCGGACTGCATGACGATGATGCGGTCCGACAGGTGCATGGCCTCTTCGAGGTCGTGCGTGACGTAGATCGACGTCGTGCCGTTGAACCGGTGCATGCGCAGGATCTCGTCGCGCACCTGGCGGCGCAGCGACGGGTCGAGGTTCGACAGCGGCTCGTCGTAGAGCATCAGCTCGGGGCGGCTCACGAGCGCCCGGGCGAGCGCCACCCGCTGCTGCTGGCCACCCGAGAGCGAGGTCGCCGGCCGGGCCGCGAAGCGCTCGAGCCCGACGGTCGCGAGCACGTCGCGAGCCCGCTGCAGCGCCTCCTTCCCGCGGACCTTGCGCCGGCGCAACGGATAGAGGACGGTCTCGAGCACGGTGAGGTGCGGCCACAGTGCGTAGCTCTGGAACACCATCCCCGTGCGCCGCCGCTCGGGTTGCACGTCGATCCGCCGCGCACTGTCGTATACGACGTGGTCGCCGATCGCGATATGACCCGAGGTCGGCGTCTCGAGTCCCGCGATGCAGCGCAGCGTCGTGGTCTTGCCGCAGCCGCTCTCACCCAGCAGCGTGACGAACTCGCCGTCCGCCGCGGTCAGATCCGCTCCTCCGATGGCCTGATACTCGCCGAAACGCTTATCGAGGCCGCGCACAGTTACTGAAGACAAGGGAAACTCCATCGTTTACCAGGCTGCTCTCGGCATTGAGAGCATCGATGCGGACTCTACGGGGGCTCAGGACGCCTCGCCCGACTCCTCCTTCTTCTTCTTGCGGTCGTGCTGGGGGTGCGGCCCGGGGACGTAGCCGATCTCGCGCACGTCGATCTCCGGACCCGTCGGGGTGTCCTTCGACATGATGTACTGGCCGATCCGGTCGTACGAGGACTCCGCCATGAGCGCGTGGTTCGCGGCGGTGAGGATGTCGCGGTGGATCCGCTCGAGCCGCCGACCGCGGAACACGGCGGGCGCGCCGGCCTGCTGGAAGATCATGTCGACGGCCGCGCGCGAGGTGTGGACGGCGTTGATCGTGGCGCCGTGCAGCTGCACGCGCAGCTCGTAGTCGATCGGCCACTGCTTCTCGGCGGACTCGTACGCCTTGCCCACGAGGTCCCACAGGTGGGCGCGCGCCGCGCGCACCATCGTGTCGGCCTTGCCCAGCGTGTACTGGTGCATGGCCTCCTTGCCGAGGCGCGCCTGGCGGTAGGAACCGCGCTTGGCCGACATGTGCACGAGGCCGACGAACTCCTCGATCGCCCCCTTCGCCAGCCCCAGTGCGTGCGCCCCATGCGCCATCACGTTGAACCAATAGCGATACAGGGCCCGGTCGTACGGGCGCTCCCAGATGCCGGCCTCGTTGACCATCTCGGAGGGCACGAAGAGGTCCTTCACCTCGAAGTCGCCGCTGCCCGTCCCTCGCAGGCCGTGCCCGTCCCATGTGTCGTGCAGGGTGGCCTCGGACGCCGGGAACATCGCGACGATGAACCAGGGCAGCCCGTCGTGCGGGTGGATGACCGGCTCGTCGTTCTCGTCGTAGAGCACCGACCGACCCGAGAGCCAGTTCGCCTCGGGGGAGCCGCTCGTGAACGGCCACCGCCCGCTGATCCGGTAGCCGCCCGGGACCTTGACCGCCTTCCCCGCGGCGCGCCCCACGTTGGACGCGGTGATCCACTTGTCCTTCTCGAGCAGCCGGCGCATCACGTCGGGCGCGAGGAACGTGGAGCCGGAGTGCAGCATGCACAGCCATCCCACCGAGCCGTTCACGCGCGAGATCTCCTCGACCGCGTCGAGCCACTCGAGCGGGTGGGCCTCGAGCCCTCCGAGCTCGTACGGCAGGAACGCCCGGTAGATGCCGTTGTCGTACATGGCATCCGTGATCTCCTGCGGCACCCGGCGCTCGTTCTCGATGATCTCCTCCGCGTCGCGGAGCATCGGCTCCATGGCCCGGGCCGCCTCGAGCAGCGTCGGCCGGTCCACTCCGGGAACCGGCGGCGCCTGCGGTGCATCGACAGTGATGCTCATCCGATGAATCCTCTCTGATCGCCATCGTGAGTCCCAGAGAACGTCTACATATGCGACAGGTAGAACATTCTCCGTACGTCTCAGCCAGTCTCCGGGGTGAATCGATGATCGTCAAGAGCATTCGCGAACAATATTGATTCCGTGTGTACAGTATTGGCATGTCCATGGTCCCGACCCGGATCCGCGCGCGGACGGCCGGCCCCTTCGATCCGGCGATCCCGCTCATCGACGAGCGCCCGCGCCGGATCGGTCGGCGGGAGTTCGACTTCGCGCGGCGCGCGGTCGTCATGGCGATCGTCAATCGGACACCCGACTCCTTCCACGACCGGGGGCGCGACTTCCGGCTCGACCGCGCCGTGGAGGCGTCTCTGCGCGCGGTGAGCGAGGGGGCCGAATGGGTCGACATCGGCGGGGTCCCCTTCGGGCGCGGTCCGGCGGTCTCCGAGCAGGAGGAGCTCGACCGCGTCGTGCCCACGGTCGAGGCCGTCGCGGCGGCGACCGACGCGGTCGTCTCGGTCGACACGACGCGCGCCGCCGTGGCCGCCGCGGCGATCGCCGCCGGGGCCTCCGTCATCAACGACACCAGCGGCTTCTGGGATCCGCAGATGCCCGCGACGGTGGCGCGCGGCGGCGCGGCCGTCGTGCTCACGCACAGCCTGAACCCCCCGCGCTCGGAACCGGTCAAGCCCGAGTACGACGACGTCGTCGAGGCGGTCGTCGACCGCCTCCGCAGCCTGGTGGAGCGCGCGACGGAGGCCGGCATCCCTCCGGACCGGCTCATCGTGGACCCCGGGCACGACCTCAACAAGAACACGAGGCACTCGCTCGAGCTCATCCGCCGCCTGCCGGAGGTCGTGGCGCTCGGGCACCCCACGCTCGTCGCGCTGTCCCACAAGGACTTCGTGGGCGAGACGCTCGACCGCCCGCGCGGCGAGCGACTCCCCGGCTCGCTCGCCGCCGCCACCGCCTGCGTCCTCGCGGGCGCGCGGATCGTGCGCGCGCACGACGTGCGGCCGACCGTCGACGCCGTGCGCATGGCCGAGGCCGTCCTCGGCATCCGCGAGCCCGCCCTCGTCTGGCACAACAATGGTCAGAACTGAGCCCGGCGTGCACGCGCTGACGCCGGGGCGCGACGACCTGGGCCTCGCCGAGCTCGCGGAGCTCTACGCGCCGATCCGGCCGGCGGACGGCGAGCCCTGGGTCCGGGCGAACGTCGTGTCCTCCCTGGACGGCTCGGCCACGGGCGACGACGGGCTCAGCGGGTCGCTGTCGTCCGCATCCGATCGACTGGTCTTCCGCGCGCTGCGCTGCCTGACGGACGCCGTGCTGGTCGGGGCGGGCACAGTCCGCGCCGAGGGGTACGTCGGGCCCCTCGTCGACGACGAGCAGCGCGAGTGGCG
The DNA here is from genome assembly GCF_014643695.1 of Microbacterium album. Taxonomy (GTDB): domain Bacteria; phylum Actinomycetota; class Actinomycetes; order Actinomycetales; family Microbacteriaceae; genus Microbacterium; species Microbacterium album. The sequence continues at coordinate 80,532 of NZ_BMJY01000002.1, read as the reverse complement.
CCGCGCGCACGGGCGCGCGGAGCACCCCGCGCTGGTCATCGTCTCGCGCCGGCTCGATCTCGATCCCGCCACCCTCGAGGCGTCCCCCGTCCGCGCCCTCGTCGTCACGACCGACTCCGCGCCGGCCGACGTGGCCCGCCGCCTCCGCGGCGCGGCGGACGTCGTCGCGAGCGGCGTCGATCGGGTGGATCCGGCGCAGCTGCGCTCCCGCCTGGCAGAGCGCGGTCATCGCGACGTGCTCTGCGAGGGGGGTCCGGTCCTGCTCGGCGACATGATCGCCGCCCGGGCCGTCGACGAGCTCTGCCTCACGCTCACCCCGCGGCTGGCCGCGGGCGCGGGCCCGCGGGTCGCGCACGGCGCCGCGGGACCCCTGCAGACGATGCCGCTCGCCCATGCCCTCCGCAGCGCGACGGGCGATCTGCACCTCCGCTACACGAGGGGCCGCACGGACGGATCCGCCGGCTGACGCGGCGGGGGCTCAGTCGGACAGCGCCAGGGCCCGGAACATGTCGCGCTCGCGCAGCCGCTCCCGGTTTGACGCGGGCGCGGAGATCGCACGCTCCACGCGGTTGCCGGTGGTGCGCTGGTAGAGCTCGTCGATCAGGCGCGTCGCGAGACGCACGAGCTGCGAGATCTCGCGCTCGTCGCGGTCGATCCACGTGCAGCGGGGCTCATCGTGGAGGGGGCGGAAGTCGCGGTGCTCCTCCCACACGAACAGCGTGCGCTCGGCGCCGAGCACGTGCTGCTGCCACCACACCTGCCGCAGATAGGTGCGCGGGATGGAGCGCCACGACTTGTTGGTCGTCTTGATCTCGGCGAGCGTGACCCGACCGGCCGCGTCGAGCCCGATGCCGTCCGGCGTGGCGAGGTGCCGCTTCTCGACGACCGCGTGGAACAGCGCGCTCGAGGGCTGGATGCCGTGGGTCGCCGCGATCCACGCGGCGATCTCCGGCTCACGACGGCGGCCGTGGTCGGTGAACGCGTTGCCGCTGAAGCGCGAGCCCAGGAGCTTCTGGTCCGCGGCACGCGGGATCGAGCGCTCGCTCGTGAGCGAGGCGACGTCGGTCGCGGTGATCCCCCGGGAACGCGCGCGCAGCCACCCGACCCGGTCGCGGGCGTCCGCGATGATGCGGGCCTGCAGTTCGGGTGTCACCCGACGACCCTAACGCCGCCTGTCCGCAAGCCCCGCATCGCCACGCCCGTCCGGCGGACCCCGCGCGTCCCAGATGGTTGTCTTTCGTCAACGATTGGGCGTATGGTTGACGACATACAACTTTTCGCGCGCCGACGGGGCCGCGCCTGTACTCGAAGGGTTCCCATGACGGACGCCGCTCTCCCGCGCATGACCCATCGCCAGGTGCTCGAAGCCATCTCCGGCCTCCTGCTCGCGATGTTCACCTCGATGATGGCGAACACCATCGTCGGCACCTCGCTGCCGATCATCGTCCCCGACCTCGGCGGCACGCAGACCCACTACACGTGGGTCGTGACCGCCGCCCTGCTGACGACCGCGATCTCCACGCCGATCTGGGGAAAGCTCGCGGACCTCACCGATCGCAAGGCGCTCATCCTCGTCGCGCTCGGCTTCTTCCTGGTGGCGAGCGCCGCCGCCGGCTTCGCGCAGACCCCCGAGGTCCTCATCGCGGCACGCGCGTTCCAGGGCATCGGCGCCGGCGGTGTCGCGGCGCTCAGCCAGGTGATCATGGCCGACATCATCAGCCCGCGCGAGCGCGGCCGCTACATGGGCCTGTTCGGCGTCGTGCTGGGCGTGTCCACCGTCGGCGGTCCGATCATCGGCGGGCTGCTCACCGACACCGTCGGCTGGCACTGGAACTTCTTCGTCGGGATCCCGCTGGGGCTGATCGCCTTCCTCGTCATTGTGAAGACCCTGAAGCTCGCGCCGCGCGCCAACCGCAGGGTCACGATCGACTACGTCGGCATCGTGCTGCTGTCGGTCGCGTCGAGCCTGCTGCTCATCTGGGTGACGAACGTCAAGGACTACGGCTGGCTGAGCCTCGAGACCGCCCTGATGGTGGGCGGCGCGATCCTCGCGACCGCGCTGTTCATCTGGGTGGAGACCCGCGCCACGGAGCCGGTCGTGCCGCTGAGCCTGTTCCGGAACCGCACCTTCACGCTGTCGGTGCTCGCGTCGATCTCGATCGGCGTGGCGATGTTCGGCACGGCGGTGTACCTCGGCCAGTACTTCCAGATGGCGCGCGGCTTCGACCCGACCGGCGCCGGTCTCATGACGATCCCGATGGCCGCGGGCCTGCTGATCATGTCGACGCTGGTCGGCCAGCTCGTCACGCGCTACGGCGCTTGGAAGAGCTACCTCGTGGTCGGCGCGGTCGTCATGACCCTCGGCAACGTGCTGCTGGCCACGCTGACGCACGACACGCCCCTGGTCCTCGTCGGCGTCTACATGTTCCTGCTCGGCGCCGGCATGGGCATGACGATGCAGAACCTCGTGCTGGTGGTGCAGAACACCGCGAAGCCGGAGGAGATGGGCGTCGCCAGCTCGGGCGTGAACTTCTTCCGCACGATCGGCGGCACCGCGGGCGTGGCCGTCATCGGCTCCGTGCTCGCATCGAGCATGGCCGACCAGCTCGCGCGACGCGGGCACGAGCTCATGGACGCGATCGCCGGACTCGGCCCCCGCGGGGCACGGATCGCAGAGCTGTTCGCGTCGGGCACGATGCCCATCGCGCGGGAGCTGCCCGAGTCGGTGCGCGTCATCGTCGAGGAGGTCGCCGCGACCTCGATCGCGCACGCCTTCCTCATCGGCGTGCCCCTCGGCATCCTCAGCCTCATCGCGATCTGCTTCCTTCCGAACATCCCGCTCGGCCGCAAGAACAACGCCGAGCGACTGCAGGAGCGCGAGGCGGCTAAGCTCACGGAGGCGGAGGAGGCTCTCGGGCGGGCCGGCGCCGTGTCGGTCGCGGCGACCGGGGCCATTCCGCTCGTCGGCGAGGCCCCGGGCCAGGAAGACACCGCACGGGAGGGACGCGAGGGATGACGACGACGGAGCCTGCCGCCGCCCCCGCCGCGGGGAGCGAGCGGGAGCAGGCGGTCCGCGCGGTCGAGGCGGAGTTCTCCGAGCTCCTGACGCAGTTCCGTCACGTCATCCTGCGCATCGCACAGCGCGTGAGCCCGGGAATGCTGCCGGGTTCCTACAAGGTGTTCACGACGATCGTCCGTCACGGGCCGCTGACGGCCTCGACCATGGCCGAGCGACTCCTGATCGACAAGGGCCAGCTGAGCCGCATGGTGCGCGAGCTCGAGGAGCTCGGTCTCGTGGCGCGCGCCCCGGACCCCTCGGACGGGCGCGCGCACCTCCTGGAGGCGACCGACGAGGGACGCCGTCGCCTCGAGGCGGCCCGCGCCGGCGGGGAGAACAGCCTGGCCCAGGTGCTCGAGGCCTGGCCACTCGAGGACGTGCAGCGACTGAGCGAGCTGCTCCACGCGCTCGTGACGGGCGAGCCGCCCGCCGCGAGCCGTCGTGGGCAGGCGGACGACGACTGAGCGGGCGCCGTAGCACCGCCGAAACACCGTCGAGACAATCGCCCGTTTGACTGGGAGGTGGGGACGCCGCACCGGTGCGGTGTCCCGGCATGTCGCCAAGAGGGGGAACGAACGATGACACTACGGACGTCGCGATCCGCGACCGAGCCCCAGGATCCGCCGGCTGCGCCCCAGGCGCCGCCCGCGGCCATGCGAGCGGTGGTCTTCGACGCGCCGGGAGGGGCGGAGGTGCTGCGCCCGGCGACGCTCCCGCCGCCCTCCCCCGTGATGGACGAGCTGCTCGTCAAGGTCGTCGCCGCGGGCGTCAATCCGATCGACGCGAAGACCCGGGCGGGACGCGGTGTCTCGGGCGCCATCGGCTCCTACCCCGCCGTGCCGGGCTTCGACTTCTCGGGCGTCGTCGTCTCGTCGCCGTACGAGGCGCATCCGCTCCCTCCCGGGACGCCGGTGTTCGGGATGGCGGCGGTCCCCCGTACGCCGGGCACCTATGCGGAGTACGCGGTGGCGTCCACGACCTCGGTCGCGCGCAAGCCGGCCTCGCTGTCGCACGTGGAGGCGGCCGGCGTTCCACTGGCCGCGCTGACGGCGTGGCAGCTCGTCATCGAGACGGCGCATGCGCACGAGGGCCAGCGCATCCTCATCCACGCGGGCTCCGGTGGCGTCGGCCACTTCGCCGTGCAGTTCGCCGCCTACTTCGGCGCACACGTCACGACCACGTCATCGGCCGCGAACGCGCCCTGGCTGCGCGAGCTGGGCGCGCACGTCGTGATCGACTACCGCACCACGCGTTTCGAGGAGGTCGTGGGCGACGTCGACGTCGTCATCGATCTGATCGGCAACGTCCACGACCGCACCGGGTCGCGCTCGCTGTCGGTCCTGCGTCCCGGCGGCCTCCTCATCGTCGTGCCGACGGGCAGCTGGCCCGGGTATGCGGACGAGGCGCGCGAGGCGGGTGTGCGCGCCACCTCGTTCAAGGTCGTCCCCGACGCGACGGCGCTCGGCACGATCGCGCGCCTGCTGGAATCCGGCTCGGTGCAGGTGTACGTCGAGAAGGTGTTCGACCTCGAGCAGGCGGCGCAGGCCCACCGCCATGTCGAGGAGGGTCACGCGAGGGGCAAGGTGGTGCTCCGCATCGGCGACGGATGACGCAGGGTGACGCGGAGGGGGAAAACTCTCGACATAACTGGGAGGAACCTGTTAGATCAGGATTGCAGTATCCCGGAATGCATGTCCCCCTCCCCCTCATCATCCCGCTGGAGCACCCGATGCACACCCCCCGTCCCCGTACCCGCGCGCGCGCTCTCCGCGGCGCAAAGCTCGTCGCCGTCGTGAGCGCGGTCGCCGTCGCCGGCGTCGGCGTCACCCTGAGCCTGGCCGCCTGGACCGACACCGAGTGGATCACGACCGGCACCGACTCCGGCGGCCCGGTGGTCAGCACGTCCGCCTTCGAGGTCGAGCAGCACGCCTACCCGGTCGGCGGCGGCCCGGCCGGCGCGTTCATCCATGCCGAGACCAGCCCCGGCAACGTCGTGACCTTCTCGGTCGAGGACCTCGCACCGGGCGTGCCCACCTACGGTCTGGTCGGCCTGCGCACCGCGCCCGACGTGAACTCCGTCGGCGGAACGCTCGTCCTCCAGCCGGCCATCGACGTGCTCACCACGGGCGGTCCGACGACGGACACCGATCGCCTCTTCGCCGCCACGACCGCCACCGTGTGGACGTGGAGCGAGTCCGACTCGACGCCGGATCACACGTGCGATGCGACCATCGGCACCCAGCCCGGCGTCACCCTCGCCGCGGCGACCGACGCGCTGGGCTCTGCGGCGGGCACCGCACCCGGCCAGACGCTGCTGGCGAACGGCGGCAACGTGCAGTACTACTGCTTCGAGCTCGAGTTCAACCTCCCCGACCCGCTACCGGCCGGCATCACCCAGGAGAGCTACATGGGCGTGGGCCTCCAGCCCGCGTGGGAGTTCTCCGCCACGTCGAACTGACGCCGGGCGCGATGACCCTCGCCCCGGAGCGCGACTCCGCGCCGTCCGCACACGTCCCCGTCGCCGCCGGCGCTCCCGCGTCGGCGCGCCGGCGTGTCCGCGGCCGCACACGTCGGAGCCGCGGCGCCCGCATCGTGTTGTTCGCCCGCAACGGCCTGGTCGTCCTGCTCGGCGGTATCGGAGCCGCGTCGATCGCGTGGCTGGCGGCCGCATCGTTCTTCGGCCTCCACCTGGTGATCCTCAGCACCGGCTCGATGTCCCCGGGGATGCCGCCGGGCACGGCGGCCGTCGTGCGCGTCGTGGACGCGGCCGACCTCCGCGTCGGCGACGTCGTGAGCGTGCCGCGCGCGCACGACGACGAGCTCGTGACCCACCGGGTGGTCGAGATCGAGCCCGGGGCGGCCCCCGGCGAGCGGCTCCTAACGCTGCGCGGCGACGCGAACGCGACCCCGGACGCGCATCGCTACGCGGTGACGCAGGCGGGCCTCGTCGTCGCGTCGCTCCCCTGGGTGGGATTCCCGATCGCGCAGCTGGCGTCACCCGTGCGCGTCACGATCCTGGCGGTGCTGATCCCGCTCGCCGTGCTCTGGGTGATGTGGCCGCGGGGGTCGCGATCGTGACCGCCGCGCACAGGCGGATGCGCCGCGGCGCAGGCGCGGCTCTCGTCGCCGCGGGCGCCGTGCTGGCCGTCGGGGCGGGCTCGTCGCTCGTCGCGCACGCTGACGCGTTCACGCCCGCGCCCGTGCAGTCCACCCCCGATCGCCTGCTGACGCTCTCCTCCCGGCACGCTCCCGCACCGCACGACGTGGCCTCGCTGTCGCCCGGCGATCCGGGCTACTGGATCGTCCGCGCCGAACACGACGACAAGGGCGGGAGCGCCTCGGTCGCCCTCCAGGTCGCCAAGCGCGGGCCGCTGGCCGCGCACCCGCGCGGGCTCACGATGAGCGTCGAGCAGTGCCTTGCTCCGTGGCACGGCGTGGACGAGGGGTCGCCGCGGTGCGACGCCCCGGGAGGATCGCTCACTGTGACGCCCGCCCACGATCTCGCGGACGACCCGAGCCCGGCCGTCCACATGCTCGAGCTCGACAGCGCCGACCCGCACTACTTCCTCGTGACCCTCTCGGTGGAGGACTCGGCGGAGGCGCGCGCCGACGAGACCCTCCAGGCCCTGGGCGCCATCGTCGACCTCGGCGTGACGGCTGCTCGCGCCGGCGGGCCGTACGACGAGGGCGCGCGAGACGCGCCCCGGCCCGGACCCGCGGACGCTGCGCCGGGGCTCGCGGCGACCGGCGCGGATCCCGCGGCGATCGTCCGGCTGGCGGCCCTCGCCCTGTCCGCGCTCGCGATCGGCGCCGGCCTGAGGCTGCTGCGCAGGCGACCGGGGGGTGCGTCATGACGCGGCCCTTCCACCGGGTCTGGGCGGTCGCGGGCCTCGTGGCGCTCCTCGTCGTGCCCGCGACCGGAAACGGCTCGCTCGCGAGCTGGACCGACGCGGAGTGGACGACGACCGCCCTGGCGACGCAGAGCTTCGACTGCGGCACGGAGGAGGGATACGCCGCGGCCGCCTCCGGGCGCCAGGTCGACGGGACGCTCCTGGGCACCCCGTTGGGCGCGGTCGCCGAGGTGCAGGGCGTGGAGAACCGTGTCGACAGCGCCGGCGCCGAGCATTTCCATCCGGTCGGCGCGCACGACCTCGATCCCGAGGACCGGCTCGCCTACACGCGCGCCACCTCGCTCAGCGTCGGCGCGCTGTCCGGACTGGCCGCCGTCGCGCTGCCGCGCATCGACGCCGCGCTTCCCGGCTTCGCCACGGGCGCGCTCGGCCAGTACGCGCAGGTGACCGCTCTGGGCACCGCGACCGGCGCGACGGGGCTGGTGACGGACCGCTCAGGCATTGTGACGATCGGCGAGTACGGCGCCGCGACGCCGCCGGCCGCCTCGACGATCTCCCTCGGCGAGACGCTGCCCGTGATCGCCGGAGCGGTGTCCGATGTCGGCCTGGAGATCGGCGCCGTGTCCGCGCTGTCGCGCGTCGACGGCTGCGCTCTGCTCCGCGAGGCGGTGTGGGGCATCGAGGCGACGCGCGCCGTGGAACGCGACTACGACATCGCGGGCCTCCAGCTCGTGCTCGACGCCCCGGCCCTGCGCGAGCTCGTCGGCGTCGTCGAGTCGACCGTCACCGCTCTCGACGGCAGCCTGCGCGGCCTGGAGGGCGCCCTCGGGTCGGCGATCAACGGTGCGATCGGCAACGTCCTGGGTCTGAACCTGGCGCCGGTGGCAACCCTCGCGGTGCAGCAGCGAGGATCCGGCGTCGCCGTGACGGTGCCCGATCTGGGCGCCGCCGTGGCCGGTCTGCTCGACGAGGCCGCCGACAGCGAAGGCGTCGTGCGCCTCGAGCTGCGTGAGGGCCGCATCGCGGTCGATCTCACCAAGCTGCTGTCGTCGGGTCCGCACGGCCTCAACGATCTGCCTCCGAACACCGAGCTGGTCCTCGACGAGCAGGTCGTGAACGCTCTGGCGGGACGCGTCGATGCGGTGCTCCAGGACTGGGTGTCCACCGTCGTCGGCGCGCTGACGACCGCCGTCGGCGGCACGCGGGTCAGCATCGACCTGGCCCCCACGGTCATGCTGGGCATCCTCTCGAGCCCGCGACCCATCGCCCAGGTGAGGATCGGCATCGACGCGGACCTCGCAGCGCTCACCGGGGAGGGGTCCGCTCTCGCCACCGGGATCGAGGTCGACCTCACCGGCCTCCGCGGACTGGGTCCGATCATCACGGGTCTCCTGGGGCTTCTGCTCACTCCGCTGACCAGCGCACTGGAAGGACTCGGCTCGGTGCTGGTGAGCGCGATCGCGGGTGTGCTCGAGGCACCCCTGGGAATCGTCGGAACGCTCGGCACGACGCTGACGGGCCTCACGACGACGCTCGTGGGAGCCGTCGAGAGCGTGCTGGCGCCGCTGCCGTCCGTGCTGTCCCTCCAGGTCAACGTTCAGCCCGACGTCACGTCCCCGAATCCGCCTCCGGCGGGGCCGCCCTCCTACCACCCGGCGACCGCCACGGCGACGGCGCAGTACGTCGTGACGGCCCTGCGCGTCGGGATCGTCGCGCCGGCCGGCAGCCCCGGTTCCCTGACGACGCTGCTCCTGGGCACCGCGACCGCAGGACCTGTGACGCTCTCGGACGGCGGCTGACGGCGCTGACGGTGCTCAGGCCGGCTCGAGCGCGGCGCGCGCCGCCTCCACGACGGCCGCGCGGATGTCCTCCAGCAGGGGTGAGCGGAGGTTCCATTGCTGCCAGTAGAGCGGCACGCGCATCGCGGGGCCGTCGAGGCGCACGAGGCGGCCCTCGTCGAGCGCGGCCTGCGCCTGCAGCGGCGGCAGCAGTCCCCATCCGAAGCCGAGCCGCACCGCGGTCGCGTAGTCCTCCGACGCGGGCACGTAGTGGCGCGGCGGCCGAGACGGATCGGCGCCGCACGCGATGAGCCACCGCGTCTGCAGGTCATCCGTGCGGTCGTAGTCCACGACCGGTGCCTCCGCGAGCGCGGCGGGGGTCGCACCTCCCGGCAGCCAGCGCGCGACGAACCCCGGCGAGGCGACCGGATGATAGACCGTGGCGCCGAGCCCGGTCACGGTGCATCCGGCGATGGGATCCCGCTGCGAGGTCACGGCCGCGGTGACCGTGCCGCCCTCGAGCAGCGCAGCGGTGTGGTCCTGGTCGTCCCGGTGCAGCTCGAGCGCGACGTCGTGCGTGTGCGCGATCCGCTGCAGCGCGGGCAGGAACCACGTGGCGAGCGAGTCGGAGTTGACGGCGATGGGCACGCGCATCCGGCCCGGCCCCTCCAGGCCGAGCGCGACGCCGGCGTCGTGGCGCAGGAGCGCGTACTGGCGAGCGAGCCGCAGCACGACCGCACCGGCCTCAGTGGCCCGCGCCGGCTTGGAGCGCACGACGAGCACGCGACCCAACTGTCCCTCGAGCGCGCGCAGCCGCTGGCTGACCGCCGAGGGCGTGATGCGCAACGCGCGCGCAGCGCCGTCCAGGCTGCCCTCGTCGACGATCGCGGCGACCGTCTCGGCGAGGTCGGGTGGGATCCACACGTTAAGCGTTCCTTCACGTGGTACAGAATCTTTAAGCTGGCTTTTGATCCTGCCACGCCGCGACCGTAGTGTCGCTGCGTGCTCACCCCCTTCGCCGCCGCTGCACTCGCGGGCTTCGGACTGTGCCTGTCGCTCATCATCGCGCCCGGCGCGCAGAACGTCTTCCTCCTGCGGATGGGCGTGCACCGTCAGCACGTCGTCGCCCTCGCCATCACGTGCCTCGCGAGCGACGCGATCCTGATCGCGCTCGGCGTGGCCGGCGTCGGCGCCGCCGTCACCAAGGTTCCCTGGCTGTTCGAGGTCGTGCGCTGGGGCGGCGTGCTGTTCCTGACCTGGTACGGGCTGGCGGCCGCGTGGCGCGCCATCCGCCCCAAGGCAGAATCGCTCGCCCTCGACGCTCCTCCGCGCACCCGCGTCGAGCGCGACGCCCTGGGCGATCCGCCGCCGGCGCCCGCCGGCACGAGCGGAACGATGACGCTCACGCGCGCGCGGACGGCACGACGCACCGGCACGCTGCTGCCCGCCGTGCTGTCGTGCCTTGCCATCACCTGGCTGAATCCCCACGGCTACCTCGACACGGTGTTCCTGCTGGGTTCCGTCTCGGCCGGCTACGGCGATGCACGCTGGGCCTTCGGCGCGGGCGCGGTGCTCGGCAGCGCCACCTGGTTCACGTTCCTAGCCCTGGCCTCCCGGTTCGCCGCGCGCTGGCTCGCCTCCCCGCGCGCATGGCGCCTCCTCGACGCCCTCATCGCCGTGGCCATGCTCGCGCTCGCGGCGGGCCTCGCGCTCGCCTGACGCGGTTTCTTCTTCTCTTTCTTTTTCCTCCCACGCTGTTCTTTTTTCTCCCACGCGCTTTCTTTTTTCCTCCCACGCTCTTCTTTTTTCTCCCGCTCGTCGGGCCCCGAGGGGCCGCTCCTCGGGGGAGGCGCTTTCGCTGCGCTCCAGCGCGCCGGCGCTTCGCGCCTGGTTGGCGGGCGCACTCGCGCCCGCACGCTCGCGCTTCGCGCTCGCACCGGGTTGAGGTAGGTGGGTTGAGGTGGGTGGGTAGGGGTAAGGGGTACGGGCTTTTGGTTGCTCGTTGAGCGGAGCGGCGGAGCCGCGGAGTCGAAACGGGTTGAGCGGAGCCGCGTAGCGGCGGAGTCGAAACCGAGGCGGGGAGGCGCGGGGCGGGTCGGGGCTTTGTCTGCTCGTTGAGCGAGCCGGAGGCGAGTCGAAACGCGGCCCCGAGGTCGCGCCGGGGGCTGGG
>NZ_BMJY01000002.1:0-69665 GCF_014643695.1 Microbacterium album | reverse complement strand
GGTGGGGCGGCCCCGCACTCCTCGTCCCCAACACACGTCCCGGGGGCGGGTTGTCCACGGGTGTGGTTTTCGGGTGTGGATCGGCGGTTTCCCGGGGCTCGAATGTCGGTGCCCCTGTCTACCGTTGGGGGTATGGAACAGCGGTACGCGACCAGCGACGAGGGGCGGGACGTCCTCGCTTCCCTCGATGCGTTGCGTGCACTGATCCAGCAGACCGGGTCCCTCGCGGACGCCGACCTCGTCGATGCCGTCGGCACGGTAGAAGCCCTGGGGCGGATGGTCGATGCCGCGCGGGTGCGTCTGGCCGGCGAGGTGGATGCCCGGTCTGCCCGCGACTCCGAGGACCGCCTCTCGGCCCGGTTCGGGTGCCGCAATGGGGTGGAGCTGCTGGAGCGCACCACCCGAGTGTCGGCGAAGACGATCAACGCGCGTGTCCGGTTGGACAAGCGCACCCGGCCTCGGGTGTCGTTGACCGGGGAGGAGCTCCCGGCGCGGTTCCCCCACGTCGGTCAAGCACTACGAGACGGAGTGCTCGGCGCGGATGCCGCGCACGAGATCACCAGTGCCCTCGCGCGGGTGGAGGATCGTGCCGACCCGGTCGAGTTCGACGCGGCCGAAGCCACCACCGTCGCGTACGCCACTGGCGCCCTGGAAGAACAGGCGGGCATGATTCCGCCCACGTTCGCGGAGGTCGAGGTGCATGCACGCACCTGGGCGGCGTACCTGGACCAGGACGGCCCCGGACCCGACGCGGAACGCGCCGCCCGCAACCGAGGTCTCACCCTCGGCACGCCCCGGGACGGGGTCATCCCACTACGCGGATCCCTCCTCCCCGAGGTCGCCGCCGGGCTGCAGCGACTGCTCGACGCGCACCTGAACCCCGCCGTCCGCTTCACTCCCACCGACCCCGAAGACCGGGACGAAACCGAAGCCTGGTCACAGGACGAGGCCGTGCACGACCCGCGGACGAACACGCAGAAGCGTCACGACGTGCTCGCCGTGATCATCCAGACCGCCGCGAAAGCCACCGAGACGCCCACCCTCGGAGGCGCAGCCCCCACCCTCGTCGTCACCGTCGCCGAAGAAGACCTGAACAACCCCACCGCCGCGGCGACGATCGACGACACCCCCGTCCCCGTATCGACCGCGCACCGCATCGCGTGCACCGGCGCTGTGCAGAAGATCATCCACGACCGCACCGGCAGGATCGTCCGCCTCGGCACTCCGGAGCGGGTGTTCAACGCCCACCAGCGCCGGGCGATCACCGCCCGCGACGGCGGGTGCGTGATCCCCGGGTGCACGATCCCGGCGGCGTGGTGTGAGATCCACCACGTCGACGAACACGCGAACGGCGGCCCCACCCACACCGACAACGGCGTGCTCGTCTGCTGGTGGCACCACCACAACCTCGACCGCTCCGGATGGGACATCCGCATGCGACACGGCACCCCGGTGATCAAGGCCCCGCCCTGGATCGACAGGCGCGGGATCTACCGACCCGCGCGCAACGCGCTGACCCGGCTCCGCGGCCCATCCGGGTAGCACCACGGGGCGCTTCCGCTGCGCTTCAGCGCGCCGGCGCTGCGCGCCCGCACGCTCGCTCTCCTTCTTTCTTCTCCCACGCGTTTTCTTTTTTCTCCCGCTCGTCGGGCCCCGAGGGGCCGCTCCTCGGGGGAGGCGCTTTCGCTTCGCTTCAGCGCGCCGGCGCTTCGCGCCTGGTGGCGGGCGCACTCGCGCCCGCACGCTCGCGCTTCGCGCTCGCACCGGGTTGAGGTCGGTGGATAGGGGTAAGGGGTAGGGCAAGGGGGCTTGTGGTTGCTCGTTGAGCGGAGCGGCGCAGCCGCGAAGTCGAAACGGGTTGAGCGGAGCGGCGGAGCCGCGGAGTCGAAACCGGGCCCGAGTCGTGCGCTCTTCCCCGGGGGCACCGGGCGCGCCACGATGGAGATGTGAAGCGAGTGCGAGTGACCGTGCGCGGGCGGGTGCAGGGCGTCGGCTACCGCTTCGGTGCAAGCGCCGCGGCCGCCGAGTGCGGAGTGTCCGGGTGGGTGCGCAACACCTCCGACGGCTCCGTCGAGGCCGAGGTGGAGGGAGAACCCGCCGCGGTCGACGCGATGCTGGCCTGGATGAGCCAGGGCCCGGCCACCGCGCGCGTCGACGGCCTCGACGTCGCCGACGTCGTCCCGACGGGCGTCCCGGGCTTCCGGGTCCTCCGCGACCCCTGACGCCATCCTCGGTGCGCAGGGACGGAAAACGCAGAACGGCCCCGCCGAGGCGGGGCCGTTCTGTGAGCGTCGTTACGCGATGACGTTGACGTCCAGCGGGATGCCGGGACCGAAGGTGGTCGACACGGCGCCCTTCTGGATGTAGCGGCCCTTCGAGCTCGACGGCTTCAGCCGCACGATCTCCTCGAGCGCGGCCTGCAGGTTCGCGTCCAGCTGCTCGGCCGAGAACGAGGCCTTGCCGACGATGAAGTGCACGTTGGCGTGCTTGTCGACGCGGAACTCGATCTTGCCGCCCTTGATCTCCTCCACGGCCTTGGCCGGGTTGGGGGTCACGGTGCCGGTCTTCGGGTTCGGCATGAGGCCACGGGGACCGAGCACCTTACCGAGTCGACCGACCTGGCCCATCAGCTCCGGCACGGCGACGGCCGCGTCGAAGTCGGTCCAGCCGCCGGCCACCTTCTCGATGAGCTCGGCGCCGCCGACCTCGTCGGCGCCGGCCGCGATGGCGGCCTCGGCAGCGGGGCCGTTGGCGAAGACGATGACGCGGGCGGTCTTGCCCGTGCCGTGCGGCAGCATGACGGTGCCGCGCACCATCTGGTCGGCCTTGCGCGGGTCGACCGAGAGCTTCAGCGCGACCTCGACGGTGGCGTCGAACTTCTTCGAGCCGGTCTCCTTCGCGAGGGCGACGGCCTCGGTGGGCGTGTAGTACTTGCCGGCCTCGATCTTCGAGGCGGCCTCCATGTAAGCCTTGGACTTAGCCATTGTCTGCTCCCCCTCAGTCCTCGACCGTGATACCCATGGAACGGGCGGTGCCGGCGATGATCTTCGAGGCGGCCTCGAGGTCGTTCGCGTTCAGGTCGGGCTGCTTCGTCTTGGCGATCTCGGTGACCTGCTCCTTGGTGAGCTTGCCGACCTTGACCGTGTGCGGCGTCGCCGATCCCTTCTGCAGGCCGGCGGCCTTCTTGATGAGCTCCGCGGCGGGCGGGGTCTTCAGAACGAACGTGAAGCTGCGGTCCTCGTAGACGGTGATCTCCACGGGGATGACGTTGCCGCGCTGCGACTCGGTCGCCGCGTTGTACGCCTTGCAGAACTCCATGATGTTGACGCCGTGCTGACCGAGCGCCGGACCGATGGGCGGCGCGGGGTTGGCGGCGCCGGCCTGGATCTGGAGCTTGATCAGCCCCGTCACCTTCTTCTTGGGTGCCATTCGTTTTTCCTTTCGACGAACGGATGCCGGTTGCATCCGCTCTCCCGCACGCAGGAGCGATCCTGCCGAGCGGTGTGGGACGTCCGCGCAGACAGGGCGCGAACCAAGCGATTCTAGCAGAAACGACGGAGAGCCGATCCCGTGGGACCGGCTCTCCGCATGCGCCTCCCGGGGGAGGCCAGATCATCCAAATCAGATCATCTTGGTGACCTGGTCGAACGACAGCTCGACCGGGGTCTCGCGCTCGAAGAGCGAGACGAGGACCGTGAGCTTGCCGCTCTCGGGCTTGATCTCGCTGATCGTGCCGGGCAGGCCCGCGAACGAGCCCTCCTTGATCGTGATGGTCTCGCCGATCTCGAAGTCGACCTCGGCGGGGATGACGCGCGCCTGCGTCGGCTGGCCCTTGGGGGCGCCACCCTTCGCGGCGGCCTGCGCCTCCTTGATCTCGACGAGCGGCTTGAGCATGTTGAACGCCTCTTCGAAGCGCAGCGGCGTCGGGTTGTGCGCGTTGCCCACGAAGCCCGTCACGCCGGGCGTGTGGCGCACGACCGACCAGGTGTCCTCGTTCAGCTCCATGCGCACCAGCACGTAGCCGGGGATCCGGACGCGGGTGACCATCTTGCGCTGGCCGTTCTTGATCTCGACGACGTCCTCCATGGGGACCTCGACCTGGTAGATCTCGTCCTCGACCTCGAGCGTCGACTTGCGCTGCTCGATGTTGGCCTTCACCTTGCGCTCGAAACCCGCGTACGAGTGGATCACGTACCACTTACCCTCGAGCGAGCGCAGCTCCTGCCGGAACGCCTCGTACGGGTCGTCCTCGGCGGCGTCACCCTCGGCTGCGACGTCATCCGCCGCGAGCTCGCCACCGGCGGCCTCGTCGGCGGGCGCCGAACGCTCCTCCTCGAGGGAGTCGTTCAGCACGTCCGCGGCGGCCTCGACCTCGCTCGTCTCGTCGATGTTCAGTGCGTCGTTCACGATCGCGTCGGCCTCCGGGTCGTCGATCTCGATGTCCTCGTCGCTCATGTCCTCGTCGTCGCCCTCCACGTGCATCGCGACGTGCTCGGCGGCGTCGCTGGAGTGCGCGTCGGCGTAGAGGACGTTGCCCTCCTGGGCCTGGTCGTCTTCACTCGACTGCTCGGCTGCCGGCGCCCAGTCGGCGTCGTCGGCATGCTTTTCAGACACTGGCAGTCCCATCCATTCGGCAGAGTCTCTTCCGTTACCGCGGCGGAGGCGCGATGCGCTCGGCCGCGTGCCCGTGCGGGCGGTGCGTCAGCTCAGCGTGGGACGCCGAAGACGACCGTCGCCACCCACGAGAAGACGTAGTCGAGGCCGTAGACGAAGCCCATCATGATGACCACGAAGCCGAGCACGACCGCGGTGAACTTCATCAACTCCGACCGGGTCGGAGTCACGACCTTGCGGAGCTCGGCGACAACCTGGCGGAAGAAGATCACGATGCGGGCGAAGAAGTTCGGCCTCTTCTCACCGCTCGTGCCGTTCGCCGCGACGATCTCGCCGCCGGCTGCGTCCTGGACCATCTGGCTACCTTTCGTGAGTCAGCTGACGCTGACGCGCAGGGCGGACAGGAATCGAACCTGCAACCTGCGGTTTTGGAGACCGCTGCTCTGCCAATTGAGCTACCGCCCTAGAGATCTCGCGATCCCGGTGAACGCCCGCATGTCCGCATCCCGATCCCGGGCACGGCGAAAAAATGCAGACGAGAACTGCTCTCCCAAGTGTACGGCATGGCCTGACACCCCGCGAATCAGGGTGCGGCCCGCGCGTGGCGCCGGGGCGGACTCGCACCTCGGCGCCACGCCGTGGCTCACTCGTTCGGCAGGAACGTGTACTTGGTGGACAGGTACTCGTGGATGCCCTCGAAACCGCCCTCGCGGCCGACGCCGGACTGCTTGACCCCGCCGAAGGGAGCGGCCGCGTTGGACACGACGCCGGCGTTCAGGCCCATCATGCCCGTCTCCAGGCGCTCGATCATCCGGTGCCCGCGCTGCAGATCCTCCGTGTACACGTACGACACGAGCCCGTACTCGGTGTCGTTCGCGAGGCGGACGGCGTCGTCCTCCGTGGCGAAGGTCGCGATCGCCAGCACCGGGCCGAAGATCTCCTCGCGCAGGATGGCGCTTCCGGGCTGCACGTCCGTCACCACCGTGGGCTGGTAGAACGTGCCCGGACCGTCCAGCTTCTCGCCACCGGTGAGGATCCTCGCGCCCCGCCCGGTCGCGTCCTCGACCAGCTCCGCGGCCTTGTCGACGGCGTCGGCGTCGATCAGCGGACCGATCTCCACGCCCTCCTCCGTGCCGCGGCCGATCTTCATGTCCGCGACCCGCTCGCTCACGCGACGCGCGAACTCGTCCGCAACAGACTCGTGCACGATGAACCGGTTCGCCGCGGTGCAGGCCTGCCCGATGTTGCGGAACTTCGCCTGCAGCGCCCCCGTGACCGCCTTGTCCAGGTCCGCGTCCTCGAACACCACGAACGGCGCGTTCCCGCCCAGCTCCATCGACACCCGCAGCACGCCCTCGGCCGCCTGCGCGATCAGCTTGCGGCCGACCTCGGTCGACCCCGTGAACGACAGCTTCCGCAACCGCGGATCGGCGATGACGGGCGCCGAGACCCGGCTCGACGATGCCGACGTCACCACGTTGACCACGCCCTTCGGCAGCCCCGCCTCCACCAGCAGCTGGGTGAAGAACAGCGTCGTGAGCGGCGTCAGCTGCGGCGGCTTGATCACCACCGTGCAGCCGGCGGCCAGCGCCGGAGCGATCTTGCGCGTCGCCATCGCGAACGGGAAGTTCCACGGCGTGATGAAGAACGACGGACCCACCGGCCGCTGCGACACGATCATCCGGCCCGTGCCCTCGGGGTTCGACCCGTACCGGCCCGAGATCCGCACCGCCTCCTCGCTGAACCAGCGCAGGAACTCCCCGCCGTACCCGACCTCGCCACGCGCCTCGGACAGCGGCTTGCCCATCTCGATCGTCATCAGCAGCGCCAGATCCTCCTTGCGCTCCTGGACCAGATCGAACGCCCGACGCAGAATGTCGCTCCGCGTCCGCGGGGCCGTCGCGGCCCACTCGTCCTGGACGGCAACCGCCGCATCAAGCGCGCGCACTCCATCCTCAGCGGTCGCATCGGCCACCGACGCCACCACGTCACCGGTGGCGGGGTCACGCACATCGAACGTCTTCCCCGACGTCGACGGCACCCACTCGCCCCCGATGAACAGCTCGGTGGCCACGGACCCGAGCAGGGCCTTCTCACGGTCGTTCACGGTTGTCCTCCGGATCGAATCTGCGGGCGGGCGTCTGGTGGCGTCATGGATGACCGCCTGCCCCACCCTTAACTAGGAGAGTACGCGGGCGGGCGGGGTCGAGTCTGTAAGCGGAGCGACATTCGCCGAGACGCCGAGTGTGCAACCGCACATACCGGCCGGCTGTAAGGATCGCGCCCGGCGTGGGACCTCGCAGCGCGACGACCGCGCGCATTACGCTCGTGCGTGTGACCGACCGCGCCCCTCTCTCCCGCAAGCTCTCCGCCATCGCCGAATCCGCGACGCTCAAGGTCGATGCCAAGGCCAAGGCGCTCAAGGCCGAGGGGAAGGCCGTCATCTCCTACGCCGCCGGCGAGCCCGACTTCCCCACCCCGGGGTTCGTCGTCGAGGCTGCGGCCGAGGCGCTGAGCGACCCGGCGAACTTCCGGTACACGCCCGCCGCTGGGCTGCCCGCCCTGCGGGAGGCGATCGCCGCGAAGACGCTGCGCGACTCGGGACTGGATGTGCCGCCGTCGCAGGTCGTGGTCACCAACGGCGGCAAGCAGGCCGTCTACCAGGCGTTCCAGGCCGTCGTGAACCCGGGCGACGAGGTGCTCCTGCCCGCGCCCTACTGGACGACCTATCCCGAGGCCATCCGTCTCGCCGACGGCGTGCCGGTCGAGGTGTTCGCGGGCGCCGAGCAGGACTACAAGGTCACGGTGGAGCAGCTCGAGGCGGCGCGCACCGACCGCACGACCGTGCTCGTGTTCGTGTCGCCGTCCAACCCGACCGGCTCCGTCTACACCCCCGAGGAGACGCGCGCGATCGGCGAATGGGCGCTCGAGCACGGGATCTGGGTGGTCAGCGACGAGATCTACCAGAACCTCGTCTACGAGGGCGCCCGCGCCGTCTCGATCGTGGAGGCCGCGCCGGAGCTCGCAGGACAGACCCTGCTCCTCAACGGCGTGGCGAAGACCTACGCGATGACGGGGTGGCGCGTGGGCTGGATGGTCGGCCCCGCCGACGCGATCGGGCTCGCCGCGAACCTGCAGTCCCACCTCACGAGCAACGTCAACAACGTCGCGCAGCGCGCGGCTCTGGCGGCCCTGACCGGTCCGCAGACCGAGGCGGAGCGCTTCCGCACGGCCTTCGACCGGCGACGCCGCCTGATGGTCGACGAGCTGTCGAAGATCCAGGGCGTGACCGTGCCGAATCCGCTCGGCGCGTTCTACGTGTACCCCGACGTGCGCGGCCTGCTGGGCCGGGAGTGGGCGGGACGCACGCCCGCCACGACGCTCGAGCTGGCCGACCTCATCCTCGACGAGGCGGAGGTCGCCGTAGTTCCCGGCGAGGCGTTCGGCCCCAGCGGCTACCTGCGCCTGTCGTACGCGCTGGGCGACGACGCGCTGCTCGAGGGCATCCAGCGCCTGCAGCGGCTGTTCGCCTAGGCGCCACGCACCGGCGCACGGCTAGGCGCTCAAGCTCGGCGCTACAGCTCCACGCCGACCAGCACGGGCTCGGGCATCAGCACGAGGCCGAAGTCGGCGGCGACGCGGCTCTGCACGAAGCGGGCGAGCTCGGCGATCTCTCCGGCCGTCGCGCCGCCGCGGTTGGTCAGCGCGAGGGTGTGCTTCGTCGACAGCGACGCGCGCGAGCGCGGCAGCGCGAATCCCTTCGGCAGGCCGGCGTGCTCGATCAGCCACGCGGCGCTGACCTTGACGAGCGACTCCTGCGTCGCCGGGCGCGGGACGCGTCCGTCGTACGCGGCGAGCGGAATGACCGAGACGGCGTCGACCTGGGGCGCAAGGGGCCAGCGGGGGCACCCCTCCGGCAGCGACCGGGCGACCTCGGCGGTGACGATGGGGTTGTTAAAGAAGGAGCCCGCGCTGTGCGTGTCGGGATCCGGGTCGTCCAGGACCATCCCCTTGCCGGCGCGGATCGACAGGACGGTGTCCCGGATCCACGAGACCGAGACCTCGACGTCGGGCTCGAGGCCGAGCGCGCTGCGCAGCCGGGCGTCGGCGACCGGGCGGGCGTCATGGCCGACGCGCGCGAGCTGGAGGGTGAGCGAGAGCACCACGGCCGACCGCTCGGGCACCGAGCCGTAGTGGTGCTTGAGCACCGACGTGCGCGGCCCGAGGCCGAGCTCGGCGGCGGGCACGACCGACACCTCCCCCGTGAGCTCGTCGATGAGCTCCACCTCGACGAGCGTCTGGACGATCTCCTGGCCGTATGCTCCGACGTTCTGGATCGGCGCGGCCCCGACCGTGCCCGGAATCCCCGACATCGCCTCGATGCCGGACAGCCCCCGCGCAACCGTCCACGCGACGAGCTCGTCCCAGTTGTGGCCGGCCTCGACGCGCAGCCGCAGGAAGCCCTCCGGCGCGCCCCCGACCTCCTCGAAGCCGGATGTCAGGATGCGGATCACCGTGCCGGGGAAGGGCTCGTCACCCGCGAGCAGGTTGGAGCCGCCGCCGAGCACGAACCACGGGTCTCCGTCGGCCCAGACCTCGCGCAGGGCCGCGACGAGTTCGTCGCGCGTGCGTGCGTCGATCATCCGGGCGGGCGCGGCGCCGACGCGCAGCGTCGTCAGACCGCTCAGCGGCAGCGGTGCGATCTCTGCCATCCCCTGCTCCTCTCGTGTGCCGCGGCGGCGATCCCGCGCGACCTTCGCTTCGCGCGGCTCAGGCGGCCAGGCGCACGCGCACCTGGGCCTTGCCCAGCACCGTCGTGCCCGCGTGCGTCACGGTCAGGTCGATGCGAGCGGTCTCGTCGTCGACCGCGCCGACCTTCGCCGACACCGCCACGTCGGCCCCCGCCTCGGCGTCGACCACGACCGGTTTGCTGAAGTTGACGCCGTACTCGACGATGCGACCGGCGTCCCCCAGCCACTCCCCGATCGTCGAGACCGCGAGGCCCATCGTGAGCATGCCGTGCGCGAGCACGCCGTCGAGGCCCACGCGCGCCGCGACGTCGTCGCGGTAGTGGATCGGGTTGAAGTCGCCCGAGGCGCCCGCGTAGCGGACGAGAGACTCGCGCGTCAGGTGCACGGTGCGTTCGGCGACGACGTCTCCGACGGTGAGCTCGCTCATTCCTCGCCTCCGATCAGCAGCACGGACGTCGCCGTGACGATGTGGCCGCCCTCGACGTCGGCGATGACCGTCTCGCTGGTCACCATGGCGCCCGCGCCCATCGCCCGCACGCCGGTCACGGTGATGCGTCCCGTGACCTCGTCCCCGGCGACGATCGGCCGCGTCCAGCGGAAGCTCTGCTTGGCGTGGATCGTGCGCTCGAGCGCGATGCCCGAGTCGGGCTCGGCGAGCAGCTGCTGCAGCGTCAGATCCTGGATCACCATCGCGAACGTCGGCGGAGCGACGACGTCCGCGTAGCCCAGCGCGCGAGCGGCCTCGGGATCGTGGTGCTCGGGAGCTTCGGCGAAGACGGCGCGCGCGAACTCGCGCACCTTCTCGCGGCCGACGAGGTACGGCGGCGTCGGGGGGAACTCACGACCGAGCAGCTCGGGATTCACTGGCACCGGCTCATCCTATCCGGGCACGCCCTCCCCGGCCCCGCCCCCTCCGCCGCCACAATCCGTCCTCGCGCCGAGAATGCGTGTGCGCACTGCATTGCGGGCGCAAGGACGGATTGTCGGTGCGACGACGGATTGTCGGCGCGGGGACGGATTCGCTCAGTCCTCTTTGCGGCGGCTGGCCCGGATCGCCCGCTGCGTCATCTGCACCGTGAGGACGACGAGGAAGGCGACGAACAGGATGTTGGCGACCTGGGGTTCGACCGCGCCCGCGACGATCGCGCCGAGCGGCGTCGTGATGCACGCCGAGATCCCCACGGCCACGCCCCCCGCGAGGTCCACGTTCCTGTGGCGGATGTTGCCGATCGTGCTCGAGATCGTGGTCGGGATCATCATCAGCAGGGACGTGCCCTTGGCCACCAGGTCGCTCGCGCCGAAGAGCAGGATCAGGACCGGCACGATGATGATGCCGCCGCCCACGCCGATGAGGCCCGAGAGCACCCCGGTGATCAGGCCGGCCAGCACGAGCGCGGCTCCGATCCAGAAGTCGATCTCGATCACGGCGTCGCGCGACGGCACGATGAGGAAGAGACTGATCATCACGACGGCGAGGAAGCCGACGAAGAACCAGCGCAGGAACGACTCGGGCAGGCGGTGCAGCAGTCGGGTGCCGACCTGGGCGCCGAAGACGGCGCCCGCGGCGAGCAGCAGGGCGGCCAGCCAGTCGACGTCTCCGTGGATCGCGTACGTGATCACGCCGACGGCCGCTGTGGGGACGATCGAGGCCGACGACGTCCCGGACGCGAGCTTCTGGCTGAACGCGGCGAACATGATCAGGAGCGGCACGATCACCACGCCCCCGCCGACGCCGAACAGCCCGGACAGGAAGCCGGAGAACAGGCCGATCGCGACGAGGACCAGGATCGCGCGGGGGCCACGGGCGCCGAGTGCGCCGATCATGCGTCAATCACTCCCCCACGTTACCTCGCCTCCGACGACGTCCACGACGACGGCGACAAGGACGGCGACGACGACGCAGGCGGCCGCGACGCCCGCATCCGTTCCCACATCCGGCCGCGAAGAGCAAGTGCCTTGAGCGGCTTCGCGCCCGATGTGACGCTGGCCCACACGTGATCGATCAGAGGAGGTCCGCCATGCGGGCGATGGTCTACCGAGGCCCCTACAAGGTGCGCGTCGAGGAGAAGGACATCCCGCGCATCGAGCACCCGAACGACGCGATCGTGCGCGTCACGCGCGCCGCGATCTGCGGCTCCGATCTGCATCTGTACCACGGCATGATGCCGGACACGCGGGTCGGCATGACCTTCGGGCACGAGTTCATCGGGGTCGTCGAGGAGGTCGGATCGTCGGTGCAGAGCCTCTCCCGCGGGGACCGCGTGATGGTCCCCTTCAACGTGTACTGCGGGTCGTGCTGGTTCTGCGCGCGGGGGCTGTACTCGAACTGCCACAACGTCAACCCCAACGCGACGGCGGTGGGCGGCATCTACGGGTACTCGCACACCTCCGGCGGATACGACGGCGGTCAGGCCGAGTTCGTGCGCGTGCCGTTCGCCGATGTCGGCCCGAGCGTCATCCCCGACTGGCTGGACGACGAGGATGCGCTGCTCATGACGGACGCGCTCGCCACGGGCTATTTCGGCGCGCAGCTGGGCGAGATCCGCGAGGGCGACACCGTCGTGGTGTTCGGGGCGGGCCCGATCGGGCTCTACGCCGCGAAGTCGTCGTGGCTGATGGGCGCCGGCCGCGTGATCGTCGTCGACCATCTCGACTACCGGCTCCAGAAGGCCAGGGAGTTCGCGCATGCCGAGACCTACAACTTCGTCGAGTACGACGACATCGTCGTGAAGCTGAAGAAGGCGACGGACCACCTGGGGGCGGACGTCGCGATCGACGCCGTGGGCGCCGAGGCCGACGGCAACCTCGTCCAGCACATCACCTCGACCAAGCTCAAGCTCCAGGGCGGCTCCCCCGTCGCCCTCAACTGGGCGATCGACGCGGTCCGCAAGGGCGGCACCGTGTCGGTCATGGGGGCGTACGGGCCGATCTTCTCGGCGGTCAAGTTCGGCGACGCCATGAACAAGGGCCTGACCCTGCGGATGAACCAGTGCCCCGTCAAGCGTCAGTGGCCGCGACTGCTCGAGCACATCAGGAACGGGCACCTGAAGCCGAACGAGATCGTGACGCACCGCATCCCGCTGGAGCACATCGCCGAGGGGTACCACATGTTCTCCGCCAAGCTCGACGGCTGCATCAAGCCGGTGATCGTTCCGGACGCCGCGTGACCGACGGCGCCGGAGAAGGGAGATGACGATGCCGTACACGGCAGAAGGACCGCAGCGGAAGTGGACGAGCGAGGAGCTGCGCGCACGCATCCCCGGCTGGGGCGTGGACCTGGATCCCGCCGACCGGCCCGCCTACCCGCAGGAGCGCTTCGCGCCCGAGGCCACGGGGGCGCACTGGGATTTCCCGGAGCGCCAGCCGGAGACGTACCCGCGAGAGCGCTCGATCGAGCACGCCCAGCTGACGCCCGTGTTCGGCACCAGCGTCCCGCTGCGGGGGTTGTCGGGCGCCGTCCGGCGCTTCGCCTACCGGTTCAGCGAGGGCCGTGCCGCGCACTGGCTCCTGCTGATCCTCGGCGACCGGATCGACGCGATCGAGAGCCACCTGCGTTCGTTCCTCACGACGCGCCCGGACAACCCGGTCACCGACACCGGCGTCCTCAGCGAGCGGCGGCGGCATGGCATCACTTCGCGCTTCGGCCGCCGTCGCGCGGATGTGAAGCACCACTGGCTGGACCCGATCCTCGTGGTGGGCCCGTGGCTGCTGGGGGCCTGGGCGGCAGTCGCGGTCGTGCGGGGACTGGGCCGGCTGGTGCGACGGTGATGATGGCCACGCAGCCCGTGTCCACGCCGACTCCGCGCCGCCGCTCGGGCGCGGCGCGCCTGACCCGCAACGTGCTGCCGGGCGTGCATCGCCTGGAGCACGCCCACGTGAACTGCTACCTCATCGAGGAGCAGGGTGAGATCACGATCATCGACGCCGCGCTGCCGGCCACGTGGCGCCTGCTGCCCGACGTGCTCGCGGCGCTGGGGAGCGCCCCGGACGCCGTGCGGGCGGTCGTGCTGACGCACGCCCACTTCGATCATCTCGGATTCGCACGCGCGATCCGGCGTGAGTGGGGGGTGCCCGTCCTGGGGCATCCCGCCGAGGCGGGGATCGCGGCGCACCCCTACCGCTACGCGCACGAGTCCCCGCGCCTGCGGTATCCGCTGCGGTACCCCGCGTCGCTGCCGCTGCTGGCCCGCATGGCGGCGGCGGGAGCGCTGCGGGTGGAGGGGCTGGATCACCTCCAGCCGCTCACGCCCGGCGAGGCGCTGGACGTGCCGGGGCGGCCCCAGCCCGTGTTCTCGCCGGGGCACACGTTCGGGCACTGCGCGTTCCTGCTCGCGGACCGGGATGCGCTGCTGAGCGGCGACGCGCTCGTCACACTCGATCCGTACACGGCCGAGCGCGGGCCGCGCGTCGTCGCGGCGGCCGCGACCGCCGACGTGGAGCAGGCGTTCGGCTCTCTCTCGGCGCTCGACGACACCGAGGCGCACACGGTGCTGCCCGGTCACGGGGAACCGTGGCGGGAGGGCGTGCGGCGCGCCACGGCGCAGGCGCGGGACGCGGGTGCGCGATGACCGTCACGCTGAGAGGGATCTCCACCGTCGTCCCGCCCACCGTGCTCGTCCAGGACCAGGTGCGCGAGGTCTTCGCCGCGCAGCCGGGCCTGAGCCGCCTCGCCCGCCGACTGGTGTCCACGTCGTTCGGGGTCTCGGGCATCGAGACGCGCTACACCGTGCTCGATGAGCTGACGCTCGACGGGCCCGCTCCCGACGGACCGGCGCTCTTCTTCGATCGGGACTCCGGCGAGCTGCTCCTGCCCGGGACGAAGGCGCGCAACGAGCTGTACGCCGAACACGCGAGCCGCATGTACGTCGACGCGGGCCGCGCGGCGCTGGATGCCGCGGGAGGGATCGCCGCCGAGGACGTCACTCACGTCATCACGGTCTCGTGCACGGGCTTCTACGCGCCCGGTCCGGACTTCGTCCTGGCACGCGACCTCGGCCTGCCCGCGGGCGTGCAGCGCTATCACCTGGGCTTCATGGGCTGCTACGCCGCCATGCCCGCGCTGCGTCTGGCCGCGCAGCTGTGCCAGGCCGATCCGGGGGCCGTCGTGCTCGTCGTCAGCGTGGAGCTGTGCACGCTGCATCTGCGCACATCCGACGACCCCGACACGATCGTGGCGACCTCCCTGTTCGCCGACGGAGCGGCCGCGGGCGTCGTGACGGCCCGGGCCGCCGAGGCGGGCGAGCGAGCGCTCGAGCTCGACGCGTTCGCCACCCGCACGACGCCGCAGGGCGAGGGCGACATGGCGTGGCGCATCGGGGACCACGGCTTCGAGATGGTGCTCTCCAACGCCGTGCCGTCGATCATCGGCGAGCACGTGACCGGCGCCCTGCGCCCCCTCCTCGCGGGCCAGGGGGCACTCGCGGAGGCTCTCGACGACGGATCCGCGGGAGACGCCGTCGCCCACTGGGCCGTGCACCCGGGCGGGCGGAGCATCCTCGACCGCGTGGAGTCCGCGCTGTCGCTGCGGGCCGACCAGCTCGGGCCGGCACGGGCGATCCTGCGCGAGTACGGCAACATGTCGAGCGCGACGGTGCTGTTCGTGCTGCGCCGCATCCTGGAGTCGGCCGGTGTCCGCGACGGCGATCGCCTGGCCGCGATGGCGTTCGGACCGGGCCTGACCGTCGAGTCGGCGCTCATGACCGTCCGCCTGGGTCCGTCCGGCGAGCCCGCCTGAGCATGGCGCGGTTCCTGGCCGAGCGCGACGAGACCGCGCGCGAGCTGATGGACGACCCGCACTGCGACCCGGTCACGCTCGCGCGCACGTACGCGCGGTTCGGGCTCGTGAACGCCGTCGTCTCGGGTCAGCGGGGCCTGTACCGCCGCTGGATCCGCCCGCGGCTGGCCCCGCGGCGCACCACGCGCGTCCTCGACATCGGCACGGGCGGTGCCGATCTTCCCCGCCGCCTGCTGGGCTGGGCACGCCGGGACCGGCTGCCGCTCGCCGTCGTCGCCATCGACCCCGACCCCCGGGCCATCGCGTTCGCACGCGGACGCGGGCCGGTCCCGGGGCTCGAGCTCGTCCAGGCCGATTCCCGTGCGATCGCCGACCGTGGCGATCGTTTCGACGTCGTGGTGTCGAACCACGTGCTGCACCATCTCGACGAGACGGCGCGTGCGGCCCTGCTGGCGGACAGCGAGCGGCTCGTCGTCCAGGGAGGCGCGGCGGTCCACGGCGACATCGAGCGATCCCCCGCGGCGTACGCCGCCTTCGCGGCCCTCACGTGGCCGTTCCAGAGCACGCTCCTGCGCGACACATTCATCCGCGAGGACGGGCTCACCTCGATCCGGCGCAGCACGACGGCGGCCGAGCTGGCGGGCATGCTGCCCGAGGGGTGGCGCGTGCGCCGCACCTTCCCGTCCCATCTCGAGGCCGTATGGACGCCCCGCTGAGGGACGCCGCATCAGCCGCGGACGTGGCGGTGGTGGGCGGCGGACCCGTGGGCCTGCTGCTGGCCTGCCTGCTCGCGCAGCGGGACGTACGGGTGGTGGTGCTCGAGCGCCGCGAGCGGCCGGGACGCAGCACGCGCGCGATTGGCATCCATCCGCCCGGGCTCGCGGCACTGGAGGCCGCGGGGGTCGGCGGCGCGGTGCGCGCCGAGGCGGCGAGGGTGACGCACGGCCTCGCGCGAAGCGGCGCCCGGGAGCTCGGCCGCCTCGCGTTCCGGGA
This sequence comes from Microbacterium album, assembly GCF_014643695.1. GTDB lineage: Bacteria > Actinomycetota > Actinomycetes > Actinomycetales > Microbacteriaceae > Microbacterium > Microbacterium album. The sequence goes on along the minus strand of NZ_BMJY01000002.1, from coordinate 53,573 downwards.
ACCGGTGCTCACGCTGCCGCAGCACCGCACGGAGGCGATCCTCGCGGCCCGGCTGGCCGAGCTCGCTCCGAACGCGGTCCTCCGCGGCATCGCCGTGACCGGTCTTCGCGAGGCGGCAACGGGGGTTCGGCTCGCGATCGACGGACCGGACGGGGCCGGCCTGCTCTCGGCCGTCTACGCCGTCGGCGCCGACGGCGTGCGCAGCACCGTGCGCACCGCAATGGGCGCCGCGTGGGTGCCCAGGCCGGGCCGCGCCGAGTACGTCATGGCGGATGTGCCCACGTCCCCGGAGCCGGCGCAGGCGGCCGTGCTGAGGTTCGAAGCGGGCGGCGTCGTCGAGTCCTTCCCCCTCCCCGGCGGGGGCCGGCGCTGGGTGCTGCGCCGGCGCGGACGTTGGCCGATCCCCGCTGCGGCCTTCGCTGCCGCGCTGCGCGAACGCGCGGGCGTCGTCGTTCCCGTCGAGGAGCTGTCCGAGCCGAGCGCGTTCGTCGCGCGTCAGCGCCTCGCGGTGCCGTTCGCCCGCGGCCGCGTCGCGCTCGCCGGCGACGCGGCACACGAGATCAGCCCGATCGGCGGCCAGGGGATGAACCTCGGGTTGCGGGATGCCGTCGAGCTCGCGGGCGCGCTGGCGGTGGCCCTCGACGCGGGGGCACCGCCGGACCCGTTCGGTCGCTACGCCGCCCAGCGCGCCCGTGCCGCGGAGCGAGCCATGCGCCGGGCGGCGTTCAACATGGCGATGGGGGCACCCGCGACCGGGACGCCGTTGCTGCTGCGCAACGCCCTCGCCCGGGCGCTGACGAGCCCCGGAGCGCGGACCGCGCTCACGCGGGCGTTCACGATGCGGGGCCTCTGACGGCTCGGATCCACCCTCTGATCGGCGCGCACGAAAGAGATTCGAAGATGGGTCTTCCGCCGCGGCCGGAGCGCCGCTAGGGTGATGCGCGGTAACCCGACCGCAATGGCGCGGACCGCGCGCAGCTCTCCCCCCACGCTGCGTGGATACCAGATGAACGGAGCGGGGGCCCCACCCCCTGTGGCGGCCCCCGCTCCTCCCCCGAGACGGTGGTGACCCGAACACCGACCGTTGAGAGCGTCCCTCAGACGACACGCTAGCCCCGGCCGCCACCCGCCTCCCATGGGGACCCCTGCCCACGCCATCTGCTCGTCGCCGAGCCCGGCGCGCCGCGGCCGAGGTCCTCATCGACGTGGCACTGCCGGTTCAGTCCTCGGTGTAGTCGCGCGCCCAGCACACGGCGGGCTCGATGAGGTAGGCGGCGAGACCGGCGCGGATCGGGTACGGGTCGCCGGTGTAGGCGCGCGCGATGCGATCGACCAGGGGCATCGCGTCATCGCCCTCGATCCGGGCCACCGCCCGGCCTCGGACGAACGCCATGTCGAGATCGCTGCCGGGACTCGTCACCGACAGCGCCACACGCGGGTCGCGCTGCAGGTTCCGGTCCTTGCGCGACCCGGCGAGCATGAAGATGGCCAGCCCCTCCCCCTCGACCCCGACCCATACCGGCACCGAGTGGGGCGCGCCGTCAGGCATGAGGGTGGCGACGTGCGCCACCGCGTCGGTCTCGAAGTAGCGTCGCACCGACGACCAGTCCGTTGCCATCTGCCCTCCTCGCTCTCGCCGGATTCAGGTTACGCCGCAGGTATGGACCCGGCACCACCGCATGCGATTGACTTCGGAGATGACGACCCGCTCGAAGGCGACGGCAGTCACCGCATCTCTGCTCGCCGTTCTGGGCCTCGCGGGATGCGGCTTCCTCGCGTCGCCCGTCCCGTTCAGCGACCTCACGCGCGAGCGCACCGAGGCCGACGCACTGCCAGAGCTGCACGATTTCCCCCCGGCCAACGTCGACCCCGAGTCCAGCCGCTACGTCGGAGAGCACGAGGGCGTGCGCCTCTGGCTCGCCGAGCCGACCCAGGTCGATGGCGTCTGCCTGATCGTGGTGCGGACCACCGACACGGACTGGGTCGCAGGCTGCAGCGGGGGCTCCGGGGTCCGCCTCGGCGGAGCCGGGGGCTCCTTCGAGGTGCGCCCTGACCGCGCGCCGGTACCGGACGACGCCACGCGCGTGTCTGAGAACGTCTACGTGCTGGGGTCTTCTCGCTGACAGCCTCGGCGGCAGGCGTGGCGGCGCCGGTCGACTAGCCGGTGGGAGCGAGCGAGCCGCGCGTGGACGTCCCGACCACGGCGCGGCCGTCGACGATGGTCACCGACGGTGTCTCTGACGAGGTCGACGTGTGCGTGGGGTCCAGCGTCTGCGACGCGGCAGGTGCGAAGAGGTCCTGAAGGCCCGCGACCACGGGGACGGCGAACGCGATGAGACCTGCGACGACGATCGCCGACCCGGTGTAGGTGGCGATCTTCACTGCGCGCTGCGACATGCCCAGAGCGTAGGGGAAAGCGGCGCTCGGACGCCAGAGAGCGGTGCATGTTGCCGATGGGCGCGAGGATGCGGCACGTACCCGAGCGCCGCCTCGCCGCACGGTAGGCCCGCCGTCGTAGGGCACCGCGTAGGACTCATCCCGCCCGCTGATCTCGGCCGATCTCGACAGCAGGGCATCGAGGCGCACCCAAAACCGCACCGGATGGTCGTTCTCCGGGCTGACTCGGACCGTGCAACGGCAGCTGCGGCGCGAGTGGTGGGAATCGCGGCAGCGGGATGAGACCGGCGCCGCGGCGTCAACTGTCGCGCCGGCGCCTCTGGAAGACCTTGCGGCGCGTTCGCGGCGCGAGCTGATTGCGCGGGGATGATCCGCGCCGTGACAGGAACATTCGTGATGCGCATCACCCGGAACACGTAGGCGACGAGCCGCTCCCGGATAGGGAGATCCACCTGCGCGACTCATTCGGCACTCCTGGGGAGCCGATCGGTGGCGTGACCGGGCTGGCCCTCACCCCCGAGGCGGCGCTGGCGGCTTTCTTGTCGTTCTGGCCAGAACTCGAGACATATCCGCTGGTCGCGGTGCGATCGGATATCGCGCCACCGTCGTCGACGTACGAATGGGCGTGAGCGGGACGGACCGGGCGCGAAGCGGTGCCGCGAGCGGCACGCGCGCGGCCGGTCAGGTCCGCTCACGCCGGTCGCACGCCAGCCGATACCGACGCCGAGGGCAACCGAAGCGCGAAGCGCGGAGGGCGGCAGCTGTGACAAGCGCTTCGAGAGGACGAATCAGTTCAGCAAAGCGTCACAGTCGCATGGGAGACTTTCCGGGTGACCGATCCCTCGCTGCAGCTGTTCCTCCCCGATCGATTTGACGTATTGCGGGATCGCGAGGAGTTGGACGCGATCGTGATGCCCGTTGAGTCGGCGCTCTCGATGATCGATGACCAGTTCAATGACCTCGTCAACTCCGGGTTCGGGGCCATGGTAATCCTGCGGGGGTCTAGCGGGGCTGGTAAAACGACGTTCCTGGATACCGTCTCGATGTTCCGCCCCGACGTTCAGTCAGTACGGGTGCCCTACGGCGAGAGTGTGAATGATGCGCTCGAAGGTCTACAGGCTTCTGACGACTATCGGTTGATCGTCATCGAGGGCCGTGAGGCACTAGGGCGGGTCGCAATGAGCGAAATTGAGGAAGGTCTGCATGCGATCAATTCCTTCCTCCGATCACCCGCTGGCCGCTCATCTCTTATCGTCTGGCCTACCAACACCGACGACCTTGCCGAGAAGCTGTCGTCCATTGCGGAGGAAATTGGCGCCTCCGCGTTGATTGGCACGGACGAGATCGTGTATCAGTTCGACGGACCGCCTCGAACTGAGTGGGTCACGATCGCCGAGCAGACAACCGCTGCCCTCAATGCGGGCGCCACGCTCTCTGCCTACGGAATCTCCACCGAGGAGGCAAATGACCTTGTCTCGGTGGCTACGTCCCTCGGTGACTACCTGAAGCGCGTACGCAAAAGAGGCAACGCTAACACGAATAAGGTCAGCGTGCTCGACGCTGCAGAGCGCTGTCGCGTGTGGACTGTCGTGATTGCGGCTGACTCCGATAGCGAGGGCGACGTGGCTGCGCTCACGCGCGGGGGCCTCTCGCAGGTGGACATCGACCGCCTCTTCACGGCAACCGGCGCGAACGCGCTGTCGGAAATGAAGAAGCAACCCGAGCGATACGGGCTCCTTGGTATGGTCCTTGACGCGCGAATCATCCACGTGGACCAACTGACGGCGCTAGCAGTAGCGCGCTCATTCGGCGACGCGAAGCTGAAAGAGCAGATGGTGGCCAGAGGCATGGACACCAAGTCGGATGCCAAGGCAATTGAGCGGATAACGACGGGTCAGTTGGGCCTCCTCATGCGGGGTCAAGCACTTGGTACGCGGAAGCGTGGGCCAAAGGAGGGCAGCAACACGAAGGCCGCCATGAAGAACCTAGTGGACATTGCCCGGTCGCACGACTCGCTACCCAACCGCGCATTCGGGGAGGCACTGAGGGCCGCGGGAATCATCGACGAGTTTGTGGTCGAGAAACCCCTCGTTGGAAACGGCACCAAGCGTCGCGCCGACTTGTATGTTGAGCGAGGGGGGATTGGATTCCACCTGGAATTCATGTGGCGAGACGCGGTCGGGAGAGCTGACATCGCAAATTACGTCGTTGGGAAGCTCGCCAACTACGGCAAGGTGACGGGCTACTTGACGTAGTCCGCCTTGATCCTGTGTGGGAGAATTCGGGAGACCCTCACACGCGCGAGACCGCGCGAGTTTACGTGCTAAACGATGCCGGGGACGTATGGCCATTCGCGGGGGACCTCGCGGCGACCCCTGGCGAGGATCAGTCGCTGGTCGAACTCGACGGCCGCCAGATCGAGGCGGCTCGATTGATCCAGTGCTGGCGGTGGCTGTTCGGAGAGAGGTAACTCCGGCTCGACGGTCCGCCGCACGTTCTCGCCGGGTGGGCACGTGAAGCTCGAGGAGCGCCCAACCAGGAGCGGCAAGGCGCAACAGGTGCCGATCCTTGCGGAGTTGGCTCCGTGGTTAGAAGCCGCTCGCGAAGCCGGGTACGCTCACGTGTTCACCGCCAAGCACGGAGGGCCCTTCGACAGCGGTAACCTCGCACGCGCCGTTCGCTGGCGCGCGATCCGCGACCAGATCGCCACATTCCCCGGCGGGTCGGCGCTGCGCTTCCACGACCTGCGGCACACGTACGTGTCGCGTCTCGCTCGCCTCGGCATCGCTCCCGCAACGATTCAAGAAGTCGTCGGGCACGCATCAATCACGACGACCGAGCGCTACACCCACATATCAGGCACGGCTGCAGCCCTCGCCGTCCGCGACGTCGTCAACGACCGAAATCGTGAGGTCACTTTTCGAGGGGTGACTACGGTTCTGACCTATAAGCCGCCCCACGACAAAACCCCCGGTAAACCGGGGGTTTTGATCTGTAGCGGAGGCGGGACTCGAACCCGCGACCTCACGATTATGAGTCGTGCGCTCTCACCAACTGAGCTACTCCGCCGCGCGACATCCGACGGATGTCCAGAGCCCCGAGTCAGGATTGAACTGACGACCCCTTCCTTACCATGGAAGTGCTCTGCCACTGAGCTATCGGGGCGCGTTGCCCGCACCGGGGCAACCAGACGAGGATATCATCCCCGAGACCGTGACTCGAACCGGATCGGGCCGCCGCGAGGCTCAGCCTTCGGCCACCTCCGCGACCGTTCCCTCCTTGGGGAAGTGGCGCCCGGCGTGCTCCCGCAGCCACGGCAGCGGGTCGATCGAGGTGCCCCCGTTCACCCGGATCTCGAAGTGCAGATGAGCGCCGTAGGAGCGCCCCGTGTTGCCGACGAGGCCGATCACGTCGCCCACCTTGACCTCCTGGCCGGCGCGGACTCGCATCGATCCGTACTGCATGTGGGCGTAGTGGCTCGTCACGACCTGACCGTCGATCACGTGGTCGATCGTCACGTGGACGCCGTATGCGCCGCCGGCCTCGGTGGCAACCCGCACGACGCCGTCGGCGATCGCCTGGATCGGCGCGCCCTCGCCGGGAGTGAAGTCGACGCCCTCGTGCAGGCGGCCCCATCGCGCGCCGAAGCCGGACGACATGCTGACGCCGACCGCGAAGGGCCACTGGATGTCCGCCGTCGGGTCGTTCTCGAAGAACGCGTTGTCCGTGTTGATGCCAGCGACTTCCGCGAGATCGCGGAAGCGCGCCGTCTCGTACGCGCTCGACCGCTCCAGCGGGGCGCTCTGGGTCTCCGCGGGCGCGATGAACGCCTGGATCTCCTCCTCCTCGACGGGCGCGGCCGCCGCGACCGGAGGCGCCACGGGATCCACGTCGGCGCCCGCCGCGAGCGCGCTCAGCGGCGTGGTCATCCCAACCGCGAGCAATCCCGCGACGCCGAACGCGCCGATCGACGCCGCGACGGTCGCCAGCCGCCGGGTGACGGTGCGGGGGCGCCGCGGAACCGACACGGGCACGAGGTCCTGCGCCGGAGCCGAGCTGCGGGCCACCCCGGGAGCCGCGCCCTGCTGGGGCGTCTGACCGGTGAAGTTGAGGGCGCGGGCCGCCTCGATGAACAGGTCCACCGGATCGTCCGCGACGGGGCCGTCGTCCGACGATGCGCCTCGCGCGGCGACCGGGACCGAAGCGGGGGCGGCAGCGGCGGGAGCCTCGACCAGCGGCTCGACGACGGGGATGCTCTGGGCGCTGAGCGCACGAAGCTGCCGCCGCGTCAGCGGCTGCTCGGTCGCGGCGCGCTGAACAGCAGCGCGGCGAGCGCGACGCGTGAGCGCAGGTTCGTCCGGGGGAACGTCGAGGGGCACAGACTGTCTTTCGGGTAGGCGGCCGCGGGGGACGGCGTGTTACTCGCTTACATCTTCACTCGGTCGGGCCCGAGATAACGATTGGGTAAACCCTATCCTCATAGTGCTGAGAACGCCATCCGTGTCTTCCCGTTGGTCGGGAAAGCCGGCAACCGCCTGCCGGGCGCCCCGCCCCCGGAGCGGGCGATCAGTCGAAGATGGCGGCGTGCAGCCGCTCGTACAGCTCGGGCCCGGCCGCGATCGTGAGCGGACGCCCGAACGAGTCCGGCTCGAACCAGCCGGTGCGGCCCTGTGCCTCGTCCACCAGCAGGCGCCCGGCGGCGACGTCCCACGGCTGCAGGCCGCGCTCGAAGTACGCGTCGAGGCGCCCGGCGGCCACGAAGGCGAGGTCGAGCGATGCGGCGCCGACCCGGCGGATGTCGCGGGCGAGGGGCATGACGCGGCCGAGCGTCTCCAGGTCGCCGGCATGCGTGCTGCGGTCGTAGCCCAGTCCCGTGGCGACGAGTGCGCCCGCTGTGGCCTCGTGCGTCACCTGGAGGCGCTGGTCTCCGAGCCACGCGCCCCCGCCGGCCGCCGCGCGGAAGGTCTCGCCCAGCGCGGGGGCGTGCACGACGCCGGCGAGCGCGCGCCACTCCCCCGGATCCACAGAGCCCGAGACGGCCGCGATGCTCACGGCGTACGACGGCATGCCGAACGCGTAGTTGACCGTGCCGTCGATCGGGTCCACGACCCAGGAGATCCCCGTCTCCCCCGGCTCGTGCCCGGTCTCCTCGCCCAGGAAGCCGTCGCGGGGGCGCGCCGCCGACAGGCGCTCCCGGATGAGCGCCTCGACCTCGCGATCCGCCTCGGTCACGATGTCGGCGATCGTGGACTTGCTGGCTGCGATGGAGACGCCCTCGCCGCGGCGGCGCCGCGCGAGGTCTCCCGCCTCGAGCGCGATCTCCAGGGCGAGTTGCTGCAGTTCGACGGCGTCGGCGGTGCGGTCGTCACGGGCCGGGTGCTCGGGTGCGGTCATGTCTTCACGCTAGCCGGAAGCCTCCCGGCCGGGACGCGGCTACCGGGGCGGCTGCTGACCGTAGGGGTCGTGCGGCGGGTAGGGCGGCGCGGGCGCGTCCTGGCTCGCCGCGCTCGCACCGGGGATCGCGGTGTCGCCGGCGGGCGGCCAGGCGCCCTGCTGGGGGTATGAGGGCACCCCGGTGTAGTAGGCGTTCCAGTCGGGTGATCCATCCGGCATCGACGGGAGCGGCGTGCGGCCGTCCGCGTACGTGGGCCACTGCGCGGGCGGAGCCGGCGGCAGCTGCTGCTCGACGGGCGCAGCACCGTACCCCGCGACCTGGCCGGTGTAGGCCGCACCGGGCTGGCCCGGGTAGGGCGTGGCAGGCTGGCCCGGGTAGGGCGTGGCAGGCTGGCCCGGGTAGGGCGTGGCGGGCTGGCCCGGGAGGCCGTGAGCCGACCCCTGCTGCTGCCGAGGGCGCTTGGGCGCGAACAGGGCGTTGAGCAGCGGGATGAGGGTCGTCCCGACCGCCGTGAGGATCGCGAGGGCGACGACGATGCGCCAGTACAGGTCGGGATAGTCGAACGCGTCGGGGAACGTCAGGAAGAACACCAGCAGCGCGACGAGCGCGCCCAGCAGCACGGTGGTCACGAGCGCGATGGTGCGCGTGAACGTCGTCACATGACGCTCGTGCGCCCGCCAGAACAGCCGCTGATGCAGCAGCGCCAGCTGAAGCAGACCCACCACGAGGATCAGCTCCCACAGCCGGCTGACCCCGACGAAGTCGCGATATCCGTACGCGTCCGTGGCGACGGGCGCCCAGATCTTGACCGCTCCGACGAGCAGCACGATCACCCACGAGACCATGCTCGCCAGCACGAGCCAGCTCGGGCGCTTCTCCGCCATGCTCGCGTCCAGGAGCGCCACGCCCGCGAACCCTGCCAGCAGCAGGATCGTCAGGAACGCCTTGCCGATGATCTGGTTCTGATCGCCGATGAGCACCCACACCACGCACACGATGGCGGCGGCGATGAGCGCGCCGATCGCGATCCAGATCGCGCCGCGGATCAGCAGGGGCATGCGCGCGCGATCGGGCTCCGCCGCCTGCCGCTGCGCCTCGAACCGCTCATCCCGCCCGCCCTGGGGCGCTGCGGCGACACCGCCCTGTGGCCCGGCCTGCGGACCGGCGTGCGGATCAGCGTGCGGATCACCGTGCTCCGGAGTCGACATGGGACATCCTTTCGCGGACTGACGTTCAGCTCATCCTGTCACGCACCGCCGCGCCGCCACAGGACCGCCGGCCGGTAGAGGTCCCCATGCGGCGACCGAGACGCCGAGAGGCCCGACCCTGAACCGGGCCGGACCTCTCGTTCTCCCGCGTGATTCCGCGGCGGTGGCAAGTGAGGGATTCGAACCCCCGAAGCATTACGCGGCTGATTTACAGTCAGCTCCCTTTGGCCGCTCGGGCAACTTGCCATGCGTCCCCGCCCGACTTATCCAGCCAACCGGAGACGCAAGTACTCATCTTAACGGCTCCTCGCGCTGCGCCGAAATCCACCCGCGTCGGGTGCGCCGCGGTCCGGCGTGCGACCGGGAGCGGTCAGGCGACGCGGTCGAGGACGCGCTCGACGAACTGCCGGGTGCGCCGGTGCGTGCCGTCGATCTTCATGTCCACGCTGCCGCGGTACTCGTTCGGCGCGAGCGGCATCGCCAGGCGGACGTTCTCGTGACAGGACAGGTCGGCGCAGATGTACGTGCCGACGCTGTCCCCCTGCACGCCGGCGGCCCCGGCCTTGCGCGCGGTGAAGAGCGCGACCTGATTGCCCGGTTGCATGGTGCGGCAGATGTTGCAGAACGCCGACCGGGCGCGGGAGGAGCCCTCCGCAGCGCGCAGGACGACGCCCGCGACCTCGCCGTCGACCTCCGCGACGATGTAGCCGCGACCGCGGTGGCGGGGGTCGCGCCAGGCGAGGAAGTCGAGGTGGTCCCACTCAGTCAGCAGGAAGTCGTGGGGCAGGGCGATGATCCTCTCGTCGCCGGGTTGGGCGTTCACGAAAGACTCGCGAACCTCGTCCTCGGTGAGCGGGCGCATGCAACCTCCGAATGTCGGCACGATTCGACACAGCAGTCTACGAACGCCCCCGCCCTTGCGGGCCGGATTCCGCGCTCGTCGCCGGACCTCCTGGGCGACCGGAATGCGGCGCAGTAGGCTGTGCGGCATGGCCGACAGCAGCTTCGACATCGTCAGCAAGGTGGATCGCCAGGAGGCGGACAACGCCCTCAACCAGGCGCGCAAGGAGATCGAGCAGCGCTACGACTTCCGCGGGACCGACGCGTCGATCCAGTGGAGCGGCGAGCAGATCGTCATCACCGCGAACAGCGACGACCGCGCCCTGGCAGCGCTCGACGTGTTCCAGTCCAAGCTGATCAAGCGGGGCATCTCGCTCAAGAGCCTCGAGAGCGGCGAGCCGGTCGTCAGCGGCAAGGAGACGCGCATCGTCTCGACGCTCAAGAACGGGATCAGCCAGGAGAACGCCAAGAAGATCGGCAAGATCATCCGCGACGAGGGCCCCAAGGGCGTCAAGTCCCAGGTGCAGGGCGACGAGCTTCGGGTGACCAGCAAGAGCCGGGACGACCTGCAGGAAGTCATCCGTCTCCTCAAGGCCGCCGACCTCGACATCGACCTGCAGTTCATCAACTACCGCTGAGCTGATCTCCGGACTTCGGCCTCTCCCCCGACAGTCCCGGGGTGGACCGCAAATGCGCTCCCGCATGGCGCCGCACCCGTTCGGGCGGCGCTTGCGCTCATCGACGGCATATAGCATGGTTCGACTATGGACGACATCGCGCACCTGCCCGAAGCCGTCGGACAAATGGCACTTCTCGAACTCGGGCCGGACACACTCCGCGCTGTGCGGGTGACCGTCGACCCGGTCGAGCGCACCGCGCTGCTTGAGGTCGTGCCCCGCTCCTTGTCGTATGACGAGCGGATGCGCATCATGACGGCCGTCGCCGAACTACAGCGCGTCTTCGACGAGGACGTTGCGATCATGCCGGCGATCGTTGACGAGATCGACGACGCGACGCCTACTCCTGCGCGGCAATTGACTTTCGCGGCATGAGGCCGCTCGACGCCGCCGAGTGCATCGATCGCGCACGCGTTCACGCGGCGGCTGCAGCGAACATCGAGGGTGAGTGGTCGGCAGTCGCGTACTTCTACGCGGCGTACCACCTCGTACGGCACGCGCTGCAGAGCGACCCCGTCTTCGCCGACCTCAACCGTCTCAAGTCGTACGACTCGAACCTGGTGCCGGACGACCGGTCCGTCACCGTACATCAGGCACGTCGCGGAGCAGGGGTCAAGACCTTCGGAGTGAACGACCTCGTGCGCATTCTCTACCCCGACATCACACCGGAGTACCTCGCGCTGCATGAGCTGAGCGTGGCCGTGCGTTACGGCCGAGGAATCAGCGCCAGCGATCTCGACGATGCTCGGCGCGCGTACGAGGCCATCCGCGCGGCGATCGAATCGGGACTCGCCGCGGCGTAGTCCCCGGGGCGCACTGCGGCGCGCAGCCCTGGGGCGTTGAAGCCTACTTCCGTGCCGCCGCCTCACACTCAGTCGCCGGGCTAGCGCGGGGCTTGCGGGAAGTCGGCTCAACTTCGGGTAGACGCGACCCGCGCGCGGGAGTATGCTCGCGCAGGTGGCTCCCGGCACAGGCGACGGGGGCAGGTCGCGCGGTATGGTCCCTATCGGCAGAGGGGTGTGATCCGCGCGAGGGATCCCATGCGCTCGAATCGACGCAAGGGTTACGCCCGGACCGCCCCTGCCCTAGCGTGGCCTCATGGGGGCACTCATCTACGACACCACCGGTCCGCCCATCACGATCGATGATCGGGCTCTCTCGCATCTGAAGGTCGTGATCATCGCGAAGCTCAGGCGGCAGGAGAGCTTCAGCGTCTCGTGGCGCCACCCCGAGGGGCAGGACGGCGGACGAACCACCATCTGGCTCAATCCGTCGATGGCGATCCGGTTCGTGTTCGACGATCCGCACCCGCCGGAGCTCAACCGGCGATGGCTGGCCGAGATGGCCGAGTCCGCGAACATGCTCGGCGGCGTCACCCTCTCAGAGGAGCAGGTCCTCCCGGAGTAGGCGCGGCGTCCCGGGTGGCCGGTGCGCCGGTGGCCGCGAAACCTCGCGCCCACCGGTCGAGGCGGGCGTACGCTTCCCGGCGCACCTCCGGGCGGGACAGGAACACGTCGTGCAGCGCGCCGTCGATGCGCTCGATCGTCACGGATGATCCGAGGCGCAGCGCCGCGCGCGCGATGTCATCCACGACCAGGATCGAGTCGGAGCGGGTCAGCTCATCGGACCAGCGCGCGGGAAAGGTGCTGCGCGCGGACAGCAGGACGCACACGGGCACGGCGATGCGCAGGCCCTTCGCGACCGCCGCGTGACCGGCGAGGACCGCGTCCAGCCACCCGGCATAGGCCGGGATCGCGCGCTCGGGGCGCCACGCCGGGTTGACCTCCATCGGGTCGTCCGGGTCCGCGGCCTCCGCCTGCGCTCGCGCGTAATAGCCGAGATCGAGCTGCGGGATGTTGTCGAGCGGGCGCAACCGGGCCCGCAGTTCCACGACGGGGGACAGCGCCGCGCGCGCCACCGCGCTGAGCTGGAACTCGAGCCACGGGCTGTTCAGCACGAGCGCCGCGACGGCGTCCGGATGCCGGGCCGCCCAGAGGCTGAGCACGAGCCCGCCCGTGGAGTGGCCCAGCAGCACGAGGCGGCGCCCCTGCGCGTCGCCCCTCGCGGCGAGCGCCGCCGCGATGTCCGCGTCGTAGGTCGCCAGATCCGCGACGTACCCGGGCGTCTGCCCCGGGCGAAGGCTGCGTCCGTACTTGCGCAGGTCGAGCGCGAAGAAGCGTGCGCCGCGCTCGGCCCAGAAGCGCGCGAGCCGGCGCTGGAAGAAGTAGTCCGACCACCCGTGCACGTAAAGCACGTCGACGTCCTCGAGCAGCCGTCGGCGCTGCCAGAACCGGCGCCGGGACGGCAGGTGGCGCACGAGCGTCGCGACGACCTCGCCCTCATCGTCGGTGCCCAGCGGCAGCGTGAGCTGCTCGAACCCCTCACCGAGGACGTCGGTCAGCCAGCCATCGGACACACCGCCAGCCTAACGACGCGCCGTGCGCGCTCCTTACCGGATACCGCCCGTTGCAGACAAGGTCTGCCCCGTCGCGGCCGCGCGCCGTAGAGTGGCGCCGATGACTACCGAGTGGTGGCGCACAGCCGTGATCTACCAGATCTACCCCCGGTCGTTCAGCGACGCCGACGGCGACGGCACGGGCGACCTGCCCGGGGTGACGGCGCGACTCGACGCGCTCCGGTCGCTCGGCGCGGACGCGATCTGGCTGTCGCCGTTCATGACGTCGCCTCAGAAGGACGCCGGCTACGACGTCGCCGACTACTGCGACGTCGACCCGATGTTCGGCACGCTGGCCGACTTCGATGCGCTGCTCGCCGCCTCCCACGAGCGCGGCATCCGCGTCATCGTCGACCTCGTTCCGAACCACTCGTCGGATCAGCACCCGTGGTTCCAGGAGGCGCTGCGCGCCGGTCCGGGCGGCCCGGAGCGCGCGCGATACATGTTCCGCGACGGCGCCGGCGAGAACGGCGATCAGCCGCCGAACAACTGGCAGTCGGTGTTCGGCGGTCCGGCCTGGACGCGGGTGACGGAGCCCGACGGCACGCCCGGCCAGTGGTACCTGCACCTGTTCGACGCCTCGCAGCCCGACTTCGACTGGTCGAACCAGGACGTGCACGCGGAGTTCGACCGCATCCTGCGCTTCTGGCTCGACCGCGGGGTCGACGGCTTCCGCGTGGACGTCGCGCACGGGCTCGTCAAGGAGGACGGCCTGCCCGACTACGTCGCGCCGGAGGACGCGGACTCGATGGGCGGCAGGGAGCCCGTGCCCTACTGGGGGCAGGAGGGCGTGCACGAGGTGTGGCGCGAGTGGCGACGCGTGCTGGACGAGTACGACGGGGAACGAGCCCTGTGCGCGGAGGCGTGGATGCCCACGACCGACGAGATCGCGCTCTGGGTGCGGCCGGACGAGATGCACCAGGCCTTCAACTTCGCGTACCTGCAGACGGCGTGGGACGCGCGTCGGCTGCGCGAGGTCGTCTCGGAGTCGCTGCGCGCGTTCGGGGCCGTGGGCGCCCCGGCGACCTGGGTGCTGTCCAACCACGACGTGGTGCGGCACGCGACGCGTCTCGCTCTCGGCGCCGATCACCCGCAGGGGCACGGCATCGGTCCGCGGACGCCGGGCAGGCCGGATCCCGCGGTGGGCCTGCGCCGCGGGCGCGCGGCCACGACGGTCATGCTCGCCCTCCCCGGCTCCGCCTACCTGTACCAGGGCGAGGAGCTCGGGCTGCCGGAGGTGATCGACCTGCCGGACGAGGCGCGTCAGGATCCGACCTGGGTGCGCACCGGCGGCGCGCGCTACGGCCGCGACGGCTGCCGCGTGCCGATCCCCTGGGAGTCCGGCGCGCCCGCGTACGGGTTCAGCAGCACCGGGCGGTCCTGGCTGCCGCAGCCGCAGCAGTGGCGCGAGCTGGCCCGCGATGTGCAGGAGGCGGACCGCGATTCGACCCTCAACCTGTACCGCACCATCCTGCGGCTGCGGCGCGAGCTGGGCACCGCCACCGCGCAGCTCACGTGGGAGGACGGCTTTCCCGAGCACGCGCTCGCCTTCCGCTCCGGCCAGGTGCTGATCTTGGCCAACACCGGCGCCGAGCACGTGCCGCTTCCCACGGGCGCCCGCACGCTCGTGTCGAGCGGGCCGCTGGGCGACGGAGTGCTCCCTCCGGACACGGCCGCCTGGCTGCTGGACGGCTGAGGCGCGGCGGCCGCGCGTCGGCTCTCGAGGGCCCTCGCAGGCGGGCGTGCTATGGTCGGGATGCGCCCGAATCTCGAGCGCATCGTCGTGTCTCGACGCGAGCGCACCGGCAGCCTGCCGAGTCAGCGCTCCACACCTCCTGCCGCGGCGAACGGATCCGGCACCCGCCGAGTTCGCCCACCGGCCCCGCGACGTCCTCGTCGCGTCGCACGCCCCCGCGTGCCCGGCCGAACCCGATCGAAAGAGATCCCCATGCCCGCTGCTGCCACGCAGACCCGTTCCCCTCAGCCGGCCGCTCCGGCCGGCGCCTCCCCGTCCTTCGCCGACCTCGGCGTCCCCTCCGTGCTCGTCGACGCGCTCGTCGCGATGGAGCGCCCCACGCCCTTCCCGATCCAGAGCGAGACGCTGCCCTCCACGCTCGCGGGCCGCGACGTCCTCGGACGCGGGAAGACCGGATCGGGCAAGACGCTCGCGTTCGCCATCCCGCTGGTCGCCCGCCTCGCGGCGGGCCGCCTCTCGGGGCGCGCGGGCTCCCCCGTCGCGCTCGTGCTGGCCCCGACCCGCGAGCTCGCCACGCAGATCACCCGCACCGTGGAGCCGCTCGCCAAGGCCGTCGGTCTCAGCGTCACCACGATCTTCGGCGGCGTCTCGCAGAAGCCTCAGGAGACCGCGTTCGCGCGCGGCGTCGACATCGTCGTCGCGTGCCCGGGCCGCCTCGAGGACCTCATGGGCCAGGGCGTCGTGCGCCTCGACCGCATCGCCGTGACGGTGCTCGACGAGGCCGATCACATGGCCGACCTCGGGTTCCTGCCCGGCGTCACGCGCATCCTGTCGAAGACCCCCGCCGACGGGCAGCGCATGTTCTTCTCGGCCACGCTGGACAACGGCGTCGACAAGCTCGTGAAGCGCTTCCTGCCCAACCCCGAGCACATCGCCATCGATTCGGCCGAGTCCCCCGTGGCCGACATGACGCACCACGTGTTCGAGGCCGCCTCGACCGAGGCCAAGACCGAGCTCGTCAGGACGCTCGCGTCGGGAACCGCCCGGCGCATCCTGTTCACGCGCACCAAGCACCAGGCCAAGAAGCTCGCGCGTCAGCTGACGTCGGCCGGCATCCCGGCCGTCGACCTGCACGGCAACCTCTCGCAGAATGCCCGCGACCGCAACCTCGCGGACTTCGCGTCCGGCGCCGTGAAGGTGCTGGTCGCCACGGACGTCGCCGCGCGCGGCGTGCACGTCGACGGCATCGACCTCGTCGTGCACGTCGACCCGCCCGCGGAGCACAAGGCGTACCTCCACCGCTCGGGCCGTACGGCGCGCGCCGGCGCCGCGGGTGACGTGGTCACGCTGATGTTGCCGTCGCAGCGCAGGGACACCGAGATCCTGCTGCGTCGCGCGGCGATCCAGGCCAAGCCGCAGGCCGTGACGCCGACCAGCCCGCAGGTCGTGGCCCTGGTCGGGGAGGTCGCCGAGCACGTCGCGCCGCGTCCGGGCGGACCGGGCGCGGGCAATGCGCCCGCGGATGAGCAGCGCGGCGGCGGCACCTCGCAGGGCGCGAACGCTCGCCGCAAGCGTGCCGCGCGCGGCGAGCGCGACGCCCAGCCTGCGCGCGGCGCGGGTCAGGGTCGCTCGGGCCAGGGCGGATCCGGCCAGGGCCGAGGCAGCCAGAAGCGAACCGGGCAGTCCGGACAGTCGAACGTGG
Organism: Microbacterium album; assembly: GCF_014643695.1. Taxonomy (GTDB): domain Bacteria; phylum Actinomycetota; class Actinomycetes; order Actinomycetales; family Microbacteriaceae; genus Microbacterium; species Microbacterium album. Next base: position 37,203 of record NZ_BMJY01000002.1, on the reverse strand, counting down.
GCCACGGGCGCGGCGGTCACGCCGGCGCGGGCCGCGGCACGGTGTACAGCACGTCGACGGGCCAGGGCGCCACGACGCCCGCCGCAGCGCCGGCCCGTCGCCGCGGACCCCGCCGCGCGTCGTCGGCATCCGTCGGCGACTCCCGCCGCTGACGCGTCGCGAACCCGCTGCTACGGCCGCTCCTCCTACGGGACGGGGCGGCCGTAGCCGTGTGCGCCGCCCGGGTAGTGCGTCGCGCCCGGCCGTGGTGCGCCGTAAGCGCCGCGGGCGGCGCGCTCCTCATCGGCCTTGAGGATGCCGTGCTTCACCGCGGTGCGGATGATCAGGTAGAAGATCCACAGTGACAGCGCGAAGATGCCCAGGTACAGGATGATCGCGAAGATCATCATCCCGATCCCCAGGCCCATCGGCCCGATGTAGTCGCCGCCCATACGCGTAGCCCTCCCGTTCTCGGTTCACGCCGAGCGTATCGACTCGGGGCTCCCGCCCTTGCGTGCCGGAGGGTTGCACCCGGTTTCGACTCCGCGGCTCCGCCGCTCCGCTCAACCCGTTTCGACTTCGGCCGCTCCGCGGCCTCCGCTCAACGAGCGGGAGAGAAACCACCCCACCGCAACCCACCCACCTCAACCCGGTGCGAGCGAAGCGAGCGTGCGGGCGCGAGTGCGCCCGCCAACCAGGCGCGAAGCGCCGGCGCGCGAAGCAAAGCGAAGCGCCTCCCTCGCGGAGCGGCCCCTCGGGGCCCGACGCGTGGGAGGAAAAAGAACACACCGCAACCACGACGTGCCGGAGGGTTGCACCCCGGTTTCGACTTCGGCCGCTGGCGCGGCCTCCGCTCAACGAGCGGGAGAGAAACCACCCCACCGCAACCCACCCACCTCAACCCGGTGCGAGCGAAGCGAGCGTGCGGGCGCGAGTGCGCCCGCCAACCAGGCGCGAAGCGCCGGCGCGCGAAGCAAAGCGAAGCGCCTCCCTCGCGGAGCGGCCCCACCGGGGCCCGACGCGTGGGAGGAAAAAGAACATAGCTCAACCAGCGCAGGAGAGCGGTCCTACTCGCCGCGGGAGATGCGCACCATCTCGTCCCGCGGGACGACCTTCACGCGGGCGCGGCCCTGGGGCTCGCCGAGCGCGATCTCGTGCTGGTCGAGGCGGTGCCAGCCCTCGAGGTCGGTCCAGGCGATGCCGCGCTCGGCCAGCAGCGCGGGGATGGCTTCCTCCGACGGGTCCTCGGGCTGCCACCACGAGCCCTGGTCGGTGACGAGGTGCTGGATGGTCTCCATGGCGTCCGACTTGGTGTGCCCGATGAGGCCCACGGGGCCGCGCTTGATCCATCCGGTGGCGTACATGCCGGGGACGCGCTCGTTGGAGTCCTGCGCGAGCACCTGGCCCTCGTGGTTCGGGATGACGCCGTGGCGCTCGTCGAAGGGCACGCCGGGCAGGGGCGATCCGAAGTACCCCACCGCACGGTACAGCTGCCCCATGGTCACCTCGCGCAGCTCGCCGGTGCCCTCGACGCCGCCGTGGCCGTCGGGGCGCGTGCGCTCGTACACGAGCGCGGCGACGCGGCCGGCCTCGTCCGTGCGCACCTCGACGGGACGTGCCCAGAAGTGCAGGTGCAGCCGACGCGAGGCGCTGCCCCCCGCGTTGTTGACCGAGTCGCGCTGGCGCCACGACTGCAGGATCCGGTCGATGACCTTGACCTGCTTGTTGGTCGCGACCGCGGTCTTCGACGCCTCGTCGTAGTCGAAGTCCTCGTCGTACACGACCATGTCGACGTCGCGCAGCTCGCCGAGCTCGCGCAGCTCGAGCGGCGTGAACTTCACCTGTGCCGGTCCGCGGCGCCCGAACACGTGGACGTCGGTGACCGGCGAAGCCTCGAGGATCTCGTAGACGTTCTGCGGCACCTCGGTGGGCAGCAGATCGATGGCGTGCTTGGCGAGGATGCGGGAGATGTCGAGCGCGACGTTGCCGTTGCCGATCACCCCGACCGACGACGCCGTGAGCGGCCACGTGCGGGGCACGTCGGGGTGCCCGTCGAACCAGCTCACGAAGTCGGCGGCGCCGAAGGAGCCCTCGGCGTCGATGCCGGGGATGTCCAGGTCGGCGTCGCGGATCGCGCCGGTCGCGAAGATCACGGCGTTGTAGTGGCGCTTGAGGTCGTCGAGCGTGATGTCCTGACCGAAGCGGACGTTGCCGAAGATGCGGATGTCGCCGCGGTCGAGCACCTCGCGCAGCGCGCCGATGACGCCCTTGATGCGCGGGTGGTCGGGAGCCACGCCGTAGCGCACGAGGCCGTACGGGGCCGGCAGCTGCTCGAACAGGTCGATCGAGACGTCGAACTTCCGCTCGGTCTTCAGCAGGATGTCCGCCGCATAGATGCCGGCGGGTCCTGCGCCGACGATGGCCAGCCTCAGCTTGGTCATGACTTTCCCTCCATCGATCTGGCCTTCGTGGCTCAGCGGTCTCTAGTCTGTCGTCACCCGCTGGACGGGCGCTCTCAGCGGGCGCGGGGTCCACGCGGCCGCTCGACGATCAGCTGCTGCGATCGACGAGCGACTGGGCGAAGCGCGTGAGCGCCTCCTTCACGCCGCCGCGCGGCAGGGGCGCGAGCGCGTCGACCGCCTCGCGCGTCCACGACATCGCGAGCTCGCGCGTGCGCTCCGTCGCATCGTGGTCGCGCAGGCGCGCGAGCGGCGCGTCCAGGATCGCGGGGTCGTCGCCCTCGCCGATCCGCGCGACACCGGCATCGATCTGCTCGGTCAGCTCCCGCGCGTGCGCATCGTCCGACCGGGCCAGCAGGAGGTACGGCATCGTGGGCACGCCGGCGCGCAGATCCGTGCCCGGCACCTTTCCGGTCTCGGTCGGATCGGCCGACAGGTCGATCACGTCGTCGAGCAGCTGGAACGCGACGCCGACCTTCTCGCCGTACTCGCGCAGCGGCTCGTGATAGGTCTCGTCGGCGTTGGAGAAGACCGCGCCCGCCTGCGCCGCCGCCGCGATCAGGGATCCGGTCTTGTCGGCGAGCACCTGGATGTAGAACGCGATGGGGTCGTCGCCGGGCTTCGCACCGACCGTCTCGTGCATCTGACCGAGCACGAGGCGCTCGAACGTGTCGGCCTGCAGCCGCATGGCGCGGTCGCCCAGGCGCGCCATGATCTGGCTCGCGCGCGAGAACAGCAGGTCGCCCGTGAGGATCGCGATGCTGTTGCCCCAGACCTGGTGCGCGCTCGCGACGCCGCGGCGACGGTCGGCGCCGTCCATGACGTCGTCGTGGTAGAGGGATCCGAGGTGCGTCAGCTCGAGCGCCGTGGCCGCGTCGATCACGGGCTGGGTCGCGCCGTCGCCCAGCTGCGCCGACAGCATCGTGAGCATGGGACGCACGCGCTTGCCGCCGGCCTCGTACAGGTACCGGCTCGTCGCGTCCACGAGGTCGTCAGCGGAGCGCAGCTCGACCGCGAGCTGCTCTTCGACACGCTCGAGGCCGCTTTCGATCGCGGCGATGAGGCGGCGCGATCCCGGGCCGGCGAAGACGCGCTCGCTGAGCCCGAAGCGGCTCGCCGTGCGCGAGCCGGGCGCAGAGGTCCCCGGCGCGGGAGAGCGGCGTGTCACGGATCCAGCCTACCGGCCGTGCGCAGGCACCGCGCCGGAGGTATGCACAGAGCCCTCACGCGGTCGCCGCGCCGCCGTCGCCGCCGGCGGCCCCGCCCGCGTCCGACGCACCGGCATCCGTCGCGTTCGCGTCGCGCTCGGCGCCGGCAGCGCTCGTGGTGGCCGCGCCGCCGACGGCACCCGCGTCGCCGGTGCCGCCCCGCACGTCGCCCGGCTTGACCGCGCGGTGCAGCGCGACGATGCCGAACGTCAGGTCGCGATAGGCGACCTCCGCCCAGCCCGCCTCGCGGATCCACTCGGCGAGCGTGCGCTGATCCGGCCACTGCTTGATCGACTCGTTGAGGTAGTCGTAGGCCTCGCTGTGAGAGCTGAGCGCGCGCGCGACGCGCGGCAGCACACGGTCGTTGTAGAAGCCGTAGAGCCGCCGGAACGCGGCCGAGCGCGGGTGCGAGAACTCGCAGATCACGAGCCGGCCCCCGGGGCGGGTGACCCGCAGCAGCTCGGCCAGCGCGGTCTTCGGTCGGTCGACGTTGCGCAGGCCGAACGACATCGTGACGGCGTCGAACTCGCCGTCGGCGAACGGGAGGTCGGTCGCGTCCGCCTCCACGAAGGTCAGGTTGCGCACGTCGCCGTGGCGGCGGCGCCCGTCCGCGATCATCCCGGGCGAGAAGTCGGCGGCCACGACCTGCGCGCCGCTGCGCGCGAGCGAGACGGACGACGCGCCCGTGCCCGCGGCGAGGTCGAGGATGCGCTCGCCCGGGCGGGGGGCGACGGCGCGGGTGGTGGCGGCGCGCCACAGGCGGTCGTTGCCGAGGCTCAGCACCGCGTTCGTGACGTCGTATCGCGCGGCGACCTGGTCGAACATGCCGCTCACGCTCGCGGGGTCCTTCCCCAGATCGGCGCGGGGGCTGCGTGGGCTGTCCTGGTCGCGCTGGTTCACACTGTCGATTCTAGGCGCGGGATACCGGGCGCCTCGGTCGCGGGGCCGGGCAGCGAGGCGCTGTGCCGGGCACGACCTAAGCTGGACGGGTGACCGAATCCGCCCGTCCGCCGCGCCTGACGGTCGAGACCCGGGAGGTGGATCCGGTCGAGGACCTGCTGCCGTTCACCTCCGCGGACGACCCGACCGCCTGGCTGCGCCGGGGGGACGGGATGGTGGGAGCCGGTCCCGCCGTGCTGCGCCTGTCCGTGACGGGCGAGGACCGGATCGCGCGGCTCGCGGACGCCTGGCGCGAGATCTCCGCGGAGTCCCGGTCCGACGACGAGATCGCCGTCCCCGGGACCGGGCTGGTGGCGTTCGGCGCGCTCGCGTTCGACGACTCCTCGGCACTGGCGAGCACGCTCACGGTGCCCAGCACGATCCTCGGGCGGCGCGGCGGGCGCGCCTGGATCACCCGGATCCGCCGCGAGGACGAGCCGTTCCCCGCGGTTCCGCGCCCGGCGGGTTACGGTCCGCACTGGTCGGCGACGCTGGGCCCGGGGCGCATGGATCCGGCCGCGCACGGCGATGCCGTCCGGGCGGCCCTCGGCGCGATCGACGCCGGCGAGGTGGCGAAGGTGGTGGTCGCGCGGGACATCGCGGGGACCGTACCGGCGAGCGCGGACCTGCGGCGACTGATCCGCGCGCTGATGACGGGCTATCCCGACACGTGGGCGTATGCCGTCGACGGCATCATCGGCGCGAGCCCCGAGACGCTGGTGACGGTGCGGGGCGGCGCCGTGACCGCGCGGGTGCTCGCCGGCACGCGCCCGCGAGGCGCCGATGCGGACGAGGACACCGCGATCACGGCCGAGCTGGCGGCGAGCGCGAAGGATCTGGACGAGCACGGCTACGCGGTTCGCTCGGTCCTCGAGGCGCTCCGCCCGCACACGTCGGCCCTCGCCGCCGCCGAGCAGCCGTTCACGCTCAAGCTGCCGAACCTGTGGCACCTCGCCACGGACGTCGAGGGCACGCTCTCGAACGGGTCGAGCGCGCTCGACATGGCGCGGGCGCTGCACCCCACGGCAGCGGTCGCCGGCACGCCGCGCGACGCGGCCACCGCGCTCATCCGGCGCATCGAACCGTTCGACCGCGGCCGCTACGCCGGCCCGGTCGGCTGGATCGACGCGCGCGGCGACGGCGAGTGGGCGATCGCGCTCCGCTGTGCGCAGTTCGAACCGGCGGCCGAGGCGACACCGGACGCGGCCGGCGCCGTGCGCGGAGTGACGGCGCACGCGGGGGGCGGGATCGTGGCCGGCAGCGCTCCCGAGGCGGAGCTGCTGGAGACGCGCGTGAAGTTCCGCCCGATCGTCGACGCGCTGGCCTGACGCGTCCGCTCCCGACTCAGAGGGTCGCGCGGAGGCGGGCGGTCTCGGCCTCGACGTCGAACGTGGCGGCCGGCCACTGCGGGTCGATGTCCTCGAGCGTCTCCAGCAGGAGCGCCTGCACCGCCAGCCGCGCGTACCACTTCCGGTCGGCCGGCACGACGAACCACGGCGCCTCGTCCGTCGAGGTGCGCTGCAGCACGGTCTGATACGCCTCCATGTACGCGGGCCACCGCAGGCGCTCGTCGACGTCTCCCGGGTTGAACTTCCAGTGCTTGTCCGGCCGTTCGAGGCGCTCCAGGAGGCGCTTGCCCTGTTCCTCGGGCGAGATGTGCAGCATGACCTTGACGATGCGGATCCCGGCCTCGGTCAGCCGGCGCTCGAAGTCGACGATCGCGCCGTAGCGCCGCTCGATCTCCTCCGCGTCGGCGAGCTTGCGCACCCGGCCGATCAGCACGTCCTCGTAGTGCGAGCGGTCGAACACGCCGATCATGCCGGGAGCGGGGATGCGCTTCTGCACGCGCCAGAGGAAGTCGTGGGCCAGTTCCTCCTCGGTGGGCGACTTGAACGCGGCCAGCGCGACGCCCTGCGGATCCACGCCGCCCACGACGTGCCGCACGATGCCGCCCTTGCCCGCCGAGTCCATCGCCTGCAGCACGAGCAGCACGGCGTCCTTCGCGGTGCCGCCGTGGCTGGCGGCGTAGAGCCGCTCCTGGTACTCGGCCAGCTGCGCCAGGCCCGCCGCGAGGTCGCGTGCACCGTCCGCCTTCGTGCCGCCGTATCCCGGCGTCGCGTCGGGCGAGACCCGATCGAGCCGGAATCCCCTGTCCACGCGCAGCACCTGCAGCGCGTCCTCGGTCCACTTGGCCTGGCTCTTGGCGGTCATGGGGCACATTCTGACGTGTCCGGCGCCCGGGCGGGAGATCCCTGGCGCGGACTCCCACGGGTCGCCGGCCGACTGCGGGCGCGTCAGCGGTTCAGCGGGACCTCGATGATCCGACGGGCGCCCGGGGCGATGAGCGCCTGGTCGAGCGCCGAGCGGGTCTTCACGACGACGTGCTCCCAGCCGTAGGCGCGTGCGAGGTCCGCGATGCCGGCGGCCTGGGGCGTGTACTGCACGCGCGCCATGTCCGCGGCGGAGGCGATGGCGGCGACCTCCAGGCCGTCGAAGATCGTCCCGCCGCCGTCGTTGCCGACGATGACCTGGACGCGCGGCTCCTCCTCCCCGACGGGCAGCAGCAAGGCGCCCACGTCGTGCAGGAACGCCAGGTCTCCGAGCAGCACGCGCGTGACGCCGGGACGTCCCTCCCCCTGGCTCGCGACCGCGATCCCCGTGGCCGTCGCGATCGTACCGTCGATGCCGGCCAGCCCCCGGTTGGCGTGCACGGGCACGCGCTTGCCGGGCAGGACCGCGTCGGCCACCCGCACGAGCCGCGACGAGCCGAACACCAGCCGGTCGTGCGGCCAGGTCGCCGCCCACACCGCCGCGACGAGCTGCTCGCGGTCGAGAGGCCGCCGCACGGCGGCGAGCTCCGCCTCGACGGCCTGCAGCCGCGCATGCCGATCGCTCGACGCGAGCGCGTCGAGATCCGGGGCCGGCGCGGTCAGGTCCACGGCGTGCGCCGCGGAGGCGCGCATCCACGCGGCGAGCCACGCGCGATCCGCGGCGCCCGCGGCCACACGCACGCCCGGCACGGCGCGGGTGCGGCCGTTCAGATTGAGCCGCTCCCCCGGCCCGTCCACCGCGATGACCTCGACGTCGTCCCGCGACAGCAGCGCGGTCGTCTCGCGCGACAGCGTCGGGTGGCCCAGGACGACGACCCGCTCGATGCGTCCGCCGAGGTCGGGATCGCGCAGCAGGGCCCGATAGCCGTGGACGACGTGTCGACCGAAGCGCGCGCCGCTGACGATCTCGGCGACCAGCGGCCACCCGCCCGCGTGCGCGACCTCCTCGGCCTCGGGGCCGGCGTCCGCCCCCGCGATCACGACCGTGCGCGGGCCGGGCTCGAGCACGGTCGTGATCGCGTCGCCGGGCTGACCGGCGTCGCCGGGCTGGGCCGTGTCGCCGACCTGGGCCGCGTCGTCGACCTGACCGGCATCGTCGGCGGGGTCGACGCTCGGGCCCTCGAACCACGCCGGCAGCGAGCCCGCGAGCGGCTCGCGGTACGGGAGGTTGAGGTGGACGGGGCCGGCGATCGGTCCGGCCGCGGCGCGGATCGCGGTGCGGGCGAGGGCGCGGGCGTCGTCGGCCTCGCCCACTGCCCCGGTCGGCACGGCGGCGTCGGCGGCGAAGCGCGTCGCGTCGCGGAAGAGGCCGGGCTGGGTCGTCGTCTGGTTGGCCCCTACGCCCCGCAGCTCGGGCGGGCGGTCGGCGGTCAGCAGCAGCAGCGGGACACCCGCGTGGTGCGCCTCGAGTACGGCGGGCACCAGGTTGGCGACCGCAGTGCCGGACGTGCAGATGACGGCGGCCGGCACACGGATCTCGCGCCCGATGCCGAGCGCCGTGAAGCCTGCGACGCGCTCGTCGATCCGGACGTGGAGACGGACCCGGCCCGCGCGCTCGAGCGCGGCGGCGGCCAGCGCGAGCGCCTGCGAGCGCGCCCCGGGGCTGACGACGATATGCCGCAGGCCGCATGAGACGAGCTCGTCGAGCAGCGCGGCGGCCGCCTCGGTCGCGGGCGACGCCTTGGCGTCCGGCGCCCCGGACACGTCAGCCGGCGGTGCCGCGGCGGCCGCGGCCGTCGTCGTCCGTGTCAGGGCCGTCGCGGTCGATGCCCGGGCGCTCGCCGGCGCCGTCGTCGGCCCCGTCGGGGTCGTCGTCCAGCGGCCCGATGCGGTCGTCGGGAGCAGGCCCGTCCGCCTCGGAATCCAGGCGCGCGAGCTCCTCCTCCAGGAGGCGGATGCGCTCGTCCTGGTCCGAGATCCCCCCGATGGTGCCGAGGAAGTTGGGGTCGTCGTCCGGCGCCACCGCGCGCTGCGCCGTCTGTCGGCGTCCGCGCCCGATCGTGAACCACAGCAGTCCGCCCAGGACCGGGATGAGGATCACGATCGCGATCCATGCCCCTTTTGACACGCCTCGGTGGCGCGCGGGGGACTGCACCGCGCAATCGACGATGCTGAACACCCAGAACACCACGGCGGCGACGCCGAGGACGATCAAGAGACGGGCCATCCCCTCATCCTAGGCGCGCCGCCTGAGCAGCGGCCGGACGAGCGGGGTTCGGAGGATGGTAGCGGCCCCGCGGCGATCGGGTCAAGGGATCCTTCAGGGCCCGCTCCTAGACTCGGGGGCGTGAAGAAGTCCGCCGGCCTGTCGTTCCTGCTCTACTCGGTGCTGCGCCTCGCGGCGTTCCTGGTGCCGTTCGGGCTGCTCATGCTGTTCCCCGTCTTCCATGACCTGTGGTGGCTCGCGGCCGTCTTCGCCGCGCTGATCGGGCTCAGCCTGTCGGTCCTGCTGCTGCGGCGGCCGCTGTCGGACGTCTCGGAGTCGCTGGCCGAGCGCCGGGAGCGTGCGCAGGCGCCGCAGCGCAGGACCGAGCGCGAGCTGGAGGACGAGGCCGAGGATGCCGCGAACGAGAGCGCGACGCGCGACGAGGGCTGAGGACGCCGCCGAGCGCCGGACCGGAGCGGGATCGGCGCGGGATCAGCCGACGAACGCCCAGAACAGGAACGCGGCGTAGCCGAGCGACGTGAGGGACGTCAGGCCGAGCGCGGTGACGAGCTCGCGCGGGTGGCGGTAGAGCCACACGATGAGGATGGCGGGCAGGCCCGCGAGCAGCGCGAGCGACGCCAGCCACGCGATCGGGTGGAACAGCGCCAGGAACCAGCTGATCGCGAAGGCGAGCACCACGAACGCCGTGTAGAGGATCTGCGTGGCGCGGCGGCCGATGAGCACGCTCAGCGTGCGCTTGCCGACGCGGCGATCCTGATCGATGTCGCGCAGGTTGTTCGCCGCCAGCACGGCGCACGCCAGCAGGCCCGCGCCGATGCCTCCGAACCACGCCTCCTGCGGCAGCGCCTGAGCCTGCACCCACGTCGTGCCGAGCGTGGCGACCAGCCCGAAGAAGACGAAGACGAAGACCTCGCCGAGCGCGTTGTAGCCGTACGGGCGCTTGCCGCCCGTGTAGAACCACGCCGCGACGATGCACGCCGCGCCGACCAGCAGGAGCCACCACTGCTGGGTGCGGATCGCGATCGCCAGGCCCGCGATCGCCGCAACGGCGAAGAACGCGAAGGCGACGAGCATGACGGTGCGCGGCGCCACGCGGCCCGACGCCGTCAGACGCGCGGGGCCGACGCGGTGGGCGTCCGTGCCGCGGATGCCGTCGCTGTAGTCGTTGGCGAAGTTGACGCCGATCTGCAGCGAGACGGACACCGCCAGGCAGGCCAGCGCGATGACCCAGTGGAACAGGTCGCCGACGAAGATCGCCGCGCCCGTGCCGATCAGGACCGGGGAGATCGCGAGCGGCAGGGTGCGCAGCCGCGCCGCCTGGATCCAGTCCCGGGGGGTGACGGGCGGCGGCGGCGGTGCGACCACGCTGCCGCGCTTCGCCGGATTGCCGCTGACGCCCCTGTTCTTCTTCTTCGCCACGATCCCCGATCCTACGACCCCCGGAGCGCGGCCCCGATCCGCGCGGACCGGGCCGGCGCCGCCGGGTGACGGACGACATCTCGCAACGGGCTCGTCAGCCGGCCGCGAGCCGGGAGAGGGCGCGGCGGTCGGGCTTGCCCGACGCCAGACGCGGCAGCTCGTCTACGAGCAGGATGCGCGCGGGGCGGGCGGGTTTGCCGACCGCGGCGGCGACGGCTTCGCGCGCGGCCGCGAGGACCGCGTCCGGGTCGGCGACGGCGGCGCGCGGCGCGACGACGACGCTCGCCTCGCCCCACCGCTCGTCGGGTACCCCCACCACGACCGCTGCGGCGAGGCCGGGCGTCTCGCGCACGATGCGCTCGACGCGGTCGAGCGACACGTTGACGCCGCCCGACACGATGACGTTGTCGATCCGTCCCGTCACGCGCACCGCGCCATCCTCGACCGTGCCGGCGTCGCCCGTGCGGTACCAGCGGACGCCGTCGGCGTCCCGTGCGAAGACGCGCTCCGTCAGGGGGTCGTCGCCCACGTATCCGTCCGCGAGCGTGGGCCCGGCGATACGCAGCTCGCCGTCGACCGGCTCGACGCGCACGCCGTCGAGCGGGACGCCGTCGTACACGCATCCCCCGCTGGTCTCGGTGGAGCCGTACGTCCGCACGATGCGGGCGCCGTGCTCCGCGGCTCGCTCGCGCACGTGCTGCGGCAGGGCCTGGCCACCGACGAGGATCGCCTCGAACGACGCCAGCGCGCGCGCCACCGCGGGATCCTCGTCGGCGGCGGTCACGAGGGTCTGCAGCTGCGCGGGCACGAGCGAGGTGTAGGTCGGCACGCGCGCGCCGCCGCGCGACGAGCGCATGCCGGAGGCGACATGCGCGAACGCGACGGGCGAGAACCTCCCCGCCAGGATCGCGGGCTCGGTGCCCTGCACGAGCGAGCGGACGAGCACCTGCACGCCCGCGACGTATCCGGCGGGGAGGGCCAGCAGCCACTGTCCCGTCCCGATCCGGTCGGCGGTGGCGAGCGCGCTCGCGGTCAGCGCCGCCCGGGACAGCGCGACGCTCTTGGGCACGCCGCTGGACCCCGAGGTCGTGACCACCACGGCCGTCCCGGCGGGCACCTCGGGGGGCAGTGGGCGCTCGGCGGGGCCGAGCGCGACGGCCGGCCCCGCGCCGAGCGCGGACCGCAGCGCCCGCAGCACGTCGCGCGGCTCGTCCGAGCCCAGCCGCTCGAGCCTCACGGCCCGCTCCGGCATCCGCGAGTCGGGGTCAGAAGTGCCACGGGTAGGGCGACCAGTCCGGCTCGCGCTTCTGAAGGAAGGCGTCGCGCCCCTCGACGGCCTCGTCGGTGCCGTACGCGAGGCGCGTGGTCTCGCCCGCGAACACCTGCAGCCCCGCCATGCCGTCGTCGGCCGCGTTGAACGCGAACTTCAGCATCCGGATCGCCGTCGGGGACTTCGTCAGCACGGTGCGCGCCATGCGCAGCGCCTCGCGCTCCAGGTCGGCGTGCGGCACCACGCGGTTGACGGCGCCCATCTCGTAGGCGCGCTGGGCCGAGTACTCCTCGGCGAGGAAGAACACCTCGCGCGCGAACTTCTGGCCGATCTGGCGCGCGAAGTACGCCGAGCCGTATCCCGCGTCGAACGAGCCGACGTCCGCGTCGGTCTGCTTGAAGCGGCCGTGCTCGGCGCTGGCGATCGTGAGGTCGCACACGACGTGCAGCGAGTGGCCGCCGCCCGCGGCCCAGCCGGGCACGACGGCGATCACGACCTTGGGCATGAAGCGGATGAGCCGCTGCACCTCGAGGATGTGCAGCCGACCGGCGCGGGCCGCGTCGGTCACGGACGTCTCGTCCTCCGAGTACTTGTAGCCGTCCCGGCCCCGGATGCGCTGGTCGCCGCCGGAGCAGAAGGCCCAGCCGCCGTCCTTGGGGCTCGGCCCGTTGCCCGTCAGCAGGACCACGCCGATCCGCGGGTCCTGCCGCGCCGCGTCGAGCGCCCGGTACAGCTCGTCCACCGTCGCGGGACGGAACGCGTTGCGCACCTCCGGCCGGTCGAACGCGATGCGGGCGATGCGCCCGTCGCGCGACACGTGCGCCGTGATGTCGCGGTACGCCTCGGACCCGGGCGCAGCATCCCACTCGGACGGGTCGAACAGCTCGGAGACCTGGGTGTCGCTCACGCGTGCCAGCCTATTCCGCGCCGCCGCCGGGACCGACGCGCGCGGCGCGACGCGCCTTCACGAACGGATCGATCGCGCCCCAGACGAACACGCCCGCGATGACGAACGCGACGAGGATGCCGAGCACGCGCCGAGCCTCCGCGTCGACCGTGCCCAGCACGGTCGCGATCCACTCCGGGTTGACCAGCTGACCGCTCACGTGCAGCCACAGCGCCGCCGCGCCGATCGCGAGGCCGAGCAGCGCCTGCACGACGGCCAGCGGCACCGTCCAGCGCCCGCGGCGGTACACGGCGAACGCGACGACGACCTCGACGGCCATGATCGCGAACAGGCCCGCGATCCCCCACGGCCAGAGGCCGGGGTGCAGCAGGGGCAGCGGCCCGTCCGTGCCGGGCACGAAGCCGATGAAGCGATCCCACACCACGGCGCCGGCGAGCAGGGCGAGGAAGACCGTCGTCGCGATCAGCTCGGCCCGGCCGGCACCGTCGTCGGCGGGCCGCCGCAGGTCGTCAACCGTCCAGGCCTTCACGGCGTCCGCGCCGGTCGGCCCGGAACGCTCGATCAGCGCGAACACGAGGGTCGTCCAGAACAGCAGGTGCAGGGCCGTGAGCTGCACGGTCACGAGGACCGTGCCGATCACCTGGCCCACGTGGGCTCCCGCGATCACCTGGCCGAGTGCGACGGCGACGCCCAGCGCCGGCAGCACGCTCCACAGCAGCACGACGACGAGCCGGCGCCAGGTCGGATAGAAGCGGGGGCCGACGAGGTGCAGCGGGCGATCCGCGTACTGCGCGGCGAGCGCGACGGGGTCGCCGAGCTCGGACAGCACCGACCACTCCGCATCCTCCGGATCGACGCCGCTGAGCGCGCGGGCCTCGACCTGGTCGCTGATGGACGCCCACAGCTCCTCGGCGATGTCGTCGCGCTGCCGGGCGGGGACCCGCCGCGTCACCTCGGCGATGTACCAGGACGTGTAGGTGTCGGGGTGCCGCAGCCCGGACACGTCGGGGATCTTGTCGTTCATGGTGCTCCTTGCATCGCGTGCGAAGTCGTCACGCGTCGGTCAGGTCGTCGAAGGCGGCCGCGAGGGCGCGCCAGTCTTCAGCGAGGATCCGGGCGAGGCGGGTGCCGTCGTCCGAGGTGCGGTAGAACTTCCGGGGCCGCGCCTCGTCCGTGTTCCACTCGCTCGTGAGGTAGCCCTGTTTCTCCAGCCGCCGCAGCAGCGGGTAGAGCGTGTTGGCATCGGCCGTGAAGCCGCGCCGGTCGAGCTCCTCGAGGAGCCCATAGCCGTAGCCGGGCCGGCGCAGCAGCTGCAGGCACGCGAGCACGACGGTTCCGCGCCGCAGCTCCTGCCGGTGGGTCTCGACGTCGTCGCGCTCTTGCATGTCCGACACTATACCGTGTGACACACACTATTGGAAGTGCGTACGATGAAGTAGCAGCGGTCATTACCGTGACGGTCCGCTGGGCGTGTCCGGTCGCATGCGTGTCGCGGTGACAGGCTCGGTGACAGGATGAGCAGGATGTCCGCGCAGCCCTCCCCATCCCTGGCATGGGTGCAGCTGACCCTCGCGATCGGCGCCCAGCTGGCGGGCTCGGCCTTCGCGGCGACTCCCGCCTTCCTGATCCCGGTGCTCCACAGCGAGCACGGGATGAGCCTGGCTCAGGCCGGCGTGCTCGCGGGCGCCCCCAGCCTCGGGCTCGTCCTCACGCTGGTGGCGTGGGGCGCGCTGGCGGACCGCATGGGTGAGCGACTGACGATCACGGCGGGCCTCGTGCTCGGATGCGCGGCCGCGCTCGGCGCGGCTCTCGCGGACGGCTACGCGTGGCTCGGCGTCTTCCTCGTGCTCGGCGGGATGGCGGCGGGCAGCGCGAGCTCGGCCAGCGGCCGCCTGGTGGTCGGCTGGTTCCCCCGGGAGCGCCGCGGACTGGCGATGGGGATCCGGCAGATGGCGCAGCCGCTGGGCGTCACGGTCGCGGCCGTCGCGGTGCCCCCGCTCGCGGCCGCGTCCGGGGTGGGAGCGGCGCTGATGCTGTCGGTGGTGCTCACGGGCACGCTGACCGTGGCGTGCGGTCTGGGGATCCGCGACCCGCGGCGAGCGCCCGCCGGCGGCGCGCAGGCCCCGGCCGCGGCGAACCCGTACCGGTCGAGCGGATTCCTGTGGCGCATCCACGCCGTGTCGGTGCTGCTGGTCGTGCCGCAGTTCGCGCTGTCGACGTTCGGCCTGGTGTGGCTCGTCGCCGAGCTCGGCTGGTCCGAGCTGGCAGCGGGCGCCCTCGTGGGCGGGGCGCAGTTCGCGGGGGCGCTGGGACGCATCGGGATCGGCATCTGGTCGGACCGGATCGGACGGGTGCGGCTGCTGCGGCGGATCGCGGTCGCGGGCATCGCCGTGCTGCTGGCGCTGGCCGGGCTGGCGGGCCTGGAGTGGGCGGGGGCCGCCGCGGTCGCCTACGTCATCGCGACGTGCGTCTCGGTCGCGGACAACGGCCCGGCGTTCACGTCGGTCGCCGAGTTCGCCGGCCCGGTCTGGGCCGGGCGCGCCCTCGGCGTGCAGAACACCGGTCAGTTCGTCGCCGCGGCGCTCGTCGGCCCCGCGGTCGGTGGCCTCATCGGGCTCGTCGGCTATCCGCTCTCCTTCGCCCTCGTCGCGCTGGCCCCCGCGCTCTCGCTGCCGCTCATCCCGTCGCGCGACCGCGAGCACGGCGTGCCCGTCGAGGCGTCGCCCGATCGGCCCGGGTGAGCTCGTCGCCGCGGTCCGCCCGGGGGCGTGGCCTCGGCGCGTCCGTCCGGGCAGGATGAGGGGATGACGTCCCCGGCCTCCCCTCCCGTGCCCCCGCTGGCGGATCTGCTCGCGGGTGCGCGCGTCGTCTCGCTGCCGCTCGCCACGCGCTTCCGCGGCGTGGAGCACCGGGAGGCCGCGCTCATCGAGGGGCCGCTCGGGTGGGCCGAGTTCTCCCCGTTCCTCGAGTACGCCGACGACGAGGCCGCGACCTGGCTCGCCGCGGCGATCGACTTCGCGTGGCACGCGCAGCCCGAGGCCGTGCGCACCGAGATCCCGGTCAATGCGACGCTGCCCGCCGTGCCCGTGGAGCGCGTCGGCGAGGTGCTGGCGCGCTACGACGGCTGCCGCACCGTCAAGGTCAAGGTCGCCGAGCGGGCACAGACGCTCGCGGATGACGTCGCGCGCGTGCGCGCCGTGCGCGAGCTGCTCGGCCCGGAGGGGCGCGTGCGGATCGATGCCAACGGCGGCTGGAACGTCGACGAGGCCGAGCACGCCGCCCACGCCCTCGCGGAGTTCGACCTCGAGTACCTCGAGCAGCCGTGCGCCACGGTCGCGGAGCTGGCCGAGCTGCGCACGCGCCTGCGGCGCTGGGATCTGCCGATCGCGGCGGACGAGAGTGTCCGCAAGGCGCAGGATCCGCTCGCGGTCGCCCGCGCGGGCGCGGCCGACCTCGTCGTGGTCAAGGCGCAGCCGCTCGGCGGAGTGCGCCGCGCGCTCGAGATCGTCGCCGCGACGGGGCTGCCGGCGGTGGTGTCCAGCGCGCTCGACACGTCCGTCGGCCTCTCACAGGGCGCGGCGCTCGCCGCCGCGCTGCCCGACCTCCCCTTCGACTGCGGCCTCGGCACCGCGTCGCTGCTCGCGGCCGACGTCGTCGCCGATCCCCTCGTCCCGCGCGGCGGCGCGATCCCGGCCGGCCGCGTCATCCCCGATCCGGCGCTGCTCGACGCGCACGCCGCCCCTCCCGAGCGCCGCGCCGCCTGGCTCGAACGCATCGCGCGCTGCCACGCGCTGCTGTCCGGCACCGCCTGACCCGCGACAATCCGTCCCCGCGCCGAGAATGCGTGTGGCGCACGGATTGTGGGCGCGGGGACGGATTGTCGGCGGCAGCACGGATTGTCGCGGCCGGGGCGGCGCGTCAGGCGCGGTCGATGAGCAGCTGGCCGACGCGCGCGATCTCGCGGCTGCGCACGGCGAAGAGCTCCTCGTCCGTGGCGCCGGCGATGAGGGCGCGCGCCGAGGCGCCCTCCCACGCGGTCAGCACCATGCGCGCGGCGTCTTCGGCGGGCATCGCGAGGCGGATGTCCTTCGCTGCGGCGATGTCGTCGACGAGCTGCGCCACCTCGCGCAGCATCCGGTCGTCCTGGGCGAGGAACGCGGCGGCCGTCTGCGGATCGCGCATCGCGCGGATCCGGATCTCGTTCATCAGCATGACCCCGAAGCGGTCGTCGCCCGGGACGTCGAGGGCCTGCACGAGCGCGACCGCGTTCGCGGGCTCGGCGTCGGTGGACGCCGCGAGGATGTCGCCGCTCTCGAGCAGCTCGGCCACGCGGCGGCGCACGGCCTCGACGCGCTCGCTGACGAAGCGCCCGACGAGCTCGACGAACAGCTCGTCCTTCGAGTCGAAGTTGGAGTAGAAGGCACCGCGGGTGAAGCCCGCGCGCTCGCAGACCGCCTCGACCGACGCCTCGCCGAGACCGACCTCCGCGAAGACCTGCGCGGCCGCGTCCAGCAGGCGGGCGCGCGTGTTCTCGCGACTGCGGGTCGAGGCCCGCTCTGTGCCCGTCTCGTTCATCGCGCCCCTCCGGCTCTCATTCTCACCGCTCCCCCAGCCGCGGTTGCCGCGCCGCCGATTACGATACACACTTGTATCGGATACAGCGCTGTATCGAAACCCCCTGTCCGCCGATCCGAAGGGCGTCTGTGTCCACGCTGCTGTACTCGCTCGGCCGTTGGTCGTTCCGCCACCCCTGGCGCGTCCTGTCGGCGTGGCTGCTCATCCTGCTCGTGGCGGGCGGCGGCGCGCTCGGGCTGAACAAGGGGTTCGACAACTCCTTCTCGATCCCGGGGACGGAATCGCAGGAGGGCCTCGAGCAGCTCAGCCGGACGTTCCCGCAGGTGTCCGGCACCAGCGCGCAGTTCATCGTGGTCGCGGCGCCGGGCGAGAGCGTCGAGGACGCCGCATACCGGGAGCCGATCGAGGCGGCGGTGTCCGAGCTCGCGGATCTTCCGGACGTCAGCAGCGCGACCTCGCCGTTCGACGGCCTGGTCAGCGGGATGATCTCGGACGGGGGCACCGCCGCGATCGCGCAACTGCAGTTCGATGCGATCCAGACCGAGATCACCGGCGACGACAAGGCGGCGCTCCAGGCCGTGGTCGACGACCTGGCCGAGCGCCTCCCCGACGGCTCGCAGACCGCACTCGGCGGCGAGCTGTTCTCGACCGAGCTGCCCACCGTCACGATCACCGAGGCGATCGGCGTCATCGTCGCCCTGCTCGTGCTGATCATCACCTTCCGTTCGCTCGTGCTCGCGGGGCTGCCGCTCGCCGTGGCCCTCATCGGGGTGGGGGCGTCGCTGCTGGGACTCGTCGCCGCGACGCAGTTCGCCACCGTGTCGGCGACGACCCCGATGCTCGCGCTGATGCTCGGCCTGGCCGTCGGCATCGACTACTCCCTGTTCATCGCGGCGCGCCACCAGGATCAGGTGCGGGACGGGATGGAGCTCGAGGAGTCCGCCGGCCGCGCGACCGGGACCGCGGGCTCCGCGGTCGTGTTCGCGGGCGTGACGGTGCTGATCGCCCTGATCGGCCTGAGTTTCGCGAACATCCCGTTCCTGACCACCATGGGCATCGCGGCGGCGGTCGCGGTCGCGGTCGCCGTGCTGATCGCCGTCAGCCTCACGCCCGCGCTGCTGGGCTTCGCGGGCCACCGCGCCATCGGCCGGCTGCCCCGCCGCCGCGGCGCGCGCGCCGCCGGAACCGGCACCGCATCCGCCGGCGGAACCGCGTCCGTCAGCGGACCCGGCACCGCCGCGCCGCCCGCACGGAAGAGCTTCTCGGAGCGCTGGGTCGCGGGCGTCACGCGTCGCCCCGTGCTCACGACGGTGGCCGTCGTGCTCGGCCTGGGCCTGCTGGCGGCGCCCATCGGCAGCCTCGCGCTCGCCCTGCCGAACGCGGGCGCCCTCCCCAGGGACAACGAGGCCCGCATCGGCTACGACCTCACCTCCGAGCACTTCGGCCCCGGCTTCAACGGCCCCCTGATCCTCACCGGCACGATCGTCACGTCGGACGATCCGCTGGGCCTTCTGGAGGACCTGCGCGACGAGGTCGAGGCGCTCGACGGCGTCAAGGAGGTGGCGCTCGCGGCGCCCAACGAGACCGCCGACACCGGCATCGTCCAGATCGTTCCCGAGACCGGACCCGACGACCCCGCCACGAGCGCCCTGGTGCGAGAGCTGCGGGCCCACCAGGGCGAGTGGCTCGACCGGTACGGCATCGACCTCAAGGTCACGGGGTTCACGGCCGTCGCGATCGACATCTCCGACCGGCTCGGCAAAGCGCTCGTGCCGTTCGGGATCTTCGTCGTCGGCCTGTCGTTCGTGCTGCTGATGATCGTGTTCCGCTCGATCTGGGTTCCGCTCAAGGCCGCCCTCGGGTACCTGCTGTCGATCCTCGCCGCGTTCGGCGTCGTCGCCGCGGTGTTCTCGTGGGGCTGGGGCGCGGATCTGCTCCACGTCGCCCGCACCGGCCCCGTCATCGCGTTCATGCCGATCGTCGCGATGGGCGTGCTGTTCGGCCTCGCGATGGACTACGAGGTGTTCCTCGTCTCCCGGATGCGCGAGGACTTCGTGCACGCCGCCCGCCGCCTGGGCGCGACGCGCGATGTCGCGGTCGGGGCCGTCCGCAGCGGCTTCGCGGCGTCCGCACGCGTGGTCACCGCGGCGGCCGTGATCATGTTCGCCGTCTTCGCGGCGTTCGTGCCGGAGGGCGACTCCAACCTCAAGCCCATCGCGCTCGCGCTCGCCGTCGGCATCGCGATCGACGCGTTCGTCGTGCGGATGACGCTGGTTCCCGCCGTCATGGCGCTGCTGGGAGAGAAGGCGTGGTGGATGCCGCGCTGGCTCGACCGGCTCCTGCCGCACTTCGACATCGAGGGGGAGGCCGTCGAGCGCGAGCGCTCTCTCGCGGACTGGCCGGAGCCGGCCTCGACGGCCGTCGTCGCGGCCGAGGACCTCGAGATCGCGACGGACGACGCGCGGCTCGCGGCCGGCGTGTCTCTGCGCGCCGAGCCGGGCGCGGCCGTCGTGATCGCGTCGTCCGACCCGCGCGCGGCGCGCGCGGTGGGGCTCGCGATCGCCGGCCGCACCGTCCCGACCGGCGGACTCCTGCGCGTCGCCGGACACCTGCTTCCCGAGCGCGCCGCCTGGGTGCGCGCCCACGTCGGGCTCGCCCTGCTCGCGGGCGCGGAGGATCCCGTGCGCGAGGCGCGTGCCGCCGTGCGCGGCCGCTCGCGCCGACGCGGGGCCGAGACCCGCGACCGCGGCTCGCTCGTCGTCATCGACGGCGCCGACACCCTCGCCCCTGCCGTGCGCGACCAGCTCGCGGCCGTCCTGCGCGACGCCGCCTACGCGTCGGCTCCCGAGCCCCTCACGATCGTCGCGACGGGAACCGACGCCGGTGCCGTCCGGCGGCTGGTGCTCGACGCCGGCTGGACCGACGTCCGCGAGGTCGACGTCGCCCCCGGCGGCGCCCTCCCGTCCGGACCCCGCCCCGCTTCCTCCATCGAGGTGAACGCATGACCCGCTTCCGCACCCTGGCCGTCGCCGGCCTCGAACGCGCCCGGACGGCCAAGCCCGTCACGTGGCTGACCGTGATCGGCGTCCTCCTGCTGCCGGCGGTCGTCGGCGGCGTGCTCGTCGCGGCGCTGTACAACCCGACCGAGCGCCTGGACAACATGTCGGCGGCGATCGTCAACCTCGACGAGCCCGTGACCGTGCAGGGCCAGTACACGCCGCTCGGCCGCCAGGTGGCCGCGGGCCTCGTGGAGGGCTCGGACGACCTCGACAGCAACCTCACGTGGGTGCTGTCGAACGAGGACGACGCCGCCGACGGCATCGCGGACGGCACGTACCAGGCGGTCGTCACGATCCCCGAGAACTTCTCGGCCGCGGCGACCTCCGCGGGCCAGTCGCTGTCCGGCTCGGACACGCGACCCGAGCGGGCCACCATCGAGGTCGTCACGGCGCCCGACGCCCGCATCGTCGATCAGGCGATCACGGCGCAGATCGCGTCGGTGGCCGCGTCGGTCACCGGCCAGATGCTCTCCGAGGCGACGCTGTCGAACGTGTTCGTCGGCTACTCGACCCTCGGCGACCAGCTCGGGGACGCCGCCGACGGCGCGGGTCAGCTCGCCGACGGCGCGCGCGAGGCGCAGGACGGCGCGACTCAGCTCTCCGGCGGCGCGGGCCAGCTCGCCGGCGGGGTGAGCCAGCTCGGCGCGGGCGCCGGCGAACTCGCCGGCGGCGCCGCACAGGCCGCGTCGGGAGCGCAGCAGCTCGGCGACGGCGCGGGCCAGCTCGCCGGTGGCGCGGGGCAGCTGAGCGGCGGGGCGCAGCAGCTCGGCGACGGGGCGGCCGAGATCGCCGGCAACATGCGGGGCATCGCCGACGGCATGGCCGGCATCGGCACGGGCGCGGGCGACCTCGCGAACGGCGTGCAGCAGATCGCAGACGGCAACCGCCAGCTCGCCGACGGCGCGCAGCAGCTCGTCGACGGCATCCGCGGCGGCGTGGAGTACGTGCGCGACCAGGACATCGCCGGACAGCTCAACCGGGCGGCGACCCAGCTCACGGAATCCGCCGCGGCGTTCGCCGAGCTGGCGGATCGCTGCGACCCCACCCAGGACGCCGCCTACTGCGCCCAGCTGCGGGAGCTCGCCGACGCGGCGACCGCGTCCGCGTCGCAGGCCGCGTCCAACCTGGGCGCGGTCGCGGGGCGGGTCCCCGAGCTGCAGCAGCGGCTCGACGGCGCAGTCGGCGAGGCACAGGGCTTCACGGACGGCCTGACCGCGCTCGCGGACGGCGGCGATGAGGCGGCCGCCGGTGCGCGCGAGCTCGCGGCCGGCGCCGGTGGGCTCGCGGACGGCGCCTACCAGCTCGCCGACGGCACCGACGGGATCGCCGCCGGCGCATACGGACTGGCGGGCGGTGCGCGGGACCTCCAGGACGGAGCCGGCCAGATCGCGGGCGGCGTGAACGGGCTCGCCGGCGGCGTGGGGCAGCTCGCCCAGGGCGCGCGCGGCCTCGCGACCGGCGCGGGCGCGCTCTCCTCCGGCGCGGACGAGCTCGCCGACGGCGTCTCGCAGCTCGGCGAGGGCATCGGCGCGCTGGGCGGCGGCGCGGACGAGCTGGCGGACGGCCTCGGCCAGGCGGCCGACGCCCTGCCCTCGTTCTCCGACGCGGAGGCCGAGCGCCTCGCGTCCGTCCTCGCCGAACCGGTCTCGGCGTCGTCGGGCGAGGGGATGGCGATGTTCGGCGCGTCGGCGGTGCCGCTGCTCGTGGCCGCCGTGATGTGGTTCGGCGGGCTGGGCACCTTCGTGGCGATGCGCTCGTTCACGGCCCGGACGCTGACATCCCGTCGGGCCTCGGCGACGCTCGCCGTCGCGGCGCTGCTGCCCGCCGCGATCATCGGCGCGGCGCAGGGCCTGCTGGTGGCGATCGTGGTCCAGATCGTGATGGGCTACGACGCCGGCACCGCCGCCGCGCTGCTGGGCCTGTGCGTGCTGATCGGAGTCGCGTTCGCCGCGATCCACCAGGCGCTGGTCGCGGTGCTGGGCGGCGCCGGGCGCTGGGTCGGCGCGATCATCGGGGCGAGCATCGTCGCGACCGGTGTGGTGTCGACGCTGCCCGCGTGGCTCGCCCGGGCCGCGTCGTTCCTGCCGGCAGCGCCGGCGTACGACGCGCTCCTCGGCGTCGTGGCGGACACGGGCCGCACGGGCGCCGCGATCGCCGGCCTGCTCGTCTGGGCGGTCCTGGCCTTCGTCGCCACGACGATCGCCGTGGCGCGCCGCCGGACCCTCCCGGCCCGCGCGATCCTGGCCCCGTCCCCCGCCTGATCCACCCACCCCGACCGCCCTGCCCCCGTTGCGGGCGGACGATGTCCCACTTCCGGTCGGAATAGCCCCCGCTTACCGACCAGAACTGGGACATCTACCGACGACAACTGGGACATCGGGACGGCGGGTCAGGCGGCGACGGCCTCCGCGCGGGAGGGGGTGCGGGTGAAGCGCTTGAGCGCGACGACGGCGAACCCGCTCACGAGCACACCCGCCACGAGCGCGATGGCGAAGCCCCACAGCGGGTTGATCGCGAAGAACACGAACAGGCCGCCGTGCGGCGCCTGCGAGCCCACCTGGAACAGCATCGACAGGAAGCCCGTGACCGCGCCGCCCAGCATGGACGCGGGGATGACGCGCAGCGGGTCGGCGGCGGCGAACGGGATGGCTCCCTCCGAGATGAAGGACAGCCCCAGCAGCCACGCCGCCTTGCCGTTCTCTCGCTCGGCCGCGCTGAACCCGCGCCGGTCGAGCACGGTGGACGCGAACGCGAGCGCGAGGGGCGGCACCATGCCCGAGATCATGACCGCCGCCATGATGTAGTACGGCACGGGGTTGTCGGCCGACCCGGCGCCGAGTCCCGCGACGGCGAACGCGTACGCGACCTTGTTGACGGGGCCGCCCAGGTCGAAGCACATCATGAGGCCGAGGATGACGCCCACGAGCGGCAGCAGGCCCGACGCGGCGAGGTTGTTCAGCCCGTCGGTCATCAGGTTCATCAGCCCCGCGATGGGCGCTCCGAGGAACAGCAGCAGCAGGCCGCTGGCGAAGATCGACGCCAGCAGCGGGATGATCGCCACCGGCATCAGCCCGCGCAGCCACCGCGGCGCGTTGAGCGATCCGAGCCACAGGGCCGCCAGCCCCGCGAGGACGCCGCCCACGATGCCGCCGATGAAGCCGGCGCTCGTGAAGACCGCGACGGCTCCGGCGACGAAGCCCGGCGCGATGCCGGGACGGTCGGCGATGCCGAACGCGATGTATCCGGCGAGCGCGGGCACGAGGAAGCCCATCGACAGGCCGCCGATCGTGAAGGCCACGGCGCCGAGGTACTGAGCCAGCCCACCGTCGGGGAGGTTCCACAGCGAGTTCTCGAGCGCGACCGTGTCCGCGACCTCGTCGATCCGGAACCCGCCCAGCAGGAAGCCCAGCGCGATCAGCAGGCCGCCGCCCGCGACGAACGGGATCATGTACGACACGCCGGTCAGCAGCACCCGCTGGATGCGCGCCCCGAGCGACTCGGTCGAACCCGCCGTCGCGTCCGGCGCCGCCTCCGCCGCGCCGGGCACGCGCTCGGCCGCGGGATCCCTCGCGGCGCGCGCCGCGAGCTCCAGCAGCGCACGCGGCTGCTCGATGCCCGCCTTGACGGGGCGGCGCACGACCGGCTTGCCCGCGAAGCGCTGCGCCTCGCGCACGTCGACGTCGACGGCGAACACGACGGCGTCCGCCTCGGCGATGGCCTGCGGGTCGATCGCGGCGTAGCCGCTGGAGCCCTGCGGCTCGACGCGGAAGTCGACGCCCGCCTCGCGCGCTGCGGCGGTGAGCGCGTCCGCCGCCATGTACGTGTGGGCGATCCCCGTGGCGCATGCGGTGACGGCGATGATCCGGGCCGGCCGCCCGTCGACGAGGATCGCGTCCCCGCCCGGGCCCTCCGCAGCGCCGTCACCCGGGCCCGCGGCACCGTCCGGCAGGCCGGCGGTCGCCTCGCCCGGGCCCGCAGCCCCGGACGCGTCGTGCTCGGCCGGGGGCGCCTCGCCGATCGCCTCGCGCACGATCCGCACGACGTCGCCGGCGTCGTTCGCGGCGCGCAGGGCCGCGGTGAACTCGTCGTCCATGAGGCGGCGCGCGAGCGACGACAGCACGGCGAGGTGCTCCTCGGCGGCCGTGTCGGGCGCGGCGATCATGAACAGGATGTCGGCGGGGCCGTCCTCGGCTCCGAAGTCGACGCCGGGCCGAAGCCGCGCGAACGCGAGCGACGCCCGCGTCACAACGGCGCTCTTCGCGTGCGGGATCGCGATCCCGCCCGGCAGGCCCGTGGCGTCCTTCTCCTCGCGGGCCCACGCGGCCTCGAAGAGGGCGTCGGCGTCGGTGGCGCGGCCCTCGGCGGCGAAGCGCCGCGAGAGCGCGCGCAGCACGCTGCGGGCGTCGGGGCCGAGATCCTCGTCGAGACTGACGAGTTCGGCGGTGATGGTGCCGGGCGTGTCGTTGGTCACGCTGTCCTCCTCCGGAACGTGCGGCGCGGGCCGCGTCAGGCGATGGGCCGCACGGGGATGGCCCCGGTGGCGATGTCGAGGGCCGCCAGGTCGGCCGGGGTGGCGAGCTGCGTGCCGGGCAGCGCGGCGGTCGCCGAGCCGTACGCGATGGCCGAGCGGAGCCGGCCCGGCGGGTCCTCCCCCGCCAGGTCGGCCAGCAGGTAGCCGGCGAGGGCGCTGTCGCCCGCGCCGACCGTGCTGCGCACGTCCACGGGCGGAGTGCCCGCGTGCCACGCCCCGTCGCCCGTCACGAGCACGGCGCCGTCGCCGCCGAGCGTGACGAGCGCGGCGCCCACGGCGAGGGGCACCACGAATGCCGCGAGCTCGGCCGCCGTCGGAACCGGCTGGGTGCGCAGGCGGTGCCGCAGGCCGTCCAGCGCCGCGCGCTGCTGCTCGGCGGAGGGCGCGGCCGGGTCCAGCGCCGCGTCGCCGCGGGCGGGGTGCAATTTCGACAGCAGGTCCGCGAGCTCGTCCTCGTTCGGCTTGATCAGGTCGACGTGCCCGTGGGCCACGACGTGCATGAGCGGGTCTCCCGACGTGTCGACCGCGATGCGCGGCGGGCGGGACGCCCGGTCGCGCACGGCCTCGATGACCTCGAGGTAGAAGTCGGGGCCCACGCCGGGCGGCAGCGACCCGCACAGCGCGAGCCAGTCGGCCGCGTCCGCGGCGGCGACGACGACGTCGATGAGCGCGTCCGCCTCTCCTCGTGTGAGGCCGGGGCCGGGCAGGTTGATCTTCGTCGTCTCGCCGTCGGGGTCCGTGATCGCGAGGTTGGCGCGCGCGTGGGCCGCGACGGGCACCGCGCGCAGCGGCAGGTCGCCGCTCAGGCGCGCGTACGGGTCGTCGGCGGCCAGCGGCAGCACCGCCAGCACCTCCGCGCCCGCGCCCCGGAGCACGCGCGCGACGTTGACGCCCTTGCCCGCGGCGTCCTCGCGCGCCGACTCGGCCGACTGCACGGCCCCCACCGCGAGCGGGCGCGTGAGCGTCACGGTGCGGTCCAGCGCCGGGTTCATCGTGAGCGTCACGATCATGCGATCCACACCTCCACATCCGCGTCCCGCAGGGCGCCCGCGAGCGCGCCGCCGGGCGCGCGGTCCGTGACCAGCACGTCCAGCTCGTCCAGCCGGGCGAAGCGCTGCAGCGACTCCTCGCCGAACTTCGACGCGTCGGCCAGGAGCACGACGCGTCGGGCGGCGCGGATGATGGCGCGCTTGACGTCGGCCTCCTCCGGATCCGGGGTGCTCGCCCCGAACGTCGCGGAGAGCCCGTTCGCGCCGAGGAACGCCACGTCGGGCCGCAGCGCGTCGATGGCGGCGACCGTGCCCGCGCCGACGGCGGCACCCGTGACGCCCCGCACGCGCCCGCCGATCGTCGTGAGCGCCGGGAACCCCGCCGCCGTGAGGCCGGCCGCGAGCACGACCGAGTGCGTCACGACGTGCACGGCCGCCGGCGCGAACCGTCCGGGCAGCTGGTCCGCGACCGCGCCCGTCGTGGTGCCGGCGTCCAGCAGCACCGAGCCCGTGAACCCGCGCCCGAGGGCGTCCAGCGCACGCGCCGCGATCGCGTGCTTGGCGGCCCCGGCCCGGTTCAGCCGCTCCCGCAGGTCCGCTTCCGCCACGCTGCCCCGGTCCGCGGCCACGGCCCCGCCGTGCACGCGGCGCAGAGCGCCGGCCTGCTCGAGCGTGGCGAGGTCGCGGCGCACGGTCTCGGTCGTCACTCCCAGGCGTGTGGCGAGGTCGGCCACCGCGACGCGCTGCTCGTCCACCAGCACCCGCTCGATGAACTGCCTGCGCTCCGTCGCGTACATCCCCCGGCCTTCCTCCCCGTCGAGCAATCGACACTACAACACGAACCCACTCAAAACAACAGAAACAAACGGGTGGGATGCGGTCCCAGGGAACGCGCGAGTGCCCGGACGTACAATCGCCCCATGCCCGCCGACGCACCCTCGCTCGACACCATCTCGGTTCTGCTGATCTGGACGGCGATCGCGATCTACGCCCTCGCGTTCGTCGCCTACGCCTTCGATCTGGCGCGACGCTCGCAGCTCACGGTGGAGCGTCAGGATGCCGCGAGGGACCGGGTGCTCGCCGGCGCGGGCGCGCGCGGAGGGGCGAGCGCTCCCGCCGAGGGCACGCCTGCCGGCGGGGAGCCCGTGGCGAAGCCGCGCCTGGTGATGGGCCGCATCGGCACGTCGCTGACCGTGCTGGCGTTCCTGTTCCACCTGGGCGGCACGGTGCTGCGCGGCGTGGCGGCGGAACGGGTGCCGTGGTCGAACATGTACGAGTTCGCGATGACCGGCACGCTGCTCATCACGGCCGTGTACCTCGGCGTGCTCTTCTGGCGCGACCTGCGCTTCCTGGGCACGTTCATGACGGGGCTGGTCACCGTGCTGCTGGGCGCGGCGACGCTGTCGTTCTACGTCGAGGTCGTGCCGCTCATGGATCCGCTGAAGTCGGTCTGGCTGATCATCCACGTGTTCGTGGCATCGCTGTCGACGGCCTTCCTGGCGCTGGCCTTCGCGCTGTCGGTGCTGCAGCTGCTGCAGACCCGCCGCGAGCGGCTCGCCCTGGCGGCCGAGGCGGGCGCCGAGCCCCAGCGCAGCTTCCTGCGCACGCTTCCGAGCGCCGAGGCGCTGGAGGGCTTGGCGTACCGCTTCGCGATCATCGGCTTCATCTTCTGGACGTTCACCCTGATCGCCGGCTCCATCTGGGCCCAGGACGCCTGGGGCCGCTACTGGGGCTTCGACACGAAGGAAGTCTGGACCTTCATCATCTGGGTGCTCTACGCCGGCTACATCCACGCACGCGCCACGCGCGGCTGGCGCGGCACACGCTCCGCGTGGCTGTCGATCGTGGGCTTCGTCGCGGTCATCTTCAACTTCACGATCGTCAACATGTTCTTCGAGGGCCTCCACGCCTACTCCGGCCTGAGCTGACCCAGCGCCCGGCCCCGCGGTCCAAGCCCCCGCCGTCAAAGCTCGTTGAGCGAGCGAAGCGAGTCGAAACGCCCGCCCAAGCCCCGGCTCAAAGCTCGTTGAGCGAGCGAAGCGAGTCGATACGCCCGCCCAAGCCCGCGCCCCGTCGGGTCAGGAGCCGAGCGCGTCGCGGTGGCGGGTGTGGAGCTGCTCGACGGCCGTCGCGAGCGTGGGGTCCTCCCCGCGGGCGAGCGCGGCGTACTCGAGCCGCACGCCCGATCCGTCCGGGGTCGCCTTGACCCACACCCGACGTCGCGGCACGAACAACGCGGTCAGCAGGCCGAGCACCGCGAGCACGGCGAAGCCGAGCACCCAGATGGCGGAGGCGTCGTGGTGGGTCTGCAGCGACACGAACCGCTTGACCGACTCGCTCAGCCCCACCTGCGCGGGATCCGCGTCGGCCGGCGTCTCGTCCTCGAACGTGATGGTGCCCCATCCGTTCGGCAGCTCCGCGGACTCGCCCGGCGCCAGCTCGATCGAATCGACGCCCGTCTCGCCGCCCGTGAGCTGCTCCATCTCGCTCGTGTCGAGCTCGTACACGCTGCGGGGCACGCCCTCGTCGATGCCGAGGTCGCCCGAGAAGACGTTGAGCGTGAGCACGGGGTTGTAGAGGTCGCCGAACGCGGACGTGAACGCGCCGGTGGCCAGTTCCGCCTGCGTCGGATAGAAGAAGCCGACCAGGCCCACCTGCTCGGGCAGGCCGTCCGCGATCTTGACCACGCCGAGCGAGGTCATGTTGGAGTCCTGCGGCAGGAAGGGCACGGACTCGCGGAACACGGTCGTGCCGTCCGCGTCCGTGATGCGGATCGTCGGTGCGTAGCCGTTGCCGAGCAGGTAGATGCGCTCGTCTCCGATGTCGAGCGGATAGTTCACGCGCACGGAGTCGTCGATCTCCGTGCCGTCCGGCTGGCGCACGGTCACGTTGGCCGAGAAGTCGCCGGCCTGCCCCTGCCCGCTCTGGCCGATCGGCACGTAGCTGACGTCGAAGGAGTTCAGCCGCAGCGCGTAGGGAGCTAGCGCGTGCTCGGAGACGAACCGGCCCCGGTTCATCGAGGAGTAGTCGACGAGCGCGTTGACGACGGTCTGCCCCTCGATCAGCACGCGCTGCCCCGTGTACGCGAACCCGCCGCCGACGCCGACGGCGACGAGCACGCCGACGAGCGAGGCGTGGAAGACGAGGTTGCCGGTCTCGCGCAGGTATCCGCGCTCGGCCGAGACCGAGAACGCCCCGCGCCCGTCGTAGCGCTCGACGCGGTAGCCCGACGAGCGCAGCTGCGCCTGCGCGAGGTCGACCGCGTGCCGCGCGTCCTCGTCGTCCCCCTCGATCCGGTCCGACAGGTGGTGCTCGAGCCGGTTGAGCCGCGCCGGGGTGCGGGGCGGGCGCGAGCGCAGCGCCTTCCAGTGGTGCTTCGTGCGCGGCAGGATGCAGCCGACCAGCGACACGAACAGCAGCAGGTAGATGGCGGAGAACCACGCCGACAGGTACACGTCGAACAGCTGCAGCGCGTCGAGCACCGGGAACAGGTCGGGGTTCTCGCGCTCCCACTGCGTCACGCCGTTGGGGTTCGCCATGCGCTGCGGGAAGATCGAGCCGGGCACCGCGGCGATCGCGAGCAGCAGCAGCAGGATGAGCGCGGTGCGCATGCTGGTGAGCTGGCGCCAGCCCCAGCGCAGCCATCCGACGACGCCGAGCGCGGGCTGGTTCACGCCGTCGTCGTCGGGCCGTGCGCCGTCGACGTGGTCGTTCGGGCGCAGCGGCTCGGATCCGTCGCGGGTGTCGCGGCGCCCGCCGGACGGGCCGTCAGAGCGGGAGCGGGACATTGGCGAACACCCCCTGCAGGCGCGACATCACCATGGTCCAGACGCCGGTGACCATGAGCAGGCCCAGCACCACCAGCAGAGCGCCGCCGACGATGTTGAGGACCCGCACGTGGCGGCGTAGGAACGCGAGCGAGCGGGTCGCCCAGCCGAACCCGAGGGCGACGAGCAGGAACGGGATGCCGAGCCCGAGCGAGTACGCCAGGCCCAGGAGCACGGCGCGTCCCGCATCGCCCTGGTTGAACGAGATGGCGAGGATGGCGGCGAGCGTGGGGCCGATGCACGGCGCCCAGCCGATGCCCAGCGCGATGCCGAGCAGCGGCGCGCCGATGAGGCCGGCGTTTCCACGAAGTTGTGGACGGGCGATGCGCTGCGCGATGCCGAAGAAGCCCATGAAGACCAGCCCGAGCAGGATGATCACGACGCCCAGGATCCGCGTGATGAGGTCGCCGTAGAGCACCGAGAACCGCGCCGTCGCGCCGCCCGCCACGCCGCCGAGCACGATGAGCCCGACAAACACGAGCGTGAAGCCCGCGATGAACAGCAGCACGCCCCCGACGAGCCGTCCACGCGAGGCGTCGGGCGCGCCCGGGGCCGCCTCGGGCGCCGCGGCGGGGACGGTGCCGCCCGAGCCCGCGGTCGCGGCGACGGGCACGGCCGAGCGCGGGGCGACGGCTCCCGCGATGAACCCGAGGTATCCGGGGACGAGCGGCAGCACGCAGGGGGACAGGAACGAGATCAGGCCCGCGAGCACGGCGATCGGCAGCGCCAGCCACAGGGTGCCGTCGGCGACGAGTGCGCCGGGGTTCACGGACGCGGCTCCGACACGGGGCCGGCGGCCGCGCCGCGGAGCGACACGGGGTCAGCGGCCGCGCCGCGACCGCTCACGCGCTCTCCTCGAGCGTCTCGCGCACGAGGGTCGAGAGGATCGACGGGCCTTTGATGGGACCGATGACGCGGGCGGCGACGCGCCCCTGCGTGTCGAGCACGAGCGTGACGGGGGTCGCCTGGATCGGCGTCGCGGCCGCGAACGCCAGCTTGACGTCGCCGCGCGTGGCGTCGATGACGCTCGGGTACGTCACGCCCCACTTCTCGGCGAACGCGCGGGCCTGGTCGGCCTGGTCGAACGTGTTGACCCCGACGAACGAGACCCCCTCGTCCTTGAAGTCCTGCCAGACCTGCTCGAGGTCGCCCGCCTCGGCGCGGCACGGCGCGCACGCGGCGTACCAGAAGTTGACGACCACGACGTCGCCGGCGACGTCGTCGCTCGAGAGCTCCTCGCCCGTCTCGGTCGTGCCCGCCCATACGACGGGCTCGCCGCGCTCGGACTCCGGGATCGACTCGACGGCCCACTCCCCCGCGATGTACCCGAGGTTCTCGCCCTCGAGATACGACTGGGAGACGGGATCGGGCGCGCACGCGGCCAGGCCCAGGGCGAGCGCGCCGGCCAGCAGCGCGGCACCGGCCCTGTTCATCCGGCGAGGCCGCCCGGGGCGGCCCGCGGGCACGCGGCGCGAACGCGACGATGCGGTCAGTCGGGCGACGGGGAGCACATCCCCATCCTATGTTTCGCGCCCGATCCGACCTGAGCACCAGCCGAAAGCACTCGCCAACGCCATCGGCCGGCGCCTGCATGACCTCAGGAGCGCGGTAGAACTCCGAGCAGCTGAGCGGTGAACGCGGCTCGGAGCGCTTGCGGCAGTTCCACGTGCAGCACGCCGAGTTCGGGCTCCTCCGCATAGGCGGCGAGAAGGCTGGGCGGCGGGGGGACGTAGCCCGATAGCGCCCCGGCTGACACCAGCACGGTGAGGCAGAACTGCTGGCTGTTGTCGCCGATCTCCGGCATGCGGCCACGCACGAGGGCGGTCATCGCGTCGAGTCGTCTGAGGGAGGCGCGCTTGTGACGCTTGACCACCTCCACCGAAACGTTGCGTTCAAGCACACTCCCCTGCGCGCCGAAAAGACCGCACAGCACCGGGCGCTCCGCCAACGTCCGGCTGAGGACGTCGGCGAGGCGCGCGGCGCGCGCCTCCAGGGCGTCCCCGGGGCGGATCTCCGCCATCTCTCGTTCCAGGGTGGCGATCCACTCACCGAGAAAGTCGTCCAGCAACTCGAGGAGCACTGCCTCCCGCGAATCGAAGTACCTCAGCACGTTCGACTTGGCCAACCCCACGCGCCGGCTCAGCTCATTGAGGGTGACGTCCGCCACGGGCATCTCGTCCAGCATCGCCGTCGCCGCATCGAGGATCGCCCGGCGGCGAATCTGCCGCTGCTCCTCGCTGCGCGCCCGCTGGAACGTCATCGACTCGAGCGTAGTGCAACAGACCGACAGTTCCTTGACAACGCACCATCGGTCTCTTATCTTCATATAAAAGACCGGCGGTTTCTAGGAGAGCTCATGCACATCGACTGGACCGAGCAGGACATCCCCGACCAGCACGGCCGCGTGGCGATCGTCACGGGAGGCAATGCAGGGCTCGGCTTCCACGCCGCCCGCATGCTCGCCGAACGCGGGGCGACGGTGGTCCTCGCGGTCCGAGACCCGCGGAAGGGCGAGGCGGCGGCTGCCCTCATTTCGGGCGATGTCTCTGTGCAAGCCCTCGACCTGACGTCTCTCGACTCGATCCGGTCGGCCGCGGAGGAACTGCGCTCCACGCACTCGCGCATCGACCTTCTGATCAACAACGCCGGCGTGATGTACACGCCGCGGCGAACCACCGAGGACGGGTTCGAGCTGCAGTTCGGCACGAATCACCTCGGCCACTTCGCACTCACCGGACTTCTGCTGGACCGCATGCTGCCGGTGCCTGGATCACGGATCGTCACGGTCAGCAGCACCGGCCACCGCATCCGCGCCGCCATCCACTTCGACGATCTGAACTGGGAGCGCTCATACAGCCGCGTGGCTGCGTACGGTCAGGCCAAGCTCGCGAACCTCATGTTCACGTACGAGCTGCAACGTCGCCTCGCGCCACTCGGCACGACCATCGCGGTCGCCGCGCATCCCGGCATCTCCAATACCGAGCTCCTCCGCCACACACCCTCCGTGGTCCGCAGACCCGTCACGTGGCTGGCACCGCTCCTTACGCAGGCACCGGAGAAGGGCGCTCTGCCGACCGTACGTGCCGCAGCCGACCCGTCGGTTCTCGGAGGCCAGTACTACGGCCCCGGCAACAGGAGCGAGACGCGCGGGTATCCCAGGGTCGTCGCCTCCAGCCCGGAGTCCTATGATCTGGCAACTCAGCGGCGCCTGTGGTCTGCGTCCGAAGAGCTGACGGGGGTGACGTTCCCTTTCGATCGGTAGCGGCACGCCATGTCGGCATAGCACCCACGCCCCGCGCCGACGGCGACGGCACCGGGGTCAGACGGCGCCGACGTCGACGGCGTCCTCGGTCGCCGCGGGCTCGGCGTACGACACCTCGCGCCACACGTCGCCCACACGCTCGAACGTCGTGACGCTCGACAGCGCGCAGCGACGGGTGCGGGGGTCGTGGCGCAGCGGCAGGCCCGCGACCGAGAGGTGCGTCAGCCAGATGGGCGCCTGGTGCGACACGATCACGATGTCTCCGGCGGCGGTCGCGTCCCACACGTCGTCCATGGCGGAGCGCATCCGCTCCACGATCTGGGTGTAGGGCTCGCCCCAGCTGGGCAGGGAGGGGCGGCGCAGGTGATGCCAGTTCCACGGCTTGCGCAGCGCGCGGCTCATGCGCATGCCGGCGAAGACGTTGGTCGGCTCGATGACGCGCTCCTCGATGCGGGGCGCGAGACCGAGCAGCTCCGCGAAGGGCTCGGACGACTCCTGCGCGCGCTGCAGCGGCGAAGACAGCAGGGCCGCCACGGGACGTCCCAGGCCGAGCACGTGCTCCGCGGCGGCGCGCGCCATGCGACGCCCCTCGGTGCTGAGCCCGAACCCGGGGAGCCGCTCGTACAGCACGCGGTCGGGATTGTGCACCTCGCCATGGCGCACGAGATGGAGGCGTTCGGCGGGCACGATCACATCATAGAGAGGCCCGGTGAACGGCGCGGCAACGCCGGTGCGTCGCCGCGCGAGCGCGCGGCCCCGCGGCTACCGTGGGCGGGTGCGTTCACGAAGCGGGCGGACCCGACGCCTCGCCGCCGCCGTCGCCGCGGCCGCGGTGCTGCTCGTCGTGGCCGGCTGTGTCCCCGAACCCGCCGAGGGGGAGGCGCGGCGCGATCCGGCGCCCGTGTTCGGCGGCACCCGCACGACGCAGGTCGACGAGGCCGGCGCCCGCTGGACCCACGGTGACGTCACGGTCGACGTGCCGCGCGACGCGATCCGCGTCAGGTCCGCGGGCGTCGCGGTGGGCGAGCCCCTCGGGCGCGCCGACTCGGGCATCGCCGCCGAGCTGTTCGGCACCCCCGTGCGCATCGAGGCGACGGCCGCTTTCGCGCAGCCGGTGGAGATCGCGTGGGACGTCTCGGGGCTGCCGCCGCACGCGGCCGAGACGGCGGCGCTGGTGGAGTGGGACGCTCAGCGGCGGGTCTGGACCCCCGCGGGAGCGCCGGTCCTCGCCGACGGGACCCTGCGGGCGGACGTGACGGGCAGTGCGGTCATCTCGTGGGCCGCCCCCGACGTCCGGGCGGCGGAGCCGCTGCGCCCGCCCGACCCGACGACTCCCGAATGCGGCCCCGGCGGGCTCCCCGGCTGGGTGACCACGTACGCCGCTCCCGGCCCGGATCGCCCGGACGCGGCGCTGCGGATGTGCGCCGAGGCGCACCAGTCGGACACCCTCACGGTGCGCAGCGTCAACACCGGCACGGTCGCCCGGATCCTCGAGCTCACGGAGGGCGCGTCCGTCGCGTGGGCCACCCGCCACGCGGATCCGGGGCACTTCTGGTCGCTCGCCGCCGCCGCGGTCGAGCGGGACGGCGCGGAGCTGCTGCCGCCCGGCGCCGAGCTGAGCCTGGGGATCGAGCGTCCGGGCACGGGCACGGCGGGCGCGGGCGAGCCGGTGCGCGCGGTGGCACGGGTGGATGCCTTCACCGCGGCCGTCGACCTGACGGCGGCGTTCTTCCGGACGGCGGGGCTCGGCGAGGTGCCGGCGCCGGAGACCACCGCGCTGGCCGCGGGCCTGCTGTCGTGCGCCGCCGCGACCGGCGAGGGGACGATCGGGCGGGCGGCGGACGTGGCGGCGGTCGCGACGGGCCTGACGTCGTGCGCGCAGCGGCTCGCGGACGGCGACACCTCCGAGGGGCGCGGCTTCGCCGCTGAGACCGCCGCCGCGGCGAGCGCGCTCGGGCAGGCGGATCCGGCCGCAGCGCGGCGCGTGCAGGGCGAGCGCGCGGTGTCCGCGGCGCTCCGCCTGGCCGCCGCGGGCGTGTTCGAGGAGCTGGTGCCCGTGCTCGCCGAGCCGATCGCGGCTGCCGCCGCGTCGCCGGTCGGCGGCGCGTCCTGGCTCGTCGTCGCGCACGACGACGCCCCGGCGCTGGGGGCGTGGAGTGCACGCTGCACGGACGCCGAGGCCGACGCCGTCGCGCTGCTGACGAATCTGACGGGACGTCCCGAGTTCGCCGATCCGTCGCGCAGCCTGGCGTCGCATCCGTCCTGGCGGGGCGCGGTGGAGGTTGCCGTCGCGCCGCTGGCGCACTGCACGCCCGACGAGCGCCGGGCCCTCGCCGCGGCGCTGCCCGACGTGTGGTCGAGCCCCGGGGCGGCCGGCGCCGCGGTGGAGGCCCTGGACGGGCTGGGCATCGCGCGACTGACGTGCGACGACCTCTTCGACCTCGCCGATCCGCTGACCTCGGGCTTCCATCCGGTGCGCGACATGCCGGCCACCGGCACCGGGCGCACGGTGTGCGGCTGGTCGTCCGAACCGGACCTCTCGCTCGCGGACGCGCCGCGCACGCACGTGCAGGTGTGGGTGTCGCGCGAGCGCGCCGACGCGGACGAGGTCGACCGCCGGCGCACGGAGGCGGAGCGCTCGGAGCTCGGCGGCCCCCAGGACTCCCCGGCGCTCGACGCCGTGGACGGCTTCGTGCTCGGCGCGTACGTGCCGAGCGGCCTGGAGCTCGAGTCGTGGCTGCCCGGCTACCGCATCGTCGTCACCGCCACCAGCGCCGACGACCCGGCGCAGTGGCGCATGGCCGCCGGGGTCGCCGCCGTCGAGCGCATCGCCACGGCCCTCGCCACCCGCTGACCCCGCCGGCGGGCGAGCACACGCCGCAGGCAGTCGCCGGTGTGTTCCTCAACTTTCGGACGCGGAGACGGTAGACATTTATTGCCCCGTTCATTACCCGATAGGACGACCCATGGACTTCACCGAACGGCTCAATGCACTCGCCCTCAAGGTTCAGAACCAGAAGCACGCGATCAAGACCGAAGAGGCGACGAAGACAGCTTTCATCATGCCGTTCATCTCATCCGTTTTGGGCTACGACGTCTTCGATCCGATGGAGGTGGTTCCCGAGTTCACTGCCGATGTGGGAACCAAACGCGGCGAGAAGATCGACTACGCGATCCTCCGCGACGGTGAAGTGCAACTTCTCATTGAGTGCAAGCTGTCTTCGCTGAAGATCGAGCACGCTTCCCAGCTCTACCGATATTTCTCTGTCACGAACGCACGCATCGCGGTGCTTACCAACGGTGAGGCCTACCACTTCTACACAGATCTCGACGCTCCGAACCGGATGGACTCCCGCCCGTTCCTGGTGCTTGATCTCGCAGACCTGGATGAGTCGCTAGTTCCCGAGCTGCGGAAGCTCACGAAGGAGGACTTCGACCTCGATTCCATCGTGAGCGCGGCCGAGGAACTGAAGTACGTTGGAGCGATCAAGCGGGCGATCGCGGAGGAGTTCAAAGCTCCGTCGCCCGAATGGGTCAAGTACTTCACGTCGAAGGTATACGACGGGTCGTTCACACAACGAGTGCGTGAGCAGTTCTACCCGCTGGTGCAGAAGGCTCTGAAGCAGTTCCTGAGCGACCAGGTGAACGACCGGCTCAAGACAGCGCTCGGGGCTGGCGCGTACGGCGAGGCACAAGCGGCCGCTCCCGAGACGGTGACGAGTGCGCCCGCGTCAGAGGCCGATCTCAACCGCGATACCGAAATCGAGACGACCCTGGAAGAGCTTGAGGGCTATCAGATCGTGAAGGCGATCGCATGCAGCGAGGTCAAGCCGCAGCGCATCGCGCACCGCGACGCGAAGTCGTACTTCGCCATCCTGCTCGATGACAACAACCGCAAGCCAATCGCGAGGCTTCACTTCAACGGTAAGTCGCAGAAGTACATCGGGCTGTTCGATGCGGATAAGAACGAGACCCGGCATCCGATCAGCGCACTGGATGATATCTATTCCTTCGCATCCATCATCCGGGACCGGGTCCGCGCGTATGAGGCGTAGTGCAGGCGAGTGTCCTTCCGGCCCGCCCCGCGACGTCCGACGTCCCGGGCGAGCACAGCCCCGACGTCCCCGCCCCCGAGGCGTTGACTAGCCCCGGTGCGGCTTACTAGCGCTCCCCGCACTAGTAACCGGCACCGGCGCTAGTTGTGATGTCCAGGTAGGTTGTTGAGTCTGCTGATGGGCGGGGCTCCGATGGCGGAGTGGCGCCTGTGGTGATTGTAGAAGTG
>NZ_BMJY01000001.1 GCF_014643695.1 Microbacterium album | reverse complement strand
CCACTTCACAACCGGAGGCCCTCACCCCAGCACAAGCTCAGCCCCGTGTCGGGAAACAACGTCCCTGGACATCACACCTAGGCTCTGCGGGGCGTGACCGCAACCCCGTGGACCGCCCTCGTCCGCCGGGCCAGGATCGGGTGCACGGATCGGGTGAGCTTCGACTCCCGGGCGTGCGACACGGATGGGGGCAGCGATGAGGATAGCGATCGTCGGTGCGAGCGGGAACTCGGGCACCGGGCTGCTGCAGGCCTTGCGGGGGGAGCCTGAGATCGACGAGATCGTCGGCATCGCGCGCCGCTCTCCGGACACGGGGGCGCGCCCGTACGACGCGGCGCGCTGGGAGCTTGTCGACATCGCCATGCCGTCTGTGGACAGCGCGGCGGACGACCGCGTCGTCGACCGGCTCGCCGACGCCATCGCCGGGGCGGACACGGTCGTGCACCTCGCGTGGCTCATCCAGCCGAACCGCCAGCGCGACCTGCTGCGACGCGCGAACGTGGACGGCACGCGTCGCGTGATCGAGGCCTGCGTGCGCGCGGGTGTGTCGCACCTGGTGTGCGCCTCGTCGGTCGGTGTCTACGCGGGCGTGTCGGATGACGCTCCGCGCGCTGAGTCGTGGCCGACCCGGGGCGTCCCCACCGCGCACTACTCGGTCGACAAGGTGGCCCAGGAGGGCCTTCTCGACGAAGCCGAGCGCAGGGGCCTGTCGGTCGCGCGCGTCCGCCCGGCGCTCGTCTTCGATGCCGAGGCGGGCGCCCACATCGTGCGTCTGTTCGTCGGGGCGCTGGTGCCGCCCGCGCTGCTGCGCCCGGGCGCGATGCCGCTCATCGCGCTGCCGGCGGGAGTGCGCGTACAGGTCGTCCATGGCGACGACCTCGCCGACGCCTACCGTCGGATCATCCTGCAGCGGGCGACCGGTGCCTTCAACATCGCCACGGATCCGGTCCTGCGAGAGCAGGATCTCGCCGACGTGATCGCCCGCGGGCGGCGTGTGGCGCTGCCGCCTCGTGTGCTCCGGCCCGTCATGCACGCGGCGTGGCGCGCTCGGGCGCTCGCTGCCGACCCGGGTTGGCTGGACATGGCGATGAGCGTGCCCGTCATGTCGACCGAGCGCGCGCGGCACGAGCTGGGCTGGGCGCCGAGGCACGACGCGCACGCGACGCTGCGCGAGATGCTGCAGGGCATGGCGGACGGGGCGGGGACCGCCAGCCCGCCGATGCGTCCCCGCACCGAGTGGCCGCACGACCAGCGACCCGACGGCGATGACGCTCCTGACAGCGTCGCCGGCCCGGGCGCGGAGTCGTCGGGGCCGCGGGCGCCGGTGGAGCTGGAGCGCGACATCCTCGGCCTCTACCTGTCGGATCACCTCACGGGGGCGACCGCGGGCGTCCAACGGCTGGAGCGGATGGCCGAGGCCTACGCCGACACGGATCTCGGCCCGGACATCGCGCGCATCTCGCGAGAGATCGGCGAGGAGCGCGAGTTCCTCCACCGGCTCATCGGCACGCTCGAGTTCCGCCGCCGGCCTCACCGCCAGGCCGCGGCGTGGATCGCGGAGCGTGTCGGCCGGCTCAAGACCAACGGTCGCCCCCTCGGCTCGCCCATGACGCCCGTGCTGGAGATCGAGCTCTTGCGCGGCGCGGTGGCGGGCAAGCTCAGCGGTTGGGAGACGATGCGCACGCTTGCGCCCGACCTGGGCCTGCCCGAGGAGGTCTTCGCCGACCTCGTGGAGCGCAGCCGCGCGCAGATCGCGATCCTCGAGCGCCTTCACGCGCACGTCGTTCCGGAGGCCTTCCGCGAGGGTGAGATCGACTGAAGCGCCCGCGCGCTAGGCTCGATGGCGACGGGGCAGTGGCCAAGCTGGTTAAGGCAGTGAGCTCATAACTCAACGACGCGCGGGTTCGAGTCCCGCCTGCCCCACGGAAGCCTCCGCGTGAGATTCGCCCGCATGGCGGCGCGAAATGACAAGCTTGTGATTTGTCCCCCGCGCGGGTGATAATGCTTCCAGAACCGAATACTCGTCAGCCGGATCGCCGGTCAGGTCGTAGGGGAAGACGCACCTGACGAAACGGAGAGATCATGGCGACACCAATGGCGCGCGGAGTGGTGTACATCCACTCAGCGCCACGTGCGTTGTGCCCCCACCTGGAGTGGGCGGTCGGCCGCTCGCTCGGCCGTGCCGTGAACTTCGAGTGGGCCGACCAGCCTGTGCTGAGCGGATCGCGGCGCGCGGAGTTCTACTGGGAGGGCCCCGCCGGTACCGGCGCTGCCCTCGCGACGGCGATCCGCGGCTGGGAGCACCTGCGCTTCGAGGTGACGGAGGACCCGACACCGCGAAGCGACGGCGGCCGCTGGATGCACACGCCCGACCTGGGCATCCACTACGCCCAGATGGACACGGCGGGCAACGTCGTCGTGCCCGAGGACCGCATCCGGTACGCGATGGAGGTCGCCGCCGGCGACCCGATCGAGCTGCAGCGGGAGCTGGACATCGCTCTCGGCTCGGCGTGGGACCAGGAGCTCGAGCCATTCCGCCACGCGAGCGACGACGCGCCGGTCGTCTGGCTGCACAAGGTCGGCTGACCCGCGCCCGCCCCGTGAGACCGCGGACGCCCCGGAGGAGAACCTCCGGGGCGTCCTGCGTTCTGCGGGGAAAGGCGGGTCAGTCGTCGTACGACGCGAACGCCGCCACGGAGTTGTGCCCGCCGAAGCCGAACGAGTTCGTGATCGCGAGCTGCGGACCCTCGGCGAGGGGCTGCGGCTCGACCGAAGCCTTCACGGGGATGTCCGGATCCGGCTCCGTGAGGTTGATGGTGGGCGGTGCGACGCGCTCCTTCACCGCGAGCAGCGCGAAGACGGCCTCGAGCGCGCCCGTGCCGCCGAGCAGGTGACCGGTCGACGCCTTGGTCGCGGAGATCGGGATGTCGTGCACGCGCTCCCCGAAGACCGAGCGCAGGGCGGTGTACTCCGCCACGTCGCCCA
This sequence comes from Microbacterium album, assembly GCF_014643695.1. Lineage (GTDB taxonomy): Bacteria > Actinomycetota > Actinomycetes > Actinomycetales > Microbacteriaceae > Microbacterium > Microbacterium album. The sequence goes on along the minus strand of NZ_BMJY01000001.1, from coordinate 524,611 downwards.
CCGGCGTCGAGGTGGCGTGCGCGTTGATGTGGGTGACGTCGTCGGGCGACGCGCCCGCCTGCTCCAGGGCCTGCCGCACGGCACGGCTCGCGCCCATGCCCTCCGGGTCGGGCGCGGTGATGTGGTGCGAGTCGGCCGTGACCGCACTGCCCACGAGGCGTCCGTAGATCTTCGCTCCGCGCGCGAGCGCGTGCTCCTCGGTCTCGAGGATGAGCACGGCGGCGCCCTCGCCCATGACGAAGCCGTCGCGCCCGAGGCTGAAGGGGCGCGATGCCGTCTCGGGGGAGTCGTTGCGGCGCGACAGCGCCTGCATCGACGCGAACGCCGCGACGGTGATCGGGTGGATCGCGGACTCCGTGCCACCCGCGATCACGACGTCGGCGAGCCCCAGCTGCATGTGCTCGTAAGCGCTGGCGATCGACTCGACGCTCGAGGCGCAGGCGGAGGCGACGGTGCGCGAGAAGGCGCGCGCGCCGAAGTGCAGGGAGAGATTCCCGGCCGCCGCGTTCGGCATGAGCATGGGCACCGTCATCGGCATGACGCGCCGCGGTCCCTTCTCACGGAGCGTGTCCCACGCGTCCAGCAGCGTCCAGACGCCGCCGATCCCGGTGGCGAAGTCGACACCCAGCCGGTCGGGATCCACCTCGGGCGCGCCCGCGTCGGCCCATGCCTCCATCGCGGCGATGAGCGCGAACTGCGATGCCGGGTCCAGGCGCTTGGCCTGGGGGCGCTCGAGCACCGTCTCGGGCCGCACGACCGCCTCGGCGGCGAACGTGACGGGAAGCTCGTACTCGGCCACCCAGTCGTGCGTGAGCGGGCGTGCGCCGGAGACGCCGGCCAGCAGGTTCTGCCAGTTCTCGGGGGCGGTGCCGCCCAGCGCCGAGGTGGCGCCGATTCCGGTCACGACGATGCGCTTGCTCATGGGTTGGTTCCTCGTGCTCCGCTGAATGTGCCGGTGCCGCATCCGCTCGGTTCCGAGCCGGGATGCGGCACCGTCGGTGTCACTGGTTGGACGTGATGAAGTCGACGGCGTCCTTCACCGTCTTGAGGTTCTTGACCTCGTCGTCGGGGATCGTCACGCCGAACTTCTCCTCGGCGTTGACGACGATCGTCATCATCGAGATGGAGTCGATGTCCAGGTCGTCCGTGAACGACTTCTCGAGCGCGACCTCCTCGGCGGCGATGCCGGTCTCGTCGGTGATCAGCTCGGCCAGGCCGGCGAGAACCTCGTCAGTGGTGAATGCCATGGGTACTCCTCTTTCTCAGGATGGTGACGGGATGTCGGGGACGACGGAACCTGGATCAGTCTAGGCACGCGCGCGGCGTGCTCACGGGAGCGCGACCACCTGTGCCGCGAACACGAGTCCGGCTCCGAAGCCGATCTGAAGAGCGAGTCCGCCGCTCAGCTCGGGGTGCTCCTCGAGCAGGCGGTGACTCGCGAGCGGGATCGAGGCGGCCGACGTGTTGCCGGTCGTCTCGATGTCGCGCGCGACTTTGACCGTGTCGGGGAGGCCGAGCTGCTTGGCGAACTCGTCGATGATCCGCATGTTGGCCTGGTGGGGGATGAAGGCGGCGAGGTCCTCCGCTCGGACGCCCGCGGCCTCGAGCGCCTGCTTGGCGACCTTGGCCATCTCCCACACGGCCCAGCGGAACACCGTCGGCCCCTCCTGCCGCAGCGTCGGCCAGGGCGCGGCGCCGTCGCGGAACTCGGTGAGCGTGTGGTTCATGCCGACGGCGTCGGCCTTCGAGCCGTCGGAGCCCCAGATCGAGGCGGAGACGCCGGGCGTGTCGCTGGGGCCCAGCAGCGCCGCGCCCGCGCCGTCGCCCAGCAGGAACGAGATGCTGCGGTCGGCGGGGTCGACGATGTCGCTCAGCTTTTCTGCACCGATGACCAGGGCATAGCGTGCCGCGCCCGCGCGGATGAGCGCGTCCGCCTGCGCGATGGCGTAGCAGTATCCGGCGCACGCGGCGTTCAGGTCGTAGGCGGCGGCCGGGTTGGCCCCGACGCGATCGGCGACGATGGCGGACACGGAGGGCGTCTGCTTGGGGTTGCTGATGGTCGCCACGATGACGAGGTCCACCTCGGCGGGGTCGATGCCGGCACGCTCGATCGCCTCGCTTCCCGCGAGGGTCGCCAGATCGACGGCCGTGGTCTCCGGGACCGCGCGCGTCCGCGTGACGATGCCGGTGCGCTGGCGGATCCACTCGTCGCTCGAGTCGATCGGACCGATCAGGTCCTCGTTCGGCACGGCGTTCTCGCCGCGCGCGGCACCATACGCGTAGATCCGGGAGTGGGCGGCTCCCACGGCCTCTTTCAGAGTGACGGTCATCCTGCTTCTTTCGGTTCCGGGCGCGTTGCGGGTCACGCCGCGAGCAGCTCGCGCGCTGCCGTGAGGTCATCGGGCGTCTTCACGGCGACGCTCGGAACGCCGCGCAGCGCGCGCTTGGCAAGCCCCGTGAGGGCCCCGGCGGGTGCCAACTCGACGATGCCGGTGACGCCGCCCGCGGCGAACGACTCCATGCAGAGGTCCCAGCGCACGGGCGAGACCATCTGCTGCACGATCAGGCGGAGGGCCCGCGTTCCGGAGTCGACGGCGCCGCCGTCGCTGTTGCTCCACAGGGTGAGCTCGGGGTCGGCGACGCGGTCGATCTCGTCGACGGCTGCCTGCAGCGCTTCGCGCGCGGGGTCCATGAACGGGGTGTGGAAGGCTCCGGCGACCTGGAGGGGGATCACGCGACTGCCCCGCGGCGCCCGCTCGGCCAGCGCCGCGAGCCCCGCGAGCTCGCCCGCCGCGACGATCTGCCCGGCCCCATTGTGGTTGGCGGCGGCGAGCCCGGCATCGGAGATGGCCTGCAGCACCCGCTCCGCGTCGCCTCCGACGACGGCGCTCATCCCTGTCTCGACCCGTCCCGCGGCATCGGCCATGGCGCGGCCGCGGACCCCGACGAGCCGCATGCCGGCAGCGGCGTCGATGACTCCGGCGGCGACCAGCGCGGCGATCTCGCCCACGGAGTGGCCGGCGACGCCGGCAGGGCGGGCGCCGCCGTCCGTCAGGCGCTCCCACGCGAGAATGCTGGCGGCGACGATGAGCGGCTGCGCGATGCGCGTGTCGCGGATCGTGTCCGCGTCGGACTCCGTGCCGTGCGCGGCCAGGTCGACGCCAGCCGACTCAGAGAACGCGGCGATCCGCTCGGCGGCGCCGTCCAGCTCGAGCCAGGGCGCGAGGAAGCCGGGGGTCTGGGAGCCCTGTCCAGGGCAGACGACGACGATCACCCGACAAGTCTGCCAACGGAACCCCACGATGCGCTGGCGACGACCTCACAAGAAAACGCCGAACGATTGTGCGTGGCGGACAGCGGGGCTCAGCGCGCGGCACCCTCGCGAGGCCGGCGCACCGCCGCGCGCCGACGGGCCACGTCGGCCGACCCGATCGACCCGAGGATGAGCGCCGTCTGGAGGATGAGCGCCTCGCGGGGCCCGGTGGCATCCCAGCCGATCACGTCGCTCACGCGCTTGAGGCGGTAGCGGACGGTGTTCGGGTGTACGAACAGCTCCCGCGCGGTCGCCTCGAGCGACCGGCCGTTGTCGAGGTAGCTCCACAGCGTCGTGACGAGGTCGGTCGAGTGCGCCTCGAGCGGCCTGTAGATCCGTTCGACGAGCGTGTGCTTGGCGACCGGATCTCCGGCGAGGGCGCGCTCGGGCAGCAGGTCGTCGGCCTCGACAGGCCGAGGGGCGTGCCGCCAGCCGCGCGCCACGGCGAACCCGGCGAGAGCCGCCCGGGCGCTCTGGCTCGCGTCGACCAGCGCGGGGACCGTGGGCCCCAACACGAGGTATCCGTCCCCGAAGGAGGGCTCGAGGTGGCGGGCGATGTCGCCGAAGGGCAGCGCGTCCGCGTCGGGCTCCTCGCCGCCCGCGACCTGGGCGCGGCCGATCACGACGACCAGCCGCGATCCCTGCACGCCGATGAGCACGTCCACGCCGAGCTTGCGGGCGGTGCGGCGCACCTGGTCGACGTCGAACTGCGGCGGCGTCGTGCCCACGAGCACGCAGACCTCGCCGTGACCGTGCCACCCGAGGGCCGCGATCCTGCTCGGCAGCTCCTCGTCGGCTTCGCCGCTCAGGATGGAGTCGACCACGAGCGCCTCGAGTCGCGCGTCCCACAGTCCGCGCGACTCCGCCGCGCGCGCATAGACGTCGGCCGCCGTGAACGCCACCTCGCGGGAGTACAGCAGGATCGCCTCGCGCAGCGGCTCGCTCTTGGCCGCCACGCGCTCCTCCACGACCTCGACCGTGATCCGGATCAGCTGCAGCGTCTGCTGCAGGCTCACGCTCCGCAGCAGCTCACGGGGAGCCGCGGCGAAGATGTCCGCCGCGATCCACGGAGTCGACGTCGGATCGTCGTACCACTGGATGAAGGATGTGATGCCGGCCTGGGCGACGAGACCGACCGCTGAGCGCCGTGCGGGTGGCATGTCGGCGTACCACGGGAGGGACTCCTCGAGACGCGTCGTCGTCGCCGTCGCCAGATCCCCCGAGATCCGACGGAGCCACGCGAGCGTCGCGGCTTTGTCGAGCGGGGCTGCGGCGTCCTGCCCGTCCGCCACGCCGGCTCTCAGCTCTCGCCGCCGGCGTTGCCCGAGGTGCCGGCGTTCACGTCGTGCAGTCGGTACTTCTCGATCGCCTGCGCGACCACGGAACGGTCGACCGCGCCCTCCTCGGCGAGCGAGAGCAACGCGCGCACGGCCACCGAGGGGCCGTCGATCTTGAAGTGCCGGCGCGCGGCCGCGCGCGTGTCCGAGAAGCCGAAGCCCTCGGCCCCGAGCGTGGCGAAGCGCTGCGGCACCCACGGCCGGATCTGGTCCTGCACGGCGTGCATGAAGTCGCTGACGGCCACCACGGGGCCTTCCGCGTCCTGCAGCTTACGCGTCACGTAGGGGACGACCGGCTCCTCGTCCGGGTGCAGGAAGTTGTGCTCGTCGGCGGCCAGCCCGTCGCGGCGCAGCTCGGTCCAGCTCGTGACCGACCACACGTCGGCGATCACGCCCCAGTCCTTCTTGAGCAGCTCCTGCGCCTCGAGCGCCCACGGCACGCCGACGCCCGAGGCGAGCAGCTGCGTGCGGGGGCCGTCGCCGTTGCCCTCCGAGACGCGGTGGATGCCGCGCACGATGCCCTCGACGTCGACGTTCTCCGGCTCGGCCGGCTGCACCAGGGGCTCGTTGTACACCGTGATGTAGTACATGACGTCGGGGTCCTCGTGCTGGCCCCCGTACATCCGCTCGATGCCGGACTGCACGATATGTGCGATCTCGTACCCGTAGGCCGGGTCGTACGACACGGTGGCGGGGTTGGTCGACGCGAGGAGGTGCGAGTGCCCGTCGGCGTGCTGGAGGCCCTCACCGGTGAGCGTGGTGCGGCCGGCGGTGGCGCCGATGATGAAGCCGCGCGCCATCTGGTCGCCCGCGGCCCACTGGGCGTCGCCGGTGCGCTGGAAGCCGAACATCGAGTAGAAGATGTAGATCGGGATCAGCGGCTCGCCGTGCGTGGAGTACGACGTCCCGGTGCCGGTGAAGGCGGCGACGGCGCCGGCCTCGTTGATGCCGACGTGCAGGATCTGTCCCTGCGGGCTCTCCTTGTAGGCCAGGAGCAGCTCGCGGTCGACGGAGACGTAGTTCTGCCCGTGCGGGTTGTAGATCTTCGCGGTCGGGAAGTACGAGTCCATGCCGAACGTGCGGGCCTCGTCGGGGATGATCGGCACGATCCGGTTGCCGAAGCCCTTCACGCGCAGCAGGTCCTTCACGAGGCGCACGAACGCCATCGTGGTCGCGACCTCCTGCGTGCCCGAGCCCTTCTTCGGGAGGGCGTAGTCCTTGTCCTCCGGCAGCGGGATCTGGGTGTACTTGCTGCGCCGCTCCGGCAGGAATCCGCCGAGCGCGCGGCGCCGCTCGAGCATGTACTGGATCGTCTCGTCCTCGGGGCCGGGGTGGTAGTACGGCGGACGGTACGGGTCCTCCTCGAGCTGCTTGTCCGTGACCGGGATGTGCATCGTGTCGCGGAACAGCTTGAGGTCGTCCAGCGTCATCTTCTTCATCTGGTGCGTCGCGTTGCGCCCCTCGAAGTGCGGCCCGAGGCCGTAGCCCTTGATCGTGTGGGCGAGGATGACGGTCGGCTGGCCCTTGTGCTCCTGGGCCGCCTTGAACGCCGCGTACACCTTGCGGTAGTCGTGGCCGCCGCGGCGCAGGTTCCAGATCTGCTCGTCGGTGTAGTCCTTGACGAGCTCGAGGGCGCGCGGGTCGCGTCCGAAGAAGTTCTCGCGCACGAACGCGCCCGACTCGGCCTTGTACGTCTGGAAGTCGCCGTCGGGCGTGACGTTCATCAGGTTGAGCAGGGCCCCGTCGGTGTCCCGGGCGAGCAGGTCGTCCCACTCGCGGCCCCAGATGACCTTGATGACGTGCCAGCCGGCGCCGCGGAAGAAGCTCTCCAGCTCCTGGATGATCTTGCCGTTGCCGCGCACGGGGCCGTCGAGGCGCTGCAGGTTGCAGTTGACGACGAACGTGAGGTTGTCGAGGCCCTCGTTGGCGGCGACCTGCAGCTGTCCGCGGCTCTCGACCTCGTCCATCTCGCCGTCGCCGAGGAACGCCCAGACGTGGCTGTCGCCGACGTCCTTGATGCCGCGGTCGGTGAGGTAGCGGTTGGTCATCGCCTGGTAGATCGCGTTGATGGGGCCGAGGCCCATCGACACGGTCGGGAACTGCCAGAACTCGGGCATGAGCCGCGGGTGCGGGTACGACGGGATGCCGTTCGGGGCTGCCGACTTCTCCTGGCGGAAGCCGTCGAGCTGCGCCTCGGAGAGGCGGCCCTCGAGGAAGGCGCGCGCGTACGGGCCGGGCGAGGCGTGGCCCTGGATGAAGATCTGGTCACCGCCGGAGGGGTGGTCCAGGCCGCGGAAGAAGTGGTTGAAGCCGACCTCGTACAGCGACGCGGACGAGGCGTAGGTCGAGATGTGACCGCCGACCCCGATGCCGGGGCGCTGGGCGCGATGCACCGTGAGCGCGGCATTCCAGCGGATCCACGAGCGGTAGCGGCGCTCGAGTTCCTCGTCACCGGGGAAGTCGGGCTCGTCCTCGGGGGCGATGGTGTTGACGTAGTCCGTCGTCGGCACCATCGGTACGCCCAGGTGCAGCTCCTTGGAGCGCTTGAGCAGACTCAGCATGATCTCGCGGCCCCGCTGGTGCCCCTTGGCCCCGACGAGTTCGTCGAGCGACTGCTGCCATTCGCTGGTCTCCTCGGGATCACTGTCGAGCGGTCCCTGCGAGTACGGATCCTGGTCGTGAACAGCCACCAGACGCCCTTTCGTCGAGCGGGGCAGGTCATGCCTCGCGAACGTGCTGCGCGTGCGGCGACGTGTTCCGGGCGCGCACGCTGATCGTCCTTCAGCCTAGCCGCCTCGGGCAGGGCAGGATGGAGCCGTGCCTCACGTCTCGGCCCTCTACAGGTATCCCGTGAAGGGCTTCACGCCCGAGCGCCGCGACGCGCTGGAGGTGGGCGACGACGGGCGCATCCTCGGCGACCGCGTGCTGGCGTTCCGGTTCGCGAACGCCGCGAAGCCCGAGGAGCGGGACGGCCTCGACTACTGGCCGAAGAGCCGGGGGCTCGCGCTGATGGACTTCCCCTCGCTGGCGCGGCTGCAGCTGACGTGGGACGGTGCCGCGAAGCGCATGAGCGTTACGCTCGAGGGCGAGCCGCTGGTCGAGGCCGGCATCGACCACGCCGGGCGGCGCCGCCTGTGCGACGCCGTCGCCTCCTACGTGCTGGGCAGCTCGGACGGGGACCGGCTGCGCGGTGAGGGACGTCTGCCGCTCGAGCTGGTGGGTGACGGCGAGACCTCTCGCTTCCAGGACCGACCGCGCGGCTTCGTGTCACTGCACGGGAGCGCCTCCGTGGCCGCGCTCGACGGCGCCGTCGCCGCGCCCGTCGACGACCGCCGCTTCCGCTCCAACGTGGTGATCGAGGGGCTCGGACCGTGGGAGGAGCTCGGCTGGTCGGGACGCGTGCGGATCGGCGAGGTGGTCTTCACGGTGCAGCAGTCGATCGGTCGCTGCCTCGCGGTGCACGCGAACCCGGACACGGGGGAGCGCGACGCGCGCCTCCTGCCGACCCTGACGCGCGAGTTCGGTCAGGACGCGCCGACGCTCGGCATCCTGCTGCTCCCGGTCGGACGTGGCGGGACGGTGCGCGTCGGCGACGAGGTGCGCATCGGCGACGCGCTCACGGCGGCTCAGTAGCGGCGGGGCCGAAACCCGCCGTCGCGTCGGTCAGGCACGTGCGCCCGCCGGACGCGTCCGCACACGGCGGCGGGCGGCCAGCCGGCGGATCAGCTTGTCGGCCTCGACCAGCACGAGCACGCTCGAGGCGATGAGAGCCAGCACCGCCCATTCCACAGGGGCGAGGGAGGTCAGTCCGAGGAGGCCCGCAGCGGGAGGCCATGCCATGACCGCCCACAGCAGCACGATCGCGCCGATCGACGTGGCCAGCAGCACCTTGTTGCGGAACGGGTTCAGGAACAGCAGCGAGCGGTGCTCGGCGCGCGCGTTGCCCACCTGGAAGAAGTTGAGCAGCACGAACACCGCCATGGCGAGCGACCGCGCGTGATCGAGCGGGTAGTCGTTGCGCAGCGCCCAGTCGAACACCAGGAGCACGATCAGGCCCATCCAGATGCCGGTGATCACGGTCCGGAACCAGAGCACGCGCGAGAGGATGCCCTCGGTGCGGGCGCGCGGCGGACGGCGCAGCTCGTCGCCTTCCGCGGGCTCGAGAGCGAGCGCGATGTCCTGGATGCCGCTGGTGACCAGGTTGATCCAGAGGATCTGGACCGGCAGGAACAGCAGCGGCTGTTCGAGCAGGACGTTCAGGGAGATGCACAGCAGCCCGGCGACGGCCGTCGACAGCAGGAAGAAGGTCGCTTTCCGGATCGCCGCGAAGGTCACCCGGCCCTGTTCGACCGCGTCGACGATCGTGACGAAGTTGTCGTCCGTCAGCACGATGTCCGCGGCCTCGCGAGCGGCGTCGGTGCCTGAGGCGCCCATCGCGACGCCGATCGACGCGGACTTGAGCGCGGGCGCGTCGTTGACGCCGTCGCCGGTCACCGCGACCACCTCTCCGCGGCCCTGCAGCGCCTTCACGATGCGGAGCTTGTCGCGGGGCGCGACACGCGCGGCCACGCCCGTCTCCTCGAGTCGCGCCGCCAGCATGCGGTCGTCCAGCGTCGCCATCTCGGCGCCCGTGAGGGCGCGCCCTCCGGTGTCGATGCCCAGGCGGTGCGCGATGGCCTCCGCGGTCGTGGGGTGGTCGCCCGTGACCATCTTGACCGCGATGCCCGCGCGCCGGCAGTTCGCGACGGCTTCGGCGACGCCTTCGCGCGGCGGGTCCGTCATGGCCTGGAGTCCCTGCAGGATCAGCCCCGACGGTGCGGGGAGCGGCTCCGCGATGGGCGTGTCCGCGTCGAGGACGCGGGATGCGACCGCGATGACGCGGAGCCCGCCGGTCGCGAAGCGCTCGTTGACCGCGCCGAGGATCTCGGGGTCGAGCGGGATCGGGCCCTCCGCGGTCGCGATCCGATCCGACATGCCGGCGACGACGTCGGGCGAGCCCTTCACGTACAGCACCCTGCGGCCGTCGGCATCACGCACCACCGTCTGCGAGTACCGCAGGGCTGGCTCGTAGGGCATGTGCGCCACCGGCGGGGCGGCCCGCTCGCGCGGGGACACCGCCTCGGCGTCCAGGGCGACCGTCGCCATCGCGACGTCCACCGCATCGCCGTGGAGCACGCCGTCCGCGCCCGGCGACGCCTCGTTCGTGAGCGCGCCTCCCCGCAGCAGTTCGCGCGCGACGGGGCCGGTGCATCGGTCCGCGGGTCCCTCGTCGTCGAGCGTCCAGAGCTGCTCGACGGTCAGTCGGTTCTGGGTCAGCGTCCCGGTCTTGTCCGAGGCGATCACGGTGGTCGAACCGAGCGTCTCGACCGACGGAAGCGTGCGCACGATCGCGCCGCGTCGCGCCATCCGCGACACCCCGACGCTCATCGCGACCGTGAGGATGATCGGCAGCGACTCCGGGATGCTGGCGACCACGAGAGCGACCCCCACCCGGAACATGTCCTCGAGCGAATAGCCCGTGACCAGACCGGTCGCGAACACGAAGGCGACCGCGACGAGAACCGCGATCCCGATGCGGCGTTCGAGGCTGTGCGTCAGGAGCTGCAGGGGAGTGGTGGGAGCGGGGCCGCGTGTGAGCTCCGTGATCTCCCCGAGCTCGGTGTCGAGCCCCGTCGCGACGACCAGTCCGACGCCGCGCCCGCTCGTCACGAGCGTGCCGCTGAACGCCATGCTCCGCTTCTCCGCGATGGCCGCGTCGGCCGCGACCGCCGGCGCGCTCTTGTGGACCGGGACCGTCTCGCCCGTGAACATCGACTCGTCGACCAGGAGCGCGTTCGCCTCGAGCAGGCGCAGGTCGGCGGGCACGCGCTCTCCGCTCTCCAGGAGCACGATGTCTCCCGGCACGAGCTCGGCGCTCGGCACGACGGTGGTCGCCCCGGAGCGTCGCACGTGCGCCGTGTCGCCGGCGAGCGACTGCAGCGCGCGCACATCCCGCTCGGCCTTCCGCTCCTGCCAGAAGCCCAGTGCCCCGTTGAGGATCAGCACGATGACGATCGCCCCCGTGTCGACCCAGTGACGCTGGAACGCCGTGATCACCGCGGCCACCGACAGGATCGCGATGAGCGGGCTGACGAACTGCCGTGCCAGCACGCGCCACCAGGGCGTGGGCGGGGCGGTGGGAAGCGTGTTCCGCCCGAAGCGCTCGAGTCGCTCCTCGACGTCGACCGGTTCGAGCCCTGCCTCGCTCGAACTCAGGCGCGCCAGCGCATCTTCGGCGGGTAGGGCATGCCACGCGGGGGACGTGGAGGTTTTCGTCATGCGAGCCTCTCGACGAGCGTGGTCGCACATTATCGCGGTCGCCGCGGGTCGCGCCACGCGCGGCGAAGCGACCGCCACGCATAGACTCGGGGCGAGGGCCTTTAGCTCAGCTGGTAGAGCGCCACGTTTACACCGTGGATGTCGTCGGTTCGATCCCGGCAGGGCCCACGAGATCGGCGTTGTTCGAACCGCCGACACCACCGGAGTGAATGCCAGTGGGGTCTCTGTCCGCCTGACGGCGTAACGTGGTGGCCTCGACCTACGGGTTGCATATGGTGTTGCACTCACCGCGCCAGCAGCGCAACAGACACGCTGACGTCCGCCTCACTGCCGGTTGGCGGCCCACTCGGCGACACGGCGGGTGCTCTCCTCCTCAGACAAGTCTTCAACGCGGGTCATGATCGACCAGCGGATGCCGAACGGATCGCGGATGGAAGCGTAACGATCCCCGGAAACGAAATCAGCTACGGGCTCGCGGATGATTGCTCCGGCTTCCTCTGCTGCCGCAACGACGGCGTCCACGTCGTGCACGTACAGGCCCAGGGAGTAGCAGTCGTCGTCCCCGGCAGGCGGAGCGACGAGGTTGTAGTCCGGCATCGGCTCCCCGAGCTGGAGCTGACCGTGCCCGAAGTCGAGCACAGCGTGCACCACCATCCCGCCCATCTCGGTCACATCGACCACGCGCGCGTGGAACACGTCGCGGTAGAAGCCGATCGCGTCACCGGCGCTCGGGATCGCGAGGAACGGGGTGATACTGCTGGCACCCTTGGGGGTCCCGTGGACGGTGTGCTCTCCATGTGCTGCTGTTGCCATGACGCCGAACCTACGGCCCTCACCGCTGACGGTGCTTGTAGATTCGCGCCACATTCCGAGCAGATAAAGTACGGTGCCATGTCCGACACTTCGGCGGCATCGCGCGGGGTGCTGTATCCGGCCCGGCTGCCGACTTTCCACCGGGAGCCTGTAACCGCCGAGCTGGCGGTCTTCGTGCGCTGGTTTTGGGTTCCCGAGTGGAACATCGACCCAGGTCGCACCTCCCGCCAGCATGTGATCGGGTTCCCTGCCTGCAACCTCGTGGTGGAGAACGCCATGACGGGACTCTCTGGCCCGACGAGTCGCGCTTCCTACCGCGACCTGACCGGCAAGGGCTGGGCGGTCGGCGCGCTGCTACGACCCGCCGCCGTACCGGCGATAGTCGGTGACCCGGCGGCACTGCGTGATGCCTACCGGCAAGTCGACCAGCCCGAGCTTGCCACCTCCGTCCGAGCGGTCATGAATGCAGATACCTCGTTTGAGGAGCGCCGCGTTGCCGCAATCGCGGCCTTCACCGAATGGCTGAGTGACCGACTGGTTGCGCCCAGTGAGGAAGGTCTGCTCGCCAACCGGATGGTTGAGGTTGCCGAGACCGACCCGAGTGTGCTGAGCGTAGGCGACCTTGCCGCACGTCTGGATGTTTCGACTCGCACCCTGCAACGGCTCGCAGCCAAGTACGTCGGCCTCCCACCTCTCGCTTTGATCCGCCGCCGTCGACTTCAAGAAGCCGCCGAACGGCTCCGCCACAAGCCCGACCTCGACCTGACCGCGCTTGCTCACGAACTCGGATACGTCGACCACGCTCACCTGAGCAACAACTTTCGCGCCGTCCTCGGCTTTAATCCCAGTGCCTACCGGCACTCAGTATCCGCAACGTAAGCGCCGAGCCCCGTTGGGCAGCGTGAACGATTCGCCACTCTGGGCCCAGGTCGGTCCCCGATTGCGGGAACACCGCCACGGAAGTCGATCCGGGGGTTGACCGCGACGTGGCGCGGTCCGTCAGGCTGGTGTCATGGACCACCGTTTCGTGACCGTTCAGACGACGACGGCGCGGGTCGAGGACGCGGAGGCTCTGGGCGCCGCCGTGCTGGACGCCCGCCTCGCCGCGTGCTGCAGATCGCCGAGGTCCGGAGCCTCTACCGCTGGGACGGCGCCGTGCAGAACGACCGTGAGCAGCTCGTGACGTGCAAGACCACGGCGGCTGCGGTGCCGGCGCTCCGAGACCTGATCCTCCGCATGCACCCTTACGAAGAGCCCGAGTTCATCGTCCAGCCGATCGTGGACGGCAGCGACGGCTACCTCGCCTGGATCGAAACCGAGACCGCGCCGGGGCCGTAGCCGGCGCGGCGCGACGAGGGCGTCTGCCGCTCGGAGCCGTGGTGCACCGCGCCGCGCGCATCAGCCGATCGGTGGATGCGGCGATCCACCGTGACGCGCGGTGGATGTGACCGCCCAGGGGATTCGCCCGTGGGGGGTCGGCGGCCAGACTCGGGCCATGGCGATCATCGAGGTGGACGGGCTCACGAAGCGGTACGGGAGGCGCACGATCCTCGACGGCGTCGATCTCGCCGTCGAGCCGGGCGAGATCTTCGGGATTCTCGGTCCGAACGGGGCCGGGAAGACGACGACCGTGGAGTGCATCGAGGGGTTGCGCACGCCGGACAGCGGCCGGATCCGGGTCGACGGCCTCGATCCGGCGCGGGACGAGCGGCAGCTCCGGCAGATCCTCGGCGTGCAGCTGCAGGAGAGCGAACTGCCGCCCAAGCTGCGCGTCGGGGAGGCGCTCGCGCTGTACAGCTCCTTCTACGGGGACCCAGTCGACTGGCGTGAGCTGGTCGCGGGGTTGCGCCTGTCAGACAGGCTCGGCACGCCGTTCCGGCGGCTCTCCGGAGGGCAGAAGCAGCGAGTGTCGGTCGCGCTCGCGCTCGTGGGCCGGCCGAAGGTGGTCGTGCTCGACGAGCTCACGACGGGGCTGGATCCGCAGTCGCGCCGCGACGTGCGGGGCCTCATCGAGGGGATCCGAGAGCGCGGGGTGACGGTGCTCCTGGTGTCGCACTTCATGGAGGAGGCCGAGCGGCTGTGCGACCGGCTCGCGGTCATCGACCGGGGCCGGGTCGTCGCCTCGGGGACCCCCTCGGCGCTGATCAGTCGCGTCGGCGCTCCCCAGCGGCTGCGCTTCCGCACCTCACGCCCGTTCGCGCTCGAGATCCTGCGGGCGCTGCCCGACGTGGCGTCGGTCGAGGAGTGGGGAGGGCACGTCCGGGTCACGGGCGCGGACGGCATCCTGCACCGTGTGACGGCAGCCCTCGCCGACGCGGGCGTCCAGGCCGAGGAGCTCTCCGTGGGGCGGGCGACGCTCGACGACGCGTTCCTCGCCCTCACCGGTCGGTCCCCGTCCGAGGGGAGCGAGTCCTGATGCCCGTGCTGCTGCGATTGGCGCTCACCGAGGCCAAGCTCTTCTTCCGAGAGCCGATGACGTGGATCTTCGCTCTCGCGGTGCCGCCCCTCCTGCTGATCGTCTTCGGCGCGATCCCGGCGTTCCGCGAGGCCGACCCCGCTCTCGGCGGCCTGCGCGTGATCGATCTGTACGCGCCCATCCTGGTCGCTGTCGGCGTGACGATCCTGGCGGTCTACAGCCTGCCCCAGCAGTTCGCCGGATACCGCGAGAGGGGAGTGCTGCGGCGCATGCGCACCACGCCGGTTCGTCCGCCGGCCCTGCTGGGCGCGTTGCTGCTCCTGTTCACGGCACTCGGCGTGTGCACGCTGGCGCTCGTCCTCGTGCTGGCCCGGCTGGCGTACGGTGTGCCGCTGCCCGCCGCACCCCTCGCCTACGCCAGCGCGTACCTCCTCACGGTACTGGCGCTGTTCTCCCTCGGGCTGCTCGTGGCGGCGCTGGCGCCGAGCGCGACGAGCGCGAGCGCGGTCGGTCTCGTGCTGTTCTTCTCGCTCGCCTTCTTCGGGGGGCTGTGGATCCCGCGCGACCGGATGAGCGATGTCCTGCGCGCGGCGAGCGACCTGACGCCCGTCGGTGCCGGCGTGCAATCATTGCAGGACGCCGCCGCGGGCGGCTGGCCGTCGCTGCTGAGCATCCTCGTTCTGATGGGATGGACGATCGTGGCCGGTGGATCGGCCGCGCGGTTGTTCCGGTGGGAGTAGCGGATGAGCGTCCAGGCGGGGCTGCACGAGGAATCCGTGCGGCGCGAACGCCGGGAGCTGCTCTTCTACACCGCGCTGCCGTATGCGCTGCTAGCCGGGAGCACGCTGCTGACCCTGCTGCAATGGGTGTGGGGCGCCGATGTCGATCTGCCCCTCGTGCTCGCGCTGACCGCCTTCGCCTCGCTGTGGCTGCTGCTGCCGGCCGTCCTCCGTTCCGGACGGGATCGGGGAGGAGTCGGACCCGGACTCCACTACGCGGGGCTCCTGGCGACGGCCGCGTGGCTCGTCGCGCTCGCGCCGGCGTACGGCATCTTCGCCTTCGTCGGATATGTGCAGGCCTTCCTGTTGCTTCCGGGGCGGTGGCGATACGCCGGGGTCGCCGCGACGTCGTCGATCATGGCCGTGTCGTATGTGGGCGGTCTGGACGTGATCCTCGAAGGGCGGTGGGCGCTCTGGGGCGCGATCACGCTCGTCACGCTCCTGCTGGCCGGCGCGTCGTTCTATTTCGCCGACAGCACCCACCGTCTCGGGCGGCAGCAGAAGCGGGCCCTCGTCGAACTGCACGAGGCGAACACCCGACTGCAGGCGGCGCTGGAGGAGAACGCATCGCTGCACGCGAGGCTGCTGGTGCAGGCCCGGGAAGCGGGCGTCCGTGACGAGCGCCAGCGGCTCGCGCGGGACATCCACGACACGCTCGCGCAGGGGCTGGCGGGGATCCTCACGCAGCTTCAGGCGGCGGAGCAGACGCGCAGCGACGCGGACATGCGGCGCCACATGGCCAACGCGCGGGAGCTCGCACGCGAGAGTCTCGCCGAGGCGAGACGCACCATCCACGCCGTGGAGCCGGAGATGCTGGCGCAGGCCGAGCTTCCCGAGGCCATCGGTGAGGTCGCGCGGAGGTGGGAGGCGCATCACCGCGTGCCCGTGCACCTGACCGTCACCGGCGACGCCCGGCCGATGCACCCGGATGTGGAGTCGGCGCTACTGCGCGCGGCGCAGGAGGCGCTGACGAACGTCGCCAAGCACGCACGTGCGGCGCGGGTCGGCATCACACTGTCGTACATGGACGATCTCGTGACGCTCGATGTCCGCGACGACGGCGTGGGGTTCGACCCCGCGGCCCGTGTGCGCGACGACGGCGCGAGCGGTTTCGGGCTGGCAGGCATGCGCTCTCGCGTGCAGCGGCTCGCGGGTCGTCTCGTCGTCGAGTCCGAGCCCGGCGCGGGAACCGCGGTGTCCGCGGCCGTTCCGGCGATCCCGGCGGGGGCTCCGCGGTGATCTCCGTGCTGGTCGTCGACGACCACCCGGTCGTGCGGGACGGGTTGCGCGGCATGTTCGCGGCCGACACGCGGTTCGCCGTGATCGGCGAGGCGGCGGACGGCGCTTCGGCGGTCTCGGAGGCGGAGCGGCTGAGACCCGATGTCATCCTCATGGATCTGCGAATGCCCCGCATGGACGGCGTCGCAGCGATCCGGGCGCTGGCAGAGCGCGGGATTGCCTCGCACGTGCTCGTGCTGACCACGTACGACACCGACAGCGACGTGCTTCCGGCCATCGAGGCGGGCGCGACCGGCTACCTGCTCAAGGACGCGCCGCGGGAGGAGCTGTTCCGCGCCGTCGAAGCAGCGGCCGGCGGGCAGTCGACTCTCGCGCCGTCGGTGGCGACGCGACTGCTCGGCCAGGTGCGTCGTACCGGGCCGGGGACGCTGACCCAGCGCGAGCGAGAGGTC
The DNA here is from genome assembly GCF_014643695.1 of Microbacterium album. Taxonomy (GTDB): domain Bacteria; phylum Actinomycetota; class Actinomycetes; order Actinomycetales; family Microbacteriaceae; genus Microbacterium; species Microbacterium album. The sequence goes on along the minus strand of NZ_BMJY01000001.1, from coordinate 507,944 downwards.
CTGGAACTCGTCGCGCAGGGCTCGACGAACCGGGAGGCCGCTCAGCGCCTGTTCGTCAGCGAGGCGACCGTCAAGACGCACCTGCTGCACATCTACGCCAAGCTCGAGGTCAACGACCGGGCGGCGGCGGTCGCCGCGGGATTCTCGCGCGGCTACCTTGCGCCCGGCACCCGAAACGACTGACCCGCGCCTGCACAGCTCACAGGGCGCGGAGGCGCTCGAGGAGCGGCCCGGCCGCCTCGCGGAGGAAGTCGTCCTGCCTCTCGTCGCCGATCTGGACGATCGCGATGTCCGTGAAGCCCGCGTCCAGGAAGGGGCGGACCCCCTCGGCGAGCTTGTCGAGATCCGGGCCGCACGGAATCGACGCGGCGACGTCCTGCGGACGAACGAACTGCGTCGCGGCCGCGAAGCCCGCGGGGGTCGGCAGATCGGCGTTGACGGACCAGCCGCCGGCGAACCACCGGAACTGATCGTGCGCGCGGGCGATGGCGGCGTCCTCGTCGGGGTCCCAGGAGACGGGCACCTGACCGATCTTGCGCGATTCGCCTTCGTGGAGCTGGTCCCAGCCCGTCACGAGCTCGGCCTCCGGCTGCACGGCGATGAGGTGGTCGCCGAGCGGCGCGAAGCGCGACAGCGAGCTCTCGCCCGACACCGCCACGCCGATCGGCACGCCGCCGTCCGGGGCGTCCCAGATGCGCGCCGAGTCGACGCGGAAGTAGGCGCCGTCGAACGTGGTCAGCTCACCCGTGTGCAGTTCGCGGATGATCTCGATCGCCTCGGCCAACATCTCCTGACGCGTGTCGACGCCCGGCCACCCCTCGCCGACGACGTGCTCGTTCAGGCTCTCGCCGGAGCCGAGGCCGAGGGTGAACCGGCCCTCCGACAGCAGCTGCAGCGTGGCCGACTTCTGCGCCACCACGGCGGGGTGATAGCGCAGCGTCGGGCACGTGACGTACGTCATGAGCTCGACGCTCGACGTCGCGTGCGCGACCGCCCCCAGCACGGTCCAGGCATACGGGGAGTGGCCCTGGCTCGTGAGCCAGGGCGAGTAGTGATCGCTCGAGACCTCGAAGTCGAAGCCGACATCCTCCGCCTGCTGCGCGTAGCGCACCAGCTCGCGGGGACCGCTCTGCTCGGTCATGAGGGTGTATCCGAAACGCGTCATCGCCAGTCCTCCTGTGCGGTTGTCGTCCGTGGACGGTTCCGACCGTACGGGCCGGCCGACTCGCACGCACAGGGCTTGCGGACGGCACGCGGATGCGCCACGCGGTGCCCTGCGCACCGCGCACACGCCTTCGCGCGGGCCGGGAGGTAGGTTTGGGAGCGTGAAAGCCAGCCCCGCCGAACAGCGCCACCTGCTCGATGTCGCCGACCTCGATCGCCGCCGCGCGCAGGCCGAGGCCACGCGGAAGAACCCGCCCCAGGCCACTCGCGTGCAGGAGCTGATCGCGCAGCGCACGGCCCAGGGTCGTGAGCTCGCGGCGCGAGCGGGCGTGCGCGACGACCTGCGTGCGGAGCTCACGCGGGTCGAGGGCGATGTCGCCGTCGTGGAGGCGCGTCGTGCCCGCGACGCCGAACGGCTCGCCGCCACCTCGAGCCCGAAGGACGCCCAGGGCCTGGAACGCGAGCTCGCGAGCCTGGACCGGCGCCGCAGCGATCTCGAGGACGCCCAGCTCGACCTGATGGAGCGGCTCGAGCAGGCCGAGGCCGCCCTGGCCGAACAGCAGGCGTTACTCGACGAGACGACCTCCGAGGGCCAGCGACTGAGCGCGGAGGCGAAGCAGGTCGTCGCGTCGGCGACGGCCGAGCTCGAGACGATCGCACGCGACCGTGCCGCCGTGGCGGGCAAGGTCGGCGCAGAGCTTCTTGCCCTCTACGACCGACTCGCCGCACGGGGACCCGGAGCGGCGCTGTTCACCCGCGGGATGTGCGGGGGGTGCCACATGGTGCTCGCCGGGAGCGACCTCGCCACATTGCGTGCCACGCCCGAGGACCAGGTGGCCTTCTGCCCGGAATGCGGGTGCATCCTGGTGCGCACGGCCGAGTCCGGCCTCGGCACGGAGTCCGCATCGTGAGCGGCTCCCTCATCGTGGAGGCAGATGGCGGATCGCGCGGAAACCCCGGCATCGCCGCCGGTGGCGCGGTCGTGATCGACCCCGCCACCGGTTCAGTGCTCACCGAGCTGGGCGTGTACGTCGGCATCGCGACGAACAACGTCGCCGAGTACAACGGGATGATCGCCGGCCTCGAGGCCGCGCTCGAGCGCGAGCCCGACGCCGTGCACGTGCGGATGGACTCCAAGCTGGTCGTGGAGCAGATGACGGGCCGCTGGAAGATCAAGCACCCGGACATGCAGGTGCTGGCGCGGCGCGCCCAGGCGCTCATCGCCGGGCGAACGGTCACGTTCGAATGGGTGCCCCGCAACGACAACAGGCTCGCGGACGCCGCCGCGAACGAGTCGATGGACGCCCAGCAGAGCTTCCGGCGTGACCACGATTCCGTCGCTCCCGCCCCGGCGCCCGAGCCCGTGGACGGTGGCTTCCTCTTCTGAGCCGCCGGTGGCGGAGCCACCTTGCCAGACGGGGCGGGCGGAACGGCCGTCGCCGTGGGCGGACGCCGACCGCATCGTGCTGGCCCACGCGCGGGACTCCGGCATCGTCGCGATCGCGCTCGACGGCGCTGACGAACGCGGCCGCCGCCCGCTGACGGCCGGGGAGCTGCCGGCGTGGGTCGCGGCGCGCGAGGCCGATCGCTCCGTCCGGTGGGTGTGGGCGAGCACCGCGCGCTGGTATCCGGTCCTGCTCGCAGCGGGTGTGCGCGTCCAGCGATGCCACGATCTGCGCCTCTCCCACGCGATCCTGCGGGACGCCCGCCCGACGGTGGCGTCACTGCGTGACGAGGCCGCGCGGCCCTGGGATGCGCCGGACGTCGCACCGGCGCCTTCCCAGGGCGAGGTGCTGTTCGAGCTGGACGCACCCGGCGCTCGCAGCCCGCGTGACGACGCTGACGAGGTGCTCGCCGAACTCGCGCGGCAGGACGCGGCGCTCGACGGCGCGCCCGACGCCGGGCGCCTGCGCCTGCTCCTGGCGGCCGAATCAGCCGGCGCGCTGCTCGCGGAGGAGATGCGCGCGGCGGGTGCTCCCTGGGATGCGGCGCATCACGACCGCATCCTCACCGAGACCCTCGGTCCGCGCCGCGCGGGCGGCCTCCCGGAGCGGATGGCGCGGCTTGCCGCCGAGGTGCGGGCAGCGCTCGGCGATCCGACCGTCAGCCTGGACTCCCATCCCCGTCTGCTGCGGGCTCTTCACGCCGCGGGCATCATGGTCGAGTCGACGAGCAAATGGGAGCTCGGCGAGATCTCGCACCCCGCGATCCCGCCGCTCCTGGAGTACAAGCGCCTGTCCCGGCTGCTCACCGCCAACGGTTGGTCCTGGCTGGACGAGTGGGTGCGAGACGGCCGGTTCCGACCGGTCTACGTGCCGGGCGGGGTCGTCACGGGGCGCTGGGCGTCGTCGGGCGGCGGAGCGCTGCAGCTGCCTCGCCAGCTCCGCGGCGCGCTGCGCGCCGATCCCGGGTGGCGCATCGTCGACGCCGACGTCGCCCAGCTGGAACCGCGCGTGCTGGCCGCCATGGCACGCGATGAGCGGATGGCCGAGGCGGCGCGCGGACGCGATCTGTACGCCGGGATCGTGGCGAGCGGCGCCGTCGGCACTCGCGCCGAGGCGAAGCTGGCCGTGCTCGGGGCGATGTACGGCGCGACGACCGGCGACTCGGGACGCCTGGTCCCCAGACTGCGGAACGTCTTCCCGCGCGCCATGGCGCTCGTCGACGACGCGGCCCGCGTGGGGGAGGAGGGCGGCACGGTCTCCACGTGGCTGGGCCGGACGTCGCCGCCGCCCGACGACGGCTGGCGCGCGGCGCAGGCAGCCGCGTCACGCGCAGGTGCCGCGCCGGGGGAGGAGACGCGAGCGCGCCGCATGGCGCGTGATCGGGGCCGCTTCACCCGCAACTTCGTCGTGCAGGGCACGGCGGCGGAGTGGGCCCTGGCGTGGCTCGCGGATCTGCGACTGCGACTCGCGCAGCTGCCGCCCGTGCCGCCGGAGGAGGCCGCCCCGCGATCCGGTCCCGCGTTCGCGCGCCGTGCGCACGTGGCCTTCTTCCTGCACGACGAGGTCATCGTGCACGCCCCCGCCGTGCACGCCGACGCCGCGGCGGAGGCGATGCGTGCCTCCGCCGCGGCGGCCGGGCGGTTGCTGTTCGGTTCGTTCCCGGTCGACTTCCCGCTCGAGCTCACGGTGTCGGAGAGCGCGGCCAAGGATTGATCGGGAACGAGCGGGGAGACGCCGGAGTCAGGCGAGCTCGACGAGGTGCTCGGCGTAGGCCTTCGGGGTGAGGAAGGCGCGGAACGTCTCGCTCAGCGCGACGTCCCGGAAGACCTCGGCGGCCTCGTCGAACCGGTCCCCGTCGGTGCGCGGCGCCTCCGCGAGCACGCGATCGATCAGCGACGACACGTGCTCCCGCGTGATCGGCGTGCCTTCCTCGGTGACCTGCTCCTGCCGGATCCACTGCCAGATCTGCGAGCGGGAGATCTCCGCGGTCGCGGCGTCCTCCATGAGGCCGTCGATCGCGACGGCCCCCACGCCGCGCAACCACGCCTCGATGTAGCGGATCGCGACGGACACGTTGCCGTACACGCCGGCGTCCGTGATCGCGCGGCCGATCCAGAGGTCGAGCAGCTGACGCGGGGTCACGGCGACGTCGTCGCGCCGCCGGTCCACCTGGTGCTGCCGGTCGCCGAGCACGGCGTCGAACTCGGCCCGCGCCACGGGGATCAGGTCGGGGTGAGCGACCCACGTGCCGTCGAAGCCGTCGCCGGCCTCGCGCTTCTTGTCCGCCGCGACGCGCTCCAGCGCCCGTGCGTTCGCCTCCGGATCGCGGCGGCTGGGGATGAAGGCGCTCATGCCGCCGATCGCGTATGCGCCCCGCTTGTGGCAGGTCTTCACGAGCAGCTCGGTGTACGCGCGCATGAAGCCGACGGTCATCGTGACCTCGTTGCGGTCGGGCAGGACGAACCGCGCCCCGCGCCCGCGGTAGGTCTTGATCGCGGAGAAGATGTAGTCCCAGCGCCCCGCGTTCAGGCCCGCGCAGTGATGGCGCAGCTCGTAGAGGATCTCCTCCATCTCGAACGCGGCCGGCAGCGTCTCGATGAGCACGGTCGCGCGGATCGTGCCGTGCGGGATCCCCACGTACTGCTCGGCGAACGTGAACACCTGATCCCACAGCCGCGCCTCCTCCGACGACTCGAGCTTGGGCAGGTAGAAGTACGGCCCGCGTCCGCGCGCGATCAGCTCGGTCGCGTTGTGGAAGAAGTAGAGGCCGAAGTCGACCAGGGAGCCCGACGCCGCCATCGTGCGTCCGTACGCGTCGGTGAAGCGCAGATGGTGCTCCTCGAGGTGCCATCCGCGCGGGCGCATGACGATCGTCGGCGTGCGCTCGGCCGTCACCTCGTACCGCTTGCCGTCGGGGCTCGTGTGGGTGAGCCGCCCGCGGATCGCGTCGCGGAGCGCGAGCTGCCCGCCGATCACGTTCCGCCAGGTGGGGCTCGTGGCATCCTCCTGGTCGGCGAGCCAGACGTCGGCGCCGGAGTTGAGGGCGTTGATCGTCATCCGCGGGTCGGTGGGCCCGGTGATCTCCACACGGCGGTGCTCGAGACCCGGTCCCGGACCCGCGACGCGCCACGTGTCGTCCTCGCGGATGCGCGCGGTGTCGTCACGGAAACGGGGGTCGCGCCCGTTGCCGATCTCGTAGCCGCGGCGGAGGCGGTCGGCGAGCCTGTCGTAGCGGGGGCCCGCGAACAGCTCGTGCAGCTGGGTGAGGAAGGCGAGCGCCTCCGGGGTGAGGATCTCCGCGAAGCGCTCGTGCATGGCGCCGGCGACCTCCAGCGTCGGCAGCGTGCGCTCGGCCAGCCGCGCGTTGACGCGGGATTCGGTCTCGGCGGGGGCGATCTGGGTGATGGTCATGTCTTCTCCTGAACGTCGGTGCGGGAGCGGGATGCGCGCTCTGCTCGCCCTGTCGGCGAGCGCGGCGCGTCAATGGAACTGCTCGGCCTCGGTGGAGCCGACGAGTGCGAGGGTCGCGCTGGAGGGGTTGAGCGCGGTCGACACGTGATCGAAGTAGCCGGTGCCCACCTCGCGCTGGTGCTTGGTGGCGGTGTACCCGTGCGCCTCCGAGGCGAACTCGGCCTCCTGCAGCTCGACGTACGCCGTCATGGCGTTGTCCGCGTAGCCGCGGGCGAGCTCGAACATCGAGTGGTTGAGCGCGTGGAAGCCGGCGAGGGTGATGAACTGGAATCGATACCCCAGCTCCGCCAGCTCCGCCTGGAACGAGGCGATCTCCGCGTCCGACAGCGCCCGGCGCCAGTTGAAGCTGGGGGAGCAGTTGTACGCGAGCATCTTGCCGGGGAACTCCGCGTGGATCGCCGCGGCGAACTCGCGCGCCAGCTCCACGTCGGGCGTGCCGGTCTCGACCCACAGCAGGTCGGCGTACGGCGCGTAGGCGAGTCCACGCGCGATGACGGGGTCGATGCCCGGGCGCACGCGGTAGAAGCCCTCGCTGGTGCGCTCGCCCGTGACGAATCGGCGGTCGCGCTCATCGACGTCGCTCGTGAGAAGGTCGGCGGCGAGGGCGTCGGTGCGCGCGATCTGGATGGTGGGGACGCCGGCGACATCCGCGGCGAGGCGCGCCGCGTTGAGCGTGCGGATGTGCTGCTGCGTCGGCACGAGCACCTTGCCGCCGAGGTGACCGCACTTCTTCTCGCTCGCGAGCTGGTCCTCCCAGTGGATGCCCGCGGCGCCCGCCTGGATCATCCCGTGGGCGAGCTCGTACGCGTTCAGCGGCCCCCCGAAGCCGGCCTCGGCGTCCGCGACGATCGGCGCGAGCCAGTCGCGCGTCGTGCCGCCCTCGGCGTGCTCCAGCTGGTCCTGGCGGAGCAGAGCGTTGTTGATGCGGCGTACGACCGCCGGCACCGAGTTGGCCGGGTAGAGCGACTGGTCGGGGTAGGTCTGACCCGACAGATTCGCGTCGGCGGCCACCTGCCATCCCGACAGGTAGATCGCTCGAAGGCCGGCGCGCACCTGCTGCACCGCCTGGTTTCCGGTGAGGGCGCCGAGCGCTCGTACGGCCTCATCCGAGTTCAGTCGATCCCAGAGCGTCTCCGCGCCGCGACGCGCGAGCGTCGGCTCTTCACGGACCGTGCCCCGCAACCGGATGACGTCCTCCGCCGTGTAGTCGCGGCGGATGCCGTTCCAGCGCGGGTCCGCGCTCCACTCGAGGCGCAGGTCCTCTGCGGTTTGCGTCTGATCGCCGGGGCGGGTGGCGCGGGGCTCAGCGGGGGTGCTCATCGTCGTGCTCCTCTTCTTCGTGCGGTCGGCGATGGGGCCGTGAGACCACGATGCGTGAAGAATCAGTCCTTCACAGGTCGGGAGGCCGGAGAAGTTTATGGATTCTTCCGTCCCGCAGATTCCGTGTGGCATGATCGGCGCATGACCATCGCGGAAGAACTGGCCGAGGAAGGTCCCGACGCCCTCGCTGTCGGCCGTCGGATCCGGCAGCTTCGCACCGCGCGAGGCCTCACTCTGGAAGAGCTCGCTGCGGCGGTGGGCCGCGCGCCGAGCCAGCTCTCCATGCTGGAGAACGGCCGCAGGGAGCCGCGCCTGTCGATGCTGCGCGCGATCGCCAAGGCGCTGGGCACGGGCCTCGATGCGCTCCTCGAAGCGGAGGAGTTGGACGAGCGCGCCAGCATGGAGATCGCGGTGGAGCGTGCGTTGCGATCGCCGCGGATGCAGGCGTTGGGCGTCACGCCCTTCCGGATCGGTCGCGGGCTGCCGGATGAGGCGCTGCGGGCCATCCTGCAGCTCGCGGGTGAGATCGACCGGCTCCACGATGAGCGTTCCGCCACGCCCGAGGAGGCGCGTCGCGCCAACCTCGAGCTGCGGCGGCTGATGCGCCGCCAGCACAACTACTTTCCCGAGCTCGAGCAGCACGCGCGCGATCTGCTGGCGGCGGTGGATCATCCCGGCGGCCCGCTGACGCAGCGCGGCGCGAGCGACATCGCCGCGCATCTGGGCTTCACCCTCCACTACGTGCCGGACCTGCCGCAGACCACCCGGAGCGTCGCCGATCTGCGCCACGGACGCATCTACCTCTCCGAGCGCGTCGCAGGCGACCCGCGCACGGCCGTGCTCCAAGCGCTCGCGAGCCGAGTGCTCGGCCACTCGGAGCCTGTGGACTACAGCGAGTTCCTGCGCCAGCGTGTGGAGCAGAACTACCTGATGGGGGCGCTGCTGATCCCCGAGGATCACGCCGTGCCCTTCCTGACGGATGCGAAGGCCCGGCGCGCCATCTCCATCGAGGATCTGCGGGACGCGTACGCGGTGTCGTACGAGAGCGCGGCGCACCGCTTCACGAACCTTGCGACCCAGCACCTGGGCATCCCGGTCCACTTCCTCAAGGTGCATGAGTCGGGCACCATCACGAAGGCGTACGAGAACGACGACGTCAACTTCCCGACCGACCGCCTCGGCTCGATCGAGGGACAGCTGTGCTGCCGGCGCTGGACGAGTCGCGTCGTGTTCGACGTGGACGACCGCTTCAACCCGTACTACCAGTACACCGACACCGGCAACGGCACGTACTGGTGCACGGCACGTGTCGAGCACTCGAGCCAGGGCGCCCACTCGGTCAGCGTGGGCGTGCGCTTCGAGGACACCAAGTGGTTCGTCGGTCGCGACACCGCCCACCGGGGGGTCTCCCGTCACGCGGTGGAGACGTGCTGCCGTCGGCCGCCGGCGGAGCTCGAGGGTGCGTGGCGTGATCGCGCGTGGCCGGATGCGCGCACGCCCCGGACGCTGCTCGCGACCCTGCCCACGGGTTCGTTCCCCGGCGTCGACACCACCGAGGTCTACGCCTTCCTGGAGGCGCACGCCCCGCGGTGAGCGCGCAGGTGCCGGGCGTAGACTGGGAGCGCGAATGGGTCGGCCGGACGGTCGCGTCGCGCACGGTTCGCCGTCGCGCGCCGAGGAACGTCCGGGCTCCACAGGGCAGGGCGGTGGGTAACACCCACCCGGAGCGATCCGCGAGACAGTGCCACAGAAAGCAGACCGCCGGGCGCCCTCGGGCGTCCCGGTAAGGGTGAAACGGTGGTGTAAGAGACCACCAGGGGTCGCGGTGACGCGGCCCGCTCGGTAAACCTCGCCCGGAGCAAGACCAGACAGGGGATGTCGACGCGGCCCGCCGAGTCCCCGGGTAGGTCGCTAGAGCGTCACGGCAACGTGCCGCCGAGAGAGATGGCCGTCAACGGGGCACACGCCCCCGAACAGAACCCGGCGTACAGGCCGGCCCATTCGCGTCAACGCTTCCGGCTGGCGTCCATCGCGGCGCCGACGGCGATGCCCAGTGAAAGGCCGATCCCGGCGCCGATGGCGATGTTGTCGAAGAAGAGCATGCCGATGAGCGCTCCGAACGGCAACCCGAGGGCAATGCCGATCGCCACGCCGTTCTGCGAGGGCTTGTCAGCCTGCCGTGAGGATCCGTCCTCAGCCATACGACCACGGTACGGGGCGACGGCCGGAGCCGCATCCCGACCCCACGTGTCGGTGCCGCGGCGCGCGGGGACTACGCCAGGGCGAGGGAGGCGGCGCCGATGATGCCCGCGTTGTTGCGGTGGACGGCGGGGATCATCTCCGCGCGTGTCTTGAGCAGCGGCATGAACTTCTCGGGGTTCTTGGACACGCCGCCGCCGACGAGGATCAGGTCGGGGGAGAAGAGGAACTCGACGTGGTCGTAGAACTTCTGCAGGCGGTGCGCCCACTGCTCCCAGGACAGGCCGTCGCGCTCGCGCGCGGTCGCGGCGGCGTAGCGCTCGATCGAGTGGCCGTCCCACTGGAGGTGTCCGAGCTCGGTGTTCGGTACGAGCGCGCCTTCGAACAGGAAGGCCGAGCCGATTCCGGTCCCCAGTGTCGTGAGGATCGTCAGACCCGGGCGGTCCTTCGCGGCTCCGTAGCGCAGCTCGGCGAGACCGGCGGCGTCGGCGTCGTTGACGAAATGGATGTCGCGCCCGAGACCGTCCTCGAAGAACTTCTCGGCCTCGAAGTTCAGCCACTTCTTCGAGACGTTCGCAGCCGACAGGGTGCGTCCGTTCTTGACGATCGTGGGGAAGCAGACGCCCAGAGGGAGGGAGTCGGCGTCGGGCCCGAGCAGGTCGAGCAGCTCGCGGACCGTCGCGAGAACGTCCTTGGGCTTGGCGCCCTCGGGGGTCGGGATGCGCACGCGATCACTGAGCAGCGCGCCCTTCTCGAGATCGACGATGCCGGCCTTCATGCCGGTCCCGCCGATGTCCACGCCGACAGCACGATGAACGCTCTTCGCCATGGACTCAAGCCTATGGGAGCCGCGGACCGCGTCCGGACGCGGCGGCCCACGCGCGGGCACAACGAAAGACGCCGGCTCGATGAGCCGGCGTCCTGGTCGTGGACCGCTTACGCGGACTTCGCGCGGGTCGGGTCCTCACCGGCGCCGCGACGTGCGCGGATGTACTCGAGGCGCTCCGCCAGGATCTCCTCGAGCTCGGGGATCGTGCGACGCTCCAGGAGCATGTCCCAGTGCGTACGGGGCGCCTTGTCGCCACTGCGATCGATCTCGACGGTGCTGCCGTCGAGCTTGAGCAGGGCCTCGCCGCCACACGTGCGGCACTCCCAGGTCTCGGGCGCCTCGGCGTCCGCGGCGAACGTCAGGGCGGTGTCCCGGCCGCACTTCGCACACTCGTAGGTGTACTGCGTGCGCTCCATGAAGACGACGCCCTCTTCGCTCTGGAGGCTCTGGGCGCCGAGTCGGATTCCCCGAAGGCTACGATCTGCCATTTTGTGGTCCTCTCGTCGGAGATCAGGTATAACGTTCCCGGCTGAGCGCATCATCCGAAGCACACGCCGCCCGCCGGCTTTCTCAGCGGAATCCCAGCGTCGAGACGTCCTCGTCCTCAGCGGGTCAGGACGTCGAGTGCGACGTCTGCTCGGTCCGTCACGATGCCGTCCACGCCGCGCGCGACCAGCGACCGCATGCGGTCCGGATCGTTCACGGTCCAGACGTGCACCTCGACGCCTTCCGCGTGCGCCCACGCGATCAAGCGCGAGGTCAGCACGGGTAACGGCCCGCGGCGTTCCGGGATCTGGAGGGCGTCGAGTCCGCGGAGCAGACGGCGGGCCACAGGGCGCAGACCGAGGGCCACGGTGCCCACCAGGCGGGCGATGGTCTCCGAGCCCGGGGACGTCGCGGGGCGCGCGGGAGCCGCGGCGTCGAGCGCCTCACGGCGGCGGGCGTCGGAGAAGCTCGTGAGGAGCACCCGGTCCGCATGCTCCTGGACGAGGCGACCCGCAGGCGCTGCGGCGGCCGCGGCCTTGACGTCGAGGTTGAAGCGGGTGGCGGGAAACGCCTCGAGGGCCTGCTCGAGAGTCGCCAGACCGCCGCGGTCGGACATGAGCTGCTCCAGCTCGCGCAGCGAGACATCGGCGATCGGACGCGGATCCCCCGTGACGCGCTCGAGGGTGTCGTCGTGGAACAGGACCACGACACCGTCGGCCGTGACGTGGCAGTCCGACTCGACGTAGACGGCGCCGGCGGCGTGGGCCGCCGCGATCGACGCGAAGGAGTTCTCGACCGCCGGCTCTCCGGGGAGACTCAGTCCGCGGTGCGCGAGCACACGAGGGTGTGGCGTGCCTGACAGGTACGGGTGGGGCATTCTGGTTCTCTCCTGGCCCGCTCGACGTGCCGACAGGGTTCTTGCCGGCGGGTCGACCGGCCATGACCTCTCGCGCACAGTAGCAGGACGAGCAGTCCCGGCGCGGCGGCCTGGGGAGATCCGTTTCCAATCCCGGTCGGCCGACGTTGGCACCTTTCGACAGGGCTCCGGGGATGCTCGTTGGTAGTGTCGAACAGTCCCGTTCCGGCCGATCCGGCCCCGTTCGTCCTTCAGGAGTCCTCTGTGACCGACGCACCCGCTCTGCCCATCGCCCCCGGAACCCTCGCGGGGAAGGTCGCCCTGGTCACGGGCTCGTCCCGCGGCATCGGGGCGGACACGGTGCGCTACCTCGCTCAGGCGGGAGCGGACGTCGTCATCAACTACCGCAACAAGGCACCGCGCGCGGAGAAGCTCGCGGCGGAGGTGCGCGAGTTCGGTGTCCGGGCGCTGGTCGTCGGAGCGGATCTGACGGAGCCGGCCACGGTCGACGCGATGTTCACCGCGGTGCCCGAAGAGCTCGGACGCCTCGACGTCCTCGTGCTCAACGCCTCGGGCGGCATGGAGTCGGGCATGCCCGAGGACTACGCGCTCAAGCTCAATCGGGATGCGCAGGTCGGTGTGCTGACGTCCGCGCTGCCGCTGCTGAGGGAGGGGTCGCGCGTGGTGTTCGTGACGAGCCACCAGGCCCACTTCATCCGCACGACGCCGACGATGCCCGAGTACGAGCCCGTCGCGTTGTCCAAGCGCGCCGGCGAGGACGCGCTCAGGGAGCTGATCCCGTCGCTCGAGGACAAGGGGATCGGTTTCACGGTCGTCTCGGGGGACATGATCGAGGGCACCATCACGGCGACGCTGCTGGAGCGCGCGAACCCGGGCGCGATCGCCCACCGCCGTGAGTCGGCCGGGAAGCTCTACAACGTCGCCGAGTTCGCCGCGGAGGTGGCACGGGCCGTGGTCGATCCGGTGCCCGCGGACCACACGCGTCTCGTCGGGGACACCAGCGGCTTTGCCGCAGAATAGGCGCATGCCCGCGCACGACGTCGTCGTGGTCGACCATCACGACAGCTACACCGGCAATCTCGTGCACCTCATCGCCCGGGTCACCGGTGTGCTGCCGCGCGTCGTCGAGCACGACGAGTGCACGGCCGCGGAGGTGCTGCGCCACGACTTCGTCGTGCTCTCGCCGGGACCGGGCCATCCGTCCGACCCGCACGACTTCGCCGTCGGACGGGAGGTGCTGCGCGCGGGGGAGCGGCCGGTGCTCGGGGTGTGCCTGGGGATGCAGGGCATCGTGTCGACATTCGGTGGCGTCGTGGAGCGCGTCGCGCCCGGGCACGGCGTCGACGCGACGATCACGCACGACGGCACCGGCCTGTTCTCGGGGGTGCCGAACGGTTTCCGCGCGATTCGCTACCACTCGCTGGCAGCGCTGGAGCTTCCCGATGACGTCCGGGTGACCGCGACCGACGAGCGCACGGGCCTCGTCATGGGCGTTGCCCACCGCACGCTGCCGGTATCGGGCGTGCAGTTCCACCCCGAGTCCGTGCTCACCGAGCACGGCGAGGCGGTCGTGCGCAATTTCCTGGACGCCGCGTGAGCGGCCGGTTCGACGAGGCGATCCGGAATCCCCGCTGCGTCTGGCTGCAGGCGGGGGACGGGGGTCCGCAGGTCGCGTGGCTCGAGCCGGACGACGTGTCGCTCACGTACGACGCCGCACGTCGCGAGGTCACGCGGCACGCGAGCGGGCGCGCCGAGGTCGTCGGCACCGACGTGTTCGCCGTGCTCGAGGCGGAGCTGCGGAGCGGGAGCCCCGCGGACCGCTGGTACGGCTACTTCGGCTACGCGGCACGACCCGACCTTCCCGCTCGCGGCGACGATCTCCTGCCGGACGCCGTCTGGATGCGGCCCTCGCGGATCGAGCGACTGCCGATGCCCGCCGCCGACATCCCACGCCCGGCCGCCCCCGCCGCCTTCGAGCCCGAGCCCACGCCGCAGTGGTACGCCGAGGCGTTCGCGACGGTGCAGGAGCATCTGCACGCCGGCAACTCGTACGAGGTGAACCTGACATACCGCGGCAGCGTGGCGAGCGGTCTCCCGCCCGCCGAGGCGTTCGCCCGCCTGTGCGCGATCAACCCCGCACCCTATGCCGCGTATGTCCAGCACGACGTGCCCGGCGCGCGGGCGTTCGTGCTCAGTTCTTCCCCGGAGCGATACGCGCGCCTCGACCGCGACGGCACGCTGGAGGCAAAGCCGATCAAGGGCACGACGCCGCGCGGCGCGACGCCCGAGCAGGATGAGGCCGCCGCGGCGCAGTTGGCGACCGAGCCCCGGTTCCGCTCCGAGAACCTCATGATCGTCGACCTCCTGCGCCACGACCTGTCACAGGTGTGCGAGGTGGGCAGCGTCGAGGTGCCCAAACTCATGGCCGTCGAGTCGTACGCGTCCGTCCATCAGCTCGTCTCGACCGTCCGCGGCACGCTGCGAGAGGAGATCGGCGTGCTGGGAGCGCTGCGGGCGCTGTTCCCCGCGGGCTCGATGACGGGGGCCCCGAAGCTGCGCACCATGCAGATCATCGACGCCGTCGAGGGCATGCCGCGAGGCGCCTACTCGGGGGCGCTCGGATGGATCTCGGGGGACGGACGGGCCGACCTGGGCGTCATCATCCGCACGCTGACGACCAATGGCGATGGGGAGTACCGCCTCGGGACGGGCGGAGGGATCACTGTGCAGTCCGAGGTCGACGACGAGTACACGGAGTCGCGCTGGAAGGCGGAGCGGCTGCTGCGCGCGCTCGCGCCCTGAGCTCTCACGCGCCCAGCAGCACGGCCGCGGCGAAGACCACCGGCAGACATCCGAACGTCGTGAGGAACACGACATCCCGCGCGAGCACCTCGCCCACGTCGTAGCGCTGCGCGTAGTTGAACACGTTCTGGGCGCTCGGAAGGCTGGCGAGCACTACGACCACGAGCATCGCGTGCGGGCCGAGCCCGAACAGCAGGCCGATTCCCCAGGCCGCGAGCGGCATCAAGAGCAGCTTCAGCGCGGTCGCGAGCAGCACGTCGGGCCGCGACGCTCGTGTGGTGAGCACGCGTTGGCCGTGCAGCGACATGCCGAAGCTCAGCAGCAGGATCGGAACCGCAGCCCCGGCGAGCAGGCCGATCGGCTCGGCCACGATGGGCGGCAACTCGATCCCGGTGACAGCGACCAGCACGCCCAGGGCCGCGCCGACGATCATCGGGTTGCGCAGCGTGCGACGCATCACGGTGCCGAGGTGACCGGCGTGCTGGCCGTCCGTCGTGCGCGAGGACACGCCGTCGAGGATCGTCAACACCACGGGAGTGATGACCAACAGCTGGACCAGGATCACCGGGGCGGCGTACGCGCCGTCCCCGAGCAGGTACGTCGCGATCGGGATCCCGATGTTGTTCCCGTTGACATAGCCGGCACCGAGCGCTCCGACGACCACCTCGCCGAGCGGGCGTTTCCATGCCAGACGCGCGATGAGGGCGTACGCGGCGAACGTCGCGAGCGCCGCGAGGGCCGACACGGGCAGCAGCGCGGAGAAGAGAAGCTCGAGGTCCGCCTCCGCGAGCACGGAGAACAGCAGGAACGGGTTGAGGACGAAGAACGTCAGCCGGCTCAGCACGTACCGCGCATGAGGGCCGAGGAGGTCGATGCGCGCGACCACATAGCCGGTGAGGATCGCGAGCCCCACGACGGCGAAGCCGATCAGGACGCCGTTCATCGCGGATACGGCATAGAAGGGGCGAGGGGCACCCTGTCAACCTAAGGCGTTGCCTAGGCTGGGATGCGGCAGAAGCACCGATGTCACCCGATCCGCGAGGAGAAACCTCTTCATGACGCTGCAACGTGTCGCCGTGTTCACCGGCTCGTCCCCCGGCGTCGATCCCGGGTACGCCCGCGCCGCCGTCGACGTGGGGCAGGCGCTCGCGGCGCACGGGGTGGGTGTGGTCTACGGGGGCGGCAACGTCGGCCTGATGGGCGCCGTGTCCACCGCGGCGCGGGAGGCCGGCGCGGAGGTGTACGGCGTCATGCCGGAAGCCCTCGTGGACAAGGAGATGGCGCACCCCGATCTGACCACGTTCGAGATCGTGCCCGACATGCACGCGCGCAAGCTGCGGATGGCCGAGCTCTCCGATGGGTTCGTGGCCCTGCCCGGCGGCATCGGCACGCTCGAGGAGTTCTTCGAGGTGTGGACCTGGCTCCAGCTCGGCATCCACCGCAAGCCCGTGGCCGTCTACGACGTGCGGGGGTTCTGGCGACCCATGCTCACGATGGTGGATCGCATGGTCGAGGAGGGCTTCGTCACGGCGGAGTTCCGCGAGTCGCTCGTGGTCGTCGACACGCCACGCGCGCTGATCCACTCGCTCGAGACGTGGACGCCGCCCCCGCCGAAGTGGGGGAGCGGGGAGGCCCCGCCGGTCTGACACCGTGCGGTGCTGCTGCGCTCCACGCGCGCCTCGTGGCACGATCGTGCAGTGGACGATTCGAGACGCCAGGCGCGCCTGCGCGAGCTGACGCTGCTGCGAAGGGTCCGCGACCGCATGGATCGCGAGTACGCCCACCCTCTCGACGTCGAGGCGCTCGCTCGAAGCGTGGGAATGTCGGCAGGGCACCTGAGCCGTCAGTTCAAGCGCGCGTATGGCGAATCGCCCTACAGCTACCTCATGACCCGCCGCATCGAGCGCGCCATGACCCTGCTGCGCCGCGGCGACCTCAGCGTCACAGACGTGTGTTTCGAGGTGGGGTGCTCGTCGCTCGGAACGTTCAGCACGCGGTTCACCGAGCTCGTCGGCATGCCGCCCAGCGTCTACAAGAGATCCGCTGACGACCATGGCATGCCCGGTCTGCCGTCGCTGGTCGTCAAGAACGTCACGAGGCCGATCAGGAATCGAGAAGCGCGGCGTCGGACCCCGCGGTTAGCGTGACCGCATGAACATCACCATCTTCTCCAGCTTCCTTCCGCACACCGACCCGGAGGCGTCGCTCGCCTTCTACCGCGACCTCCTGGGGTTCGAGGTCCGCCTCGACGTCGGCCAGGGCGCCATGCGCTGGATCACCGTGGGCCCCGCCGGTCAGGACACCTCCGTCGTGCTCTACCCGCCCGCCGCGGATCCCTCGCTCACCGAGGACGAGCAGCGCACCATCGCCGAGATGATGGCGAAGGGCACGTTCGCCAGCCTCCTTCTCGCGACCGCAGACCTGGACGCCGCCTTCGAGGCGCTCGAGGCCGGGGGAGCGGACATCGTCCAGGAGCCCATCGAGCAGGACTATGGCGTGCGCGACTTCGCGGTGCGCGATCCCGCGGGCAACATGCTGCGCGTGCAGGAGCGCCGGTGACGGCGCGCTGACGCCGTCGCGGACCCCGTCCGTCCCACCCACCCGTTCCGACCGGAGAGCCGCATGACCCAGCAACCCCCGCATCCTGCCGACAGCCACGACCTCATCCGCGTGCAGGGCGCGCGCGAGAACAACCTCAAAGACCTCGACGTCGACATCCCCAAGCGCCGGCTGACGGTCTTCACGGGCGTGTCGGGCTCCGGAAAGAGCTCGCTGGTGTTCGACACGATCGCCGCGGAGTCGCGGCGCCTGATCGACGAGACGTACAGCGCCTTCGTGCAGGGCTTCATGCCCTCGGTGCCGCGCCCGGACGTCGACGTGCTCGAGGGGCTGACGACGGCGATCATCGTCGACCAGGAGCGCCTGGGCGCGAACCCCCGCTCGACGGTCGGCACGGTGACCGACGCGAATGCGATGCTGCGGATCCTGTTCAGCCGGCTGGGGGAGCCGTACATCGGGGGACCGACCGCGTTCTCCTTCAACATCCCCACGCAGAAGGCCAGCGGTGTGATGTCGTCTGCGAAGGGCGACAAGAAGGTCGTCAAGGACGTCGTCTACCTGGGCGGCATGTGCCCGCGTTGCGAAGGCCGTGGGCAGGTGTCGGACATCGACCTGAGCCAGGTGATCGACGAGTCCAAGTCTCTGCTCGAAGGCGCGATCAAGGTCCCCGGCTACACCCCCGACGGCTGGATGGTGAAGGGCTTCACCGAGTCCGGGTTCTTCCCGCCCGACAAGCCCATCTCCACCTTCACCGAGCGGCAGCGGGAGGACTTCCTCTACAAGAAGCCCACGAAGATCCGCGCCCTCGACATGAACATGACCTACGAGGGCCTGATCCCCAAGATCACCAAGGCGATGCTCTCCAAGGACGTGGACTCGCTTCAGCCGCACATCCGCGCGTTCGTGGAGCGGGTCGCGACCTTCGCGACGTGCCCGGAGTGCGACGGTACGCGGCTGACGGAGGGGGCGCGGTCGTCGAAGATCGACGGGATCAGCATCGCGGACGCGTGTCGGATGCAGGTGACGGACCTGGCCGAGTGGGTGGCGCGCCTCGACCGCCCGGGAGCGGGACCACTGCTGGACGCACTGCGTGCGAACCTGTCGGCGTTCGTGACGCTCGGTCTCGGCTACCTGAGCCTCGACCGCCCCTCGGGCACGCTGAGCGGGGGAGAGGCGCAGCGGATCAAGATGCTGCGCCATCTGGGGTCGGCGCTGACCGATGTGACGTACGTCTTCGACGAGCCGACGATCGGCCTGCACCCGCACGACATCCAGCGCATGAACGAGCTCCTGCTGCAGTTGCGCGACAAGGGCAACACGGTGCTCGTGGTCGAGCACAAACCGGAGGCCATCGAGATCGCCGATCACGTCGTCGACCTCGGTCCCGGCGCGGGAAGCGCGGGCGGCACCATCTGCTACGAGGGCCCGGTGGAGGGCCTCAAGACGAGCGAGACCCTCACCGGCCGCCACCTCGGCTACCGCGCGCAGCTGAAATCCGACGTGCGAACTGCGACGGGGGCGATCCGGGTGCGGGGGGCTACCGCGAACAACCTCCAGAACGTGGACGTCGACGTGCCGCGGGGCGTGTTGACCGTCGTGACCGGAGTGGCCGGGTCGGGCAAGAGCTCGCTCATCCACGGCTACATCGCGGGGCTCGAGGGGGTCGTGTCGATCGATCAGGGCGCCATCAAGGGATCCCGCCGCAGCAATCCGGCGACCTACACCGGCATGCTCGAACCGATCCGCAAAGCGTTCGCGAAGGCGAACGGCGTCAAGCCCGCGCTCTTCAGCGCCAACTCGGAGGGTGCTTGCCCCTCGTGCAAGGGGGCCGGCGTGATCGTCACGGAGCTGGGCTTCATGGACACCGTGGAGACGCCGTGCGAGGACTGCGGCGGCAAGCGGTTCCAACCCGCCGTGCTGGACTACAAGCTGGGCGGCAAGGACATCACCGAGGTGCTCGATCTGCCTGTCGCGGAGGCGCGCGCCTTCTTCTCGAGCGGTGAGGCGAAGATCCCGGCGGCGGCGGCCGTGCTGGGCCGGCTGGAAGACGTCGGGCTCGGGTACCTCACGATCGGCCAACCTCTGTCGACCCTGTCAGGAGGTGAACGGCAGCGCATCAAGCTCGCGAACGAGATGGGGGAGAAGTCTGACGTGTACGTCCTGGACGAACCCACCACGGGGCTTCACCTCGCCGATGTCGACAACCTCCTGCACCTCCTGGACCGGCTGGTCGATGCGGGCAAGACCGTGATCGTCATCGAGCATCACCAGGCCGTCATGGCACACGCCGACTGGATCATCGATCTCGGTCCTGGTGCGGGGCACGACGGCGGGAAGGTCGTCTTCCAGGGCCCGCCCGCGCAGTTGGTCGCTGAGCGGTCGACGCTCACGGGGGAACATCTGGCGCGCTATGTCGGCGCCTGAGCGCTGAGCGCTGAGCGCTGAGCGCTGAGGTTCCGGCGCCTGGAACGACCGCGGGGCGGACCGTCTCTCGACGACCCGCCCCGCGGCGTTTTTGACCTCAGTCCTCCTGACGGCGGGCGCGTACGCGCTGCGCGAGCCAGAGGCCGGCGCCGCCGAGCAGGAGCGCGACCGCCGCGACCACCCAGACCGCCGTCGGGTCGCCGACCCCGGTGGTCGCCAGCGGGTCGCTGGCCGAGGAGCCGCCCGTGGACGGGTCGCGGTCCGTCGCGCCGTCGGATGCACCGTCGGTGGCGCCGTCGGTGTCCTGATCGGCGTCGGACGGCGCGGCCGCGATCGTGATCGGCGCCCAGCCGATCAGCGTGCCGTCGACCCGGTACAGCGCGAGACGGTGCTCGCCGGCCGCGAGTGCCGACACGTCCACCCGAACGGCGTCCGCCGAGACGGCCTGCCAGCCGAGCGGCTGCGGCGTGGAGAACGCGTAGACGGAGAGCCACTCGCCGTCCACGGCGATCCCGCTCGGCAGCGTCAGGGTCGCCACCGAGCCGTTCAGCGTCGCGGACACTCCGCCGCGGTTACCGCCGTCGAGACCGTCGGCGCCGGGGTTCGGCGCCGGCTGGACGATCAGCGGGCGCTGGTCGACCAGCGCAGCGGCGCTCCGGACGACGGCCGTGCCGTAGCCCGCTGCGGTCGCGGTGACCTCGACGCTGATCTCGGCGAGGGAGTCGGCCGCGGTGAGGCGGTACTCGGTGCCCTCGGCGCCGGCGATCGGCTCGCCGTCGCGCAGCCACACGAGCTGCGTCTCCGTGGCCAGATCCCACTCGCCGAGCGTCGCGGTGAGCAGTCCGCCGACGGCGCGCTCGCCGGACACGGTGGGGGCGGCGACGAGCACGAGCTCGCCCTCGCCGATGACCACCGCATTGCTGGGCACGACGGCGGGCGCGTGGCCGCGAGCGGTGACCGTCGCCTCGGCGACGATCTCGCTCCCGAGGTCGCCGGCGGTGACGTCGTAGGTCAGGCCCTCGGCGCCGGCGATCGGCTCGCCGTCGCGCAGCCACCGGTACGAGACCTCAGCGCCCTCGGGCACCGACCACACGTGAGCGGCGGTCAGCGTGCCGCCGACGGCCGCAGTGCCCGTGACGTCGAGGGTCGCGTCGCCCAGCTCGAACTGCTTCGGCGCGACCACGAGGTCGGCCTGGGCGGTCTCGCCGTTGACCGTGACGTCGATGCGAGCGGTGCCTACGCCGACGGCCTCGATCGTCCCGGCACGCGGGTCGATGGCGACCACGGCATCCTCGGGCGCGTCCTGGGCATTCCCGACGTGCACGCCGTCTCCGCCCCACGCGCTCGACACCGGCCAGGCGACCGGAACGACCCGGCCCTCGTCCTGCGTGAAGCTCGCCGACACCTCGCCGGACTCGCCGAAGACGAGGCGCTCGGGAGCCGAGACCGTGAGGCCGGACTCGTCGACGCGCGCCTTCGTCTCGACCTTGAGCCACGAGCCCTCGGCGTCGCGCCACAGACCCTGGGCGGGATCCACACCGAGCATCATCCAGCCGGTGAAGCCACCGTTCGCAGGCGTCGACGCGGGATCCTTGCCCGAGTTCCCGCTGATGACGTACGGCACTCCGTCGACGCTGGAGCTGTGGAAGACGCCCACGTGACCGGCGATGTAGGCCGCCGACTTCCCGCTGGACTCGCGGAAGTCCTGCAGCCAGTTGTCGATCATCGCGGCTTCGTTCCGATCCGTCAGCTGGCTGCCCTTGGTCGGAAGCGGATCGTTCGTCGGCATGTGCGACACGAGCATGACGCCCGTGATCTCGGGGTTGGTGGCAGCGTCGTCCAGCTGCGCGCGCAGCATCTGCACCTGCGCGAACTCGCTGGCCATGCGGGCGGTCGCGGAGTTCATCATGATGAAGCGCGTGCCCTCGACGTCAACCGTGCGGTACGTGTCACCGAACGCCGCACGGAAGTTGTTGATCGAGGCGCCCATGATCTCGTGGTTGCCGGGGAGGTAGTACCACGGGAAGTCCGCACCCTCGAGCTCCTCGTCGAGGATGCGTCGAGCGAGCTCGAAGTCCTCAGGGGCAGCCTCATCGACGAAGTCGCCGTTCAGCAGCATGAGGTCGGGCTCGGACGCCACGATCTCGCGCAGCGCTTCCCGCGCGCCCTGCACCGCGCCGCTGTTGGGGTTGCGGGCGACGAACTGCGCGTCGGAGAACACAGCCACGCGCAGCGGGTCGCCGTCGGTCGCGCCGGCGGGAGCGATCACCGGGTCCTCGACCCGGTTCACGACGGGTGCCTCCACGCCCTCCGGCGGGAGGTAGGCGTAGATCTTCGAGAACTCGAGCGAGCCCGTGTACTGCTTGGCCGCGACCGTCTCCAGCACGCGGATGCGCTCGAGCTTCAGGGGAAACTCGAACGACTCGGGGACGATGAAGTCCTGGCGCTCCCAGCCGGTCCACGTGGTGTGGAGCGACTGCTGCCCATCCGGGCCGTCGATCCAGTTGCGCACGCCGTTGGCCTGCATCACCTGCAGGCGCAGGAGCGAGCCCTTGCCGTCGCCCTTGACCCAGACCGACAGCTTCTGCGGGCGACCCGGGATGTCGATGCCGCCCGAGCCGCCGGGAACGGCACCCGGCGCCACGGCGTAGCGGCCGCGCGTGCCGGTCGACTCGGTGAAGTTGTAGTTCACGCGGATGCTGGGGCTGCCCTCATGACCCTCGCCCGGCTCCACCGATCCGGTCGGAGCGCGGTCGTGCGCCGTGGTCCAGCCGCTGATGTCGGAGAAGTCGTCGATCAGTCGCACCTCGAGCGGAACCGCGACGATGACCTCGAGCGTGACGCCGTCGGCCTCGAACACGAGTCGCGCCGTGCCCTCCTCGCCGATGGCCGTGACCTCGAAACGGCCGTCATCGGTGGGGGAGACCTCGAACACGTCCGGGGTGGGGTTCGTCACCGTCACGTCACGGGCCTCGACGGGCGCCGTGAAGCCGGCCTTGTCGTGGCCGGTGAGGCCGATGATCGTCCGGGAGCCGATGGTCTCGAGCGTGATGCTCGTCTCCGCCGTGCTGAGGTGGTCGAGCCGTCCGAGCACGCGCACGTCGAGCGTGCCCTGCGCGCGCTCTCCGGCCGTGACGACGGTCGAGCCGGTCGCGACACCGGTGACGATGCCCCGCGCGCCCGCGGCAGCCGCGGACGCCACGTCGGCGTCTGCCGTCGACCAGGACTGCGCCACGGCCTCGACAGCGGCATTCATCTCGTCGTGACCGTGGGCAAGCACGGTGCGCGAGAGCCCGGGGAAGACGCGGAGCGCTTCCTCGCGCGTCTGCTGCGCGGCCTCGAGACGGAAGCCGGTGAGGTTGCCGGACCCGGGCTGCGCAAGGAACAGCCCGAGGCCGTCGCCGTCACGTCGCTCGTAGCCGTCGGACGGGGTGTTCGAGATCGTGCTCAGCGTGTGACCCGGCTTGCGGACGTTGACCTGGCTCGAGCCGCCGCCGTCGACGTTGGTGGCGTTGTGCGCGCCGAGGTCCTTCATGAACTGGCCCTGCTCGGTCAGCGTCATGCCGCGGGCGATCGCGGTGCGACCGTCCACCTGCACGAAGTACGCCGTGGCGCCGTCCTCACTGAAGCCCACCATCGTGCGGGGGTGAAGATCGTTGTTGCTCGCGCGCACGACCTCGCCGTCCCGGAGGATGCGGTGCCAGGCGCCGCCGGCCTCCTGGACCTCGAGCTCTCCCGCGTCGATGCGGTAGTCGATCGAGACGAGGTCGCCGGGCTGGAGGGTGCGCAGCGCCGCGGCCTCTGCACGCGACGCCGGTGCGACGATCGCACGCACACCCTCGGGCAGCTGGCCCTCGCCGACGGTCTCCGAGACCGACTGCACGCGGTCGTCCGGGCCCACAAGGACCTCGACGCCCGCGCCGCCGTTGAGCACGCGCGCACGGCTGTAGGAGCCCCAGCGCGGCGTGTAGAGCGCCACGCCGGTTCCGAGCGAGGTGACGTTGATGCCGCCGAGGCGGAGCGTCCTGTCGCCGAAGGCCACGCTGCCCTCGAGCAGGAGGTCCGTGAGCGAGCCCAGACCGTGCTGATCGATCACGATCGAGGGCGCCGCGTCCGGGTTGCCGGACTTCAGGATCTCCCCGTTCTGCACGCCCCATCCCGCGGCCGCGTTCGAGTTGTTGATGTCGAAGCGGTCGAGATTGATCCCCGCGACGGCGCCGGCGCCGTCCACCATCTCCGTGACCGTCGCACCGTCACCCGCGATCGTCTCGGGGCTGAGGTAGCCGACGCGCACCGTCTCCGGGCTCAGCTGCGCCTTGAGGATGTTCACCTGCTGCCAGCCCGACGCGTCCAGGCGCTCGTACTTCACGTGCACGAGGCCGGGAGCGAGCTCCGCGCGCTCGAGGTTGTTGACGACCGCAGCACCCTGCGAGTCGAGGTTCATTCCGTCGACGACGACGGGGGGCAGCGGCGCCGCGAAGGCAGCTGTCGGCGCGAGGGCGATGGCGAGTGTGGCGGCGGTCAACGCCGCCAACACACCGCTGGCGCGCGTGCGTGAGCGCAAATGCATGGAGGATCTCCTGTAGGGGGGATAGGTGTT
Source organism: Microbacterium album (assembly GCF_014643695.1). GTDB lineage: Bacteria > Actinomycetota > Actinomycetes > Actinomycetales > Microbacteriaceae > Microbacterium > Microbacterium album. Next base: position 483,768 of record NZ_BMJY01000001.1, on the reverse strand, counting down.
CTGTCGGCCCGCGCGACCGGAGTCGGAATCTGGGCACGACGTTCTCGACCCTCCCGAGCACAGGTGAACCGGAAGAGGCCCCACGGTGAACAACGCGTGACGGGGAGAAGAGCCTCCGGCGGCAGGAGCGCAAGCGGCAGATGTCCCATCGGTGACCCCGAGCGTCGACACCCAGCCGGGAAAGGTGCTCGGCAAGGGGATCTCACGCGGCGTTGTACAATATCTTGTACAGGGGAGGTGTGCGTTGAAGACGATGAGCTACAGCGAGTCGCGTGCTCGCTATGCCGAGGTGCTGAGTGCCGTGGTCGACGATCGGGAAGAGGTCGTCATCACCCGCGCCGGGCACGATCCCGTCGTGATCGTGTCTCTGGAGGAGTTCGAGTCCCTGCGCGAGACCGCATACCTGATGCGGTCGCCTGCGAACGCGCGCCGTCTGCTCGATGCCATGGATCGCCTTGAGGCGGGACGAGGCGCCGCGCACAACCTCGCGGACGATGACTGATCGATGCTGCTTGTCTGGGACGAGAGCGCCTGGGTGGACTACCTGTGGTGGCAGGCGCAGGATCGCCGGGTGCTCAGGCGCATCAACCAGCTGATCCTCGACGTCACACGGAACGGCAACGAGGGAATCGGCAAGCCTGAGCCCCTGAAGTACGACCTGTCCGGCTACTGTTCACGGCGCATCACCGACGAGCACCGCCTCGTTTACAAGGTCACCGAGACCGAGGTTCGTGTCGCAGCTTGCCGCTATCACTACGGCCGCTAGCCTTCAGCCGATAATGCACATTATGTCAACGTAGCTATGTACCGCGCCCCACCGCGAACCCCACGACGCCGTCGACCGCTCACTCCCGGACGTACCAGGGCGTCAGCGTCATCTCACCGTCGTCGACGATGTCGAGGGTCTTCGTCGCAGCCGTCCGGTCGGCACCTGGCCACGGTGCCATCAGCACCGTGATCTCGCTCGGGCGTCCCGTCGGCGCGCGCCACACGAGATCGGCTCGTGCGGTGCGACCGGGCTCGAGGGTCACCGCGTCTCCCCCGATCGGCTCGCCGGCGGGCGAGTGCTCCCGCGGCTCGATCAGCGGACGGATCGCATTGCCGTCCTCCGACGCGAACGCGAGGTCGGGCAGACCGTTCAGGTCGCATGCCTCGGTGGAGACGTTGCGCGCCTCGAACGCGAGATACCGCGTCCCCGTGGCGGCGTCCGAGCCGGCGATCGTCACCACGACGTCGTCGGGCGAGCAGCGTCCCGGGAAGTCGGGAGCGGCGCTGGACGCGACCTCCGACGGCGGATCGGTGGGCACCGGCGATGCGGCCGGCTCCGTCTGCTCGCGCTGCGCGACCTCGGTGGTCGCCGAGCGGGCCGCCTCACGCGTCACCACGGCAAGACATGTCGCGGCGACGGCGGCGGCCACGACCAGTCCCCCGCCGCGTACGAGCAGCCCCCGTGCGCGCCCGCGCGGGCTCGGGATCCCGATGAGAGCCGTGGCGACGGCGGGAATCCACCCCCAGAGCAGCCCCCAGCGCGCCGCTTCCATCAGCGCGGGCAGCGTGAAGGTGCGCACGAAGGATCCTCCCGCTCCCCCGAACGTCTCCGTCCAGAGCAGCCACTGCCCCAACTGAGCAACGCCGACGACGCCCACGGCGACGATCACGAGGCCGCCCCACAGCACGAGCGCGCGTACCCACCGGCGCTGACTCGGCCGGATGCGGAGAACGAACACCGAGACTGCCGCCAGTGCGAATCCGAGGGTGACGAGCAGCGTCAGCCAGATCATCAGGGGCCACGGAGCGACGGTGTAGCCGGCGTGGGCGGGGATGATCGTCGGTGCCCAGGGTTCGAGCGCGCGCCAGACCTCCACGGAACCGCGCCAGGCCAGCGCGCGATGCAGAAGATCGGCCGCGACGGCAGCGAGCACGCCCGTCACGGCGAACGCCACCCATCCGATCCGACCGATGATCGATCGTCCCCCTGTGCGGTGCGGTGCGGGTCGGTCCTGCGTCATCACTGCGCAAGTCTCGCACGCACCGCGGCGGCCGTCCTCCTCACGCAGTCGAGCGCGACGCGATCAGCGCGGTGAGGACACCCGGAGTCCCGCGGCCCTCGCGGCGCCGGCCAGCTCACTGTCGTACGTGATCAGCTCGTCGGCTCCAATCCGGAGCGCCGTGGCCAGGTGGATCGCGTCATTCGACCGGAGCGGCGCGTGCGTGCCCGCCGCGAGCAGATCGCCGCGTGTGATGTCGATGAGCGTGACGGCGCCGAGGATCGCGGCGATGGACGTCGGCGTGACGAGTTCGGGCCGACGGCCGGCGGCGCAGTGCAACTCCGTGTGGAGCAGCCAGGAGGACGCGATGGTGGCCTCGGTGCCGCCCCACCATGTCCGCAACGCCGATGTCTCGTCCTCGAGAACGATGAGTTTCATCGCTGCGGACGTGTCGAGATACGCGGATGTCACCATCTCCCCCGCGCATCGTCGACCAACTGGTCGGATGGCGTCGGCGAGGCGACCGGATCGATGGCGAGCAGCGCTTCCTTGTCAGCGATCGGCCCGCGAGCCTCGCCGCGGGCGATCATGCCGTCGAGCACTCCCCCTGCCGGAGGGACGATGAGCGCGGCGACGCGACCGTTGTTCGTCACCCGCACCGACTCCCCCGCTTCGACGCGCCGCAGGATCTCGCCGCTGCGGTTGCGCATCTCGCGGTGACTGACCGTCTCCATGTAGCACAACGTAGCACGGCGTGGCAGCTATGTCGGCGGGCGCGGCGAATCTGCGCCGTCCTCGACCCGGCGGGCGGCGGCGCTGCCGACCGACGCGCCGTACAGCACGAACGCCAGCATCGCCGCGCATGCGGCGAGTGTCCCGGTGGCCAGGACGGGAATCAACCCACGGGCTGGACTGTCACACTTCGCGCCGTGCCGTCGACATATGAAGTAGCCGCGGCATCGCGACGCGTCGGCGTCGGCACCGAGGGCCCGCGGGCGACACGAGGAGAACCATGACGCGCATCAACATCGGGCGCACGAACAAGCTCGGCTATGCGGCGGTGATCGGGCTGGAGGGCTACGTCCGCAGTGCCCTCGATGCGGAGCTGTACGAGCTGATCAAGCTCCGCGCGTCGATCGTGAACGGATGCGGCTTCTGCGTGGACATCCACGCGACCGATGGACGCAAGCGCGGCATCCCGGAACGGAAGCTCGCCGCCGTGGCCGCCTGGCAGCACGCCGGAGCGCTGCTCGATGCGCGGGAGCGCGCGGTGCTCGCGCTCACGGACGCCGTCACGCGCCTGGGGCCCGACACGGTGACCGACGAGATCTGGGGCGCGGCCGCCGAGCACTTCGACGAGGCTCAGCTGGGAGCGATCGTGCTGGCCATCGCCACCATCAACGTGTGGAACCGCGTGGCGATCGCGACCGAGATGGAGCCGCCGCTGGACGCGAAGCATCCCCTGGCCTGACGGGGCTAGCGTGGTGGACGTGTCCCGCTCCCCCTCCCCCGCCGCTGAGGCCTGGACGGTCGAGCGCGATCGGCTCGTCGGCATCGCCTATCGGATGCTCGGAGACTACGGCGACGCGGAGGATGTGGTCTCCGAGGTCGCCATCGAGGCCGTGGCGGCGGAGCGCTCCTCGGAACAGGCCGTGCGGTCGTGGCCGGCGTGGCTCACGACGGCCTGTGTGCGGCGCTCGATCGACCGGCTGCGGCAGCGCCACCGGCAGCGCGAGGACTACGTCGGGCCGTGGCTTCCCGAGCCGGTGGCGACCGAGCGGTTGCCGGAGGATGTCGTCGCGAGCCGTCAACTGCTGTCGCTCGCGGTGCTGCACCTCGCCGAGCAGCTGGCGCCCGACGCGCGCGCGGCGATCGTCCTGCACCGGGCCTTCGCGATGACGGCGAGCGAGATCGCGCCGATCCTGGGCCGTTCGCCTGCCGCCGTCCGCCAGCTCATCTCTCGCGGCGAGCGGAGACTGGGATCGCCCGAGCCCGCGAGCGCGTCCGTCGGGAGCGGCGCCGTGATCCGGCAGCTGGTGTCCGCGATCGAGACCGGCGACATCACCACCGTCGTGAGCCTTCTGGAATACGACGCCATCCTGTGGACCGATGGCGGCGGCCGCGTGCGGAGCGCGCTCAATCCGATCTTCGGTGCGGAGCGCATCGTGCGCTTCCTCGTGGGCGTGCTGTTCGCGCAGGACGCCGTTCGCCCGGTGGCCCCGCGGTTCCGATTGCTCGCCGCGAACGGCGAGGAGCTCGTCGAGATCGTCCACAGCGGGCGGCGCGATGTCGTCCACGTCGATGTCGCGCCGTCCGGGCGTGTGCGAGGACTGCGTCAGGTGAGCAACCCGATCAAGCTCATGCGCGTGTAGCCGTCCGGCGGGACCGAGGGCCGCTGTCTCGACACGCGTTCGTGTGCGTCGCGTGCCTCAGCCGAGCGGCGGGAGGTCGGCGGAGAGCCAATGCTCCGGGCGCATGTCCATCACGACCTGCGGGCCGAAGGACTTCGAGCGCTCGAGGTAGGCCGCCGCAGCCGCCGGAGGCAGATAGCGGTGAGCCATCGCCGAATCGATCGCCTCGGTGAGATCCCGCTCCTCGACGACCGGGCCTTCGACGCTGACGTATCGGGGGTTCGGGTGCACGCGCTGGACGAGCAGGGTGAAACGGGCGGCCTGGCGGATCAGCCGCGCCTTGCGCGAGTCGCGGCCCGTGATGATCCGCACCAGGCCGCCGGGCTCGTAGTCGTACCAGATCGGTACCGCCAGCGGCCCACGGCCGGAACCGGCCGAGACGCTGATGGTGGCGTAGTGCGGCTCGGCGAGGAAGGACTGTCGTTCGGTTTCGGAGAGGCTCATGGCGCGATGGTGCCACGGGGCGCGGACATTCGAAACACCCTAGGCTGGCCGCATGACGCGCGACGGAATCGATGCCGCCACGACGACGTCCCCTTCTCCCCCGCGCGCGATAGCGCCGGACCTCGCGCGCGGCCTCATGCTGTTGCTCATCGCTCTCGCGAACGCGCCGTGGTTCCTCTACGGCGCCGAGACGTCGATGGTGAACGCGCACCGGACCGGGGCGACGGGCCTCGACGCGGTGTGGCAGACGGTCGCGATCGTCGCGGTGGACGGGCGCAGCTATCCCTTGTTCGCGTTCCTGTTCGGGTACGGCATGTGGCAGCTGTACACGCGGCAGCAGCTCACCGGGGGTGACGAGAGGGGTGCGCGCCGCCTGCTGCAGCTGCGGCACCTGTGGCTCATCGTGTTCGGCGCCGTCCACGCCGCGCTGCTCTGGTACGGCGATGTCCTCGGCGCATACGGCCTGATCGGGCTCGTCGTCGTCTGGCTGTTCCTGCGGCGCCGCGACAAGACCCTCATCGTGTGGTCGATCGTGCTCACCGCGCTGTTGGCTCTCATGGCGGGCTTCGCGGTGATCGGCGGCATCATGATCCCCCCGGAGTACGCTGAGCTCACCGAGTTCCCGCTGCCGCAGCTCGCGGGGGTCGAACCCTACGTCGCGTCGATCCTGCCGCGACTGCAGTTCTGGCTGCCGCTCGTGCTCGGCCAGGGACTCCTCGGCCTGGTCGTCCCCGTCGCCGTCCTCCTCGCGATCGTGTGCGCGCGCCGCCGGATCCTGGAATCGCCCGAGCAGCATCGCCGGCTGCTCACCGGCACGGCGGCCATCGGGATCCCGGTCGGATGGATCGGTGCGATCCCGTCCGTGCTGGTCCAGCTCGGCGTGTGGGATGTGCCCGACTGGACGCCCACGATGCTGCATGCGTTCACGGGGCTGTTCGGCGCGCTCGGGTACGCCGCGGTCTTCGCGCTGATCGCGGAGCGGGTCGCGCGCGCCGGCGCACGCGGCGGCCTCACCCGCGGCCTGCGGGCCGTCGGCAAGCGGTCGCTGTCGTGCTACCTGCTGCAGTCGCTGCTCTTCGCCCCGGTCCTGAGCGCGTGGGGTTTCGGACTCGGCGGCCTGCTCAGCGAATGGCAGGTCGCGCTCGTGGCCGTCGCCGTGTGGCTGCTGTCTCTGGGGTTTGCGCTCGCGCTCGAGCGGACCGGACGCCGGGGGCCCGCCGAGTGGTTGCTGCGTGCGCTCGTGTACCGAGGCCGCCGCTCCTCCGCCACGCCGGTCTCGGGCTGATTCGCCACGCTGGACGGAGCGCGGAAACACGAAGGGCGCGAGGCATCCTGCCCCGCGCCCTTCTGTGCCGGCTACTCGGCCGGCAGCACCAGCTCCTGCCCCACCTCGATGTGGTCGGGGTTCGAGATGGTGTCCTGGTTCACCGCGAAGATGCCGAGCCAGCCGGTCTCCACGCCGACCTGCTCCGCAATCTCGAACAGCGTGTCGCCCGTCTCGACCGTGTACGTCTCGTCCGAGGGCTCCACGTCCGGAAGCGCGTAGGTCGGCGCCGCAGGCGCCGGCGCGGGCGCCTGCGCGGATGCCTGAGGTGCGGCTCCCCCAGTGGCCGGGGCCGGCGCGGCGGGCGCGCTCTGCGGGGCGGGGGCCGGCGCGCTGGGCTGGGCGGCACCGCTCGCGCCGATCTTGGCGGAGCAGGTCGGCCAGGCGCCCCAGCCCTGCGTCGCCAGGACGTTCTCGGCGACGCGGATCTGCTCCTCACGGGAAGCGGCCGCAGGGTTGCCCGAGCCGCCGTTCGCCTCCCACGTGGACTGCGAGAACTGCAGTCCCCCGCGGTACCCGTTGCCGGTGTCGATCGACCAGTTGCCGCCCGACTCGCACTGCGCGAGCGCGTCCCACGTGCTCTCGTCGGCGGCGTTGGCCGCGGTCGGGATGAACGCTCCGGCGGCGGCGGCCAGTACGCCGGCCGCGACGAGGCCTCCTCGCGCCGCGCGGGTGGAACGTCGGGTCACGGCGTCGGGTCGAGAATTCTTCTTCGTCATCACGCGGAACTCCACGGCCCCGTCTTGGCGGGCGAACGTTCGCCTGCCGATCCGCCCGACCGGAATCGATCTCGATTTCGTGGCACGAGGGACTCTGGGGGCGGATCCGACGGCGGTCCCTCGCGGTTCGACGGGCCACGCTACGCCATGATCACGAAGAAGTAACAATCCCTCCCAGGCTCTTGCCAGGAACCTCAAATCAGCACGGCGCGTGAGCTCGGTGCTCACCGCGACGCCTGGGCCAGCAGTGCGGAAGCGATGGCGCGAGCCGTGGACGTCGGGTGGGTGGGACGCCGGAGACGCATCGCAAGGTCGCCCGTGATGACGAGGAGGAGTTGATCCGCGAGTGCGTCCGGATCGTCGACCAGGGGGGCAACGAGGGCGGACAGGCGTGTGCGGAACGCGTCCGTGTCGGCCTGCACGGCCGCAGCGATCTCGGGAGGGGCGTCCGCGTACTCCGCCGCCGCGCCGAGGAACGCGCACCAGCGGGATCCCGTCGGCCTGGCCCGGAACTCGTCCAGGGCATCGAACACGGCGAGCACGCGCTCCTCGTCGGTGCGCGAGCGAGCGATCGCCGCGTCCCTAACCTCGATCCACGCGCGTTGGCGTCGCTCCAGCGCCGCGGCCACGAGCCCCTCCTTGCTGTCGAAGCCCCGGTAGAGCGTCGCCGTGGAGATGCCCGCCCGGCGGAGCACCGCATCCACGGGAGTCGCCGCGATGGCCTGCGAGAAGAACAGCTCGTCAGCCGCGTCGAGCAGTCTCGGGCGCCCTGATCTCGTGGACCAGCGAGATCGATCCCGCCCGCGCGTCCGCCGGAACGTCGCTGCTGTTCGTCACGCTGATCTTCGGTCAGGCGCTCGGCGCGGCGGGCACGGGCGTCCTGCTCGAGACCCTGCCTCCGCTGCTCGCCTTCCTGCCCGCCACCGCCGTCTCGCTGATCGCCGGGGCCCTCGCCATGCCAGGGCCGGCGTCCGGGCGTCAATCCCCGGGTGCTCGTGCGGCGGATGGCGAAGAATGAGGGGATGCCCACCGCGCGCCTCGTCGATCTGGACGGCCACGTTTTCCGGATCCTCACCTCGGCCGAGGCGGACACCGGCCGACGCGCGACCGACGGCAGCCAGCTGACATTCCTCCTGGTGCACGGCATCGGGATCTCCCACCGCCTGTTCTCGCGCCTGCATGCCGTCCTCAGCGAGCACCACACCGTGCACTCCGTCGACCTGCCGGGCTTCGGCGGCATGCCGAAACCGCCGACGTCGCCTGACGTTCCCGAGATGGCGGCCTGGCTTGGTCGGGTTCTGGACCGGGTCGGCACCGGGCCGGTGATCCCGATCGGCGTGTCGATGGGCACGCAGTGGAGCGTGGAGTTGGCCACGCAGCGGCCCGACCTGGTGCCGCGGGTCGTCACGATCGGGCCGGTCGTAGACGAGCGCTATCGCAACGTCATCGCCCAGTCCGTTGCGCTCGGGAACGACTGCCTGCGCGAGAGCCCGTCCGCGAACGCACGCGTGCTGACCGAGTACCTGCGCTGCGGGCCGGTCTGGTACTTCCGGCAGCTGCCGCACATGCTCGAGTACCCCATGGAGGAGCGCGTGGCGGCGCTCCGCCAGCCCCTGCTCGTGCTGCGCGGGGGCCGGGACCCCATCGCCGGGCCCGAGTGGTGCGGCCGGCTCCGCGATCGGGCCTCCCATGCGCGTCTCGTCGAAGTGCCGGGGCATCCGCACCTCGTTCAGCACACCGCGCCGCGAGCCGTCGCCGGCGCCGTGCGATGGTTCGCGCGGGGAGAGGACCGCCGGTGATCGGTCCGGCGCGCAGGCTCGGCTGGTGGATCCGGGACTACGCCTATGCCGTGCAGTGGCAGGGGCGGGCGCTCCTGGATCGCACCGAGCCGGAGACGTTCCGCTCGGGCGACGGCACGCCCATCGTGGTGATCCCCGGCGTCTACGAGACGTGGAAGTTCCTGCAGCCGCTCATCGTGGCGTTGCACGAGCGCGGTCACCCCGTCCACGTCGTCGACCCGCTGCGCGACAACCGTCGCCCGATCGACGAGGGCGCGAGGCTCGTGGCGGCGCACCTCGTCGAGCACGACCTGCGTGACGTCGTGCTTGTCGCGCACAGCAAGGGCGGCCTGATCGGCAAGCACGTGATGGCGTTCGGCCCCGGGGCGAGCCGCGTGCGTGGCATGGTCGCCGTGGCGGCACCGTTCGGCGGGTCGCGGTACGCGCGCCTGATGGTGCTTCCGACGCTGCGCAGCTTCGCGCCCCGCAACGCCACGATCCTCGCGCTCGCGCAGGAGATCGCCATCAACGCGCGGATCGTGTCGATCTACGCCCGCTTCGACCCCCACATCCCCGAGGGCAGCGAGCTGGCGGGGGCGAAGAACGTCGTGCTGGACACCGGCGGACACTTCCGGGTGCTGGCCGATCCGCGCGTCATCGGCGAGGTTGCGGCGTTCGCGGAAGCCGACTGACCGGGAGCGGCGTCGACGGTCGCTCGTACGGCCCCTCGCGCCTCTGTCAGCTCGTACCGTAGGCGTATGACCGATGATCTCGCGCCTTCGTCGCTCCCCGGCAGCTCCGCCTCTCCCGCCCGCGTCCGCCAGCTTCGCGTGGTGGTGGAGGTGGAAGACCTCGACGGCGCGCTCGCCCTGTTCCGCGACGCGCTGGGGCTGCCGGAGCAGGCGGCGTTCCAGGGCGAGGACGGCGCACGCGTCGCCATCCTGCACGCCGGGGCCGCGACGCTCGAGCTTGCGAACCCCGCACAGGTGCGCATGATCGACCGCGTCGAGACGGACGGCGGGCGCAGCGCGCGGATCCGGCTCGCGTTCGAGGTGGACGACACACAGGCCATGACGAGCCGGCTGGTGGACGGCGGAGCCGAGCTCACGGCCGCCCCGCGGGAGACGCCGTGGCGGTCCCTGAACGCGCGCCTGGAGGTCCCGGGCGACCTGCAGGTCACGCTGTTCCAGGAGCTCGAGCCGCTCGCCGAGCGCGAGGCGCGCGAGGGCTTCGGCACCGCCGGGTGACACAGGTACGCACCGCGACACTGCCAGACTGATCCGATGGACCGGATCGCGCAGGCACTGGAACGCCATCAGGTCGCGCTCTATCTGGTTGCCCTGGCTGTCGGCGCCGCGGTGGGACTCGCCGCCCCGCTCGTCGCGGCGCCGCTCGAGCGCGCGATCACGCCGCTGCTGGCCCTGCTGCTCTACGCGACCTTCCTCGGCGTCCCGCTGGCGCGGGTGAGCGCCGCGCTCCGCGACCGGCGCTTCCTCGCGACGCTCGCCGTCGTGAACTTCGTCGTGGCCCCCGTCGTGGCGTTCGGGGTGTCGCGCCTCGTGGCCGCGGACGAGGCGCTCCTTGTCGGCGTCCTGTTCGTGCTGCTCACGCCGTGCATCGACTACGTGATCGCGTTCAGCGGCCTGGCCGGCGGGTCGCGCGACCGACTGCTGGCCGCCACTCCCCTGCTCATGCTCGGCCAGATGGTGCTGCTGCCGCTCTACCTATGGGCGATGGCGGGCCCGGCGCTGGTCTCGGCCATCGTGCCGGGCCCGTTCCTCGAGGCGTTCCTGGTGCTGATCGTCCTGCCGCTCGCCGCGGCCGCCGTCACGCAGGCGCTCGCGACGCGCCACCCGGCTGCGCGGCACGCGGGCCGCGCCGCAACGACCGCGATGGTTCCCCTCATGATGCTCACGCTCGGCGCCGTGGTCGCCTCTCAGGTGGCGGCTGTCGGCGGGGACCTGGCGCGCCTGGCGCCCGTGATCCCGGTGTTCGTGCTGTTCGCGGCCGTCATGACCGCCGTCGGGGTGGTCGCGGCGCGCGTCGCCGGGTTGGGCATGCCCGATGGCCGCGCCGTGCTGTTCAGCGGCGTCACGCGCAATTCGCTGGTCGTGCTGCCGCTCGTGCTGGCGCTGCCCGAGCGCCTCTCCCCCGCGCCCCTCGTCGTCGTCACTCAGACGCTGATCGAGCTTGTGGTGATGGTCGTGCTGGTCCGGGTGGCTCCTCGGCTGCTCCCGACACGGACCGATGTCGGCGGCGGCGCGTAGGGTCGCGCGCATGTACGAGACACCCGACGAGCTCGATGAGCTCCAGTCCCTCCTGGACCGCTCCCATCGGGGCGGCACCGCGCACCTGCGCGACATCGTCAGCGGCGAGCATCGGATGGATGCCGCCGCACTCGTGCCCGCGCTGGACGGCATGAAGGTGCTGAGCCTGGCCACGGTCACGGCCTCCGGTGAACCGCGCGTGAGCGCGGTGGACGGGCACTTCCTCCACGGCCGCTGGACGTTCGGCACCGACGGCCGCTCGGCGAAGGCCGTCCATCTCGCCGCCCGCCCGGCCGTGAGCGCCGCCCACGTGGACGGCGAACGCCTCGGCGTCTTCTGCCATGGTCGCGCCGTACGGCTCACGCCCGACGACGAGGCCTGGACGGAGACGATCGCGCACTGGGTGCGCCACTACGGCTCGGATCCGACCACGTGGGGCGAAGACATCCGGATGTACCGCATCGAGCCGCACTGGATGGTCGGCTACCGCGGCGCCGCCGCGTCCTGAGCGGTCAGCGCCAGCCGAGGGCGGGCGCGACCTCGGTCAGGATCGACTCGATGAGGTGCGTGTTGTAGTCGACGCCCAGCTGACTCGGGATCGTGATCAGCAACGTGTCCGACTCCGCGATGGCCTCGTCACGGCGTAGCTCCTCGATCAGCACCTCGGGCTCGGCCGCGTACGAGCGTCCGAAGATCGCCCGGGTACTGTGATCGATGTAGCCGATCTGGTCCTCGCGGTCGCCGCCGCCGGCGAAGTACCGGCGATCGCGGTGATCCGTGATCGCCACGATCGAGCGGGAGACCGACACCCGCGGTTCGAAGCCCCACTCGTGCTGCGACCATTCCTCGCGGAACAGCCGGATCTGCTGTGCCTGCTGTACGTGGAACGGCTCGCCCGTCTCGTCGTTCTTCAGTGTCGAGCTCATCAGGTTCATGCCCTGCTGGGCCGCCCAACGCGCCGTGGCATTGGAGCCCGCACCCCACCAAATGCGCTGCCGGAGTCCGTCGGCGTGCGGTTCGAGCCGCAGCAGACCTGGAGGGTTCGGGAACATCGGCCGGGGGTTCGGCTGCGCGAAGCCACGCCCTTCGAGCAGCTGAAGGAAGAGCTCGGTCTTGCGCCGCGCCATCTCGGCGCCGTCGCCGTCGTCCTCCGCGGCCTGGTACCCGAAGTGTCGCCACCCGTCGATCACCTGCTCGGGTGAGCCGCGCGAGATGCCGAGCTGGAGGCGGCCCCCGGAGATCAGGTCCGCGGAGCCCGCATCCTCGACCATGTACATCGGGTTCTCGTACCGCATGTCGATCACACCCGTGCCGATCTCGACGCGCGAGGTACGGGCGCCGATCGCGGCCAGGAGCGGGAACGGCGAGCTCATCTGCTGCGCGAAGTGGTGCACGCGGAAGTAGGCGCCGTCGGCGCCGATGTCCTCCATCGCCTGAGCGAGGTCGATGGCCTGCAGCAGCATGTCGCGCGCGCTCTGCGTGCCCGACTGCGGGTGCGGCGTCCAGTGGCCGAAGGACAGGAACCCGATCTTCTTCACGATGACGTCAACCCACTCTCCCCCGGTTCCATTCCGCTGAATGAAGGCGGGATGGTCTGCCAGTCCGGGAACTTCGGCGTGCGCCCGTCCCCGGACGAGGTGCGCGTGAGCCGACGCCGGAGCCACGGACCCACGTGCGTGCGGTAGTACGCGGCTCCGGCGAGGCGCCCCGGCATGTCCTGCTCGGGGAGGGACCACCACGACGGATCCGGCTCGAGCCCGAGCGCGGTGAGCACGCGGGCGGCGACACGGTGGTGACCGCGCGCGTTCATGTGCAGCCGGTCCTCCGACCAGAAGGCGGGCTGAGCCAGCTCCTTGTCCGGCCAGTTGAGCGCACGGATGACGTCCGGCCGCTCTGCGATGCGCGCGACGACCGCTTCCGACAGTGCGTCGCCGCGGCGCCGGACGACCCGCCCCAGCGGCAGGCCTCCGGTGGGATCGGCGCCCGAGAGGAGGATCAGCCGCACCCCCTCCTCATCGCAGCGCCGCAGCACCTGAGAGAAGGCGTCCGCGATCCGTGACAGCGGTGTGCGGGGACGCAGCATGTCGTTGCCTCCGCCGTTGAAGGAGAGATGGGTGGGGCGCAGCGCGAGGGCCGGCTCGAGCTGCTCCTCGACGATCGGCCACGCGAGCTTTCCGCGGATCGCGAAATTCGCATACTGGATCGCCTCGCCGCGCGCATCCGCCCATCCCTGCGCCGCGAGGTCGGCCCAGCCGCGGACGGTGCCGTCGGGCAGCTCGTCGCCCACTCCCTCGGTGAAGGAGTCGCCGATCGCCACGAACCGCACCTCAGCCATCGCCTCAGCCTATGCCCGCCGGGGCGGGGCTGTCAGACGTGCGCGGATCGCTCGTCGTCCAGCGGTACGCCCTTCCGGTCGGCGAGAGGGATGACCGCGAGAGCGGCGATCACGAAGAACGCCGAAAACACTGCGAACAACAGCGCCGCGCCGCCCAGGTCGAGCGCCCACGCGACGAACAGCGGCGCGACGATCGACGCGATCCGCCCGACCCCGGCGGCCCATCCCGCGCCCGTCGCACGCACGGAGGTCGGATAGAGCTCCGGGCTCACGGCGTACAGGGCGCCCCACGCGCCGAGGTTGAAAAAGGACAGGGCCATGCCCGCCGCGATGATCTGCCACTCCTCGCCGGCGTTCCCGAAGCACAGGGCCGAGACCGCCGACCCGATCAGGAACACCGACAGGGTGGCGCGGCGGCCCCACACCTCGATCAGCCAGGCGGCCGCGGCGTAACCCGGCAGCTGCGCGAGCGTGATGATCAGCGTGAACCCGAACGACGCCACCAGCTCGTAGCCCTGGGCGACGAGGATCGAGGGGATCCAGATGAAGGCACCGTAGTAGGAAAAGTTCACGCAGAACCAGACGACCCAGAGTGCGGCGGTGCGGCGGCGCATCCCCGGAACCCACAGCTGTGCGACGGCCGCGAGGCCGCGCCCCTTCTTCGGGGCGGCGGGCTGGGTGTCGGCGCGTTCGACGCCGCGCTCCGCGGCCTCTCCGCGCGTGCGCGGCTCGGCGCGGGGGTCGTGCGTGCGGCCGGCCGCGCGCTCGAAATCGCGGACGATCGCCTCCGCCTCCGCGATGCGCCCCTTGTTCTCCAGGAAGCGCGGGGATTCGGGCAGCGCCCAGCGCACCACGATGGCATAGACCGCGGGCACGGCACCGATCGCGAACGCCCAGCGCCACCCCTCGTCGAGCGGCACGACGAAGTAGCCGATCACGGCGGCGGCGGTCCAGCCCACGGCCCAGAACGCCTCGAGGATCACCACGAGCCGTCCGCGGATGCGGCTCGGGGCGAACTCGCTGACGTACGTGGAGGCCACCGGCAGCTCCGATCCCAGCCCGAGTCCCACCAGGAAGCGCAGGACGAGCAACGCCGCCACGCCGCCGACCAGCGCGCTCGCGCCGGTGGCGATCCCGTAGACGAGCAGCGTCAACGCGAACACCTGCCGGCGACCCAGGCGGTCGGCGAGCAACCCGCCCAGGCTCGCGCCGATGGCCATCCCGATGAAGCCGACAGAGGCGATCCAGGACGTCTCGGTGCGGGTCAGGTCCCATTCGACCGCCAGGGCGGCGATGATGAACGAGATCAATCCGACGTCCATCGCGTCGAGCGCCCAGCCCACGCCGGATCCGGTCAGGAGACGCAGGTGCTTGCGCGTGAACGGCAGGTCGTCCATCCGGCGAGAGGGTGAGGTCATCCGGTCATACTAATGGTCACCCAGACAATTAGGCCGCGCCCGCGTCCTCCGCGAGCAGCTCGCGCACACGCGGCGCCACCCTCGTCCCGTACAGCTCGATGCTCCTCATGAGCCGGTCGTGCTCCAGGCCTCCGTTGGCGAACTTCAGATCGAAGCGCGTCAGGCCGAGCGTGCGGACGGTGTCGGCGATCTTCCTGGCGACGCGCTCCGGCGATCCGGCGTAGACGGAGCCCTGCGGCCCTACCTCGTTCTGGAAGGTCAGCCGGTTGTACCCACCGGCCCACCCGCGCTCGCGACCGATCTTCTCGTGCATCGCCTGCATCTCCGGGAACAGCGCGTCCCACGCCTCCTCGTCGGTCTCGGCGATGTGGCCGGGCGAGTGCACACCCACGGGCGCCGACCCGTGGCCGAAGGACGTCAGCGACCGGTGGTAGAGGTCCACGAGCGGGCGGAAGCGCACGGGCGATCCGCCGATGATCGCGAGCATGAGCCCGAGCCCGTGACGCGCCGTTCGGACGACCGACTCCGGCGAGCCCCCGACTCCGACCCACGCCGTGAGGCCGCGTTCGGTCTTCGGGAAGACGTCGGCGTCGTCGAGCGGGGCACGCATCGTGCCGGTCCAGGTGACGGGGCTCTCCGTCATGAGCCGGACGAACAGATCCAGCTTCTCCTCGAACAGCGCCTCGTAGTCGCGCAGGTCGTAACCGAACAGCGGGAACGATTCGATGAACGAGCCGCGCCCGAGGATCGCCTCGGCGCGCCCCCGGGAGACGGCGTCGAGGGTGGCGAAGCGTTCGTAGACCCGCACCGGGTCATCGCTCGAAAGGACCGTCACCGCTGTTCCGAGCCTGATCCGCTCGGTCACCGACGCGATCGCCGCGAGCACGATCTCCGGGCTCGACACGGCGAACTCCCGGCGGTGATGCTCCCCGATCCCGAAGAACGACAGTCCGACCTCGTCGGCGAGCGTCGCCTGCTCCACCACGTTCCGAATCGTCGCCGCGTCGCTCAGAGGCGTGCCATCGGGACCGCGCGTCACGTCTCCGAAGGTGTCCAGGCCCAGCTCGATGTCCATGCGGACCATCCTTTCCTATTCACCCGCATGGAACCCGCCGACGCAGCGCGCTATTCCCGGTGGCGCGTGCCGACCGTCAATGCGCCGCCTCGTTCCAGTCGAGCCCGCGCCCGACCTGCACATCGAGCGGCACGGTCAGCTCCGCCGCCCCGCCCATCCGCTCGCGCACGATCCGCTCCACCTCGTCCCACTCGCCGGGTGCGACCTCGACCACGAGCTCGTCGTGGATCTGCAGGAGGACGCGCGACGCGTAGCCGCGCAGGTCGTCGTGGATACGGAACAGCGCGATCTTCATGATGTCCGCGGCGCTCCCCTGGATCGGCGCGTTGAGCGCGGCACGCTCGGCGTTCTCGCGCAGCACGCGATTGGGGCTGGTGAGGTCGGGGAAGGGCCGGCGGCGTCCGAAGATCGTCTCGGTGTACCCGTCGATGCGCGCCTGCTCCACCGAGGAGCGCAGGTAGTCGCGCACGGCGCCGAAGCGCGCGAAGTACTCGGTCATGAGGGCCTTCGCCTCCGACTGCTCGATGCGCAGCTGTTTGGACAGACCGAACGCCGACAGCCCGTAGACGAGGCCGTACGACATGGCCTTCACCTTCGTGCGCATCGCCGGCGTGACGTCCTCGGGCGCGACGCCGAAGACCCGCGCGCCGACGAAGCGATGGAGATCCTCCCCCGAGTTGAACGCCTCGACGAGACCGGGATCGCCCGAGAGGTGGGCCATGATGCGCATCTCGATCTGGGAGTAGTCGGCCGTCAGCAGCGCCTCGTAGCCGGCGCCGACCTCGAAGGCGGCGCGGATGCGGCGTGACTCCTCCGTGCGGACCGGGATGTTCTGCAGGTTCGGATCCGTGCTCGACAGGCGTCCCGTCTGGCTGCCGGTCTGCACGTACGTGGTGTGGACACGGCCGTCGGCCCCGATCGCGGCATCGAGCCCGTCGATGATCTGCTTGAGCTTCGTGGCCTCGCGGTGCTGGAGCAGCAGGCCCACGAAGGGGTGCGGCGCCTTCTCCTGGAGATCGGCCAGAGCGCCCGCGTCCGTGGTGTAGCCCGTCTTGGTCTTCCGGGTGCGCGGCAGCGCGAGCTCCTCGAACAGCACCTCCTGCAGCTGTTTCGGCGAGCCGAGGTTGACCTCGCGTCCGATGACCGCGTACGCCTCCTGTGCGAGCGCCTCGGCTCGCGTGCCGAGCTCCGCGGAGAAACCCGACAGCTTCTCGTGGGAGACCGCGACGCCCGCCAGCTCCATGTCGACCAGCGCCACGAGCGTCGGCAGCTCGATGTCGGTGAGCACGCTCGACACGGCCTCCGGGAGCTCGTCGCGGAGCCCGTCGGCGACGCGCAGCGTGTACCAGGACAGCTGCGCGGGCGTCGCTCCCTCCTGCTCGGGGACCAGCTGAGACGGATCAGCCTCGGGCAGCTTCTCGCCGAGGTACCGCTCGACGAGGTGGGCCAGCGTCCGGTCGGGGAAACTGGGGCGCAGGAGCCAGCCGGCCAGGAGCACGTCGAAAGCGATGCCCGCCACGGGCGCCCCCGCACGGCTCAGCGCCTTCAGCTGAGGCTTCGCGTCCGACATGACCTTGGGAGCGCTCGATGCGAGCCACGCCCCCAGCTGGGCGCCGAGCTCGTCGCTCCACGCCGCCTCCACGGCCTCTCCCCCCGCCGACAGACCGATCCGATCGGGAGCCCCGCCCAGCAGCGTCACCGTCACGCCGACCTCGCCCTCGGCGGCGGCGGCCCACGCCGCGAGCTCGGCGGGAGCCAGCTCTCGTGGGGCCGGGGCCTGCTCGCCCGCGGCCACCGGCTCGTCGTCCGCGACCGCGCCCGCGGCCTCGAACACGCGCGGCAGCAGCGTCCGGAACTCCAGCCGCGCGAAGACCTCCCGCACGGCCTGGGCGTCGAGCGGCTTCCGCGCGAGGTCCGCGGGCCCGACGGGCAGGTCCACGTCCCGCAGCAGGCGGTTGAGCTTGCGGTTGCGGCGGACGTCGTCGAGGTGCTCGCGCAGGTTGCCGCCCACGACGCCCTTGATCGTGTCCGCGCCCTCGAGCAGCGCGTCCAGCGAGCCGAACTGGGTGAGCCATTTCACGGCGGTCTTCTCGCCCACCTTCGGGACGCCCGGAAGGTTGTCGCTCGTCTCGCCGACGAGCGCCGCGATGTCCGGGTACATCTCGGCCGGCAGGCCGTACTTCTCGACGACCGCGGCGGGGTCGTAGCGCTTGAGCTGCGACACGCCCTGCACCGACGGGTACAGCAGCGTGATCTCGTCCGTGACGAGCTGGATCGTGTCACGGTCGCCCGAGCACAGCAGCACGCGGAATCCCTCCGCCGCGCCGCGCGTGGCCAGCGTCGCGAGGATGTCGTCGGCCTCGTAGTCGGGCTTGGACAGCACGGTCACGCCCATCGCCTCGAGGCACTCCTGGAGCAGCGGGATCTGGCCCCTGAACTCGGCCGGCGTCTCGGCGCGGTTCGCCTTGTACTCCGTGTACTCGCGTGTGCGGAACGACTCGCGCGAGGTGTCGAAGGCGACCGCGAGGTGCGTCGGCTTCTCTGCCTTGAGGAGGTTCACGAACATCGAGAGGAATCCGTAGATGCCGTTCGTGTGCTGGCCGTCCTTGGTCGTGAAGTTGTCGACCGGCAGCGCGTAGAACGCGCGATAGGCGAGCGAATGGCCGTCGACGACCAGGAGGGTAGGCTTTGCGGAGTCCGTCACCCTGCCAGCCTAACGAGCGCCACCGACGCCGCCGGCGGTCAGGGACAGCACCGAGGAGCCGAGATGTCCGACCTCTCCCCCGGACTCGAGTGGCTGCACCGACGCGGGATCGGCGTCCTCGCCGAGCGCATGGGCGTCACGTTCACCGAGTTCTCCGCCGAACGTTCCGTGGCCACCATGCCGGTCGAGGGCAACACGCAGCCCGTCGGACTGCTGCACGGCGGCGCCTACGTGGTGCTGGGCGAGACGATGGGATCGATGTCCGCCAACTACCACGCGGGCCCGGGGCGCCTCGCAGTCGGCCTCGACATCAACGCCACTCACACCGCCTCCGCGCGTTCCGGCCTGGTGACGGCGACGTGCACCGCCATCCACCTCGGACGCAGCACCGCGGTGCACGAGATCGTGGTGCTGAACGACCAGGGGCGGCGCTGCTCGACGGTGCGGATCACCAACCTCATCAAGGACGTCGCGTCAGGCTGACCCGGTTCGAACAAATGTCCGAGGCCCGTGGGAGTATCGGGTCATGGCCAGGGACAGCTTCGCGGAGCGGTGGGAGCTCACCGACGACGAGCGCGCGGGCGTGGCCGCCCTAATCGAAGGCATCGCGGGCGCGGAGCGGATCATCGCCCACGCGGAGGCCGTGAAGGCGCGTCTGCTGGCCACCGCCTACGGGATGGCGGAGGAGATCATGGCGCGCACGGGCGCCCCCTCGTCGTACCGTCTGCCGGAGCGGGCGATCGCGGAGGACATCGCGGCCGCGACCGGGGCGTCGGGGGCGTCGGTCCGCGGGCGCATGGAGCAGGCCGCCCGCCTCTCGGAGGCGTTCCCCCGAACGTTGACCGCTCTCGCGGAGGCGCGCATCTCGATGCGTCATGCCGCGGTGATCGCGGATGAGGGCGCTCGTCTCACCGACGAGGAGGTCAGAGCGCGATACGAGCGGACGGTGCTCGACGAGGCCGTGCGGACGACCCCGCAGCGTCTGCGCCCGATCGCCCGCGCCGTGGCCGAGCGCGTCGAGCCCACATCGATCGCCGAGCGGCACGAGGCCGCGCGTGCACAACGCCGCACCTGGGTCGACGACCTCGGCCAGGGCCTCGCCGAGTTCCACATGGTCGGTGATGCGGTGATCGTGCGAGGCATTCAGGATCGGCTCACGCAGATGGCCGAGAGCGTCGCCCGTGCGGTCCGGACCCGGGGCGGCACGGCGCTCGCATCCGACGCGCACGTCGAAGACGCGCCCGACGAGCGCTCGCTCGACCAGATCCGCGCGGACGTGTTCGCGGACCTGGTGCTCACCGGACACCCGACGGCGCACGTGGCCGACGCAAGCGGCGGGAACGCGCTCGCCGCCATCAGGGCGAACGTGCAGATCACCGTGCCGGCGGTCACACTCACCGGCGCGGAGGACGCCCCGGCGTTCCTCGCGGGGCACGGCCCGGTCTCCCCCGACCTGGCACGCCGCCTCGGCGCCCGAGCGCCGATGTGGGCCCGCCTCTTCGTCGATCCCCGCACCGGGTGCCTGCGCACGGTCGACGCCTATGTGCCCACGGCGGAGCAACGGCGCTTCCTCGCCGCCCGCGACGAGCACTGCCGCTTCCCGGGCTGTCGCCGGCCCGTGCGGCGCTGCGACCTGGACCACACGGTCGCCTTCGCCCGGGGCGGACGCACGGAGATCGGTAACCTCGCTCACCTCTGCGAGGCACATCACGTTCTCAAGCACAACTCGCCGTGGAAGGTGGTCCACCGCCCGGGCGGCGTGCTCGAATGGACGACGCCGACGGGCCGCCGAGTCGAGGACCGGCCTCCGCCCACGGTTCGATTCGTCGCCGAGAGCAGGGCGACCGCACCGGACCGGCATCCCCCGCCGTTCTGATCCCGCTCAGTCGAGCAGTCGCTGGAACAGCACGTGGTCCTGCCACTCCCCCGCGATGCGCAGGTATCGGCGGGCGATGCCGATGCGCTCGAACCCGGTGCGCTCGAGCACGCCCTGCGACGCGCGGTTGTGCGTGAGGGTCGCGGCCTCGACGCGGTGGAGCCGCAGCTCGTCTCGCGCGAGGCCGAGAGCGAACGCGATCGCGCCGGTCATGTGGCCGCGCCCGGTGTATGCGCGATCCAGCCAGTAGCTGAGCCGAGCGCTGCAGAACTCGCCGCGCACCACCTCGCTCAGCGTGACCCGCCCCACGATGGCGCCGTCGTGCTCGAGCACCAGGCCGAGGCCGCGGCCTGCCGCCTCTGCCGCTCCCAGCCGCGTCACGAGCTGCTCCTGCACCTGAGCGGTCGCGAACGAATCCCCGCGGGCCGGTTCCCATGCCGCGAGGTGGTCGCGATTGCGTGCGTATGCGTCCGCCAGGGCCGCCCCGTCGCCCTCGGCGACCGGACGCAGGATCACGCCGTCCTGGAGGTGCGTCACCGCGCTCCGTCGTGCGTGAGCAGGTGCCCTGCTCAGCCCTTCTTGGGCGCGAGCTGCTCGATGATCGCCTTCGCGACGTCCTGCATCGTGAGGCGACGGTCCATCGACGCCTTCTGGATCCACCGGAATGCCTCCGGCTCCGACAGGCCCATCTTCTCGTTCAGCAGGCCCTTCGCGCGGTCGACCAGCTTGCGCGTCTCGAAGCGCTCCACCATGTCGGCGACCTCGGCCTCGAGCGTGATGATCTGCTCGTAGCGGGCGAGAGCGATCTCGATCGCCGGGAGCAGGTCGTTCGGCGTGAACGGCTTGACGACGTACGCGAGCGCGCCGGCCTCGGTGGCCCGCTCCACGAGCTCCTTCTGGCTGAACGCGGTCAGCAGCACGACGGGCGCGATGTGGTTCTTGCTCAGGCGCTCGGCCGCGCTGATGCCGTCCAGCTGCGGCATCTTGACGTCCATGATGACGAGATCGGGCCGCAGCTCCGTCGCGAGCTGGACGGCCGTCTCGCCGTCGCCGGCTTCGCCGACGACATCGAAGCCGTTGTCTCGCAGGATCTCGACGATGTCGAGTCGGATGAGGGACTCGTCCTCGGCCACGACGACGCGGCGCGGCACGGCGGCGGTCGCCTGCTCGGTCTGCTCTTGCTCGGTCACTCGCCCATCCTAGTTCGTGCGGTCTGGGAGACAGCGTGCCACACGCCGCGCCCTGTCCACGGACGTTCGTGCCGGTGGTGGGACTCGAACCCACACGCCCTTGCGGACAGCGCATTTTGAGTGCGCCGCGTCTGCCATTCCGCCACACCGGCCCCGAAAGACACTACCGCCTCGGCGCGCGCGGAGCGCAGCCGAGGCGGTAGTCGCGTCGGAGACGCCCCGATCACTTCTCCTGGTAGACGGGGGCCGCACCCTGGGCGGCGTCGCCGACCTTGTGCACGCGCAGATCGTTGGTCGACCCCACGATGCCGGGAGGGGAGCCCGAGATCACCACGACCTTGTCGCCGATCTTCGCCAGGCCGCTGCCGAGGAGGTAGTCGTCGACCTGGTTGAACATCCGGTCGGTGTGATCGACCATCTCGACCAGCGCCGAGCGAATGCCCCACGTCAGAGCCATCCGGCGCTGGATCGCGGGATCGGGAGTGAACGCGACCATCGGCCGGTGGGAGCGCAGCCGCGACATCCGGCGCGCGGAGTCTCCCGACTGCGTGAAGATGCACAGATACTTCGCCTCGACGAAGTTCGCGACGTCGATCGCGGCGAGCGTGATCGCGCCGCCCTGCGTGCGCGGCTTCGTCGTCAGCGGCGGGATGCGCTCGAGGCCGTGCTCCTCGGTCGATTCGACGATGCGGGCCATGGTCGCCACCGTCTCGACGGGATACGCTCCGACGCTCGTCTCCCCGGAGAGCATGACCGCGTCCGCCCCGTCCAGCACGGCGTTGGCGACGTCGCTCGTCTCGGCGCGCGTCGGCACCGGGTTGGAGATCATCGACTCGAGCATCTGCGTCGCGACGATGACGGGCTTGGCCATGCGGCGTGCGAGCTCGATCGCGCGCTTCTGCACGATCGGCACCGCCTCCAGCGGCAGCTCGACGCCGAGATCGCCGCGCGCGACCATGATGCCGTCGAACGCGTCGATGATCTCCTCGAGCGCGTCCACAGCCTGCGGCTTCTCGATCTTGGCGATGATCGGGACCCGCCGCCCCTCCTCCGCCATGATGACGTGGGCCCGCTGCACGTCCTTCGCATTGCGCACGAAGGACAGCGCGATGAGGTCGGCGCCGGTGCGGAGAGCCCAGCGCAGGTCGGCCTCGTCCTTCTCGCTCAGCGCGGGCACGTTGACCGCGACACCCGGCAGGTTGATGCCCTTGTTGTTCGAGACGGGGCCCGCGACGACGACCTCGGTCGTCACCGTCACGCCGTCCGTCTCGCGCACGCGCACGCGCACCTTACCGTCGTCGATGAGGAGGAAATCGCCCGGCTTGACGTCGTGCGGCAGGCCCTTGTAGGTCGTGCCGCAGATCTCCTTCGTGCCCTCGACCTCCTCGGCCGTGATCTTGAACTCATCGCCCACGGCGAGCTCGTGCGGCCCGTCCGCGAAGCGGCCGAGCCGGATCTTGGGACCCTGCAGATCGACGAGCACGGCGACCGGCTTGCCCACGTCGTCGGCGGCGCCCCGCACGTTGGCGTAGTTCGCGTCGTGAACGGAGTAATCGCCATGGCTCAGGTTGAGCCGGGCGACATCCACCCCCGCCTCGATGAGCTCACGGACCTTCTCGCGTGTCGATGTCGCGGGACCGAGGGTGGCGACGATCTTGGCACGTCTCAACTTCATACCTTCCGCACAGGATGAGTCGGGGCGACGCCGCGGAACTTCCGATCCTCGCGACGTCGCCCCCGGGTTCGCTCGTCAGCCTACGCGGGCTGCAGACCGATCGCGACATCCGTCGGGCGCACCGGCGCGGGCAGCGCCGTCTCGCCCATCAGGTAGCTGTCGACCTCGGCCGCGACCGAGCGGCCCTCTGCGATGGCCCACACGATCAGCGACTGGCCGCGGCCCGCGTCACCGGCGACGAACACGCCGGGTGCGGTCGACTGGAAGGCGGCGTCCCGATCCACGTTGCCGCGCGAGGTGAACTGCGTCTGCAGCTGCTCCTCGAGCGAGGTGCGCTCCGGGCCGGTGAAGCCCATCGCGATCAGCACGAGGTCGGCCGGGATCTCCCGCTCGGTGCCGGCCTTGGGGACACGGCGGCCGTCGACGAACTCGGTCTCGGCGACCCGCAGCGCGCGCACCTCGCCCGCGGCGTTCCCGACGAACTCGACCGTGGACGCGAGGAACTGACGCTCGCCGCCCTCCTCGTGGGCCGACTGCACCTCGAACACGGTCGGGGTCATGGGCCAGGGCTGGTCCTCGGGCCGCTCGTCGGCGGGCCGCTTGCCGATCGCGAGGTTCGTCACGCTCAGCGCACCCTGACGGTGAGCGGTGCCGATGCAGTCGGCGCCGGTGTCGCCGCCGCCGATCACGACGACGTGCTTGCCCTCCGCCGAGATCTGGTTCGGCACCTGGTCGCCCGCGACGGCCTTGTTGGCCTCGACGAGGTACTCCATCGCGAAGTGGACTCCGTCCAGCTCCCGGCCGGGCAGCGGAAGATCGCGGGGCACCGTGGCGCCGGTGGCGATGACGACCGCGTCGTAACGGGCGCGCAGGTCGCTCCAGCTGATGTCCTTGCCGATCTCGACGCCCGCCCGGAAGCGGGTGCCCTCGTCCTGCATCTGACGCAGGCGCGCGTCGATGTGGCGCTTCTCCATCTTGAAGTCGGGGATCCCGTAGCGCAGCAGGCCGCCGATGCGGTCGTCGCGCTCGTACACCGCGACGGTGTGCCCCGCGCGAGTGAGCTGCTGAGCAGCCGCGAGCCCCGCGGGCCCCGAGCCGACCACCGCGACGGTCTTGCCCGTGAGACGCCCCGGGGGCTTGGGGTCGACCCAGCCGTTGGCGAACGCCTCGTCGATCGTCGAGACCTCGATCTGCTTGATCGTGACCGGGGGCTGGTTGATGCCCAGCACGCACGCGCTCTCGCACGGCGCGGGACACAGGCGCCCCGTGAACTCCGGGAAGTTGTTGGTCGCGTGCAGACGCTCGATCGCGGTGCGTCCCTCGCCACGCCACATCAGGTCGTTCCACTCGGGGATGAGGTTGCCGAGCGGGCAGCCCTGGTGACAGAACGGGATGCCGCAGTCCATGCAGCGGCCCGCCTGCCGGCGGAGCACGGCCGAGTCGCCCGGCTCGTACACCTCCTTCCAGTCGAGGATGCGCACGGGCACGGGGCGACGGTCGGGAAGCTCCCGCTCGGTCACCTTCAGAAAGCCTTTGGGGTCAGCCACCGGTCACCTCCAGGATCCGGTTCCAGACGACGTCGCCATCGGGGTCGAGCCCCTCGGCGACCGCCTCCTGGCGGGTCTGCAGCACGGCGGCGTAGTCGCGCGGCAGTACGCGCACGAAGTTCGCCACCTCGCTGTCGAAGTCGTCCAGCAGGCGCTGTGCCAGCTCGGACTCGGTCTCGGCGACATGCTGCTGCAGCAGGTCGCGCAGGATCTCCGCGTCCCCGGAGCCCAGCTCGGTGAGCGTCAGCTCACCCGAGGCCAGCGCCTCGCGGTTCACGAGATCGGTGTTGAGGCGGTACACATAGGCCGTGCCGCCCGACATGCCGGCGCCGAGGTTGCGGCCCGTCCGGCCGAGGATGACCGCGAGGCCTCCCGTCATGTACTCGAGCGCGTGGTCTCCCACGCCCTCGACCACGGCCGTCGCTCCGGAGTTGCGGACCAGGAACCGCTCCCCCACCATCCCGCGCAGGAACATCGTTCCCTGCGTGGCGCCGTAGCCGATCACGTTGCCGGCGATCACGTTCTCGGATGCGTCGAACGTCGCGCCGCGGGGCGGACGGACCACGATCTGACCGCCCGAGAGCCCCTTGCCGACGTAGTCGTTCGAGTCGCCCTCGAGCCGCAGCGTGATCCCATTGGGCAGGAACGCACCGAACGACTGGCCCGCGGACCCCGTCAGCGACACGTCGATGGATCCGGCGGGCAGTCCGTGCTCGCCGCGCGCCTTGGTGACGTGGTGGCCGAGCATCGTCCCGACCGCGCGCGCCGTGTTCCGCACGGGCAGCTCGATGCGCACGGGGCCGGTCTTCTCCGGGCCGTCCGCGATGACGTCGCGCGCGCGCTCGATGAGCTGCACGTCGAAGTGCTCGTCGAGCTCGTGCGACTGGGCGCGCACGCTGCGGCGCGGCTCCGCCTCGGCGAAGCGCGGACCCTCGAGGATCGGCGACAGGTCGAGGCCCTCCGCCTTCCAGTGCTCGATCGCCCGGTTGACGTCGAGCAGCTCCGCATGACCGATCGCCTCGTCGAGCGAGCGGAAGCCCAGCTCGGCGAGGTACTCGCGCACCTCCTGCGCCACGAACTCCATGAAGTTCACGACGTGCTCCGCCTTGCCGGTGAAGCGCGACCGCAGGACGGGGTTCTGCGTGGCGACGCCCACGGGGCACGTGTCGAGGTGGCAGACGCGCATCATGACGCACCCGCTCACCACGAGCGGCGCGGTCGCGAAGCCGAACTCCTCGGCGCCCAGCAGCGCGCCGATCACGACATCGCGGCCGGTCTTCATCTGCCCGTCGACCTGCACCACCACGCGGTCGCGCATGCCGTTGAGCATGAGCGTCTGCTGCGTCTCGGCGAGACCGAGCTCCCACGGCGTGCCCGCGTGCTTGAGCGAGTTGAGCGGGCTGGCGCCCGTGCCGCCGTCGTGGCCGGAGACGAGGATGACGTCGCTGAGCGCCTTGGCGACGCCGGCGGCGACCGCGCCGATCCCCGACTGGCTCACGAGCTTCGTGTGGATGCGGGCGCCCGGGTTGGCGCGCTTCAGATCGAAGATGAGCTGCTTGAGATCCTCGATCGAGTAGATGTCGTGGTGCGGCGGCGGCGAGATGAGCCCCACGCCCGCCGTCGCGTGACGCGTCCGCGCCACCCACGGGTACACCTTGCCCGGCGGCAGCTGGCCGCCCTCGCCGGGCTTGGCGCCCTGCGCGAGCTTGATCTGGATGTCGTCCGCCTCCGTGAGGTACAGGCTCGTGACGCCGAAGCGTCCCGATGCGACCTGCTTGATCGCGCTGCGGCGCTCCGGGTCGAGCAGACGCTCGACGTCCTCGCCGCCCTCACCGGTGTTCGACTTGCCGCCGAGACGGTTCATCGCGATCGCGAGCGTCTCGTGGGCCTCGCGCGAGATCGAGCCGTAGCTCATCGCGCCCGTGGAGAAGCGCTTGACGATCTCCGAGACGGGCTCGACCTCCTCCAGCGGCACGGGCGGACGCACCCCCGTGCGCAGCGCGAACAGGCCCCGCAGGGTCTTCAGCTCCGCCGCCTGATCGTCGACCATCCGGGTGTATTCGCGGAAGATGTCGTAACGGCGCGTGCGCGTCGAGTGCTGCAGCCGGAACACCGTGTCGGGGTTGAACAGGTGCGGCGCGCCGTCGCGGCGCCACTGGTACTCGCCGCCCGTCCACAGCCGCTCGTGCGCGCGCGGCGCCCGGTCCTCGGGATACGCGAACGCGTGCCGCGCGGCGTTCTCCGCCGCGATCGCCTCGAGGCCGACGCCGCCGAGCTTGCTCTCGGTGCCGGTGAAGTACGCGTCGATGAGCTCCTGCGACAGGCCGACGGCCTCGAACACCTGGGCGCCCGCGTACGACGACACCGTGGAGATGCCCATCTTCGACATGATCTTGAGGACGCCCTTGCCGAGCGCGTAGATCAGGTTGCGGACCGCCTTCTCGGGGGTGACGCCCTGGATCGTGCCCGAGCGGACGAGGTTCTCGACCGTCTCCATCGCGAGATACGGGTTGATCGCCGAAGCGCCGTAGCCGATGAGCGTCGCGACGTGATGCACCTCCCGCACGTCGCCCGCCTCGACGACGAGGCCGACCTTCATCCGCGTCTCGTTGCGGATGAGGTGGTGGTGGATGGCCGACAGCATCAGCAGCGAGGGGATGGGTGCCAGGTCGCGGTTCGAGTCGCGATCGCTCAGCACGATGAACTCGACGCCGTCCTCGATGGCCTGGTCCGCCTCCCGGCACATCTGCTCGAGGCGCTTCTGGAGCCCCTTGCGCCCCGCGGCGACGCGGTAGAGCCCGCGGATCGTGACCGACGAGCGGCCGGGCAGCGCCGTGTCGATGTGCTGGATCTTCGCCAGCTCGTCGTTGTCGATCACCGGGAAGTCGAGCCCGACCGTGCGGGCGTGATCCGGCCCCCAGTCGAGCAGGTTCTCCTCCGGGCCGAGGCCGAGGCGCAGGCTGGTGACGACCTCCTCGCGGATCGAGTCCAGCGGCGGGTTCGTGACCTGCGCGAACTGCTGCGTGAAGTAGTCGAACAGCAGGCGGGGGCGCTCGCTCAGCACCGCGATGGGCGTGTCCGAGCCCATCGCGCCGATGGGCTCGGCGCCGGTGCGCCCCATGGGGGTGAGGAGGATGCGCACCTCCTCCTCCGTGTAGCCGAACGTGCGCAGACGACGGTTGATCGAGGCGATCGGGTGGACGATGTGCTCGCGCTCGGGCAGGTCGGCCAGGCGCACCGTGCCCCGCTCCAGCCACTCCCGCCACGGGTGCATCGCTGCGAGTTCGCGCTTGATCTCCTCGTCGCTGACGATCCGGCGGGCCGCGGTGTCCACGACGAACATGCGGCCCGGCAGCAGTCGGCCGCGCTGTTCGATGCGCTCGGGCTCGAAGTCGAGCACGCCGGTCTCGCTGCCGATCACCACGAGGCCGTCCTTCGTCACGGTCCAGCGCCCCGGGCGCAGTCCGTTGCGGTCGAGCATGCCGCCGACGAGCGTGCCGTCGGTGAAGATCAGCGATGCGGGCCCGTCCCACGGCTCCATCTGCAGCGAGTGGTACTCGTAGAACGCCCGCAGATCGGGATCGATGTCCGCCTGCTTCTCGTACGCCTCCGGCACCATCATGAGCATGGCGTGGGGCAGGCTGCGGCCCGTGAGGGTCAGCAGCTCCAGGACCTCGTCGAACGAGGCCGAGTCGCTCTGGCCGTCCTCGCAGATCGGCAGCAGCGGACGGAGGTCGCCGAGGAGGTCGGAGGCGAGCTGCGACTGGCGCGCGCGCATCCAGTTGCGGTTGCCGCCGACGGTGTTGATCTCGCCGTTGTGCGCGAGCATGCGCAGCGGCTGGGCGAGCGGCCAGGACGGGAACGTGTTGGTCGAGTAGCGGCTGTGCACCACGGCGAGCTCCGTGGCGAAGCGCTCGTCCTGCAGATCGGGGTAGAACGGCTCGAGCTGGAGGGTGGTGACCATGCCCTTGTAGCCGAGGGTGCGGCTGGACAGCGAGACGAAGTAGGCGTCGAGCTCGTGCTGGGCCCGCTTGCGCAGGCGGTAGGCGCGGCGGTCGAGCGCGATGCCCGACAGTGCAGAAGCGCCGTCGTCCGCGGAGCACGCGATGAAGAGCTGCTCGAACGCGGGACGGGCGTCGTAGGCGAGCCGACCGAGGTGCTGCTCGTCCGTGGGCACCTCGCGCCAGCCGAGCACCGTGAGGTCCTCGTCGGCGGCGATGCTCTCGATGGAGGCCTTCATCGCCGCGCGCGCCTCGGGCTCACGCGGGAGAAAGACCATGCCGGCCGCGTACTCGCTCACGGGCGGCAGCTCGAAGCCGACGACCGCGCGCAGGAACGCGTCCGGCATCTGGGTCAGGATCCCCGCGCCATCACCGGTGCCGGCATCGGAGCCGATCGCACCGCGGTGCTCGAGGTTGCGGAGGGCGGTGAGTGCCAGGTCGACGATGTCGTGGCCTGCCTCGCCGCGCAGCGTGGCGACCATGGCGAGGCCGCACGCGTCCTTCTCGAAGCGCGGGTTGTACATGCCCTGCTTCGGAGGGTATGCACCGGAGGCGCCGAACGGGGGCTGGAAATACATGACTACCGTCCTTCGGTTTGGTGCTCAGCCGGGACGACGTCGGCCCTGTACTGCTGCAGGAGGTGCATGGCCGCGAGCCGCCGGCAAAGTCTGCCGCGCGCTCATGCCGGCGTCGGCGTTACTTCGCGGCTGCGGTGCTCGTGGCTGCGGCCGGGTGGGGATCGACCTCCGACGCAGGCGGTGCGCTGACGTCGACGAAGTCGCTGGGGTCTTCCGATTGTAGCGCGTCGGCGCCGCCGCCCCGACGTCCCGGCACGTACGGCGAGGGCTCGAGACCCAGGTGACGACGCTGCACGAGCAGGATGACGATGCCCACGACGATGCCGAAGAGCGCGGCCCACACGTTGGTGCGCAGGCCGAGGTAGATCTCGCTCGGGTCGATCCGGATGGTCTCCCAGACGACCCGTCCCGCGCCGTACCAGATGAGGTACGTCGCGAACAGGCGCCCCCACTGCATACGCAGCCGGCGACCGAGCCAGAGGAGCACGAGAACGCCCAGGGTGTTCCAGACCACCTCGTAGAGGAACGTCGGGTGGAACAGCGTGCCGGGCTCCAGACCGGCCGGGATGGCGGCATTGCCCGCGTCGATCTCGAGGCCCCACGGCAGGTCCGTGGGCCAGCCGAACAGCTCCTGGTTGAACCAGTTGCCCACGCGCCCGATCGCCTGCGCCAGCAGGAGGCCGGGGGCCAGCGCGTCCGCGAACGTCCAGAATCGGATACCGGTCCAGCGGCAGCCCAGCCACGCGCCGACCGCGCCGCCGATGAGGGCGCCGAAGATCGCGATTCCACCGTCCCAGATGTTCCAGATGGCGTCCGGCACGAAGGGGTTCCACCAGTCACGGCCCTGCCCGAAGTAGAAGTTCGCGTGCGTGAGGACGTGGTACGCGCGCGCGCCGACGATCGCCAGCGGCACCGCGAGGAGGGCGATGTCGATGACGACCCAGGGCTCGGCGCCGCGCTTCACCAGGCGGCGGTTCGTCATGATGGTGGCCACGACGATGCCGACCATGATGCACAGCGCATAGAAGTGGATCCGCAGGGGACCCACCTCGATGTAGCTCACGGAAGGGCTGGGGATGCTCGTGACGACACGGGTCACGACGTCAGCGGCGAAGACACCCGATGGCAGGGCGGAAGACAGCATGATGCCGAGTCTAGTTCGCCGGGAGCACGGTGCCGGACGCGAGCTCACGGGTCGTGCGCGCGAGCTGCTCGAGGCCGCCGTCGCGCAGAGCCCGCACGAGGGCCGTCCCCACGATCGCGCCGTCGGCGTACTCGAGCACGCCCGAGACCTGCTCGGCCGTGGAGATGCCGATGCCGACGCAGGCGCGCGGCGCCCCGTGCGCGCGCAGGCGCTCGACCAGCGTGCGCGCCGCGGCGTCGAGCTGCGCGCGCTCTCCCGTGATGCCCATCGTGGAGACGGTGTAGACGAAGCCGGTCGTGTTCCGCACCACGAGGCCGAGCCGCTCGTCGCTCGACGTCGGCGCCGCGAGGAACACACGGTCCAGGCCCGTGCGCTCGCTGGCGGCGATCCACTCGGGAGCCGACTCGGGAGTGATGTCGGGAGTGATGAGCCCCGCCCCTCCCGCCGCCGCCAGGTCGTCGGCGTAGCGGTCGACGCCGTACTGCACGACGGGGTTCCAGTACGTCATGACGAGCACGGGCACGTCGACGCGCGACGTGATCTCCCGCAGCGCCGTGAACAGGTCCCGTGTCCGGAAGCCCGCCGCCAGCGCGGCCTGCGTCGCCTCCTGGATGACGGGCCCGTCCATCACGGGGTCGCTGTAGGGCGGACCGAGCTCGATGACGTCGACGCCGTTCTCGGCCAGCGTGACGGCCGCCTCGATGCTCGTGGCGAGATCGGGGTAGCCGACGGGCAGGTACCCGACGAACGCGCCGCGTCCCTGCGCGTGCGCCGCGGCGATCGCCCGTTCGACGCTGCTCGTCCGGGTGCGCTCCGCGGTCATGACTCCGCTCCCTCGCGGTCGTAGAGGTCGAAGTACCGTGCCGCGGTGTCCATGTCCTTGTCGCCCCGGCCGGACAGGCACACGGCCAGGATCGCGTCCGGCCCGAGCTCGCGTCCGATCCGGATGGCGCCCGCCAGCGCGTGCGCCGACTCGATCGCCGGGATGATGCCCTCGGTGCGACTCAGCAGCCGCAGCGCCTGCATCGCCTCGTCATCGGTCGCGGGGATGTACTCCGCGCGGCCGATCGAGGCCAGCCACGCGTGCTCGGGGCCGACGCCCGGATAGTCGAGCCCCGCCGAGATCGAGTGGGACTCGAGCGTCTGCCCGTCCTCGTCCTGGAGGACGAACGTGCGCGCGCCGTGCAGTACGCCCGAACGGCCGCGGCCGATGGACGCGGCGTGCCGTGGGGTGTCGACGCCGTCGCCGGCGGCCTCCACCCCGAACAGGCGCACGCCCTCGTCGTCCAGGAACGCGTCGAACATGCCGATCGCGTTCGAACCGCCGCCGACGCAGGCCAGCACGGCGTCCGGGAGACGGCCGACGCGATCGAGCAGCTGCCCGCGGGCCTCCTCCGAGATGATCTTCTGGAAGTCACGGACCATGGCCGGGAAGGGGTGCGGCCCCGCGGCCGTGCCGAAGATGTAGTTGGTCGTCTCGACGCTCGCGACCCAGTCGCGGTAGGCCTCGTTGATCGCGTCCTTGAGCGTGCGGGACCCGGTCGTCACGGGCACCACCTCCGCGCCCAGGAGACGCATGCGTGCGACGTTGAGCGCCTGGCGCTCGGTGTCGACCTCGCCCATGTAGATCGTGCAGTCCATGCCGAACAGCGCGGCCGCGGTCGCGGTC
Organism: Microbacterium album; assembly: GCF_014643695.1. GTDB lineage: Bacteria > Actinomycetota > Actinomycetes > Actinomycetales > Microbacteriaceae > Microbacterium > Microbacterium album. The sequence goes on along the minus strand of NZ_BMJY01000001.1, from coordinate 451,625 downwards.
GCCACGCCGTGCTGACCCGCGCCGGTCTCCGCGATCACGCGCGTCTTGCCGAGCCGCTTCGTCAGCAGCGCCTGCCCGAGCACGTTGTTGATCTTGTGCGAGCCGGTGTGGTTGAGGTCCTCGCGCTTGAGGAAGATGCGCGCGCCGCCCGCGTGCTCGGCGAAGCGCGGCACCTCGGTGAGCGCCGAGGGGCGGCCGGCGTAGTCGCCGAGCAGGCCCGCCAGCTCGGCGCGGAAGCCGGTATCGGCCATCGCATCGGCGTGGGCCTGCGCCAGCTCGTCGATCGCGGCCACGAGCGACTCGGGCATGAAGCGCCCGCCGAAGTCCCCGAAGAACGGGCCGGGCTGATCGCGCAGGCTCGTCTCGGGACGGCTGACTGGCTCGCTCATGATCCGGCCTCCAGGAACGTGTGCAGGGTCGCCACGGGGCCTCCCGTCACGAGGGCCTCGCCGATGAGCACCACGTCCGCGCCCGCTGCGCGATAGTGGGCCACGTCCTCCGGCTGCAGCACGGCGGACTCGGCGACCTTGACCGCTCCCGCGGGGATGCGGTCCACGAGGCGGCCGAAGAGGTCGCGGTCGAGCTCGAAGGTGGACAGGTCGCGCGCGTTCACGCCGATGAGCTCGGCGCCCAGCTCCGCGGCCCGGTCGACCTCCTCGGCCGAGTGCGTCTCGACGAGCGGCGTCATGCCGAGCTCGCGCACGAGCGCGTACAGTTCCGCGAGCAGCGGCTGGTCGAGCGCCGCGACGATCAGCAGCACGAGGTCGGCCCCCGCGGCCCGCGCCTCGAGCACCTGGTAGGGCGTCGCGATGAAGTCCTTGCGCAGGACGGGCAGCGACACCGCGCCGCGCACGGCCGCGAGGTCGTCGAGGCTGCCCTTGAAGCGGCGCTGCTCGGTCAGGACGCTGATCGCGCTCGCGCCGCCCTCCTCATAGAGGCGGGCCTGACGGGCCGGATCCGGGATCGCGGCGAGATCACCGCGCGAGGGGCTCGCGCGCTTGACCTCGGCGATGATCCGCACCCGGTCTGCGGGAGCGAGCGCCGCCAGGGCGTCGCGCGCGGGAGACTGCGCCAGCGCGTCCCGCTCGACCTGCGCGAGAGAGCGGCTGAGGCGGCGGCTCTCCGCGTCCTCGACCGCGCCCGCCGTCAGGTCGGCGAGCAGCATCAGTGCGCCTTCGGATTGGACTTCGGGCCTCCGGCGCCGTAGCCGGCCTTCGTCATGATCCACCCGACGATCGCGCCGACGAGGACCAGGCCGGCGGAGGCCCACACGAGCCAGATCTGTTCGAAGAACAGAGCGGCGGTGCCGATCGAGATCGCGACCAGCATGATGATCACCGCCGTCCAGGCTGCGGGCGAGTGTCCGTGGCCGGGGTCGCCGGTTGCGTTGCTCATCTCGTGTGTTCTCCTTCGGTGGGTGGGACGTCGGAAAGTCTATCGGGAGCCGCGGGGAGGCCGCCGATAGCGGCGCCGCGGCCCCTGTCGTCGGAGCCGTGTCTTCGACCCGTGTCATCTGGTCGGGTCGTCGCCGCGGGACAGCTCGTCCCAGGAGTCGACCGCGTCGAGCGGGCCGCTCGCGGCAGCCGGTGCCGCGGACGCCCGGTCCGTGTCGTACCGGCGCCCGGAGCGCGGCCACGCTCGGGCCGTGGCCAGCACGAAGCCGCCCGCGCCGACCAGGATGACGGACGCGGCGAGCGTGACCCACGGCCAGGGCGTGGCGTCGATGCGCCCGACCAGGTCGGCGATGCCCTCCCCCGCGATCCCCGTCCGCTCCGTCACGGCCGACGCGACGGCCGTGACCCCGGGCGCGACGGCGACCGGCGCGACGAGCCACGCGACGACGGCGCCCAGCAGCACGGCCAGCGCGCCGAGCACGTGCCGGAGCACGGGCCCGACGAGGCTCAGCACGAGCCCGAGGGCGAGAGCCGTGAGCATGAGCGGCTGCAGCACGGGCACGGCGGAGGCGCCGGGCACGGCGAGCTCCTCCTGCGCCACGTGCGCGACGAGCCACGTCTGGGTGGACCCGATGAGCCCGGTGCCCCCCGCCGCGAGAATCGCGACGACAGACAGCGAACGGGCTCGCGAGCGCAGGCTCACGCCGCCCCGCTCGCTCCGCCGCCGGATGCGACGTCGGCCACCGCGGGGCGCAGGTCGTCGGCGTCGAAGCACGTGCGCGTGCCCGTGTGGCAGGCGGGGCCGGTCTGGTCGACCTGCAGCAGCACGACGTCCCCGTCGCAGTCGAGGCGCGCGCCGACGACCCGCTGGACATTGCCCGACGTGTCGCCCTTGCGCCAGTACTCCCCGCGGGAGCGCGACCAGTAGGTCACGCGTCCCGTCGTCAGCGTCCGCCGCAGGGCCTCCGCGTCCATCCACGCGAGCATGAGCACCTCGCGGGTGTCGAACTGCTGGACGATCGCGGGGACCAGGCCGTCGGCGTTGAACGCGACGCGGGCGATCCTCTCCTCGACCGTCTCCTCCGGGTCGCTCATGACGTCTCCCATCCTCCGCTCACCTCGCCTCGATGCCCGCCGAGCGGAGCGCTGCCTTGACGTCGCCGATCGTGAGCTGCCCCGAGTGGAAGACGCTGGCCGCGAGCACCGCGTCGGCACCGGCGGCCACGGCGGGCGCGAAGTGCGTCGCGTCGCCGGCGCCGCCCGATGCGATGACCGGCACGCTCGAGACGTCGCGCATGAGCCGGATGAGCTCGAGATCGAATCCCTGCTTCGTGCCGTCGGCGTCGATCGAGTTGACCAGCAGCTCCCCCGCTCCGCGCTCGATCGCCTCGCGCGCCCAGTCGAGCGCATCCAGGTCCGTCTCGCGGCGGCCGCCGTGGGTCGTGACCACGAACCCGGATCGCGTGCGGGGCGAGCGTTTCACGTCGAGGGACAGCACGAGCGCCTGGGCGCCGAAGCGATCGGCGATCTCGCCCAGCAGCTCCGGCCGCGCGATCGCGGCCGAGTTGACACCGACCTTGTCCGCCCCGACCTCCTGGAGCCGCGCGACGTCCGTCACGGTCCGCACGCCGCCGCCCACGGTCAACGGGATGAAGACGGCCTCGGCGGTCCGGCGCACGACGTCGTACATCGTCGCGCGCTCGTCGACGGTCGCCGTGACGTCGAGGAACGTCAGCTCGTCGGCGCCCTGCGCGTAGTAGGCGCGGGCCAGCTCGACCGGATCGCCCATCTCGCGCAGGTTCTCGAAGTTCACGCCCTTCACGACGCGGCCGGCGGCCACATCCAGGCACGGGATGACGCGGGTGATCACCGCCACGTTCAGAGCCTCGCGTTGTCGATCGCGGTGACGAGGATCGCACGCGCGCCGAGCTCGTACAGCTCGTCCATGACGCGGTTGACGCCCTTGCGGGGCACCATGACGCGCACCGCCACCCACTCCGGATCCCGCAGCGGCGAGATCGTCGGCGACTCGATGCCCGAGGCGATCTCGACCGCGCGGTCGACCAGGGCGGCCGGGAGGTCGTAGTCGACCATCACGTACTGGCGCGCCACCATGACGCCGCGCAGTCGGCGCAGCAGCGTGTCGGTGCCGTCGGCGTCCTTGGGACCGGCGATGAGGACGGCCTCCGACTCCAGCAGCACGGGGCCGAAGATCTCCAGGCCCGCCTGACGCAGGGTCGTGCCGGTCGAGACGACGTCCGCGACCGCATCGGCCACGCCGAGCTGGACGGCCGATTCGACCGCGCCGTCCAGGGGCACGATGTCGACCGCGACGCCGCGCTCGTCGAGGAACGCGTCCACCAGGCCCGGGTACGCGGTGGCGACCCGCACGCCCTCGAGCTGCTCGAGCGAGGCGAAGCGGCCGGGAGGACCCGCGAACCGGAACGTCGAGTCCGCGAAGCCGAGCGCCTCGATCTCGCGCGCCGGCATGCGCACGTCGAGCAGCAGGTCGCGGCCGGTGATGCCCACGTCGAGCGCGCCGAGCGCGACGTAGGTCGCGATGTCGCGCGGCCGCAGGAAGAAGAACTCGACGTCGTTCGCGGCGTCGATCAGGTGGAGCTGCTTCGAGTCGCGGCGACCGGCGTAGCCGGCCTCGGCGAGCATCTCGGCGGCGGTCTCGGAGAGGGATCCCTTGTTCGGGACGGCGATGCGCAGCATGGTGGCTTTCGGGTGGAGGGGAACGTCGGGGGTCGGCGGCCTACAGATGTCGGTAGACATCGGCGGGCGTCAGGCCCTTCGCGAGCATCATCACCTGCACGTGGTAGAGCAGCTGCGAGATCTCCTCGGCCGCTTCGTCGTCCGACTGGTACTCCGCCGCCATCCAGACCTCGGCGGCCTCCTCGACGATCTTCTTGCCGATCGCGTGCACGCCGGCGTCGAGCTGCGCGACCGTGCCCGATCCCTCGGGTCGCGTCTGCGCCTTCTCGCTCAGCTCGGCGAACAGCTCGTCGAAAGTCTTCACCCGTCAAGGCTACCGCCCGCCCGGGCGGCTCCGGATCGGCTCTCAGTGCGCGTGCGCGGCCGCGGCGTCCCGCAGGCCCGCGATCGCGGCGTCGACGTCCGCGGATCCGAACACGGCCGATCCCGCGACGAAAGTGTCGGCGCCCGCCTCGGCGGCCACCCCGATCGTCTCGAGCGAGATGCCGCCGTCGACCTGCAGCCAGACGTCCGCGCCGCGCCGGCGCGCCTCGTCCGCGAGGCCGCGCAGCTTGGGCATCGTCTCGGGCCGAAAGGCCTGGCCCCCGAAGCCCGGCTCCACCGTCATGACGAGGATCTGGTCGAACTCCGCCAGGTGCTCGAAGAGCGGATCTGCCGCGGTGTCCGGCTTCACGGCCACACCCGCCCGGGCGCCGATCGCCCGCAGCCGGCGCGCGAGGGCGATCGGGTCGTCGGCGGCCTCGAGATGGAACGTGACGGACGCGGCGCCCAGCTCCGCGTAGCCGGGGGCCCAGCGGTCGGGATCATCGATCATCAGGTGCACATCGAGCGGGATGGGGCTCGTGGCCTGGATCCGCTCGACCATCTGGGGACCGAACGTGAGGTTCGGCACGAAGTGGTTGTCCATGACGTCCACGTGCACGAAGTCGGCCCCCGAGATGCGCGCGAGCTCCGCCTGCATGTTGGCGAAGTCGGCCGAGAGGATGCTCGGGTTGATGCGGGGGGAAGCGGGAAGTGATCCGAGGGACGGGGCCATGCGGCCATTATCCCGGGATGGTCCGCATCGTCTTGCGTCACGCGCATCGCATCCGTGGAGAATGGGTCCGATGACCCTCTTCGATGCGCCGCCGGAGGGCCCGCCGCGGCGCGAGCGACGCTCCCGCGGCCGGCGCGTGTGGCCCTTCGCCGTGCTGCTGGTCGCCGTGCTCGCGGGCGGCACGCTGGTCGGCACGGGCGTGCTCTCGGACTGGCTGCAGCCGCCCGCCGACGCGGCGCCCTCGGAGCCGCCCCGCATGGAGGCGCCGGAGCCCGAGCCGGATGCGCCCCTGCCCGAGCCCGAGCCGGAGGTGCAGGAGCTGCTCGAGCGCCTCCACCTCTCGGAGGAGGGACGTCGGCTGTTCCTCGTCAACTCGCCTCAGATCGTCGACGGCCCGCGCATCCGGGAGCTGTGCGCCGGACACGGGCACGCGGCGACCGACGAGGAGACTTACCACACGGTCGGCTGCTACGGCGCGAGCATCGGGATCGTGATCTTCCGGCCCGGGGACGACCGGCTGCGCGACAGCATGGTCACGATCGCGGTCCACGAGCTGCTGCACGCCGCGTACGAGGTGCTGGAGCCCGGGGAGCGCGCGCGGCTCGAACAGCTCCTGGCCGCGGAGGTCGCTCGCGTGCCCGCGGACGACCCGGTGCACGGCCAGATCGACGCGTCGGTGGGCGGACGCGAGGAGGCGCTGGTGACCGAGCGCTTCGCCTACCTCGGCACACAGGTCCGGCTGCCCGACGGGTTCGATCCGGAGCTCGAGGAGATCTACGCGCGCTACATCGCCGACCGCGACGCCCTCGTGGACACCTACGTCCGGGCGCAGGCCGTGGTGCCGGAGGTGCAGGCGGCCGTCGAGGCGATGTGGCAGGACGTCCTGGGGCGCGAGCACGCCGAGGCGCACGACGCGGCCCAGCTCGAGGCCGACAGGACCGCGTACGACGAGGTCCTCGCCAGGTACAACGCGGACGCCGACGAATTCAACCGCACGCCGCCCGAGGAGCGGTCCCGTTACACCGTCACGCTCACGTACCCGGACGGCCGCACGGAGCAGTTGCCCTGGGACGAATCGTTGACGGTGCGGCACAACGAACTGGAGGGGATGCGCTCGGACATCGAGGCGCGCCAGTCCGCTCTGGCGGAGCGGCAGGCCGAGACGGCTCGCCTCCGCGCGGAGGCCGAGGCGGCCCGCGCGGACCTCGAGTCGCTCGCGCGCGCCATGCTGCCGCAGTGACGGCCGTGCGCGGCGGGGCTCTCGCTCAGGCGCGCCGCAGCAGCGCGAGGAACATGGCGTCGGTGCCGTGGCGGTGCGGCCACAGCTGTGCGTGACGGGCCCCGCCCGCGCGTGCGGGCAGGTCGAGGGGCGTCCGCGCCACGCTCTGCAGCGCCGCACGGGCATCGAGCTCCTCGACGTCCCCGCCCAGCTCCTCCCGGACCTCCGCGACGACGGCGGCCGTCTCGGCGAGGTGCGGGGAGCACGTCACGTACGCGACGACGCCCCCCGGTTTGAGCGCCCCGATCGCGGCCCGCAGCAGCTCCCGCTGGACCTGAGCGAGTTCGGCGACGTCCTCGGGCCGTTTCCGCCACCGCGCCTCGGGGCGCCGGCGGAGCGCCCCCAGCCCCGTGCACGGCGCATCGACGAGGATGCGGTCGAAGGCGGCGGGATGCTCGGCGGCCAGCGCGCGCCCGTCCCGCTCGTGCACGGGGACATCGAGCGGCACGGCCGCGATCGCGCGCCGCACGAGGCCTGCGCGCGCGGGCACGGGCTCGTTCGCCTCGAGGCGTGCGCCCCGCGACCTCGCCTCGGCGGCGAGCAGGGCGGTCTTGCCCCCGGGGCCGGCGCACAGGTCCAGCCAACGTTCTCCGGGCCCGACCCGGCCGCAGCGAGCCAGCGCGAGCGCCACGAGCTGGGAGCCCTCGTCCTGCACCCGCACCGTGCCGCCGGACCCGCGTACGACCGGTTCGGGATCACCCCCGGCCAGCGGGAAACCGACCGGCGAATAGAGCGTGCGGTCGGCGGGCGGCTCGGCAAGCCCGGGCAGCGCGGCCATGGTCACGCGGGGCGACGCGTTGTCCGCGTCGAGCAGCGCCCCCAGCTCGTCCGCGCGGTCCTCGGCCGCCAGGGCGCGACGGAGGGCGCGCACGACCCAGACGGGATGCGATGTCTGCAGGCCGATGCGCTCGTCGTCCGATCGCGCCGACGCCGACACCCGGGCGAGCCACTCGTCGGCACCGTCCGCCGCGACCCGCCGGAGCACCGCGTTGGCGAACCCGGCCGCTCCCGCACCCGCGCTCTCCCTCGCGAGCTCGACGGACTCGTTCACGGCCGCGTGCGAGGCGACGCGCGTGGCCATCAGCTGGTGCACGCCCAGGCGCAGCGCGTCCCGCACCGCCGGATCGATGGCCGACGGCTCGCGCTCGGCCGCGATCCCGATGACCGCGTCATACGTCCCGAGTCGTCGCAGCGTGCCGTAGGCGAGCTCGGTCGCCAGGGCGGCGTCGGCACCGCTGAGCCCTGCGCGCTCGATCTCGCGCGGGAGGAGCAGGTTGGCATACGCGTCCGACTCGCGAACGGCCGTGAGCACCGCGAACGCCACGCGGCGCGCGGGCTGCACCCGGCGCGGGGCCCGCGCGTTCGGGCCTCGGCGCGGTCCGCGTCCGCCCGCCGCCGACGCGTGCTCGTGCGCCATCACGCCCCCAGCCGCGTCGCGCCGCGCGCTCCGCGCAGCCAGTCGGCCGCCGACATCGCCGGCTTGCCGGCGGGCTGGACGCGCTCGACGACGATCGGACGGGTCGCGGTGCCGACCTGGATTCCGTCCTTGCTCGGCCTGACCTCGCCGGGCGCCGTCGGACCGGAGAGCGCTTCATCCGCGTCGGGGAGCCGTGCCGCGAGCACCTTGAAGCGCGTACCGTCGAGCAGCGTGTGGGCCCCCGGCTCCGGCGTCACGCCGCGGAAGCGATCGAGCACCCGCTCGGCCGGCTGGTCCCAGTCGATCAGGCCGTCGTCGATCGTCAGCTTCGCCGCGTGCGTGGGCTCCCCCCGCTGGGGCCGCGCGACCGCGGTGCCCGCCGCGATGTCGCGGGCGACGTCCGCGAGCAGGTGGGCTCCCCGCTCCCCCAGGGCGGCGAGGACGTCCCCCGCCGTCTGCGTCTCCGGGATGTCGTAGCGCAGCTCGCCGAGCACGTCGCCCGCATCGAGCTCGGGGACGAGTCGGAAGACCGCGGCGCCCGTGACCCGATCGCCCGCCATGAGGGCGCGCTGCACCGGCGCGGCTCCACGCCAGCGCGGCAGCAGCGAGAAGTGAAGGTTGATCCAGCCGTGCGGCGGAAGCGACAGCAGCGGCTCGCGCACGAGACCGCCGTACGCGACGACCACGCCGAGATCCGGACGTGCCTGCGCGATGCGAGCGGTGGCGTCGTCGTCGAGGCGCGCCGCCTTGACGACGGGCAGCGCGAGCTCCGCGGCGCTGACGGCGACCGGCGACGGAGTCAGCACGCGCTTGCGTCCCTGCGGGGCGTCGGGGCGTGTGACGACGCACGCGATGTCGTGCCCCGCGGCGTGGAGGGCGCGGAGAGACGGCACGGCGACGTCCGGCGTTCCCCCGAACACGATCCTCAGGCGCTCCCCGGCCATGCCCACCCCTCTGGTCGGTCCGCTCACAGTTCAGGGTCGACGACGTCGACCCTGACGGCGAGTATATTCCGCGGCGCCCGGCCCTTCGCCGAGCCCCGGCGTGCCGACCGCGCGCCCACGGCCTCCGCGACCACCGACGCGCGCAGGCTCGCGGTGACCGCCGCGCCTCGCGCGTAGTCGAACCGGACGAGGGCGCGCGCGCCCGGCCATCCCTGGCGGTCGATCGGGACGGGTCCGAGCACCGCGTGCTCCGGCAGGCCGGGCACGTCCTCGCGCAGAGTCGCGAGCGCGCGGTCCACCGCCGCGACGTCGCCCTCGAGCCGCGCCACGCGCGCCACCGGCGGCATGTGCAGCGGCGCGCGCTCCTGCAGCTCCGAACGCGCGTACGCCGGCTGCGTCCAGCTCGCGAGGGCGCGCGCGACGGCGCCGTCGACGCCCACGAGGTGGACGGGCGCGCCCGGGGCCGCCAGCGCCGCGGCGTTCGACCACCACCGCAGGCACGCCTCGCCGATGCGAAGATCCGGCGCCTGCAGCATCCGGTCGCCGTCGAGCAGCAGCACGGCGCGGTAGCCATCGCCCGCCGCGAGCGGCTCGGCGCCGCGGGTGGCGACGACGAGCGCCGGGGCGTCCTCCACGCGCTGCACGGGATGCGACCCGTCGGCGACGATGACGCGCACGCCCGGGAACGCGCGCCCCAGCTCGTCGGCCGTGCGCTCGCTGCCCGAGGACGCCAGGCGCACGCGGGGCGACGCGCACGCGGCGCAGGCCCACGCGGTCGCGGACCGCCCGCACCAGCGGCACACGGGCACGGCACCGCGCGCCGGCGCGTGCAGGGGGCCGGCGCAGTGGCGGCACCGGGCGGGGGCGCGACAGTCCGCGCACACCAGCGTGGGCGCGTATCCCGGCCGGGACACCTGCACCAGCACGGGACCCTCGGCCAGCGCGTCGCGCGCCGCGCGGAACGCGGACGACGGGATGCGGGCGCCCGGTCGCTCCGATTCGGTGACGGCGCTCAGGATCACGTTCGGAGCGTAGCGGCGGCTCGCCCGCACCTCCTCGACCCAGCCGACCGCGACGAGGCGCTCGACGTCGGTCGTGCGGGTGTGCCCAGACAGGAGCAGCGCGGGCGGCTCGCTCGTGTCGGCCCCGTCGATCCCCTGTCGCACGAGCGCGGCGTCGCGGGCGTGGACGTACGGGGCGAGCGGCTCCTCGAACAGCGGATCCCCGTCGTCCCACATCCCGATCAGGCCCAACCGGGAAACCGGCGCGTACACGGCCGAGCGGTTGCCGATCACGATGCACGGGGCGTCCTCGAGCGTCCTCAGGAACCCGCGATAGCGGTCCGGACCCGTCTGCGATGCGTCGTGCCGCACCACGGCGTCCTCGGGAGCGAGCGCGCGGAGGGCGCTGTGGAGCAGATCCAGGTCGCGGTGGTCGGGAACCGCGATCACCGCGGACCTGCCCGAGGCGAGCACCGACGTCGCGGCGGAGGCCATCAGCGCCGTCCAGGCGGGCCTCCCGGCCTGCAGGCACGGCGGGGCCTCGAGGGCGACGCGCGCTCCCTCGGCGAGCCGCTCCCGCAGACCGGGGTAGGCGTCGAGGAACTCCACGGCGGCCGCGAGGAGATCCTCGGCCACGCGCGGCGGCGTCGCGCGTTCGGCGGACAGCCACTGCTTCTCCACGCGCACCTGCCGCTTCGGGATCGCGAGCCGCAGGATGTCGACGGCCGAGCCCGCCGCGCGGTCGGCGACGCGGCGCGCGAGCGCGTACAGTCGCGCCGGCAGCACCTCGGCGGCCGACACGACGCCGTCGAGCTCGGAGAGGGGACGTCCGCTGTCCTCCGCCTCCCCGACCTCGACGATGAACCCGTCCACCACGCGCCCCGCGGTCCGCAGGGGCGCTTTCACACGGACGCCCGGGACGGCGGCGTCCCGGAGCTCGGCCGGGATCGCGTAGTCGAACAGCCGGTCGAGCTGAGGCAGGGGCGAGTCGAGCAGCACGCGCGCGACGCGCCCACCCCCACCGCGCATGGCTCAGAGGCCGGCGGCGCGGCGCAGCTCGTCGACGCGCGTGGTGTGCTCCCACGTGAAGTCGGGCAGCTCGCGCCCGAAGTGGCCGTACGCCGCGGTCTGCGCGTAGATGGGACGCGCGAGATCGAGCTGCTCGATGATGGCGGCGGGGCGCAGGTCGAACACCTCGCGGATGGCGGCGACGATCGTGTCGTCGGAGACGGTGCCGGTGCCGAACGTCTCGACGTACAGGCCGACCGGGTTGGCCTTGCCGATCGCGTAGGCGATCTGGACCTCGAGCCGGTCGGCGAGTCCCGCGGCCACCGCGTTCTTCGCGACCCAGCGCATGGCGTAGGCCGCCGAGCGGTCAACCTTCGACGGGTCCTTGCCGCTGAACGCCCCGCCGCCGTGGCGCGCGGCCCCGCCATAGGTGTCGATGATGATCTTCCGGCCCGTCAGCCCCGCGTCGCCCTTGGGCCCGCCCGTGACGAACGGTCCGGCGGGGTTGATGTAGAGCTTGACGTCCCCGTGGTCGAGGCCGGTCTGCTCGAGCACGGGACGGATGACCTTCGCCTCGATCTCGTCCCGCAGCTCCTCCTGCGTCATCTTGGGGTGGTGCTGGGCCGACAGCACGACCGAGTCGACGGTCTTGGGCGTGAAGCCCTCGTAGCCGAGCGTCACCTGCGTCTTGCCGTCGGGGCGCAGGAACGGCAGATCGCCGCTGCGGCGCACCTCGGTGAGACGCTCGGCGAGCCGGTGCGCGGCCCACGCCGCCATGGGCATGAGCTGCGGCGTCTCGTTGGCCGCGAAGCCGAACATGATGCCCTGGTCGCCGGCGCCGAGCAGGTCGTACGCGTCTGCGGAGCCCTCGCGGGTCTCGAGCGCCTTGTCCACGCCCGCGGCGATGTCGCTGGACTGCTCTCCCACCGAGACGCTCACACCGCACGAGTCGCCGTCGAAGCCCATGTCGCTCGAGGTGTAGCCGATGCGGTTGATCACGCGTCGGACGATCGCGGGGATCTCGACGTACCCTTCCGTGCGGATCTCGCCGGCGACGTGCACGAGGCCCGTGGTGACGAGCGTCTCGACCGCGACCCGGCTCTCGCGATCGCGCTCCAGCAGCCCGTCGAGGATGCTGTCGGAGATCTGGTCACAGATCTTGTCGGGGTGTCCCTCGGTGACGGACTCGGACGTGAACAGCCGCAGGGTCATCGTGCTGCGTCAGTCCGTGTGGCGAAGGCGCAGCTTGTCCTGGTGGATCTCGTGGAGCGCGATCGTGAGGGGCTTGTCCTCGACCGACGAGTCGACGAGCGGCCCGACGTTGTCGAACAGGTTCCCCTCGTGCAGGTCGGTGTAGTAGTCGTTGATCTGCCGGGCGCGCTTCGCGCCGTAGATGACCAGCTGGTACTTCGAGTCGACCTTCTCGAGCAGCTCGTCGATGGGCGGGTCGATGATGCCCTTGTTGTCCGTGGTCATGCGAAACCTCCTGGGTGGGCGACTGCTGTCGCGGGAAGACGGCGGCGCCGGACGTCGCGGCGCACGGGGCCGGCGACGATCAGCGCTCGGGCACCCTGATCAAGTCTACGACCTGCTGCGCGGCGGAGGCGACGTCGTCGTTGACGATGTGGAAGTCGAACTCGCCCTGCGCGGCCAGCTCCACCTTCGCGGTGCGCAGGCGGCGCGCCCGCTCCTCCTCGTCCTCAGTGCCGCGACCGACCAGCCGGTGCACGAGTTCGTCCCAACTCGGCGGCAGCAGGAAGACCAGCGTCGCGCTCGGCTCGGCCGCGCGGACCTGACGCGCGCCCTGCAGGTCGATCTCTAGCAGGACGGTGCGGCCGTCCGCCAGCGCCTCTTCGATCGGCGCGCGCGGCGTGCCGTAGCGGTAGCGGTTGTGCACCGTGGCGTGCTCCAGGAGCGCGTCCTGGGCGATCATGCGATCGAACTCGGCGTCGTCGACGAAGTAGTAGTGCACGCCGTCGATCTCACCGGGACGCGGCGGCCGGGTCGTCGCCGACACCGACACGAGGATCTCGGGGTGGTCGGCGCGGATGCGCGCCGAGACCGTGCCCTTGCCGACGGCGGTCGGCCCCGCCAGCACGAGCAGCCTGCTGCGTCCGGGCCGAGGCCGGGGCTCCGGCATGCGCCGGTCGAGCCAGGCTTGGAGCTCGCGGCGCTGGCGGGCGCCGAGGCCGCCGAGCCGCTTGACGGGCGAGATCCCGAGCTGCGCGAGGATCCGGTCGCGCTTGCCCTCTCCGATGGCCGGCAGCGCCGTGAGGAACTCCGGCACCCGCAGCGTCCCGGCGGCCGACGCCGGATCGGCGAAGGCGCGGCGCAACGCCTCCTGGGGGGAGATCACGCGGGTGGCGAGATCGCGCTTCAGGCTGGAGCGCGCGCGTCGCGCCGCGACCGCCCGGCGGGACGCCGCGGCGCGATCGACGTCGGGCGGCGGCGGCCCCCCGGGTGCTCGCGTCTGGCGCACGTCATCGCTCGCGTCGGACATCCGAGCTCCCCTCTGCTGTCGCCGGATACGCGGCGGCCGCCGCCGCGATCGCCTCGCCGATGCCGTCGGCCCCCGCGCTCAGGATGCTGCGGCTCTCGCTCGCGATCACCGCGTGCGAGAGCGGGCCGTAGATCTCACGGAGCCGATCCGGCCGCGCCCCCTGATGACCGAAACCCGGCGCGAGGACGGGGGCGACGGGAGAGAACGGCGCGAGCCCCGCTTCGTGCCAGTCGACGGTCGCCCCGATCACGAACCCCAGGTGCCCCCATGCGCCGTCGGCGGCCGTGTTCGCGTTGCGCTCGGACACCTCCGCGACGACCGCCGCGGAGACCGTGCCGCCCACGGCGGCCGCGCGCTGCAGGCCCAGGGCCTCGCGATTGCTCGTCGCGGCGAGCACGAACACCCCCTTGCCGTGCGCGTGGGCGAGGTCGAACGCCCCCGAGAGGGCGCCGACGCCGAGATACGGGCTCGCGGTCAGGGCGTCCGCCTCCAGCGGCGCTCCCGGCGCCAGCCACGCGCGCGCGTAGGCGTCCATGGTGGAGCCGATGTCCCCGCGCTTGGCATCCGCGATCACGATGAGCCCCGCCGCACGGGCCGCCGCGAGGACCTCCTCGAGGGCCGCGAAGCCGGCGGCGCCGTGCTGCTCGAAGAAGGACACCTGCGGCTTGACGAAGCCCACACGCCCGGCCGCGGCCTCGACGGTGCGCAGGCCGAACTCCCGCACGCCCCGGGCGTCCGCGGTGAGCTCCCACGACGCGAGCAGGGACGCGTGGGGGTCGATGCCGACGCACAGGTGTCCGTACCGCCCGAGGGCGGCGCGGACCCGCTCGCCGAAACCGGTCACGCGACCTCCGTCGCCTCATGCTCGGCCGCCGTGCGCTCGGCACGCTCGGCGGCGTACTCCTGCAGGCTCTTGACCCGGTACCCCTCGCGCACGGCGTCCATCGCGCTCACGGCGGCGCCGAGCGTGGCGATCGTCGTGAAGAGCGCCTTGTCGCCACCCACGGCCGCCGCGCGGATCTCGTACCCGTCCGCGCGGGCGGACATGCCGCTCGGCGTGTTGACCACCATGTCCACGCGGCCCGCGTTGATGAGATCGACGATGTTCTCGACGTCCGTGTCGTGCGGGTCGCTGTACTTGGCGACCACCTCCGCGTGGATGCCGTTGCGCCGGAGGATCTCGGCCGTGCCCTCCGTCGCGAGGATCGAGAAGCCGAGCTGCTGCAGGCGGTGCGCCGGAAGCAGCACGTCCCGCTTGTCGGAGTCCGCGACGGAGACAAACACGGTGCCCTCGAGCGGGATGCCGCCGTACGCGGCCGCCTGGCTCTTCGCGAACGCGGTCGGGAAGTCGCGGTCGATGCCCATCACCTCGCCGGTCGATCGCATCTCCGGGCCGAGGATCGAGTCGACGATGAGTCCCTCCCTCGTGCGGAACCGCTTGAACGGCAGCACGGCCTCCTTCACCGACACGGGCGAGTCGAGCGGAACGCGCGAGCCGTCCACGGCGGGCAGCAGGCCCTCACGGCGCAGCTCATCGATCGTCTCGCCCGCCATGATCCGCGACGCCGCCTTGGCGAGCGGCATCCCGAGCGCCTTCGAGACGAACGGCACGGTGCGGCTGGCGCGGGGGTTCGCCTCGATCACGTACAGCACGCCCGCGCTGATCGCGAACTGCACGTTCAGCAGCCCGCGCACCCCCACGCCCTCCGCGATCGCGAGCGTCGCGTCCCGGACGCGATCGATCTCGGTGCGCCCGAGGGACATGGGCGGCAGCGCGCAGCTCGAGTCGCCCGAGTGGATGCCGGCCTCCTCGAGGTGCTCCATGACGCCCCCGACGTACAGCTCGACGCCGTCGTACAGCGCGTCGACGTCGATCTCCACGGCGTCGTCCAGGAAGCGGTCCACCAGCAGCGGGGCGTCCGGGCCGATGATCGCGTGCTCCGCGATGCGCGCGAAGTAGTCGCGCAGGCTCGCCGTGTCGTACACGATCTCCATGCCGCGGCCTCCGAGGACGAAGCTCGGCCGCACGAGCACGGGGTACCCGATCTCCTCGGCGATGCGCACGGCTTCCTCTTCGCCCGTCGCGGTTCCGTTGCGCGGGGAGACGAGGCCACCGCGCTCGAGGATCTCGCCGAACAGCTTGCGGTCCTCGGCGAGGTCGATCGCCGCGGGGCTCGTGCCGAGGATCGTGTAGCCGGCCGCCTCGATGCCCTTCGCGAGCCCGAGCGGCGTCTGGCCGCCCAGCTGGCAGACGACGCCGTAAATCTCGCCCGACTGCGCCTCGGCGTGCAGCACCTCGAGCACGTCCTCGAGCGTGAGGGGCTCGAAGTACAGGCGGTCGGAGGTGTCGTAGTCGGTCGACACGGTCTCGGGGTTGCAGTTGACCATGACCGTCTCGAAGCCCGCCGCCGACAGCGCGAACGACGCGTGCACGCAGGAATAGTCGAACTCCACGCCCTGACCGATCCGGTTGGGGCCCGAGCCGATGATGACGATCTTCTTGCGGTCCGACGGCGTCACCTCGGTCTCGATGTCGTAGCTCGAGTAGTGGTACGGGGTGAGCGCGGGGAACTCCCCCGCACACGTGTCGACGGTCTTGTACACCGGACGCAGGCCGAGCTCGTGACGCAGACCGCGCACCGCGGTCTCCTCCATGCCCCGCAGCTGTGCGATCTGCGCGTCGGAGAACCCGTGGTCCTTCGCCAGGCGGAGCACCCGCTCGCTGAGCTCCGGGGCTGCCGCGACCTCGTCGGCGACCTGGTTGATCAGGACGATCTGGTCCAGGAACCACGGATCGATCGCGGTCGCCTCGAAGGCCTGCTCCGCGGTGGCGCCCTTGCGCAGCGCCTGCTGCACGAGCACGATGCGCCCGTCGGTGGGGGTGCGCGCCTCGTACAGCAGCTCGTCGGCCGTGCGGGACTCGTCGCCCCAGTGGAAGCTGGACCCGCGCTTCTCGATCGAGCGGAGCGCCTTCTGCAGGGCCGTGGCGAAGTTGCGTCCGATGGCCATCGCCTCGCCCACCGACTTCATGGTCGTCGTGAGGGTGGGATCCGCGGCGGGGAACTTCTCGAACGCGAAGCGCGGCACCTTGACCACGATGTAGTCGAGCGTCGGCTCGAAGGACGCGGGCGTCACCTTGGTGATGTCGTTGGGCACCTCGTCCAGGCGGTACCCCAGCGCGAGCTTCGCCGCGAGCTTTGCGATCGGGAAGCCCGTCGCCTTGGACGCCAGTGCGGACGAGCGGGACACGCGCGGGTTCATCTCGATGACGATGATGCGCCCGTTCTCCGGGTTCACGGCGAACTGGATGTTGCAGCCGCCGGTGTCCACGCCCACCGCGCGGATGATGTCGATGCCGATGTCGCGAAGGCGCTGGTACTCGCGGTCGGTGAGGGTCAGCGCAGGCGCCACGGTGATCGAGTCGCCCGTGTGGACGCCGACCGGGTCGATGTTCTCGATCGAGCACACGACCACCGTGTTGTCCGCGGTGTCGCGCATCAGCTCGAGCTCGTACTCCTTCCAGCCCAGGATCGACTCCTCGAGCAGCACCTCGGTCGTGGTGGACTCGCGCAGGCCGGCCCCGGCGATGCGACGCAGATCCTGCTCGTCGTAGGCGAAGCCCGAGCCGAGCCCGCCCATCGTGAACGACGGGCGGACGACGACGGGATAGCCCAGCTCCTCGGCCGCGGCCAGGCACTCCTCCATCGTGTGGGCGATGCGGCTGCGCGCCACCTCGGCGCCGGCGGCGACGACGAGCTCCTTGAAGACCTGCCGGTCCTCCCCCTTGCGGATGGCGTCGACCTTCGCCCCGATCAGCTCGACGTCGTACTTCTCGAGGATGCCGCGTTCGTGCAGCGCCATCGCGGCGTTGAGCGCGGTCTGGCCGCCGAGCGTCGGCAGGATCGCGTCGGGGCGCTCCTTGGCGATGATCGTCTCGATGACCTCGGGCGTGATGGGCTCGATGTAGGTCGCGTCGGCGAACTCGGGGTCGGTCATGATCGTGGCCGGGTTCGAGTTCACGAGGATGACGCGCACGCCCTCCTCTCGCAGCACGCGGCACGCCTGCGTGCCGGAGTAGTCGAACTCCACGGCCTGGCCGATCACGATCGGTCCCGACCCGATGACGAGGACCGACTGGATGTCGTCGCGCTTAGGCATTCGCGCCCTTCTTGCTGAGGTGTTCGAGGACCATGTCCCGGAAACGGTCGAACAGGTAGTTGGCGTCGTTCGGTCCGCCCGCGGCCTCGGGGTGGTACTGCACCGAGAAGGCGGGGATGTCGAGGGCCCGCAGTCCCTCCACGACGTCGTCGTTGAGCCCCACGTGGCTCACCTCGACGCGGCCGTAGCCGGCCGGGCTGTCGAACGCGCCCTCGAGCGGCGCGTCCACCGCGAAGCCGTGGTTGTGGGCGGTGATCTCGACGCGGCCGGTCAGCTTGTCCTTGACCGGCTGGTTGATGCCGCGGTGCCCGAACGGCAGCTTGTACGTGCCCAGGCCGAGCGCGCGGCCGAGCAGCTGGTTGCCGAAGCAGATGCCGAAGAACGGCAGCCCCTCGTCCAGCACGCCGCGCAGCAGCTCGATGTGGTGATCCGACGCGGCGGGGTCGCCCGGCCCGTTGGAGTAGAACACCGCGACCGGGTCGATCGCGAGCACCTCCGCCTTCGTGGCGCTCTGCGGCAGCACGTGCACTTCGAACCCGCGACGGGCGAGGTTGTTGACGGTTGCCTGCTTGATGCCCAGGTCGATCACCGCGAGGTTGCCGATCTTCTCCCCCACGGCCGGGGTGACCGACGCGACCTCGACCGACACCTGGTCCGACAGGTTCTGTCCCGTCATCTCGGGGGCCTCCGTCACGAGGCGCAGCTGCTCGGCCTCGTCGAGCGCGGCAGCCTCCCCGGAGAAGATCCCGCCGCGCATGCTCCCGGCGGAGCGGATGTGCCGCGTGATGGCGCGCGTGTCGATCCCGGCGATGCCGACGATGCCGTCGCGCTCGAGAGCGTCGTCGAGGGACTCCTCGGCCCGCCAGCTCGACACGATGCGCGAGGGGTCGCGCACGATGTACCCGGCGACCCACACGCGACGGGACTCGGGGTCCTCGGTGTTGACGCCGGTGTTGCCGATGTGGGGCGCGGTCTGCAGCACGATCTGGCCCGCGTACGAAGGGTCGGTCAGGGTCTCCTGGTACCCCGTCATGCCGGTCGTGAAGACGACCTCGCCGAGCGTCGTGCCGAGTGCCCCGTACGCATAGCCGGGATACCGCGTGCCGTCCTCGAGGACGAGGACCGCGGGATCCCTGTCCAGCAGCGAGGGGCGGTCGAGAAGGGTGGTCATTGCGGGTCTCCTGTCGAGGTGGAGTCCTGGGCAGGCGGGGAGGACGGCCGCGGATCGGGAGCGGCGCCGGCGTGGAGCCGAGCGATCTCCTCGACGAGGGCGTCCGGATCTCCGTCCTGCAGGCGGATGTAGGTGTCGCAGATCGTGCCGTCGTCGGCGGTCCATGCCACCAGGACGAGTCCGTCCGGTTCGACGGCGCGGTCGATGGTCCATGTCGCGCGCCCCACGCCCGCGAGGCGCGCCGCGTCGAGGAACAGCGTCGGCTCGCCGGGCAGGTCGAGCGTCACGCCCTCCTCCGTGACCGTCACGACAACGCGCGAGCGGTGCGCGAGGTGGCGGACGGTGAGGCGGTCGAGCGGCGCGTCGTGGCGCGTGGTCGCGACGTAGAACCCGGCGAAGACGGCGCGCGTCAGTCCGCGTCGCTCCCCGACGGGCGGGACGATCCCGGCGTCGCGCCGCACGCGGCGCCGCCAGCCCCAGAGCATGAGCGCGAGGATGAGGGCGGCGACGGTCGCCATCACGAGCGCCGCGGTCTCCCGGGTCATGCGCGGGCCTCCGCGGCCTGCAGCTCCACGAGGGCGCCCTCCGCGAGCGTCGCGTACCCGCGGTGGATGGTCCACTCGACCCGGCCCGGAAGCTCGCGCTCGAAGTACGGCGAGTTCGCGCTCCGGCCCCGGAGGTCGTCGGGGCCGAACGTGCCGCGCACCGACGGGTCGTACAGGGTCAGCTCGGCCGGCTCTCCGGCGGCGAGCTCGGTGCCGTGGCCCGACAGGCGCCCGATACGGGCGGGCGCCTTCGACAGGACGCGGGCGACGTCGGACCAGCCGAGCAGCCCCGTCTCGACCATCGACTCGTGCACGACGCGCAGCGCGCTCTCCAGGCCGACCATGCCGTGGGAGGCCGCGTGCCACTCGCACGCCTTGGTCTCTGCCGGGTGGGGCGCATGGTCGGTCGCCACGATGTCGATCGTGCCGTCCGCCAGCCCCTCCCGCACGGCGTGCACGTCCTCCGCGGTGCGCAGGGGCGGGTTGACCTTGAAGCGCGCGTCGTAGCCGCGTACCAGCTCGTCGGTCAGCAGCAGATGGTGCGGCGTGACCTCGGCCGTGACGGCGATGCCGCGCTTCTTCGCCCAGCGCACGATGTCCACCGAGCCCGCGGTCGAGAGGTGGCACACGTGGAGGCGCGACCCGACGTGCTCGGCGAGCAGCACGTCGCGGGCGATGATCGACTCCTCCGCGACCGCCGGCCAGCCGGTCAGGCCGAGCTCCGCCGACACGACGCCCTCGTTCATCTGCGCGCCCTCGGTGAGCCGGGGGTCCTGCGCGTGCTGCGCCACGACTCCGTCGAACGCCTTCACGTACTCCAGCGCCCGGCGCATGATCAGCGGGTCCCACACGCAGGAGCCGTCGTCGCTGAAGACGCGCACGCGCGCCCGGGAATCCGCCATCGCGCCGAGCTCGGCGAGGCGCTCCCCCCTCTGTCCCACGGTGACGGCGCCGATGGGCTGCACGGTCGCGTAGCCGGCGGCCTCCCCGAGCGCGAGCTCCTGCTCGACGACGCCGGCGGTGTCCGCGACGGGAGAGGTGTTGGGCATCGCGAAGACGGCCGTGAAGCCCCCGGCGGCGGCGGCGCGCGTGCCGGTGAGGATCGTCTCGCTGGCCTCGTACCCGGGCTCGCGCAGATGCGTGTGCAGATCGACCAGGCCGGGCAGGGCCACGAGGCCGTCGGCGTCGATGCGCGTCGCACCGGCCCGTGACAGCCGCGTGCCGGTCTCGACGATGCGGCCGTGCTCGATCAGCAGATCCGTCCGCTCGCCGCCCTCGATGGCGGCGCCCTCGATCAGGAGCGATGTCGTCTGTGTCACTTCATTCTCATTTCGACTCGTTCGCTCCGGTCACTCGCCCGAGCCGGTCGCGGAGGTCGACGGGCTGGTCCTCTCCCCCGCCAGGAGGAGGTAGAGCACCGCCATTCGCACGGACACGCCGGCCTTCACCTGCTCGAGCACGGTCGAGCGCGGCGAGTCGGCGGCATCGGCGGAGATCTCCAGCCCCCGGTTCATGGGTCCGGGGTGCATGACAATGCTAGCCGCCGGAAGCGCCGCCAGGCGCACCGGGTCGAGACCCCACCGCCGCGAATACTCCCGTTCCGACGGGAAATACGCGGCGTTCATGCGCTCGGACTGGATGCGCAGCATCATGAGGGCCTCCGGCCCGTGCGCGATGGCCTCGTCGAGGTCGTAGCGCACGACGACCGGCCAGGCGGACAGGTCCTGCGGCAGCAGCGTCGGCGGCGCGACGAGCGTCACCTCCGCGCCGAGCGTGTGCAGCAGCCACACGTTGGACCGGGCGACGCGGGAGTGCAGGATGTCCCCGACGATCGCGACGCGGTATCCCTCCAGGTCGCGACCGCGGCTGGCCGCACCGTATCGACGCTTGCGCATCGTGAAGGCGTCGAGCAGCGCCTGCGTAGGATGCTCGTGCGTTCCGTCCCCCGCGTTGACGACGCCCGCCTCGATCCAGCCGCTCGTGGCGAGCGTGCGGGGGGCTCCGGACGCGCCGTGGCGGATCACGACCGCATCCGCCCCCATGGCCTGCAACGTCTGCGCGGTGTCCTGCAGGCTCTCGCCCTTGGAGACGCTCGAGCCCTTCGCGGCGAAGTTGATGACGTCGGCCGACAGCCGCTTGGCGGCGGCCTCGAAGGAGATCCGCGTGCGCGTGGAGTCCTCGAAGAACAGGTTGACGACGGTCCGTCCGCGCAGCGTGGGGAGCTTCTTCACCTCGCGGGACTGCGTGTCGGCCATGTCCTCCGCGACGTCGAGGATGCGCACGGCGTCCTCGCGGGCGAGAGTGCGCGTGTCGAGCAGGTGCCTCATGCGTCCGCCTCCGCGCCCTCGCGCGCGTCGGGAGCCTGGATGGACACCGCGTCGACCCCGTCCACCTCCGTGAGCCTCACGTTGACCCGCTCGCTGCGCGCGGAGGGGAGGTTCTTGCCGACGAAGTCCGGGCGGATCGGCAGCTCGCGGTGGCCGCGGTCGACGAGGATCGCGAGCCGCACCGCCGCGGGACGTCCAATGTCCTGCAGCGCGTCGAGCGCTGCCCGGATGCTGCGGCCCGAGAACAGCACGTCGTCCACGAGCACCACGACACGGCCGTCGATGCCCGAGGAGGGGATGTCGGTGGGGTGCGGCGCGCGCGTCGGATGCTGCGCGAGGTCGTCCCGATACATCGTGACGTCGAGGGCGCCCGTCGCGACCGGCACGCCAGCGAAGCGCTCGAGGAGCGCCGCCAGTCGCTGCGCGAGCGGCACGCCGCGCGTGGGGATCCCCAGCAGCACCAGCCCGTCCGGACCCCGGTTCGACTCCAGGATCTCGTGGGCGATCCGGGTCAGAGCCCGGGTGATGTCGGCGTCGTGCAGCACGATCCGTTCGGACGCGGGAGGTCCGCTTTCAGCGCGCGTGCTCATCCACCGCTCCCTTCTCCGCCTCACGGGACGGTGTTAAAGGTGCAGGTCCCGTCCATCCTATCCGCCCCGGGGGTCAGCTGGAGCGGGCGATGCGGGCGAGCACGCCGTGCACGAACGCGCCGGAGTCGTCCGTCGAGAACTCCTTCGCGAGCTCCACCGCCTCGTCGATCGCGACGGCCGTCGGGACCTCGTCGTTGAAGAGGATCTCCCACGTCGCGATGCGCAGCAGCGCGCGGTCGACCGTGGGCATGCGCTCGAGCTTCCAGTCCCGGCTGTGCGTCGTGATCTGCTCGTCGATCTCGTCGGCGTGGTCGATCACGCCGTCGACGATCTCCCGGGCGTACAGCCACGAGCTCTGCCGGGCCGGCTCGGACGCCGCGCGCTTCGCCTCGGCAGCCAGGGCCACGGCGGGCGCGTCGCCGCGCACGTCGGCCGAGAAGAGGATGTCGAGGGCGCGTTTGCGCGCCTTGGTGCGGGCGCTCATCGCTCTCCGCTCTCGGCGCTCACTTCTCGCGACCGAGGTACTCGCCGGTGCGCGTGTCGACCTTGACGCGGGTGCCCGTCTCCAGGAACAGCGGCACCTGGATCTCGGCGCCGGTCTCCACCGTGGCGGGCTTGGTGCCGGCCGAGGAGCGGTCGCCCTGCAGGCCCGGCTCGGTGTACGTGATCTCGAGCACGACCGAGGCGGGCATGTCCACGTACAGCGGCGTGCCGTCGTGCAGCGCGATCGTGACCTCCTGGTTCTCCAGCAGGAACTTCGCCGCGTCGCCGACGGTGGCGGCGGGGACGTTGATCTGGTCGTAGTCCTTCGCGTCCATGAACACGAAGTTCTCGCCGTCGTTGTACAGGTAGGTGAAGTCACGGCGGTCGACGTTCTGGATGTCGACCTTCGCGCCCGCGTTGAACGTCTTGTCGACGACCTTGCCGGTGACGACGTTCTTCAGCTTGGTGCGCACGAAAGCGCCGCCCTTGCCGGGCTTGACGTGCTGGAACTCCACGACGCTCCAGAGCTGCCCGTCGATGCTGAGCACGACGCCGTTCTTGATGTCTGCGGTGGATGCCATGGGGTGGGGATTCCGTTCGTTGAGGGACCAGCCGCGGCGGGCCGGGAGTTCGAGGCCGCAGGCGGCCGAGGACCGATTCTACCGGGACCCTGCGCGGCCGCCGCGCCCGCCGGCCCTCGGGCGGTTCAGCGGCCGCCGGTGCTGATGATGCGGCCCTGGTCCTCGGCCCCGATCTCCTGGTACGCGGCGAACAGGAGCGATTCGTCGGGCGCCTGCAGCACGGCCGGCTTGCCGATGTCGTCGAGGACGATGAAGCGCAGGATCCCGCCGCGCGCCTTCTTGTCCCGTTGCATGGTCGCCAGCAGCGTCTGCCACGCTCCCGCGCGGTAGGTGGTGGGAAGCCCGAGCAGCTCCAGCACGCGCCGGTGGCGGTCCACCGCGGCGTCGGACAGTCGTCCCGCCAGCCGCGACAGCTCCGCGGCGTACATCATGCCCACCGAGACCGCGGCGCCGTGGCGCCACCGGTACCGCTCGGCGTGCTCGATCGCGTGCCCGAGCGTGTGGCCGTAGTTGAGCACCTCGCGCAGCCCGGCCTCGCGGAAGTCCTCCCCCACGACCTCCGCCTTCATGCCGATCGCCAGCTCGATGCAGCGACGGAACTCGGGGGTCGTGACGTCGACGGCCCGCGCCGGGTCGGCCTCGATCGTGTCGAGGATCTCCGGATGACGGATGAAGCCCGCCTTGACGACCTCGGCGAAGCCCGCCAGCGCCTCGTTCTCGGGCAGCGTCGCGAGCAGCTCGAGGTCGCACAGCACGGCGCGTGGGGCCCAGAAGGCCCCCACGAGGTTCTTCCCCTCGGCCGTGTTCACGCCGGTCTTCCCGCCGACGGCCGCGTCGACCATGCCGAGCACGGTGGTCGGCACCTGCACCACGTCCACGCCGCGCAGCCAGCACGCCGCGACGAAGCCCGCGAGGTCCGTGACGGCGCCGCCGCCGAAGCCCACGACCGCATCCGTCCGGGTGAAGTCGGCCTGGCCCATGATCTGCCAGCAGAACGCCGCGACCTCGATGCGCTTGCCGGCCTCGGCGTCCGGGATCTCGGCGAGCAGCACCTCCCGCTCACCGAGCAGACTCTCCCGCAGCTGCGCGGCGCGCGCGGCGAGGGTCGGCGGGTGCACGATCAGGACCTTGCGCGCCGCGGGCGGGAGCGCCTCGCCGAGTCGGCCGATCACGCCGTGGCCCACGGTGACGTCGTAGCCCGGGGTACCCGATACGCGGATGACGGTGTCGCCCGCCGTGCTTTCGGTCATCGCTCGCTCTCCTCCCGCGGCGTCGCCGCGCGTGTCTCGGCCGCCTGGGCACGGGCCCACGCGGCGATCGTCTGCACCACGTCCTGAAGCGGGCCGCGCGACGTGTCGAACGTCACCTCGGCCACCTCAGCGTAGATCGGTGCGCGCTGGTCCCGGATCCGCAGCCACGCCGCCATGGGATCCTCCTCGCCCGACAGCAGCGGCCGCTTCTGGTTGCCGATGCGACCCGCCACCACGTGCTCGTCGACCGTCAACAGCACGACGCGATGGCCGCTGATGACCTCACGCGTGCGCGGGTCCACGACCGCGCCGCCCCCGACGGCCACGACGCCTCCCTGCGCGACCGCCTCGGCGACGGCCGCCAGCTCCAGCTCGCGGAACCCGGCCTCCCCGTGCTGCGCGAAGATCTCGGGGATGGGTCCATGCGCCTTCGCGATCCGCGCGTCGGTATCCGTGAACGAGGCGCCGAGCTGGCGAGCCAGGCGTCGTCCGATGCTCGACTTGCCCGCCCCCATGGGGCCGACGAGCACGAGCGCGCGGCCGTCGGGGAACACGGTGCCGGGCGCTGCAGGCGAGGAACCGGTGTCAGAGCGCGAGGTCATGCGCGATGTCGGCGGCGTCCGCGGCGGTGCGGAGCGTGTCGGCGATCCCCTCGAGGTATCCCGCCACGTTCCGGCGGGTCTCCGACACGGAGTCGCCGCCGAACTTCTCGAGCACGACGTCCGCGAGCGTGATCGCGACCATCGCCTCCGCGACGACTCCCGCGGCGGGCACGGCGCACACGTCGGAGCGCTGGTGGTGCGCCGAGGCGGGCTCACCCGTCGCGACGTCGACGGTGCGCAGCGCACGCGGCACCGTGGCGATCGGCTTCATGCCCGCGCGCACGCGTAGCACGGTCCCGGTCGACATGCCGCCCTCGGTCCCCCCGGCGCGATCGGTCGTGCGCGCGATGCCGCGCTCGGTGCCGACCAGTTCGTCGTGGGCCTGGGATCCCCGGCGCGTCGCGGTCGCGAAGCCGTCGCCGACCTCGACGCCCTTGATGGCCTGGATGCTCATGAGCGCCTGCGCGAGCTTGCCGTCGAGGCGGCGATCCCAGTGCACGTGGGAGCCGAGCCCGGGCGGAAGCCCGTATGCCAGCACCTCCACGACGCCGCCGAGCGTGTCGCCGTCCTTGCGGGCGGCGTCCACCTCGGCCACCATGCGCGCCGACGTGTCGGGGTCGAAGCAGCGCAGCGGGTCCGCGTCGAGGGCGGCGACGTCGCCGGGAGCGGGCAGGCGCGTCCCGTCCGGGACGCGCACGGTCCCGATCGAGAGCGTGTGGCTGACGAGCTCGATGCCCAGCTGGGACAGGAACGCCCGCGCCACGGCTCCAAGCGCGACGCGCGCGGCCGTCTCGCGGGCGCTGGCGCGCTCCAGGACCGGCCGGGCCTCGTCGAAGCCGTACTTCTGCATGCCGACCAGGTCGGCGTGACCGGGGCGCGGACGGGTCAGCGGCGCGCCGCGTCCGCGCGACTTCTCGGTGAGCTCGACGGGCTCGGCGCTCATGACCTCGGTCCACTTGGGCCACTCGGTGTTGCCGATCCTCAGCGCGATCGGGCTGCCGAGCGTGAGGCCGTGCCGCACGCCGCCGGAGATCGTCAGCTCGTCCGCCTCGAACTTCATCCGCGACCCGCGGCCGTAGCCGAGCTTGCGGCGGGCCAGGTCTGCCTGGATGTCGGAGGCGAGCAGCGGCACGCCGGCCGGGAGACCCTCCATGACGGCGATGAGTTCGGGGCCGTGCGATTCGCCGGCCGTGAGCACGCGGAGCATGCGTCCTAGTCTCCCACGAGCGCCGCGCGCATCGCGGCACGCACCGCATCCTCGCCGTCCAGCGGTACGTCGGGAGCGCCGGTGGCGAACACACGCACCTGCAGGACGGCCTGGTGCAGCAGCATCCCGGAACCCGGGATCGCGGGTCCGGCGTGCCACCGCCCGGCCAGGTGCGAGGGCCAGGGCGCGTACGCGACGTCGAAGAGGGGGCCGCCGGCGGCTGCGAGCGCCTCTGCGTGCGCCTCGGGGAGCTCGGTACCGCCCGGCAACGCGCACACCGTGAGATCGACCGCATCGTGGGGTCCGCCGAACGGCTCGGCGTCGACCGCCATGCCGAGCCGCGCTCCCAGGCCTGCGAGGGGCGTCACACGCTCGGGGCGGCGCGCCACGATCCCCGCGGAAGAGGCGCCGAGCTCGGCCGCCGCCACCAGCGCGGAGGCCGACGTCGCCCCGGCGCCCACGATGCGCACGCGCGCGAGCCGGTCGATGCCCTCGTCGGCCAGCGCGGCCACGATCCCCCCGACGTCCGTGTTGAAGCCGATCGGCGCGTGCGCGGGCGCGCCCGCCGGGCGCGCCACGTCGGCCGCGGGCAGGAGCACGGTGTTGACGGCGCCCGTCAGCTCGGCGCGCCGGTCGCGCCACGCGGTCGCGCGGAACGCGTGCTCTTTCAGCGGCATGGTCACGGCGAGCCCGCGCCAGGAGTCGTCCAGAGCGGCGAACGTCTCCTCGAAGGCCCCGCCGCCGACGCGCTCGCGCACGAAGGACCACGGCAGGCCCAGCACGCCGTACGCGGCGCCATGGAGCTGCGGAGAGCGGCTGTGGGCGATCGGATCGCCCCACACGGCCAGACGGGTCGCGCGCATCATGTCAGCAGGCCGAGTAGTCCGGGTTCGCGGCGCACCACTCCCGCAGCCGGACCTCCGCCCGCTCCTGCTCGGCGTACGTCTCGCTGAACACGGTCTCGCCGGTCTCGAGGTTCACGGTCACGAAGTACTGCCACGGACCGTCCGCCGGCTGGAGCGCGGCGACGATGGCGTCGTCGCCGGGATTCGCGATCGGCCCCACGGGAAGGCCCGGATGCACGTACGTGTTCCAGGGGTTCGGATCCGACAGCTGCTCCGCCGAGCTGAACACGGAGCCGTGCTCCTCCCGGTACCCGTACTGCGCCGTCGAGTCCATCTGCAGCAGACCGCCCGTGTCCGAGATCTCCGGGTCGAGGCGGTTGTAGATCACGCGCGACACCATGCGGAAGTCCTCGGCCGAGACGCCCTCACGCTGCACGATCGACGCGATCGTCAGGATGCGCTGCTCCTCGCCCGCGGGCACGCCGGCCTCCGCCAGCGCCTGGCGCATGCGCTCGACCATGGTCCGCACGACGTCCTCCGCCGTCACTCCCGGGTCGAACGTGTAGTACGCCGGGAAGAGCCAGCCCTCGAGGCTGTCGGCCTGCACCCCGTACCGGGCCGGATCGGCCGCGGCGGCCTCGAGCTCCTCGAGCGGCATCTCCAGACCGGTCGCGGCCGCCTCCAGGGTGGCGTCGACCGTGAGGCCCTCCTGCAACGCGACCGCGTTCGAGAGCTTGTTCGCGGGATCCTCCAGCGCCGCCAGCGCCGCTTCCGACGTCATGCGCTGCTGCAGCCGGTAGACGCCCGGGTGGAAGATCGGGATGGCGTCGCGGGAGAGCAGGTGGGAGTAGAACGATCGCGGCTTCAGCGTCACGCCCGCCTCGTAGAGCGTGCGCGAGATCGACTCCCCGCTATCGCCCTCCTGGATCGTGATGATCGCCTCGCCGGTCGCCTCGCCCTCCTCGTAGTCGTCGGGCCCGTCCCAGCCGAAGAACGCCGCGACGCGCTCGCCATAGGTGTTCACGGCCCAGTAGCCGGCCACCGTCATGCCGCCCGCGATGACGACGAGGACCAGCAGCGCCACGAGGCAGCCGCGGCCGCGGCGGCGCTTGCCGTCGGCCGGGGGCTCCTCGGGCACGAAAAGGTCCTCGAGGGACGACGACGCGGGCTCCGGCCCCGCCTCTCCCGCGGAACCCGAGCGCTCGGCCGCCTCGGACAGCGTCGCGGGCCGATCCGTCTCCCCCGGCGCCGCCTCCGCCGCGCCCGGGTCCCCCACGATGTCGCGAGCCGCCGATCCGGGAAGGGCCGGCTCGTCGGCGGCGCGGGCCGCGCGGCGCGCCTCGCGGCGCGTGAGCGGCGGGTTCTCGTGATGGGAGGGGTCGGTCATGAGCGTGCTCACTCCTCGGGGACGCCGACGGGGGTACCGGCGGCCACCCCGGTGTGCTTCTCGCTCTCGACGGCGTGCTGGAGGAGCACGACCGCGGCGACCTGATCGACAATGCTACGAGAACGCTTCTGAGAGCGCCCGGACTGCCGCAGGGCGGTGTGCGCGCTGACCGTGCTGAGGCGCTCGTCGACGAGCCGCACGGGCGCCGCGCCGGTGGCCGCCAGCTCGGCGGCGAACACGCGCGCGTCTGCCGTCGAAGGCGTGTCCTCCCCGCGCATGTTCAGGGGAAGGCCCACCACGATCTCCATCGGCTCGTGCTCAGCCACGAGCTCGAGGATACGCGCGACGGATCGCTCGTCGCGAGGGACGGTCTCGACGGGCACCGCGAGCATCCCGTCGGGGTCGCAGCGCGCGACCCCCACCCGCGCCCGTCCGACGTCGATCCCGAGGCGGACGCCGCGTCGGAAGCCCGTCATGCGCTCCGCAGCGCCGCGCGCACGGCGTCGAGCGCAGCCGGAACGGAGGCCGCGTCCGTGCCGGCGCCCTGCGCCATGTCGTCGCGCCCGCCGCCGCGCCCGCCGAGGCGTTCGAGGACGGTCTTCACGAGCGTTCCCGCCTTCGCGCCCTCGGCGCGCGCCGCCTCGTTGGTCGCGACGATCGCCAGCACCCTGTCGCCCGATTCGCCGGTCAGCACGACGACGGCGGGCTCGGCGCCGAGGCGCTCTCGGACCGAGGCCGCGAGGCTCCGCAGGTCGTCGGCCGATCCCACCGACCCGATCGACTGCGCCACGAGGTTGACCGCGCCGATCCGCTCCGCGGCCTGGGCGAGCGCGGGGACGCGCTCCGCCAGGGCGCGCGCCTCGAACGCGGCGATCTTCTTCTCCGCGGCCTTGAGGCTCGCCGTCAGCTCCGCGATACGAGCGGGCAGCTGCTCCTTGGGGGTCTTCAGAGCGGAGGTCAGCTCGGCCACGAGGGCACGCTCGGCGGCGAGCTCGCGGAACGCGTCGAGTCCGACCAGCGCCTCCACGCGGCGGTTCGAGGCGCCCACCGAGGATTCGCCGACGAGGCTGATCAGGCCGACCTCCGCACTGCGGGCCACGTGGGTCCCGCCGCACAGCTCGCGCGACCACGGACCGCCGATGTCGACCATGCGCACCGTGTCCCCGTACTTCTCGCCGAACAGCGCGACGGCGCCGGCGGACTTGGCCTCCTCGAGCGAGAGGACGCGCGTGGTGACCTCGAGGTTGTCTCGGACCGCGTTGTTGGCGATCTCCTCGATCTCGCTGCGCGTGGCGGGGCTCAGCGCCTGGCCCCACGTGAAGTCGAAGCGCAGGTAGCCGGCGCGGTTGAGCGAGCCGGCCTGCGTCGCACCCTTGCCGAGCGTGTCGCGCAGCGCGGCGTGCACGAGGTGCGTGGCGGAGTGGGCCTGCTGTGCGGCGCGCCGGTTCGCGGCGTCGACGATCGTGGTGGCCGGCTGATCCACGCCGACCTCGCCGCGCGTGACCTCGACGGTGTGGCTGACGAGGCCCGCGACCGGGCGCTGCACGTCGAGCACCTCGAGCTCGTAGCCGGGGCCCACGATCGTCCCCCGGTCGGCGACCTGGCCGCCCGACTCCGCGTACAGCGCGGTCTCGGCGAGGATGACCTCCGCGATCTGCCCCTCGGCGGCGCGCCCGGTCGCCTGCCCGTCCACGAGCACGCCGAGCACGCGGGTCTCCGTCTCGAGATCCGTGTATCCCGTGAACGTGGTCTCGCCCAGCGCGCGGAACTCGCGGTACACGCTCACGTCGGCGATGGCGCGCTTGCGGGACCGGGCATCGGCCTTCGCGCGCTGACGCTGCTCCTGCATGAGCGCGTCGAACGCCGCGCGGTCCACGCCGAGGCCGGCCTCCTGCGCGATCTCGAGGGTCAGGTCGATCGGGAAGCCGTAGGTGTCGTGCAGCAGGAAGGCCTCGTCGCCCGCGAGCGTCGCGCCCCCGCTCGCCTTGGTCTTCTCGACCGCGGTGTCCAGGATCGTGGATCCCGCAGACAGCGTGCGCAGGAAGGTCTCCTCCTCGGCGAACGCGTAGGCCGACAGGCGCTCCCAGTCGGTCTCCACGACCGGGTACGACTCCTTCATCGCGTCGCGCGACGCCGCGAACAGCGCGGGGAACGTCGCCTCCTCGACGCCCAGCAGGCGCATGGCGCGCACGCTGCGGCGCATGAGGCGACGCAGGATGTAGCCGCGGCCCTCGTTCGACGGCGTCACGCCGTCCGACAGCAGCATGAGCGAGGAGCGGACGTGGTCCGCGATGATCCGGAAGCGGACGTCGTCCTCGTGGTCGGCGCCGTAGCGGCGCCCCGACAGCTCGGACGCCCGATCCAGCACGGGTCGCACCTGGTCGGTCTCGTACATGTTCTCGACGCCCTGCTTGAGGAACGCGACGCGCTCCAGCCCCATGCCGGTGTCGATGTTCTTGTTCGGCAGCTCGCCGACGATGTCGAACTCCGTCTTGGAGCGCACGTTGTCGATCGAGTTCTGCATGAACACGAGGTTCCAGATCTCGAGGAAGCGGTTGTCGTCGACCGCCGGGCCGCCGTCGGCGCCGTACGCGGGCCCGCGATCGAAGTAGATCTCAGAGCAGGGTCCGGCCGGGCCGGGCTGGCCCGTGGTCCAGAAGTTGTCGGCGCGCCCCATGCGCTGGATGCGCTCGGCCGGCAGCCCCGCGATCCGCTGCCACAGCGCGGCCGCCTCGTCATCGTCCTCGTAGACGGTCACCCACAGGTCCCGCTCCGCGAATCCGAGGCCGCCGTCGCTCTCGGAAGAGGTCAGCAGCTCCCACGCATAGCTGATCGCGCCCTCCTTGAAGTAGTCGCCGAACGACCAGTTGCCGAGCATCTGGAAGAACGTGCCGTGGCGGGCCGTCTTCCCGACCTCCTCGATGTCGTTCGTGCGGATGCACTTCTGCAGGTCGGCCGCGCGCGGGTACGGCGCGGGCACGACGCCCGTCAGGTACGGGATGAACGGCACCATGCCGGCGATCGTGAACAGGATCGACGGATCGTCGCTCACGAGCGACGCCGAAGGCACGATCGTGTGGTCGTTCTTCTCGAAGTAGTCGAGGTAGCGCTGCGCGATCTCGGCGGTCTTCATGTGGGGGATTCGTCCTTGGCTGTCGGGGCCGCGCGAGCGCGGGGGGCATGCGTGACCCGCCGCCCACGGCGGGCGGCGGGTGGGACGGAGGCGATCAGGCGGCCGGAGCGCCACCCGATCCGGCGCGGCGCGCCTCCTCGGAGTGGTACGCCTCGGTCAGCCGCTCCGTGAACTCGGCGATGCGGGCGTCGATGTCTGCCAGCACCTCGTGACCGCGCGGGTCCTTGTTCAGGAAGTGCGCGGCGATGAAGCCGCCGGCGATGCCGAGCAGGAACCACAGCACGTTCTTCATGTCACCCGTCCTCGAGGCCAGGCCGCGTCGCGCGGCGTCGTTCCATCGTAGACGCCTCGGGGCGGGTACGACGAAGGGCACCGGGATCCCCCGATGCCCTTCGTCCGAACGCGCGGGTCGCTTAACGCGCGGCGTAGTACTCGACGACGAGCTGCACGTCACACGTGACGGGCACCTCGGCGCGCTTCGGGCGACGCACGAGCTTCGCCTGCAGCTTGTCCAGCTCCACCTCGAGGTAGGCGGGGACGGGCGGCAGGACCTCGGCGTGACCGCCGGCGGCCGCGACCTGGAAGGGCTCGAGGCTCTCGCTCTTGGCCTTGACCTCGATCGTCTGGCCCGGCTTCACGCGGAACGACGGGCGGTCGACGATCTTGCCGTCCACGAGGATGTGGCGGTGGACGACGAACTGGCGCGCCTGCGCGGTCGTGCGGGCGAAGCCCGCGCGCACGACGAGGGCGTCCAGACGCATCTCGAGCAGCTCGACCAGGTTCTCACCCGTCAGGCCCTCGGTGCGGCGCGCCTCGTTGAACACGATGCGCAGCTGCTTCTCGCGGATGCCGTACTGCTCGCGAAGACGCTGCTTCTCCTTCAGGCGGACGGCGTAGTCGCTGTCGGCCTTGCGCTTGGTGCGGCCGTGCTGGCCGGGGCCGTAGGGGCGCTTCTCGAGGTAGCGCGCCGCCTTCGGAGTGAGCGCGACGCCGAGCGCGCGCGACAGGCGGACCTTGCGGCGGTCCTGGGACTTGGTGACCATGGTTTCCTTTCTACGAGGCCGCGACTGTCGCGGCGCTCGGACGTACAGTCCCCCTCCATCCCGGTCAGGCGTACGTCTACCCACCTGAGGGATCCAGCGAAGAGGGATGTGCCCGGAATACGAGCCGATCCAGCTTACCAGACCACCGCCGCGGGCTCGCGGAGCGCGCAGGCCCGGCCCGGAGCCGCAGCGCGGGCTCAGTAGCGGATCGCGTCGATCGGGCGCACCCGCACCGCGACCAGGGCCGGCACCAGCCCGGCGAGCGCTCCCACGGCCGCGGAGATGAGCAGGCCCGCGAGAGCGGCCGACATCGGGAACGCCGGCACGTCCTGGAGTCCCGACAGCACCTGTGCGACCACCGGCAGCCGCATCACCATGATCGCGATGACGATCCCGACGACGCCGGCGACCACCGTCGCGACGACGCTCTCGAGCATGACGGAGAAGAACACCCGGCCGGCGCTCGCGCCGAAGCTGCGCCTGACCCCGATCTCGCGGATGCGATAGCGCACGGTGACCAGGGTGATGTTGAGCAGGCTCAACGCGCCCAGCAGCAGCACGAGGACGGCGATGCCCCCGAAGACCAGCAGGACCGCGTCGTACGGGTTGTAGGTCTGCATGCCGGCGAAGTCCGTGCGCGACGCGTACACCTCGACGCCCTCCGGCAGGTGCGCTTGCACGGACGCCTGCATCGCGGCCATGAGCGGCTCCGCGCTCTCGGGCGGGATCCAGGTCTCGTAGGTCGTGGACGCCGCAAGCTCCTCGCCCCTCAGCTCCAGGGCGTCGTCGAACAGCACATACCCCTGCATCGACTGATCGAACGCGGCGGACGGCATCACCCCCACGACCAGCGCCTGCGTGGCACGCCCGGAGGTCGGCTCGCCCGTGACCGGGTCCCACGCGACCGCACCGAACTCCACCGTGGGGTGCGACGCGAGCGGCGGAGAGCCCAGCGATCTCCACCAGAACTCGTTGATCACGACCACGGGCACGAAGCGGAGCGCGTCGCTCTCGCTGAGCCAGGATCCGTGGGCCAGCGGCACGCGGTGCATCACGCCGTAGTCCGCGTCGACGGCCTGCAGATTCATCCACTGCCCGTCCGGTGCTATCACCTCCAGCCACGCGCGGCGCGACGACCACTCGATGCCGTAGCGGTCGACGGTGGCGTCGAACGCGCGGGCGAACGCAGCCGGATCGACGCTGTTCCCGCTCGCGGGATCGAACGCCGAGAGCTGCACGAGCGCCGGTCGTCCCGAGTTGCGCTCCATCTGCTCCTGATAGCCCTGATTCAGTATCTGCCCGAGGGCGACGACGGCGGTGAACGCCGCGACGGAGACCGCGACCACGATGAGGCTCAGCAGCACGCGCAGGCGGTTGACGCGCAGCTCCTGCCACGCCTCCACGACGGCGCTGACGATCCCCGTCGCCGCCCTCATGCGCCTGCCCCGGCGGCGGGCTCGAGGACGGGCGCCGTCTCGTGCAGCACACCGTCGCTGAGGCGGTACACGCGCTGTGCGCGGGCGGCCACGTGCGGATCGTGCGTGATGGTCACCAGCGCGGCGCCGGACTGCGAGGCGATGTCGTCGAGCAGCGTCATGACGGTGGCGCCGGTGTCGACGTCGAGCGCCCCGGTCGGTTCGTCGGCGAGGATCAGCCGGGGCGAGCGCACGAGGGCCCGCGCGATCGCGACGCGCTGCTGCTCGCCGCCCGACAGCCGCTCCGGCCGCTGTCCGAGCCGGTCGCCCAGGCCGACGCGCTCGAGCATCTCCGTCGCGATCGCGCGGCGGCGCCAGAAGCCGGGGCCGCCGTCGTAGAGCAGGGGCATCGCGACGTTCTCCAGGGCCGTGCGCCCGGGCAGCAGATTGAACTGCTGGAACACGAAGCCCACGCTGGCGCCGCGCGTACGGTCCCGGCGAGCCAGGCTCATGCGCTCGAGCGGCACGCCGTCGAACTCCAGCGCGCCGGCCGTGGGGGCATCCAGGAGCCCGAGGATGTTCAGCAGCGTCGACTTCCCGGACCCCGAGCGCCCCATGATGCTCACGTGCTCCCCGACCTCGACCTCGAGATCCGCGCCGCGCAGGATCTGCAGCTCGTCCCCGTCGGGGAGCGTCACGCTGCGCGCGATGCCGCGCGCGGACAGGAACGCCACGGTCAGCCCGCCGTCTCGCAGCCGAAGGCTCCGGGGTCCAGGAGGCAATCGACGTTCACGGCCGTGCCCGGCACGTACTCGAAGACCGTGTCCCCCTCGACGATCCCCTCGAGGATCTCCACGTTGACGCCGTCGTTCAGTCCGAGCGTCACGGGCCGCTCCTCCGGCTCTCCGTCGTCGCCCGGCGCGTACACGACGCCGGCGTCCGCCGCGCCCAGGACGGCGGTCACGGGCACCACCACGACGTCCTCCGCGAGGCCGCCGGCGATCGTCATCGTGGCGCTCAGCCCGGGGAACACCCGCACGTCCGGCGGCACCGCGCAACGCACGGTCGTCGTGGGCTGCGCCGCGTCCTGCCCCTCGGCCCCCGCCCCGGGAAGCGGCGTCTCCAGCGCCAGCCCGCCGCACGTGAAGGGCGCGGGCCCGCCCGCGATCGCCACGGTCGCCTCGGTCGGCTCGACGAGCAGACCGTAGCGGTCGGCCGGCGCGATCGTCCCCTGCACCCGGAACGTCGACGGGGCGACCGAGCCCACGGCGTCGCCGGCGGCGACCCGCTGGCCGCTCACCACGGCGAACGACGAGAGGGTGCCGTCGGCCGGCGACCGGATCTCGCTCCACACTCCGTACGCGTCGCCCGCGTCGTTGAGGATCTCCTCCCGGACGCTCGCGATGATGTCGCCCGTCGCGACCGCATCGCCGACCGCGAAGAAGACGTCCACGACGGTTCCGGGCGCGGTGACCTTCACCTCGGCGGCGGGGTCGTTCAGCACCGTCGCCGCGAGCTCGAGGTCATGACGGACCGTGTCGCGCCACGCGGCGATCAGCGGCTCGTCGAGCTCGCCGGTCGGCACGATACCGTCACCGGCGGACGCGCGGGCAGACTCGTCGAAGAACGCGATCTTCGCCAGCGCGACAGCGATCACGGCGAACACCGCGAGCCACGCGATGGGCAGGATCCAGCGCCGGAAGACGGTCATGGGCGGCCTCGCTTCGTCGGGGGACGGGTACTTCACACACCGTCGGCGGTGACGGGCCGCGCCGTCAAGGGCGCGAGACGGTATTCCGGACGTGTCGGCGCGAAAACCGGGGACATCCCCGAGCCTGCTGGGGGTCGCCCCTCACGAGTCCAGGATCCGCCGCAGGCGCTCCAGGCGTGCCGCGATCTCCCGTTCCGCGCCGTGGGACTTCGGTTCGTAGTATCGGCGCCCGCGCAGCTCGTCCGGGAGGTACTGCTGCGGCACGACCCCCAGATCGTGGTCGTGCGGGTACACGTAGCCCTTGCCGTGGCCGAGCCGCTTCGCACCGGCGTAGTGCGCGTCCCGGAGGTGAAGCGGGACGGGCCCCATGCGTCCGGCCTTGACGTCGGCGACGGCCGCGTTGATCGCGTTGTACGCGGCGTTGGACTTCGCCGCGGTCGCGAGGTACGCGGTGGCCTCCGCGAGGGGGATCCGGCCCTCCGGCATGCCGATGAACGCGACCGCGTCGGCGGCCGCGACGGCGATCTGAAGGGCCTGCGGATCGGCCAGGCCGATGTCCTCCGCCGCCGAGATCACGAGCCGCCGCGCGATGAAGCGGGGGTCCTCCCCCGCTTCGATCATGCGCGCGAGGTAGTGCATGGCGGCGTCGACGTCGGAGCCGCGGATCGACTTGATGAAGGCGCTGATGACGTCGTAGTGCTCATCGCCCTGACGGTCGTAGCGCAGCAGCGCGCGGTCGACGGCCTGCGCGACGTGATCCGCCGTGACGACGACGTCCTGCGGCGACTCGTCCGCCTGATCGTCCGCGTCGCCCTCGGATGCCGCGACGCCCGCGCTGGCCTCCAGCGCCGTGAGCGCTCGGCGCGCGTCGCCCGACGCCAGCCGGACCAGCGCCGCCCTCGCCTCCGGCGCGAGCGACACCGCGCCCGCGAGCCCCCGCGGGTCGGCGACGGCCCTGTCGATCAGCGCCCCCAGGTCCTCGTCCGTCAGCGGCCGCAGCGTGAGCAGCAGCGACCGCGACAGCAGCGGAGAGATCACCGAGAACGACGGGTTCTCGGTCGTGGCCGCGATGAGCAGCACCCACCCGTTCTCGACGCCGGGCAGCAGCGCATCCTGCTGGGCCTTGGTGAACCGGTGGATCTCGTCGAGGAACAGGATCGTCGACTGCCCGTACAGGTCGCGCTGGTTCAGGGCCTCCTGCATGACCTCGCGCACGTCCTTCACCCCCGCCGTGATGGCCGACAGCTCGACGAAGCGACGACCCGACGAGCGCGCGATCGCCTGGGCGAGCGTGGTCTTGCCGGTGCCCGGCGGACCCCACAGGATGACGGAGACCGTGCCGGGTGCCTGCGCGTCGGGATCCGCCAGGGCGACGATGGGCGATCCCGGCCGCAGGAGGTGCGCCTGGCCCGCGACCTCGTCGAGCGAGGTGGGCCGCATGCGCACAGCGAGCGGCGTCTGGCCGCGGAAGAGAGCACCGGCGGAGTTCATCAGGGACACCCTAGGCCAGGCCTCCCCCATCGACGCCGGTGGAGCCGCCGCGGCTGACGCGGACACGCCCGCGAGCGATTTCGATTGGGCCGTCCCGATGCGTAGGCTCGGTGCCGCCGAGAGCATCCGGCTGCCCTCGGGGCGCCGATCGTCGAGAGGAACATGAGCCATGGCCGCAGGAGGCAAGGCCTCTGCGAAGGAGCGCGCGGCACGCGCCGAGCGCGAGCGAGCCCGTCTGTACGCCGCACGCGTGGAGCTGAACGCAGCGCAGAGCCGCCGGCGTCGGCGTGACAACGTCGTCGCCGTCTCGGTCGCCGCCGCGCTGGTGGCCGCGGCCATCGGAGGGCAGGCGCTGTTCTACACCGTGGGGCCGGGTGCGCCCGAGCCGGTGCCGTCGCCCGCGGCCACGACGCCCGCGGACGCGCCGGAGCCGACAGAACCCGCACCGGACGCGAGCCCCAAGCCCGAGCCGAGCGACGCGCCGGCTCCCGAGGACACGCCGGCGGGCTGACGCCCCTCACAGAGGCACCCGCACGGCGATGTGCGGCGCATCCGCCGAGGGCGGGACATGCCATAGGCTGGGGCCGTCCTGTCCCCTCCCGCGATGACCGCGCAAGGAGCCTCCCGTGACGACCCCCGATCACACCCCCGCAGACGAGACGCGCGCCGCAGGCGCGCCGGTCGAGGAAGCCACGCCGGCGCCCGTGCCTCAGAGCGCGGTGGCAGACGCAGCGCCGACGCCCGCGCCCCAGGCCGAGGTCGAGGCCGACGCGGCCGTTTCGCCCGCGCCCCAGGCCGAGGTCGAGGCCCCGTCCGGTCCGATCGTCGCCGAGACCGAGTGGGGCCGGGTCGACGCCGGCGGGGCGGTGTCGGTGCGCGAAGGCGAGCAGTGGCGCGTCGTCGGCGAGTACCCGGACGGCTCCCCCGAGGAGGCGCTGGCCTACTACCGGCGCAAGTACGACGACCTCGCGCTGCGCGTGCGCACGCTCGAGCAGCGGCATCTCCGAGGCGGCGCGTCCGCCTCGGACCTGCGCGGACAGGCCCGCCGGTTGAAGGACGAGGTCACGGGCGCCGCCGCGGTCGGTGACCTGGTGGGACTGGCCGACCGGCTCGACGCCCTCACGGGGACGCTCGCCGAGGCCAGCGCCGAGGAGGCCGCGGCGCAGCGCGCCGCCGTCGACGAGGCGATCGCGCACCGCACGTCGATCGTCGAACGCGTCGAGGAGCTCGCCGCGCGGGACCCGCGCAGCGTGCAGTGGAAGCAGGCGATGGCCGACCTCAACGCCGCGTTCGAGGAGTGGCAGCAGCACCAGCAGACCGGGCCGCGTCTGCCGAAGTCCACGGCCCAGGCGCTGTGGAAGCGGTTCCGGGATGCGCGCGGCACGGTCGAGCGCCACCGCCGGGCGTTCTTCGCGGAGCTCGACGAAGCGCACAAGACCGCCCGGGACCTCAAGACCCGGATCGTCGAGCGCGCCGAAGCGCTCGCGCCGCGCGGCGAGGACGGCATCCCCGCGTATCGCGCGCTGCTCGACGAGTGGAAGGCGGCGGGACGCGCCGGTCGCAAGGCCGACGATGCGCTGTGGGCACGCTTCAAGGCGGCGGGCGACGCGCTGTACTCCGCGCGCGCCGAGCGCGACGCGGCCGAACAGGCCGAATCCGCGCCGCGCATCGAGGCTCGCAAGGCGCTGCTCGAGGAGGCGAAGGCCGTCGCCGAGACGGCCGACCTGACGAAGGCCCGCCAGCTGCTCACGAGCATCCAGCGCCGCTGGGACGAGGTGGGCCGGATCTTCCCGCGCGACACCGAGCGCGCGCTCGACGATCAGCTGCGGAAGATCGAGCAGGACCTCCGCGCCCGCGAGGACGTCGACTGGAAGCGCAACAACCCGGAGACCAAGGCGCGCGCCAACGAGGCGACGCGGCAGCTTCAGGAGGCGATCGACCGCCTCGAGAAGGAGCTGGCCGACGCGCAGGCCAAGGGGGACGCGAAGGGCGAGGCCGAGGCGCGCGAGGCCCTCGAGGCGCGGCGCTCCTGGCTCAGCGCGATCGGCGGCTGACGCGGGGTCCGGCGTGCTCCGCCGGGATCATCCACACCTCAGGCCTCGCGCGGTGCGGCGCCTTCCCCCGTGGGGCACACTGCTGGCATGGCGATCGTCCGCTTCGGTCACGAACCCCTCTCGCCCGCTGAGCTGTCCGCGGCGTGCCTGGACGGCGAGCTCGTCGCGCTCGGAGAGGGCTACGCGCCCAGCGACGCGCTGAGCACGCCGTGGGTCCGCGCGGCGTCGCTGCGCCCGCTGCTGCGCGACGGTCTCGTCGGCATCGGGCTCACGGCGGCCTGGGTGCACGGGGGCGTCGGCGAGCCGCCCGCGGTGCACCGCGTGCAGCGCCTCGCGGGCAGGCATCTGTCGCGCCCCGTGCAGAGCCGCGTCCGCTACCGCGACACGCCTCTCGCAGTCTCAGATGCGGCGCTCCTGGCCGGTGTGCGCATCGCGACGCTCGTGCGCACGCTCGTCGACCTGGCGCGAGAGAGCGACGAGCCCGCCTCCGCCTCCGCCGCGCGCCGCCTCGCGAGCCCGGTGACCCTGCGCGACGCCCACGCCTGGCTCGACGCGCACCCGCGCATGCCCGGCTCGCGCGCGGCCCGGTGCTTCCTTCGCGAGCTCGCCGAACACGCAGCCGGCGCTAGGACGACGTGACGCGATAGACGTCGTAGACCGCCTCGATGCGTCGCACGGCGTTGAGCACGCGGTCGAGATGCACCGAGTCGCCCATCTCGAACACGAAGCGGCTGAGGGCGAGGCGGTCGTTGGTCGTGGAGACCGTCGCCGAGAGGATGTTGACGTGGTGCTCGGTCAGCACGCGGGTGACGTCCGACAGCAGGCCCGAGCGGTCGAGCGCCTCGACCTGGATCTGCACCAGGAACACGCTCTTCTTGGTCGGGGCCCAGGTGACGTCGATGATGCGCGCCGGATCGTCCTTGAGGGCCTTGACATTGGTGCAGTCTGCGCGGTGCACCGAGACCCCGCTGCCGCGGGTGACGAAGCCGAGGATCTCGTCGCCGGGCACGGGAGTGCAGCACTTGGCGAGCTTGACGAGGATGTCGTCGGCGCCGCGCACGAGGATGCCGGAGTCGCCGCCGCGCGGCGCGCGCTGGGTGACCGTCGGAGGCAGCTCCAGCTGACCGGTCGTCGGCTCCTCGTTCGTGTGGATGAGCGCGGTGACCTTCTCCAGCACGGACTGGCTGGAGACGTGGCCCTCTCCCACGGCCGCGTACAGCGCCGACAGGTCCTCGTAGTGCATGAGGTCTGCGACCTCCTGCAGCGGCTCCTTGAGGCGCTGCGGCGTCAGGTGCTGCCGCCGCATGGCGCGCGCGATGGCCTCCTTGCCCTGTTCGATCGCCTCGTCTCGG
Organism: Microbacterium album; assembly: GCF_014643695.1. Classification (GTDB taxonomy): domain Bacteria; phylum Actinomycetota; class Actinomycetes; order Actinomycetales; family Microbacteriaceae; genus Microbacterium; species Microbacterium album. The sequence goes on along the minus strand of NZ_BMJY01000001.1, from coordinate 410,983 downwards.
CGCTCCTTCGTGAACCAGCCCCGGATCTTGTTGCGCGCGCGCGTGCTCTTGACGAACGTCAGCCAGTCCTGGCTCGGACTCGCGTCCGGGTTCTTCGACGTGAACACCTCGACGACGTCGCCCGAGCTCAGGGTCGACTCCAGCGGCACGAGGCGCCCGTTGACCTTGGCGCCCATCGTCCGATGGCCGATCTCGGTGTGCACGGCGTACGCGAAGTCCACGGGCGTCGCTCCCGCGGGCAGCCCGATCACGCGCCCCTTGGGCGTGAAGACGTACACCTCCTTGGCGCCGATCTCGAAGCGCAGCGAGTCGAGGAACTCGCCCGGGTCCTTCGTCTCCGCCTCCCAGTCGGAGATCCGGGCGAGCCAGGCCATGTCGGTGTCGAGAGCCTTCTGATCCGACGCCTTTCCGCCCGCCATCCGCTCCTTGTACTTCCAGTGGGCGGCGACGCCGAACTCCGCCTGCTGGTGCATCTCCTGCGTGCGGATCTGGATCTCGACGGTGCGGCCGCCCGGCCCGATGACGGTCGTGTGCAGCGACCGGTACAGGTTGAACTTCGGCGTCGCGATGTAGTCCTTGAACCGGCCGGGCAAGGGACGCCAGCGCGCGTGGATCGAGCCGAGCACCGCGTAGCAGTCGCGCACGGTCCCGACGATCACGCGGATGCCGATGAGGTCGTAGATGTCGTCGAACTCGCGGCCCCGCACGACCATCTTCTGGTACACGGAGTACAGCTGCTTGGGCCGCCCGACGACCGTGCCCCGGATGCGGAGCTCGTGCAGGTCGCGGCTGACGTCGTCGATGACGCGCTGCACGTACTGCTCGCGCTGCGGAGTGCGCTGCTTCACGAGACTGTCGATCTCGTTGAAGATCTTGGGGTGCAGCACCGCGAACGACAGGTCCTCGAGCTCGGACTTGATGGTCTGGATCCCGAGGCGGTGCGCCAGCGGCGCATAGATCTCAAGCGTCTCGGTCGCCTTCTTCTTCGCCTTCTCGGGCGGCACGAAGCCCCACGTGCGCGCGTTGTGAAGCCGGTCGGCGAGCTTGATGACGAGGACCCGGATGTCCTTCGACATGGCCACGATCATCTTGCGGACCGTCTCGGCCTGCGCGCTCTCTCCGTACTTGACCTTGTCGAGCTTCGTGACGCCGTCGACCAGGAGCGCGACCTCGTCGCCGAACTCGGCCTGGAGGTCAGTCAGCGCGTAGCCCGTGTCCTCGACCGTGTCGTGCAGGAGCGCCGCCGCGATGGCCCGGGGTCCGAGCCCCAGTTCGGCGAGGATCTGCGCGACCGCCAGGGGGTGGGTGATGTACGGCTCGCCGCTGCGACGCTTCTGGCCGCGATGCTTCTCGTCCGCGACCGCGTAGGCGCGCTCGATGATCGCCATGTCGCCGCGCGGATGGTTCGCGCGCACGGTCGTGATCAGCCGTGTGAGGTCGGCGTGTCGGGCCGCGCGCGAGAAGATGCGCGGCACGAGACGACGCAGGCTCGGTGCCTGCGACGTGACGGAATCCGCCATGCTGCGCCTCCTCCCGCCGAGTGCGGACGCGGATTGCATCATCCTACGCCCGCGGGGCGGACCTTCAGACGCCCGCACGCGCCGCGCGAACCCTCTCGTCGGCCTGCTGGATCGCGGGCTCGCGCTCGCGCAGCAGCGAGTACAGGGGCGCGGCGACGAACAGCGTGGAGTACGTCGCCACCACGATGCCGACGAAGATCGACAGCGAGATGTCCGACAGCGTCTCCGCGCCCAGCCACAGCGAGCCGATGAAGAGGATCGCCGCCACCGGCAACGCCGCCACGACCGACGTGTTGATCGAGCGCACCAGAGTCTGGTTGACCGCGAGGTTCACGGACTCGCCGAAGGTGCGCACGGCGCCCTCGCCGTCGTCGGTCGTGTTCTCCCTGATCTTGTCGAACACGACCGTCGTGTCGTACAGGGAGTACGCCAGGATGGTCAGGAATCCGATCACCGCCGCGGGCGAGATCTCGAAGCCGGCCAGCGAGTAGATCCCGATCGTGATGATCAGCACGTCCACGAGGCCGACGATCGCCGCCGCGGACATCTTCCACGTGCGGAAGTAGATCGCCAGGATCAGGAACGTCAGGGCGAGGAAGATCCCCAGGCCCCAGAGTGACTGACGCGTCACGTCGGCGCCCCAGCTGGGACCGATGAACGACGTGGTCACCTCGTCCGGGGCGACCTCGTACGCCTCCGCCAGCGCGCGGGCGACGTCGCTCGTCTCGGCCGTCGTGAGCTGCGACGTCTGTACCCGGATGTCGGAGCCACCGATCGTGGTGACCTTGCTGGTGGTCCCGGCAACCGTCTCGTTGACGGTCTCGGTTGCGATCGACTGGTCCGTCGATGCGGGGGCCGAGACGAGGAACTGCGAACCGCCCGTGAACTCGACGGAGAACTCGACGCCGCGGATGAACGGCGCGAGCGCGGAGGCGATCACGAGCACGATCGCGAGGATGAACCACCGCCGACGGCGCTGGACGAACGGGAAGGACGTCTTGCCGGTGTAGAGGTCGTTGCCGAGCTCGGTCATGGAGCGCATCAGACGTTCTCCTCCTTGGCGGCGCCGCTCTTGCCCGCGGCTTGCGATGCGGCCAGTTCCGCCTGTTTGCGTTCCGCGATCGTCTGTCGGCGTTCCGCCTCGCCGCGGGAGCGCTTCACGCGCGTGCCGGTGGTCACGGGGGTCCGGAAGCGGGCGCGGCCCCGGTAGACGGCCCCGAGCGCCTCGGGATTCAGCCCGGACAGGGGGTGCCCTTCGCCGAAGAAGCGTGTGCGGACCAGGATCTGCATGACGGGATGCGTGAACATCACGAAGATGAGGATGTCCAGCACGGTCGTGAGCCCGAGCGTGAACGCGAAGCCCTTCACGGTCGCGTCGGCCAGGATGTACAGCACGACCGCGGCCAGGACGTTGATCGACTTGGAGATGTAGATCGTGCGCTTGGCGCGCGCCCATCCGTCCTCGACCGCGACCGTGACCGGTTTGCCGTCGCGGAGCTCGTCGCGGATGCGTTCGAAGTACACGATGAACGAGTCCGCCGTGAAGCCGATCGTCACGATCAGGCCGGCGACGCCCGCGAGCGAGAGCCGGTAGCCCAGGCGCCACGACAGCAGACACAGCAGGATGTAGGTCAGCACGCCCATCACGACCAGGGACGCGATGATCACGAAGCCCAGGGAGCGGTAGCTGATGAGCACGACGAACAGGGCGACGAGGATCAGGCCGATGATGCCGGCCACCAGGCCGCTCTGGAGCTGCTGTGAGCCCAGCGTGGCCGAGATCGTGTCGGAGCTGACGACCTCGAAGCTGAGCGGCAGGGCGCCGAACTTCAGCTGGTCCGCGAGGGTCTTCGCGGTCGTCTCCGTGATCCCGCCACCCGAGATGCTGGGGCGGCCGTTCGTGATGACGGCGTCCATCGAGGGCGCGGAGATCACCGAGCCGTCGAGCACGAAGGCGAACTGGTTCAGCGGCGGCTGCTGACCGTACAGGCGCTGGCTGATCTCCCCGAACGTGCGCGCACCGGCGTCGTCGAAGTTGATCTGCACCTCCCAGCGGCCGTTCTGGGCGTTCATGCCGCTCGTGGCGTCGCTGATCGATGAGCCGTCCATCTCGACCGGACCGAGGATGTACTTCGCGGCGCCCTGCGCGTCGCAGGTGATAAGCGGCTGACCGGCGGGAGCCGACGATGCGTCGTTCGACGGGTCCGCACAGTCGTACGCGAGGAACTCCGCGAACAGGTAGTCGCTGACCCAGTTGGGGTCGGAACCGTGGGACGGCTCGACCTCGGGCGTCGCGTTCAGCGACGGGTCGGGCGACGGATAGGGCGTCTCGGCGCCGTCCTCCCCCACGAAGGTGTTCGTGGGGCCGGACGCGTAGATGACCGCACGCAGCTCGAGCTGCGCGCTCTGCTCGATGCGCGCTCGGGTCTCGTCGTCGGCCGTTCCCGGGATCTGCACGACGATGTTGCGGTTGCCCTGCGTCGCCACGTCAGCCTCGCCGACGCCCGAGGCGTCGACGCGCTGGCGGATGATCGCCACCGCCTGGTTGAGCTGCTCGGCGGAGGGATCGGCGCCCTCGGTCTGCGCCTCGAGGACGATCTGGGTGCCGCCCTGGAGGTCGAGGGCGAGCTCGGGCACCCATGTGCCTCCCTGCTCGGGGACCCACCCCTCCCCCTTGAAGACGTGAACTCCGAGGGCATTGACCCCGAAGAGGACGGCGGTGATGACCAGCAGGCCGGTAAGGACGCGCCACGCACGGCGCACGGGTGTGGGAGTCGCCACGGGGGTCAGCTTTCTCCAGCGATTCGGACGGAGGCGGAGAGGTCAGTCCTTCTTGTCGTCACCGGAACGCGCATCGGTGTCGGGGCCTTCCGCGGACGGCGGCTCGAGTCCCGCGTCCGCGCGGTCCTCCTCACGTGCATCTGGAGCGGCCTCGTCGAGCTCCTCCTCCGGCGTCTCCTCGTCGGCGACCGGCGCGCTCTCCTCGGGGGCGAGGTCCACGGCCTGCGTGTGGAGCTCGACGATCACGCCGGGGGCGATCTCGACCTCGGCCGGCTTGGAGAGATCCTCCTTGTCGAACGAGACGAGCGTGCCGAACATCCCCGAACGCGTCATGATGCGCGCACCCGGCACCATGAGCTCGGCCTTGCGCTCCTGCTCCTCCCGCATCTTCTGCTGACGGCGCCGCGAGCTGACGAACATGAAGATCAGCAGCGCGATCAGGACGACGATGAGCAGAAGATCCATAGGCATGGGGCGGGAACAGCCTTTCGCGGGGGCGCACGCGCCGTCTCGACGCTGCAGGTGGGGATTTCGGGGCGCGGGCGCCCAGACCTTCAGCGATTATAGGTCATCCAGGTGAAGCGCCCCGTCCGGGTGCGCGATGCCCAGGTGCGCGTAGGCCTCCGGTGTCGCGACCCGCCCCCGCGGCGTGCGTCCCATGTACCCGATCCTCACGAGATAGGGCTCGACCACGCTCTCGACGGTGTCGGATTCCTCCCCCACGGCGACCGCGAGCGTGGACAGCCCGACCGGGCCGCCCCGGAAGCGACGGACGAGCGCGTCGAGCACGGCGCGGTCCAACCGGTCGAGGCCGATCTCGTCGACGTCGTAGAGCTCGAGCGCCGCGCGCACGTCCGCGAGCGCGGCCTCGCCGCCGCCCGACTTAACGAGCGCCCAGTCCCGCACGCGGCGCAGCAGCCTGTTCGCGATGCGGGGCGTGCCGCGCGAGCGGCGCGCGATCTCCGCGCGCTGCGCCTCCCCCAGCCGCACACCCAGCTTGTCGGCGGAGCGGGCGATCACGCGCTCGAGCTCCTCGGGCTCGTAGTACTCGAGGTGTGCGGTGAAGCCGAAGCGGTCCCGCAGCGGGTTCGGCAGCAGGCCCGAGCGCGTCGTCGCGCCGACCAGCGTGAACGGTGCCAGGTCGAGCGGAATGCTCGTGGCGCCGGCGCCCTTGCCCACCATGATGTCGATGCGGAAGTCCTCCATGGCGAGGTAGAGCATCTCCTCGGCCGAGCGCGCCATCCGGTGGATCTCGTCGATGAACAGCACCTCGCCGGGCGTGAGGCTCGACAGGAGCGCGGCGAGATCGCCCGCGTGCTGGATCGCGGGGCCGCTGGACATGCGCAGCGGCCGTTCGCTCTCGTGCGCCACGATCATGGCGAGGGTCGTCTTGCCGAGCCCGGGCGGCCCCGCCAGCAGGATGTGGTCGGCGGGCCGCTGCTGGATGCGGGCGGCGTCGAGCAGCAGCTGCAGCTGACCCCGGACCTTCTGCTGCCCGACGAACTCGGCCAGCGAGCCCGGGCGCAGGGCGCCCTCGATCGCGAGCTCGGAGTCGTCGAGCGCGTCGGGCGATGTCACATCGCGGTCGTCAGCCACGCGTCGCTCCCTGCCCGGCGGGGCCGAGCAGCGCGAGCGTCAACCGCAGCAGCGCCTGCACGGACGCGCGATCCGCCTCGGACGCGGCTTCCGCCGCCCGCGCCACGGCGTCGCCCGCCACGCGCTCCGGCCAGCCCAGCCCGGCCACCGCCTGCACGACGCGCGCCGTGATGTCGGCCGCGAGCGGCGCGGCCGGCTCCGCGGCCGCGGGCGGCGCCAGCTTGCCCTGCAGCTGCACGACGATGAGCTTGGCGGTCTTGGGACCGATCCCGGACACGCGCCGGAACGGCTTGTCGTCGTCCTCCGCCACCGCCGCGGCGATCTGATCCACGGTGAGGGCCGACAGCACGCCCAGCGCCGACTTCGGCCCGACACCCGAGACGGTCAGCATCGTGCCGAACACCTCCAGCTCGTCCCGCGACGCGAACCCGAACAGCGACAGCGCGTCCTCGCGGACGATGAGGGTGGTGTGCAGCGCGAGCTCTTCCCCCACGCGGGCGGTGCGTGCGACGTCGGGCGGCACCGCCACGGAGAAGCCGACTCCCCCGACCTCGACGACGACGCTGTCGGCGCCGCCCGCGGACGAGGCGACATGCAGCACCGTGCCGCGCAGGGAGGAGATCATGCGGCCAGCCTACGCACCGCTTCGCACCTATGTTCGAGCGACACGCGTGCGCCGCGAGCGCGACTCGGCCTCCGCCCAGGCGCGCTGCGCGGGGGTGAGCGCGGCCTCGCCCGTGTGCGCCTGCGCCGAGGAACCGCCGCGCCAGGCGTGGCACAGCGCGAGCGCGAGCGCGTCGGCCGCGTCGGCGGGCTGCGGCAGCGCATCGAGGCGAAGCACGCGCGCGACCATCGCCTGGACCTGCCGCTTGTCGGCCGAGCCGTACCCGGTCACGGCCGCCTTGACCTCGCTCGGCGTGTGCGTCGCGGCGGGGATCCCCCGCTCGGCGGCGAGGAACAGCGCGACCCCGCTCGCCTGGGCCGTGCCCGTGACCGAGTGCAGGTTGTGCTGCGCGAACACGCGCTCGACCGCGACCACGTCCGGCCTGTGCGCGTCGAGGACCTCCCGGATGCCCCGAGCGATCGCCGCGAGGCGCTCGGCGACGGGCGCGTCGGCGGACGACCGCACGACTCCCACGTGGACGAGCGAGGCGCTCCGGTCGCGCGCGACCTCGACGACACCCACCCCGCACCGGGTCAGGCCGGGGTCGATGCCGAGCACGCGCAGGGAGGACACCGTCTCAGCGTAGGCGGCGTCGTCCCGGCGGGCGTCGGGACGCGCGGCGGTTGACCGGTCGCGGACGGGTGTGACTCACTGATTCGAGAAGGCTGCGTCGAACGAAGCCTCAGGCCGGCGCCACAGCAGCGACCGGATCACTCCCAGCGCCTCGGGGGCGCCGTGGAGACGGTCCATGCCGGCGTCCTCCCACTCCACGGAGATCGGCCCCTCGTAACCCACCGCGTCCAGGGCTCGGAACGCGTCTTCCCACGGCACGTTCCCGTGCCCCACCGAGACGAAGTCCCATCCTCGCCGGGGGTCGCCCCAGGGCAGGTGCGAGCCCAGCACGCCCGATCGGCCGTTGCTCGGTCGCAGACGCGTGTCCTTGCAGTCGACGTGGTAGATGCGGTCCTGGAAGTCCCAGATGAAGCCGACCGGGTCGATGTTCTGCCACATCATGTGGCTGGGGTCCCAGTTGAACCCGAAGGCCGAGCGGCGTTCGACTGCCTCGAGTGCCCGCACGCTCGACCAGTAGTCGTACGCGATCTCTCCGGGGTGCACCTCGTGCGCGAAGCGCACGCCCTCGTCGTCGAACACATCGAGGATCGGATTCCATCGCGCAGCGAAGTCGTCGAACCCCGCCTCGATGGCGCTCGCGGGGACGGGCGGGAACATCGCGACGTACTGCCAGATGGAGCTCCCGGTGAAGCCGACCACCGTGTCGACGCCGAGCTTACGGGCGACGCGAGCTGCGCGCTTCATGTCCTCCGCCGCGCGGGTGCGCACCCCCTCGTCGTCCCCGTCCGCCCAGATGTACGGCCGCAGGATCGCCTCGTGGCGAAAGTCGATGGGCGCGTCGCACACTGCCTGGCCCGCGAGGTGGTTCGAGATCGCATATACCGACAGACCGTGACGATCCAGGATCTCGCGGCGCTCAGCCAGGTACGCGGGATCCTCCTCCGCGCGCTGCAGGTCGAGGTGATCACCCGAGCAGGCGATCTCCAGACCGTCGTATCCCCAATCGGACGCGAGCCGCGCGACCTCCGCAAACGGAAGATCTGCCCACTGCCCGGTGAAGAGCGTCACGGGGCGCGTGCCCGGCGCCTGCGCGGCGCGCCCCGCCTGTTTCGTGTCGTCGTCCATCACAGCCTCCCAACTGGTTCCGTAGCGCCGACCTGCACCCAGCTGGCGCTGTCCGCGGATGAGACCACTGCCTCTGTGAGCGCGGCGGCCCGCACGCCGTCCGCGAACGTCGGCATCCCCTCGATCGGCTGACCGCGCACGGCCGAGTGGACCTCCGACATGAACAGCGTGAAGCAGTCCTGATATCCCTGAGGATGACCCGAGGGCACCGTCACGTACGGGGCGACCGCACTCGCCGCGCGCGTGGTCTCGGCGCCCTTCGGTGTCACGGACACGTCCTCGATCGACCCCACCCAGAGCCGATCCGGGTTCTCCTGGTCGAACGAGTACGAGAACCGCTCACCGTCGAGGGAGAGCCAGAGACGGTTCTTGCGGCCCGGACTCGCCTGCGAGATGACCACGCTCCCCGTGGCTCCGCGGTCCGTCTCGAACAGCATGGTGACACCGTCCTCCGAGGCGACCGGCACCTCCGCTCCCTCGGCGAGGCGAGACTCGTGCAGCTGCGAGCTTATCGCCGAAAGTCGGCTGATCCGGTGCCCCGTCGTGAACTCCAGTAGGTCACACCAGTGCACACCGATGTCGGCGAACGCGCGCGATTCGCCCTCGTCGATGCGCCAGTTGAACGAATGACGTGCCGCGAGCCAGTCCTGGAGGTAGTGGCCGTGCGCGAGCCAGATCCTCTCTCCCGCCTCGCCGATCCTGGCCCTGGCCTCACGGACCACCGGGTAGTACCGGTACACGAACGGAACCGCGTGCACCACACCCGCCGCTTCCGCCGCCGTCAGCAACGTGCGCGCCTCCGCTGCGCTCAATGCGAGCGGCTTCTCGCACACGACGTGCTTCCCCGCGGCGATCGCGGCTGCAGCCAGCTCGACGTGCTGTGCGTTCGGTGTGCACACGTGCACGACGTCCACGTCCGGGTGCGCGATGAGTTCCGCCGGCGTGAGCGCCAGCTCGACCCCCGCAGCCTCAGCCGCCGCGGCGGTGCGTCCTGGGTCGCGACCGGCGTACGCGGTGACGACGCCTCCCGCCGCGCGTACCGCACGGGTGTGGACGGTGCCCATGAATCCGGTGCCGATGATGCCGCTGCGGATCGGCTTGCGCACACTCACTTCTTCCTCGAGAGGGCCACGGCCGCGATGATGATCCCGCCGCGCACGACCTGCTGCTGCGCCACGTCCAGACCCGCCAGGATGAGTCCGTTGTTCACCAGGCCCATGAACAGCGAGCCGAAGAGCGTGCCGATGATCGCGCCACGGCCGCCGAAAAGGCTCGTGCCGCCGAGGATCACTGCCGCGATGACGGTGAGCTCATCGCCCTGGCCCCACTGGAACCGGCCCGATTCGAGGCGCCCCGCGTAGAGCATGCCCGCGAGGGCGGCCACGACACCGGAGGTCAGGAGAACGGTGAACTTGATCCGCGCCGTGCGGATACCCGTGTAAGCGGCCGCCGTGGGGTTTCCGCCAGTGGCGAGCACCTGCCGGCCGTAGCGGGTCCGGTTCATCACGACCCAACCGACGCCGACCGCCAGCACCGTCCAGACGAGCAGTCCGGGCACGGGACCGAAGTCACCGCCGCCGAAGATCAGCACGTAGGTCGGGTCCGTGATGGGCTGCGGCGCGGACCCCGTGATCCACTGCGCGAGTCCCGCCGCGAGGCCGAGCATGCCCAGCGTTACGAGGAAGGACGGGATCTTCAGCAGCGCGACGAGCGCGCCGTTGATCGCGCCGATGACGGCACCGGCCAGCAGGCCCGCGAGGATCCCGGGGAGGAGGCCCATGTGCGAGATCGTGATCGCCGTCACGACGGAGGCCAGCCCGGCGACGGAACCGACGCTGAGGTCGATCTCAGCGTTGGCGATCACGAACGTCATGGCGACGGCCATCACCGAGATCGTCGCAGTCTGCCGCACGATGTTCAGCAGGTTGTTCGAGGACAGGAAGCCTGCGTCCCCGAGCATGACCGCAAACAGGATGAAGACGAGCACAAAGGCGACGTAGATGATGTTGCTGCGCCAGTCCATGCGCGATGCGATGCGCTGGACGAGCGATGGCGACGGCGATGCCGTCGTGGCCTGGCTGCTCATGCGGCCTCTCCCTGGATGACGAGTTGCAAGTGCTCTTCGCTCGTGATCGCGGAGCGATCGAGCACACGGTGGGTGCGGCCCTCCCGCAGGACCACGACGCGGTCCGCGACCGCGAGGAGCTCGGGCAACTCCGACGAGATGAACAGGACCGCGTTCCCCTGCGAGGCGAACTCCCGCACCATCTCGAGGATCTCGGTCTTGGTGCCGATGTCGACGCCCGCGGTCGGCTCGTCCATGATCAGCAACTGCGGGTCGGTGTTGATCCACTTCGCGACGACGACCTTCTGCTGGTTGCCACCCGACAGGAGGTTCACCGGGGCATAGGGGTCCGAGGCCTTGATCGCGTACTGGCTCACGAGCCGCTCGGTCAGTTCCCTGGTCCTGCGCACGCTGACGAGGGGACCGCGACGGACGCGATCGAGAACCGGCAGCACGAGGTTGTCCGAGACGGAGTGCTCGAGCACCAGCCCCTGCTCCCGACGGTCCTCGGGGATGAGCGCGACCCCCGCCCGCTGCGCCTCGCGCGCATGGCGGAAGACGACCGGTCGTCCCGCCAGACGCAGTGTGCCGCGCGTAGCGCGGTCGAGCCCGCTCACGACGCGGGCGAACTCGGTCCGCCCGCTGCCCATGAGCCCCGCGAGCCCGACGATCTCTCCCGCCCGCACGCTCAGGTCAACGCCCCGGAGCACGTTCTCGCTCGCGACGCCGTCCGCCTCGAGCACCACCGGCGCATCAGTGTCCCTGACCCTGTCGCGGTAGACCAGGTCGCTCGCCAGGCGACGCCCAATGATGGCTTCGATGATCTCGGCCGACGTGAGCGAGTCGACGGCGTCGCTCAGTACGACCCGGCCATCCCTGAGCACCGTGATGCGGTCCGCGATGCGGCGGATCTCGTCCATCCGGTGGGAGATGTAGACGATCGCGATCCCTTGCGCCTTCAAGCGTTCGATCAGCGCGAACAGGTTCTCCACCTCGTGCTTGGCGAGGCTCGCGGTCGGCTCGTCCATCACCAGGACCTTGGCGTCCTTGACCACGGCCTTCGCGATCTCCACGAGCTGCCAGTACGCCGTGCCGAGGTCGCCCACGACCGCGCCCGGGTCGACGGAGACGCCCAGCTGCTGGAAGATGCGCCGCGACTCTTCCTGCGCTGCGCGGTCGTCCACCAGTCCGAGGCGGCCGCGCTTCTCCCGGTTCAGGAAGATGTTCTGCGCCACGGTCATCGACGGGATCAGGCTGAACTCCTGGAAGACCATGCCGATCCCGGCGCGCTCGGCATCGCTCGTGTCGCGGATCTCAACGGGCTCACCGCGGACCTCGATGGTGCCGGATGTGATCGGGTACACGCCCTGGAGGATCTTCATGAGCGTGGACTTGCCCGCCCCGTTCTCGCCCGCGAGCGCGTGGACTTCGCCCGCGTGGATCTCGAGATCGACGGATTTCAGCACCTTGACGGGCCCGAAGTCCTTGACGACCTCACGCATGCGCACGGCGGGCACCGCCGCACCGCCCGGCACGTCAGCCGCCGGCGCGCTCATGGAGCGGGACCTGAACCCACTGACCGATCTGGCCGGACTCCAGGATCGCCTCGTCGACGAGCGCGGTCTGGTAGCCGTCAGCGAAGTCGGGGCGGACGGAACCGCCCTCGGCGATCGCCTTGACGAACTCGTACGCCTCGATGATCTTCGTCTCTCCGTACCCGATGCCGAGAGCCGGGATCGGCCAGAGGTGCTCTCCGTACGGCGTGTTGGGACCGGTGTAGACCGTGCGGAAGCCGCGGCGGTCGGCAGGGTCGTTCTTGAACGCGACCTGAAGCTCGTCGCGGTTCTCGTAGTTGAAGAAGATGCTGCCCTCGGTCCCGTGGATCTCGAAGGTGATGAAGTTGTTGCGACCCCAGGCGTTGCGCGTCGCCTCGATGGAGCCCACGGCGCCGTCCCGGAACTTCACCAGCGTCATGGCCTCGTCGTCCACGTCGACAGCTCCGCGCGGACCGTCCGACTTGGTCGCGGCCCCGAGCGCGTCGAAGCCGCTCGCCTGGAGCGGACGCTCGTGGATGAACGTCGACACGACCGAGTTCACCTCGGCGATCTCACCGACGAGGTAGCGTGCGAGGTCCACGACGTGCGATCCGATATCGCCCACGGCGCCCGAACCCGCGATCTTCTTCTGGAAACGCCAGCTCAGTGGTGAGTCGGGGTCGGCGCTCCAGTCCTGGAGGTAGGTGCCGCGGAAGTTGAGGATCGTGCCGATCGCGCCCTCGTCGATGTACTTCTTGGCGAGCGCTACCGCAGGCGTCCTGCGGTAGTTGAACGCCACGGCGCTGACGACGCCGGCGCGCTCGACGGCGTCGAGCATGCGCTTGGCGTCGCCGGCGTTGGGGGCGAGGGGCTTTTCGCAGATGATGTGCTTGCCCGCCTCGGCCGCGGCGATCGCGATGTCGGCATGCAGATGGTTCGGCGTGGCGATGTCGACCACGTCGATGTCCGGATCATTCACGACGTCCTGCCAGGAGGTTGCATGCCTCTCCCAGCCGTAGCGGTCGGCCGCGGTGGCGGCGAGCTCTTCGGTGACGTCCACCAGCACCTTGCGCACCGGACGAGCGGGGGCCGGCCAGAAGTACATGGGCAGCGCCGCATAGGCAAGGGAGTGGGCCTTGCCCATGAACCCGCCGCCGATGAGCGCGATGTTGAGGTCCTGCATGCTTGATCTCCGTTTGATCGAGGGCTGGCGGCGGGGGGCGGCCGAGGCCGCCCCCCGCTCGGGGTCAATCGACGTATGCGTCCCGCACCGCGGCCGGCGGCTCGGCGTGGTAGACCTGCTCCCAGGCTTCGAGCACGTTGTCGTGGTCGACGGGGAGCGAGCTCAGCGCCACGTACGGGGGTACCTCGACGCCGAGGATGCTCAGAGCCGCGAGATTCGCCTCCGCCACACCCTGGTCATAGGGCAGCTGGGCCCCCAGGCCCACGATCATCTGCTGCCGGGCGAGCGCGATGGCCACATTGGTGCCGAGGTCCTCGGTCGCGATCTTGATGTCCGTGCGGCCGGTCTCGCGCGCGGCCGCCATCACGCCCTCTGCAGGCACGTCCCAGACCGCCCAGATGCCGTCGAGGTCCGGGTTCCGCGTCAGCATCGCGTTCGCCACACCCTGGGCGTCGCCAGCGAAGTCGGGGCCGGCGATTCCCTGCTCCTGGACGATCTCGATGTCGGGGAACTCCTCCGTGATCGTCGACTTGAATCCGTCGTAGCGCTGCTGGGTGACGAAGAAGTCGGCCTCGTGGTAGATCACGCCGATCTTGCCCTGACCGCCCAGCGAGCGGGCCAGCAGATAGGCGGAGGTCACGCCGTTTCCGTAGTTGTCAGCCGAGACCATGGAGACATAGTCCTCGCCGGCGACGAAGCCGTCGGGCACGTTGTCCATGAACACGAGCTTCACGCCCTGCTCGCTGGCGCGGCGGTAGGCGCTGGCCGTCGCGACCGGGTCGGTCGGGATCGACACGATGATGTCCGGGTTCTGCGCAAGCACGGTCTCGATGTCGGAGACCTGCTTGGCCGGATCGAAGTTCGCGTCGGTCGTGGCGATGACCTCGATCCCGAGACGCTCGAACTGCGCGTTGAGGCCGGCGATCTGCGCGTTGGCCCAGTCATTGCCCCCGTAGTGCATCACGATTGCCGCCCGCAGTCCGAGAGCCGCGACTTCTTCCGCCTGCTCGTCGGTGACCTCGGCGGCGGAAGCGGGCGCCGGCTCCTCGCCGTTGGGGCCCTTGCTCAACACCTGCCCGGTGATCTCCTCGAGGGCGGCGTTGATCTCCTCCGCGACCTCGGGGTCGACCTCGCCGGCGGACGTACCGCCCGCGGGGCTGCATGCCGCGAGTGCGAGCATGGCCCCAACCGCGGCGATCGCCGCGAAAGAACCTCTCAGTTTCATGTTCCTCACATGCTCCTTTGCCGTGTGTCCGACCGCGGAGGCGGACCGGATGGTGGGCGCTGTCTGCGACGGCGCCCGTGGTTCGGTGGACGCGAGCGCCGGCCGTCTCAGCCGGCGAGCCCGCGGCTCCGCAGGTACTCGAGACTGCGTGCGGCGGCGTCGTCGAGATCGCCCGTGTATCCGTCCAGCTCCACGGTGATCCAGTCGTCGTACCCCGCGCGGACGACCGCCTCGACGACCGCGTCCAGCTCCATGTCGCCGGCGCCGAGCGGCATGAACGCTGCGTCAACGAGCCTCACGTCCTTCATGTGGACGTACGCGAGCCTGTCGGCGTAACGGTCGATCAGCGCCGCGGCGTCGGTGCCCGCTGCGGCCAGGTGGGCGACGTCAGCGCACAGGGCGATACCCGAGCGACTGAACAGCGCGTCGACTTGCTCGCCCGTCTCGGCCAGGCTGCCGAGGTGCGGGTGATAGCTCGGCACGAGACCCGCGCCGCGTGCTCGGTCGGCGACCCGGTCGAGCAGCTCTGCCATGACGTCGAAGTCCTCGTCCCGCCGGCCGTCGTGGCGAATCGCCCCGCCGCCGATGACGAAGTGCCGCGCGCCGGCCTCCGCGGCCAGCGCAATGCTGCGCTCGAAGCGCGCGTACTCGTCCGCGTGCGCGTCGCGGTAGATGAAGTGGCCGCCGGAGTAGACGCCTGCGAGCTCGAGCCCGGTGTTGTGCAGCGCCTGGCGGAACGGAGCAAGATCGCCCTCGAACGGCAGCAGGTTCCCGTCGAACAGTTCCACGCCGGTGTATCCGGCGCGCGCGATCGCGGCCATGCCCTCTTCTACGGAGCCGGGCGTCACATAGTGGCCGGCGAAGATGCTCGTCACCGCACCCGGTGTTCCCACCACGCCACCCCAGGCGTTCGCCTCGTATGCGATCCTCATCCGCCCCTACCTCCTCGTAGCACCCGTCAGGGGTCGTCCTCACCGCGTCGACGTTCTCGCCGTCCCGGCTCGCTCACCGTATCCCTTTTGACTTTGATAAGTCAAATGACTCGCATCGTTAAGTCGGAAGTGCGAGCAGTCGAGGTATTCTCATCGATGGATCGACCCACACGACGCCCAAAGGAGGACGCAGTGCAGACCAATACCCGCGGCGCCGGCGATCTGTTCCAGCTGCTGCGCGACGGCCGTGCCAGGACGCGCGGAGAGCTCATGGAGGAGACCGGGCTCGCGCGCACAACCGTCGTCGGACGGATCGCGGCCCTCATCGAACTGGGGCTCGTCTCCCCTGCCGGCATCGGCGCGTCCTCGGGCGGGCGTCCCCCGGCTACGCTCGCGTTCAACCCGGCATGCCGGCTGGTGATCGGGGTGGATCTTGGGGCGACGCACGGCGGCGTCGGGATCACAGACCTCAACGGTGCCGTGCTCGCACGGCGACAGGAGCCCCTCGACATTTCGGACGGACCGCAGCCCGTACTCGACTGGGCGCTGGACACCGCAGAGCAATTGCTGGCAGACATCGGTCGCGATCCCGAGGACCTGCTCGGGATCGGCGTCGGCGTCCCGGGGCCCGTGGAGCACTCGTCGGGGCGCCCGATCCGTCCGCCGATCATGCCGGGGTGGGACGGGTTCGACATCCCGGAGTATGTGCGGCGGCGATTCTCAGTGAGCGTGCTCGTCGACAACGACGTGAACATCCTCGCGCTCGGAGAGCGGGCCACGACCTGGCCGAATGTCGATGACCTCCTGTTCATCAAGGTGTCTACCGGCATCGGCGCCGGGATCATCTCCGGCGGTGTGCTGCAGCGGGGCGCACAGGGCGCCGCGGGCGACATCGGTCATGTCCAGGTGCCGCACGGGCGCGACGAGGACGACCTCGAGGCCACCGCCAGCGCTCCCGCCCTGGCCGCCCAACTCAGCAGAGCCATCGGAGATCGCATCGCACCCCGGGACGTGGTGGACCGGATCCGCGTCGGAGACCCGGCGGCGATCTCTGCAGCGCGCGAGGCGGGTCGCGCGATCGGCGAGGTCACCGCGATCTGTGTGAGCATGCTCAATCCCTCGACGGTCGTGATCGGCGGACGGCTCGGCGTGCTCGTGCAGGAGATCATCGCGGGAATCCGCGAGGTCGTCTACCGGCGCGCGATCCCGCTCGCCACGCAGCATCTGAACATCGTGCCGGCGCAAGGCGGGGTCGACGCGGGCATTCGCGGAGCCGCGCTCATGGTGATCGAGGACCGCCTGGCGCCCGACACGATCGACGCCATGCTGGACGGTGCGAGCACCCGGGGCGCTCGCTGACCCGTGGCCCGCTCAGCGAGCCGCAGCGCGCGGCTCCGTCGTGCGCGCGGCCCGCAGTGGGGGTTCAGTCCTCGTCGCTCTCCAGCTCGGCCTGGACCTCGGGGCTCAGGTCGAGGTTGGTGAAGACGTTCTGGACGTCGTCGCTGTCCTCGAGCGCGTCGATCAGGCGGAACACCTTGCGCGCGGTCTCCGCGTCGACGGGCACCTTGACGCCGGCCACGAACTCCGCGTCCGCGGACTCGTACTCGATGCCCGCCTCCTGCAGCGCGGTGCGGACGGCCACGAGGTCGCTCGCCTCCGTGATGATCTCGTAGCCGGAGGGGTGCGGCTCGACCTCGAGCGCGCCCGCCTCGAGCGCCGCGAGCATGACGTCGTCCTCAGTCGTGCCCTCGCTCGAGGCGACGATGACGCCCTTGCGCTCGAAGTTGAACGACACGCTGCCGGGGTCTGCCATGTTGCCACCGTTGCGGGTCACAGCGGTACGGACCTCCGCTGCGGCACGGTTCTTGTTGTCGGTCAGACACTCGATGAGCATCGCGACGCCGCCGGGCGCGTAGCACTCGTACATGATCGTGGTGTAGTCGACCGACTCTCCGCCGATGCCTGCGCCGCGCTTGATGGCGCGCTCGATGTTGTCCTTGGGCACCGAGGTCTTCTTCGCCTTGAGCACCGCGTCGAAGAGCGTGGGGTTGCCGGCCTGATCCGGGCCGCCCAGCTTCGCGGCCACCTCGATGTTCTTGATCAGCTTCGCCCATGACTTGGCGCGCCTGGCGTCGATGACGGCCTTCTTGTGCTTGGTCGTCGCCCACTTGGAATGCCCGGACATAACTCTCCCGCTCTGTCGTGGTCCCGCGCCTGCTCGGCGACGAGGCCGCACACCATTCTAGGAGACGGCACCGGGAGGACACCGACGTGCCGGCGCAGGGCGCCCACGACCGCCGCGACGGCCGGTCAGGCGCGGATGTACACGGGCGTGCCCCGGGGCAGCTCGCTCAGGCGCGTGGCCGCCTCCCCGGAGAGCCGGATGCACCCGTTCGAGATCGCGCCGGTGCGCGCGTCGTGGTAGTGGAATCCCGTGACGGCGACGGACTGCCCGTCGAAGCCCGCGAGCGTCGGCGACTGCACGGACAGATAGACGATCGGGTACCCGCGCGTGTACGCGAACTCCTCCACCACATCGGTGAACATGATGAAGGACCGCCCCAGGGGCGTGGGGGTGGCCTCGGTCCCCCACGCGAAATCGTCGGCGACGAGCTCCTCCGTGCTGCCGGATCCGTCCTCCGTGACGATCCGCACCGTGCGCTCCGCGATGCTCACCTCCACGCGGTGAGGGTTGGGTGACAGGGTCACGTCGGCGGTGCGCATCCAGCCCGAGACCTGGGCGGGGTCACCCTGGCCGGGAACTCCTTGGCGCCCCACGAGCAGCACGCGCACCCAGTGCTCCTGGCGCTCGATCACGGGCACCACGGTGCCGTCGAACCGCTGCGCGTGCGGCAGGTGCGCGATCGGCTCCCCGCGCGGGTCGGCGAACACCGGAGCCCCCTGCTCGCGGGGCTGCGCGACCAGAGCCTCGGTGGGAGCGAACGGATCGTCGTCGAGGGGTAGCTGCGGGTTCACGGCGAACACATCCACGACGGGCAGCGCGCCGAGGTCGTACTGCTCGCGGTTCTCGGGGTGAGCGGTCGGCGTGGGCGTCGGGGTGGGAGTCGGCGTCGGCGCGGGAGGAGTGACCACGGGCGCGGCAACGGGCGGCGTCTGCGCCTGGGGCGGCGATGCCCACTCGTCCCATGTCAGCACGGCGACGACCAGTGCGGCCACGCAGGCGAGCGCGGCGAGGGCGAGGACGGCGGGCCGCCCTCCGCGACGTTCGCCGGCGCGCGCGTGCATGCGTCCATTTCACCACGAGACACGGTTCGCCACGAGCGCGCTCCCGGCCGCGACCGGTGGGAGGATCGGAGGATGAAGATCCTCTCGATCCAGTCGGCGGTCGCCTATGGTCACGTCGGCAACTCGGCGGCGGTGTTCCCCCTGCAGCGCATCGGCGTCGAGGTCCTGCCGGTGTACACGGTGAACTTCTCCAACCACACGGGCTACGGCGCCTGGCGCGGACCGCTCATCTCGCCCGAGGACGTGCGAGAAGTGATCACCGGAATCGAGGAGCGCGGCGTCTTCCCCGCCATCGACGTGGTGCTGTCCGGCTACCAGGGCGGCGAGGGCATCGCCGACGTCGTCGTGGACGCCGTCGCCCGTGTGAAGGCCGCCAACCCGGACGCCATCTACGCGTGCGATCCCGTCATGGGCAACGCCAGGTCGGGCTGCTTCGTCGCGCCCGCCATCCCCGACCTGCTGCGGGACAGGGTCGTCCCCGTCGCGGACATCATCACGCCCAACCAGTTCGAGCTGGGGTACCTCACCGACACCGCGCCCGACACGCTCGAGTCGACGCTCGCTTCCGTGGATCTCGCGCGGGAAATGGGTCCGCGCACGATCCTCGTCACGAGCGTCGAGCGGCCCGACCGCGAAGAGGGCACGATCGAGATGCTCGCGGCCGACGATCGGGGCGCGTGGATCGTCACGACGCCCCACCTCCCCTTCAAGGCGAACGGGTCGGGCGACGTCACCGCGGCGCTCTTCACGGCGCACTACCGGGCGACCGGTTCGGCGAGCGATGCTCTCGCCCGCACGGCGTCGAGCGTGTTCGGCCTGCTGGAGCAGACCCTCGCCTCGGGCGAGCGCGAGCTGCAGCTCGTCGAGGCGCAGGAGCACTACGCGCACCCCCGCATGGAGTTCGAAGTCCGACAGGTGCGCTGAGCCCGGGCGGGATCAGGCGGCCGCCACCTTCTCCAGGAAGCGCCGGTGGAACCGGGTCTCCCCCGTGAGCTCGGGGTGGAAGGCCGTCGCCAGCAGCGGGCCCTGTTCGACGGCGACGACCGTGCCGTCGTCCAGCGCGGCGAGAGGGGCGACGCCGGCACCGCACTCCACGACGGCGGGCGCCCGGATGAAGGCCGCGCGCACGGGCGGATCGCCCAGGGCGGCCACGCGCAGGTCCGTCTCGAAGGACTCGGTCTGCGCGCCGAACGCGTTGCGCCGCACCGTGACGTCGAGCCCGCCGAAGGTCTCCTGGCCCGCGATGCCGTCCGCGAGGCGATCGGCCAGCAGGATCAGCCCGGCGCACGTCCCGTACACCGGCATGCCGGCCGAGATCGCGTCCCGGGCGGGGCCCCGGAGACCGAACGCGCGCGAGAGCTTGTCGATGACGGTCGACTCCCCGCCGGGCAGCACGAGGCCGTCGACCGCGGCGAGCTGGTCCGGTCGGCGCACCAGGACGACCTCGGCGCCCAGTGCGCCGAGTATGCGCACGTGCTCGCGCACGTCCCCCTGCAGCGCGAGCACGCCGACCCGGACGGCCGCGCCGGGCCCGTCGCTCACCAGCCGCGTTCCGCGAGGCGGTGCGGCGCGGGCAGGTCGGCGACGTTGATCCCGACCATCGCGTCCCCCAGACCTCGCGACACGTCGGCGACCGCCTTCGGATCGTCGTGGAACGCGGTCGCCTTGACGATCGCCGCGGCGCGCTTCGCCGGGTCTCCCGACTTGAAGATGCCCGATCCCACGAACACGCCGTCGGCGCCGAGCTGCATCATCATCGCGGCGTCGGCTGGCGTGGCCACGCCCCCTGCGGTGAACAGCACGACGGGCAGCGTGCCCGTCTCGGCGACCTCCGCCACCAGCTCGAACGGCGCCTGCAGCTCCTTGGCCGCGACGTACAGCTCGTCCCGGGTCATCGCGCGGAGCGCGCGGATCTCGCCCGTGATCGCCCGGATGTGCCGGGTCGCCTCCGACACATCGCCCGTGCCGGCCTCGCCCTTGGAGCGGATCATGGCTGCACCCTCGGTGATCCGTCGCAGCGCCTCGCCCAGGTTCGTCGCGCCGCACACGAACGGCACCGTGAACCGCCACTTGTCGATGTGGTTCGCGTAATCGGCAGGCGAGAGCACCTCCGACTCATCGACGTAGTCCACCCCGAGCTCCTGCAGCACCTGCGCCTCGACGAAGTGGCCGATGCGGGCCTTCGCCATCACCGGGATCGACACGGCGGCGATGATCTCGTCGATGAGATCCGGATCGCTCATGCGCGCCACGCCGCCCTGCGCCCGGATGTCGGCGGGCACGCGTTCGAGCGCCATGACGGCGACCGCGCCCGCGTCCTCAGCGATGCGCGCCTGCTCGGCGGTCACGACGTCCATGATCACACCGCCCTTCAGCATCTCGGCGAGCCCGCGCTTGACGCGGGCGGTGCCCGTGAGGGATGTGCTCACGTGGATCTCCGTTCGTGGACGCCGGATACTGTCCGGACGCGGAAAGCTATTGGTCTATGCCAAACGCTAGCACGCCGCGGAACGTAGACTCGCGGCGTGACATCCACGACCTCCACCACCGCCGCGGGCCCGGCGATCACGGGACGCACGGCCGCGGAGATCGCGGACAGCGTGAGGGCGCTCGTCGAGCGCGGCGCGCTCGGTCCGGGAGCTGCGCTCCCGCCGGTGCGGGGTCTGGCGGAGCGACTCGGAGTCAATCGCAACACCGTCGTCGCCGCCTACCGCCAGCTCGCGGCGTCGGGGCTCGTCATCACGCAGGGCCGCGCGGGCACGCGCGTCGCGGACCTCGCCCCCGTCGCTCAGGAGGGATACGCCCGGGACAGCGTGCTCCGCGACGTCGGCACGGGCAATCCCGACCCCGCCCTGATCCCCGACCTTTCGCACGTCCTCCCGCGCGTTGTCGGACGCCCCGTGCTCTACGGCGAGCCCGTCATCGATCGCGAGCTGGAGGCCTGGGCGCTGGCCTGGCTCACGGAGGATCTCCGTCCGACAGACGTGCGCCTCACGGTCACGAACGGCGCGTCCGACGCCCTCGAGCGGCTGCTCGCCCAGGCGCTCACGCGCGAGGACGCGGTCGCGCTGGAGGACCCGTGCTTCCTCGCCAGCATCCAGACGGTGCGCCTGGGCGGCTACCGCGCGGTGCCGGTGCCCGTGGACGACGAGGGCATGACCGTCCCGGGGCTGCGCCACGCCCTCGCAGAGGGCGTGCGCGCGGTCGTGTGCACGCCCCGCGCCCAGAACCCGACGGGCGCGAGCCTCACGCGGCGCAGGGCCGAGCAGCTGCGGGCGGTGCTCGCGGACCATCCGTACGTGCTCGTGATCGAGGACGATCACTTCTCGCTGCTGTCGCAGCACCCCTACCACTCGATCATCGGGCCGGCTCACCGGCGGTTCGCGCTCATCCGCTCGGTGTCGAAGTTCCTCGGCCCGGACATGTGCCTCGCGGTCACGGCATCCGATCCGGAGACCGCGGATCGCCTCGCGCTCCGCCTGAGCCCCGGCACCACGTGGGTCAGCCACCTGCTCCAGCGCCTGACACACGCGCTGCTCACCGACGAGGACGCGCGAGAGGTGGTCACGCGCGCCGGGCGGCACTACGCCGCCCGCAATGCCGACTTCGCGGCGCGGCTCGTCCGCCGGGGCATCCCCGCCGCGGCGGGCGACGGCCTGAGTCTGTGGGTCGAGCTGCCCGCCGCCGCCCGGTCGGTCTCCGAACAGCTCATGCGCCGAGGGTGGCTGGCGCGCACGGGTGACGAGTTCCTGCTCGGCGACCGCTCGGATCCTTCCCGCCACCTGCGCCTGACCGTCCACGCGCTCGACGACGCGGAGGCCGACACCCTGGCGGCGGACCTGGCTGCGGCGGTCGCGGCCGTGCGCGCCTAGGGAGAGGGCCAGGCGCCGGCGACCGCGGCCCGCACCTCGCCCAGCAGCTGCGGCAGCGCCTTCGTCTTGGCGATGATCGGGAAGAAGTTCGCGTCGCTCGACCACCGCGGCACGACGTGCTGGTGCAGGTGCTCCTCGACGCCGGCTCCGGCCACGTGCCCCTGGTTCATCCCGATGTTGAATCCGTCGCAGCGGGACACGCCGCGCAGCACGCGCATCGCGACCTGCGTCAGCTCCCCGATCTCCGCGACCTCCTCGGGCGTCGCCTCGTCGTAGAGCCCGATGTGGCGGTACGGGCACACGAGCAGGTGTCCGGAGTTGTACGGGAAGAGGTTCAGCAGCACGAAGGCGGTGCGGCCGCGATGCACGATGAGCCCCGCCTCGTCGTCCTTCCCGGGCGCGGCGCAGAACGGGCAGCCCGCGCCGCGGTTCACGTCAGAGCCCGCGGTGATGTACGCCATCCGGTGAGGCGTCCACAGGCGCTGGAACTCGTCGGGGACGGCCGCGAAGCCGGCGGCGTCCTCGAGCGGCGACGCCCCCTCCGTCACGACAGGTCTTCCGCCGTGCGCACGAGCGTCCGGGACTCGATCGCGCGCGAGACGAGCGCGACCGCCTCGTCGAGGGGGACGCCGTTGCGCTGGGTTCCGTCGCGGAACCGGAACGACACCGTGCCCGCGGACCGGTCCTGCTCGCCGGCGATGAGCAGGATCGGCACCTTCGACGTGGTGTGCGTACGGATCTTCTTCTGCATGCGATCGTCCGAGTGGTCGACGTCGGCGCGCACGCCCGCGGCGCGCAGGCGGCCGACCGCCTCGTCGAGATAGTCGGCGAACTCGTCCGCGACCGGCACCCCGACCACCTGCACGGGCGCGAGCCACAGCGGGAAGTCGCCGGCGTAGTGCTCGAGCAGAATCGCGAAGAACCGCTCGATCGACCCGAACAGCGCGCGGTGGATCATGATGGGACGCTTCTTCTCGCCGTCCCGGTCGGTGAACTCCAGCTCGAACCGCTCGGGCAGGTTGAAATCGAGCTGCACGGTCGACAGCTGCCACGAGCGGCCGATCGCGTCGGTCACCTTCAGGTCGATCTTGGGCCCGTAGAACGCCGCCTCGCCCGGCTCCTCAATCAGTTCCAGCCCGGTCGACAGCGCCACGCGGCGCAACGCGTCCGTCGCGGTCTCCCACACCTCCTCGTCGCCGATCCACTTCGACTTCTCGTCGTCGCGCATCGACAGCTCGAGGCGGAAGTCGGTGAGACCGAAGTCCTTCAGGAGGGACAGCACGAACTCGAGCACCTTGGTCGTCTCGGCCTCGAGTTGGTCGGGCGTGACGAACAAATGGGCGTCATCCTGCGTGAAGCCCCGCACGCGCGTGAGGCCGTGCAGCGCTCCGGAGAGCTCGTTGCGGTACACGGTGCCGTTCTCCGCCAGCCGCAGGGGCAGGTCGCGGTAGCTGCGCGCGCGCTCCTTGTAGATCAGGATGTGCATCGGGCAGTTCATCGGCTTGAGGTAGTAGTCGACGCCCGGCTTGGTGACGTTTCCGTCCTCGTCGCGCTCCTCGTCCATCCGGATCGGCGGCCAGACGCCGTCGGCGTAGGTCACGAGGTGGTTGGACGTGACGAACAGGTCCTTCTTGGTGATGTGCGGGGTGTACACGTAGCTGTAGCCCTCGGCGATGTGGCGGCGGCGCGCGTGCTGCTCCATCTCGCCGCGCACGATGCCGCCCTTGGGGTGCCACACCGACAGGCCGGAGCCGATCTCGTCCGGGAACGAGAACAGATCGAGCTCCCGGCCCAGCTTGCGGTGGTCGCGGCGCGCGGCCTCTTCGAGGCGCTCCTGGTACGCGCGGAGCTCGTCCTTCGACGGCCAGGCCGTGCCGTAGATGCGCTGCAGCTGCGGGTTCCGCTCGTCGCCCCGCCAGTAGGCGCCCGCGACGCGGAGGATGTCCCAGCCGTTGCCGATCATGCGCGTGGTCGGCACGTGGGGACCCCGGCACAGGTCTTTCCACACGGTCTCGCCGGTGCGGCCGTCGACGTTGTCGTAGATCGTCAGCTCGCCCTCGCCGACCTCGACGCCGGCGCCCTCCGCGGCTTCCTTCTTGCCGCCCTTGAGGCCGATCAGCTCGAGCTTGAACGGCTCGCCCGCCAGCTCGGCCCGCGCCTCGTCGTCGCTGACGACGCGACGGACGAAGCGCTGCGCGTCGCGGACGATGCGCTGCATCTCCTTCTTGATGCCCTTGAGGTCATCGGGTGTGAAGGGCTCGTCGACGCCGAAGTCGTAGTAGAAGCCGTCGGTGATGAACGGCCCGATGCCCAGCTTCGCGTCGGGGCGCAGCCGCTGCACGGCCTGGGCGAGGACGTGTGCGGTCGAGTGCCGCAGGATGTTCAGGCCGTCGGCGCTGTCGATCGTGACCGGCTCGACCGTCTGCTCCGGCGTGACCTCGGTCGCGAGGTCCTTCAGCGCGCCGTCGACGCGGATGGCGACGACGTTCTTCTCGGGGTGCAGATCGAATCCGGTGGTCACTCCCCCATCCTAGGTTGCGCCGCTGGCCGGACACGTCCGGGCGCGGCCTCGTCCCGGCCGTGCGGCGGTCCCGCTCAGCCGGACGTGTCGGGCAGCGCCCGTCCGAACATCTGGGCGGTCTGGCGCGCCGAGGGCGTCCCCGCGTCCGGGTCGGCGCCGGCGGCGAGCAGGACGCGCACCACGTCGTCGTGCTGCTTGAACACGGCGCCCGCGAGCGGCGTCTGGCCGCGCCCGCTCACGCGATCGACGTCGGCGCCACGCTTCGCGAGCCCCGCGACGAGGTCGGCGTGGCCGTGGTACGCGGCCAGCATGAGCAGGGTGCTCCCCTGGCTGTCGGCGGTGTCGGCCGGAACGCCGGAGTCGATCTGCTCCAGGACCGCCCCGGTCTCGCCGGCACGGGCCATGTCGAACAGGCGCTCCGTGAACGCGGCGACGCCGTCGGGCAGGTTCTCGCTCATGCGAATCAGTCTTACAGAGCGGATGACGAGACTCGAACTCGCGACCCTCACCTTGGCAAGGTGATGCGCTACCAACTGCGCTACATCCGCATGAGGCGGATCCAGGTGATCCGACTCGTGCGCGATACTGGGATCGAACCAGTGACCTCTTCCGTGTCAGGGAAGCGCGCTACCGCTGCGCCAATCGCGCTCGTGAGAGCTGTTCAGTTATGACGAGGTGGCGACGGGATTCGAACCCGTGTAAACGGCTTTGCAGGCCGGTGCCTCGCCTCTCGGCCACGCCACCGCGGGGGATCGAAACCCGCATGCCGAGATCCTAGGGGATCCCTGCACTCGAGCGGATGACGAGACTCGAACTCGCGACCCTCACCTTGGCAAGGTGATGCGCTACCAACTGCGCTACATCCGCATTGCGCCCGATTCGCACCGGGCACTTGTTACACATTAGCCGACGCGGACGACGGATCCAAACCGCCGAGCGTTTTCGGGCGTGTCCGTGGGATCGCCGAGGGAGTGTCCGCGCGCTGTCAAGCCGCTCCCCCGCCGCGGCCCGATCGGTAGCCTCGACGCATGGGCACCGAGCACGAGATGACCGACGAGGAGAAGCGCCGCGACCAGCTGACCGCGGCGCCCGACGCCACCGAGGAAGACGCCGATCCGCGCATCGTCGTGAGCGAGCGGGACGGCGTCAAGCGCATCGACATCGCCGAGGACGCCGACGTGCGCCCCGGCGACCCGACCAAGGACCCCGGCTCACACTGACGTGTCACGCGGGGGTGCGCGAAAGGCCTCGGATTCCTCCGAGGCCTTTCCTGTGGTGGGCGATACCAGACTCGAACTGATGACCTCTTCCGTGTGAAGGAAGCGCGCTACCAACTGCGCCAATCGCCCGTGCTGTGAAATTGTGAGTCGGCGCCGTGCGGGCCGAGAAGTCATACTACCCGATGCCGACCGCGGCGCCGAACCGTCACGGAACGCGGGCGTGGCGATCCCCACAGACGCACGCGAGAGGGGCGCCGCGACCCTGCGTCGCGACGCCCCTCGGGGAGGGCAGGCCGGTCAGTCGACCAGCGCGTAGCCCTCCTCGCCGTGGACGACCGTGTCCACACCGGCGATCTCGTCCTCGTTCTTCACGCGGAAGCCGATCGTCTTCTCGATCGCGAAGCCGATGATCCAGGCGACCACGAAGGCGTACACGAGCGTGACGATCGCGGCGATGAACTGGATCACGAGCTGCTCGATGCCGCCGCCGACGAACAGTCCCGTGCCGGTCGCGAAGAACCCGAGGTACAGCGCGCCGAGCAGACCGCCGACGAGGTGGATGCCCACGACGTCGAGCGAGTCGTCGTAACCGAGCTTCCACTTCAGCTCCACCGCGAGGGCGCACGCGGCACCGGCGATGATGCCGAGCAGCAGGGCCCAGCCGGGCGCGAGGTTGGCGCACGCGGGGGTGATCGCGACGAGACCCGAGACGGCACCCGACGCAGCCCCCACCGAGGTCGCCTTGCCGTCCTTGAGCTTCTCGACGATCAGCCAGCCGAGGATGGCCGCCGCTGTCGCGCCGAGAGTATTGACCACGATGAGGCCCACGACCGTGTCCTCCGTGCCCAGCGCCCCGGTGCCCTCGGCGCCCGCGTTGAACCCGAACCAGCCGAACCAGAGGATCGAGGCTCCGAGCATCACCAGCGGCACGTTGTGCGGCTTGTGGACGCCCTTCTGGAAGCCGATGCGCTTGCCGAGCACGAGTGCCAGGGCCAGTGCCGCGGCACCGGCGTTGATGTGCACGACCGTGCCGCCCGCGTAGTCGAGGACCTCGACGCCGGCGCCGGGGAACATGGCCTCGCCGAGCTGCATGATCCAGCCGTCGCCCCAGACCCAGGCGGCGACGGGGAAGTACACGAGGGTGGCCCAGACGCCGGCGAAGATCATCCACGCGCCGAACTTGGCGCGGTCCGCGATCGCGCCCGAGATGAGCGCGACCGTGATGATCGCGAACGTCGCGCCGAACGTCGTGCTCAGGAGGTCGTCGCTGCTGTCGGCGATACCGGCCAGGCCGAAGTCCGAGAAGGGGTTCCCCGCGAACTCGAAGAAGGACTCCCCCGACACGGCGCTCATGTTGGCTCCGTACAGGATCCAGAGCACCGACACCAGGCCGAGCGAGCCGAAGCTCATCATCATCATGCTCACGACGCTCTTCGCCTTGACCAGACCGCCGTAGAAGAAGGCGACGCCGGGCGTCATGAACAGGACGAGCGCCGTCGCGGCGATCAGCCACGCGGTATTTCCAGCATCCATGAGAAAACCTCATCCAAGTGTTGTGTAACAGGACACCGACGAGCGATCTCGGGTACGGGTGCCCGTCGGATGGCCCCATCCTTCCGACGCGCCATTACCCGCCCGGTGCCTGCGGTGTTTCGCGTCGGTTACACAACCCTCGCCCGCGTAAACAGTGCGTTACGCGGTCCGTGCGATGAGGGGGATCAGGAGTTGGTGGAGGCGACCAGCCGCGAGATCGCGCGCAGGTACTTCTTGCGGTAGCCGCCGCCCAGCATCTCCGGGCTGAAGACCTCGTCCAGCGGCAGCCCGGTGGCGCGCACGGGCAGCTGCGCGTCGTAGACGCGATCCACGAACGCGACGAAGCGCAGCGCCTCCGACTGGTCCTGGAGCTGGCGGACGGCGCGAAGACCGATGGCGTCGACGCCGTCGATCAGCCGGATGTAGCGAGAGGGGTGCACGCGTGCCAGGTGGTCGATGAGGGCGTCGAAGGCATCGTCGCTCGCGGTGCCGAAACGCGCCAGCGACTCCGCGTACGCGCCGTCCTCCAGCACGGGCGCGCTCCCGTCGAGCGAGCGCTGACGGAAGTCCACGCCGTCGATGCGGATCGTCTGGAAGCTGTCCGCCATGGCGTGGATCTCCCGCAGGAAGTCCTGGGCCGCGAAACGCCCTTCGCCGAGGGCGTTGGGCGGCGTGTTGCTCGTGGCGGCCAGCCGTGTCCCGCTCGCGACGAGCTCGCCGAGCAGACGCGTCATGACCATCGTGTCGCCCGGGTCGTCCAGCTCGAACTCGTCGATGCACAGCAGCGCCGATCCGCGCAGCAGATCCACGGTGTTCTTGTAGCCGAGCGCGCCCACGAGCGCCGTGTACTCGATGAACGATCCGAAGTACTTCCGCCGCGCGGGCACGGCGTGGTAGATGGATGCCAGCAGGTGCGTCTTGCCGACGCCGAACCCTCCATCCAGGTAGACCCCGGGCTTGACCTCGGGCGTCTTCGGCCGCCGGGAGAAGAGGCCGCCCCGCTTCGCGGGCGGCGCACCGACCGCGAACGTGACGAGCAGCTCCTTGGCTTCCTGCTGCGAGGGGTAGGCGGGATCGGCGCGGTACGACTCGAAGGTCGCGTCGTCGAACTGCGGCGGCGGCACCAGGCTCGCCAGCATCTCCTCGCCGGACAGCTGGGGCTGGCGCTCTGTGAGATGCACGATGCCGGTCGCGGAAGAGGTCATGGCAGCAGGTTTCCGATCGTTACGCGCTGAGCGCCGGCGCCGGTGCGCGCGTGCTCGGCGGCGCCTACGCTCGACAGTGGGACGCACACAGCCTAGTTCCGTCCCGCATCGCGACCGTCCCGGCCCGGTTCATCGCCGGCGTCGGCACCCGAACGCTGAGGAGCATCCATGCCCGTGGAATTCGACTCGTCCCCCGCCTTCGCCGACTACGCCGAGCCGGGCCGTCTCGTGTCGACCGCCTGGGTCGAGGAGCGACTCGGAGCCCCGGGCCTCGTCATCGTCGAGTCCGACGAGGATGTGCTGCTGTACGAGACCGGCCACATCCCCGGCGCCGTCAAGATCGACTGGCACACCGAGCTCAACGACCCGGTCGTGCGCGACTACGTCGACGGAGAGGGCTTCGCGCGGCTGCTGAGCGCGAAGGGGATCTCGCGTGACGACACCGTGGTGATCTACGGCGACAAGAACAACTGGTGGGCGGCGTACGCGCTGTGGGTCTTCTCGCTGTTCGGCCACGAGGACGTCCGCCTGATCGACGGCGGGCGCGACCGCTGGATCGCAGAGGGCCGGCCGCTCACGACGGAGCCGACGCAGCGGCCCGCGACCGACTACCCCGTGGTCGAGCGCGACGACCGCACGCTGCGGGCCTTCAAGGAGGACGTGCTGGAGCACCTGGGCCGGCCGCTCATCGACGTCCGCTCCCCCGAGGAGTTCACGGGCGAGCGGACCACGGCGCCGGCGTACCCCGAGGAGGGCGCCCTGCGCGCCGGGCACATTCCCTCGGCGCGCAACGTGCCGTGGGCGAAGGCCGTGGCCCAGGACGGCGGCTTCAAGTCGCGCGCGGAGCTCGAGGCCATCTACCGCGACGAGGTGGGGCTGACCGAGGACGACGACATCGTCGCCTACTGCCGCATCGGCGAGCGGTCCAGCCACACGTGGTTCGTGCTCAAGCACCTGCTCGGCTTCGAGCGCGTCCGCAACTACGACGGATCGTGGACGGAGTGGGGCTCCGCCGTGCGCGTACCGATCGCCACGGGTCCGGAGAGCGGAGCCCCCGCCTCCTGACGGTGGCATGATGAGGCGATGACCTCCGAGACGCTTCCCGCCGCGCTCGCCGGGATCCGCGACGACTTCCTCGCGCTGGACGAGCCGGAGCGCCTGCAGCTCCTCCTCGAGTTCTCGCGTGAGCTCCCCGAGCTGCCCGCGCACTACGCCGAGCACCCGGAGCTCACGGAACGCGTCGCGGAGTGCCAGTCGCCCGTGTTCATCGCGGTCGAGGTGTCGGCGGACGACACCGTGGCGATGCACGCCGTCGCGCCCGCCGAGGCGCCCACGACCCGCGGTTTCGCGAGCATCCTCGTGCAGGGCCTGAGCGGGCTGCGGGCCGCCGAGGTGCTCGCCGTGCCGGGCGACTTCCCGCAGACGCTCGGGCTGACCCGCGCCGTGTCCCCCTTACGGATCGCCGGCATGACGGGAATGCTGATGCGCGCCCAGCGGCAGGTGCGCGCCCGCCTCGACGCCCGGTGATCCGCCCCGCGCGCAGGCGACCGGCGCCCGTCAGGCCTGAGCGTTCAGTCCCCGCGCCGTGAGCCACGCCCGGATGGCGCCCGTCCAGCGTCCCTCGTCGTAGTTCCACAGCTTGGTGTGCCGCGCGACGGTGAAGGTCTCCATGGTCACCAGGTCCGGACGCGCCCGCGCGAGCGCATGCGACGCGTCCGACGGCACGAAGCCGTCGTCGTCGCTGTGCAGGATCAGGATCGGCACGGTCAGCTCGCCGGCCCTGGCCACCATGTCGAGGTCGTCGAAGCGCACGCCCCGGCCAGCGCCCGCGGCGCGCGCCGTCCAGGGCTTCGACAGCGTGCCCATGGCAGCACGCGCCGCGAAGTCCGGGACGCCCAGCTCGCGGGCGTGGTAGTCGAGGACGATGCGCCAGTCCACAACGGGAGAGTCGAGCATGAGGCCCACGATGGCGTCCCGGCCCGGCGAGTTCACGGCGGTCTGCAGCACGATCGCGCCGCCCATCGACCAGCCCATCAGCACGATGCGCTCCGCACCGCGCTCGCGGGCCCACGTCATCGCGGCATCGATGTCGCGCCACTCGGTGGCGCCCAGGCCGTACAGCCCGCTGCGGCTCGCGGGCGCCTCGCCGTCGTTGCGATAGGAGACGACGAGCGCGGAGACGCCCGCGGCGTGCAGCGGCGGCACCGCGCGAAGCGTCTCCGCCCGCGTCGTGCCGCGCCCATGGACGAGGATCGCCCAGACGTCGCCTCGTCCGGACGGGAAGAGCCACGCGGGACTGGGACCGACCGGGGTCTCGACGATCTCGTGCGTGAACGGCAGGTGGAGCTGATCCGGCTCGTCGAAATACCAGCCGCTGAACGACGCGTGCGGCCCCAGCCGCGTGCCCGCGTCGATGTGGCTGAGCAGCTTGCGCGTGACGCTCGACGCGTCCTGACTCAGGACCGCGCCCAGCTTGACGTAGCCCGCGCCGTTCGTGAACACGCCGTAGCGCCCCGGCAGCTGCGTGTCCGGCGTGCGCGAGAGCGTGATCGTCTGGGCCCCGCGGTCGACCGCGAGCACCTCCACGTCCGCGACCCGGGGCGCAGGGGTGACGACCCGGCGAGCGACGCTCGCGATCCTCACTCCGACCGCGGCCGCGACGCTCGTGAACAGCACGCCCAGGCCCAGCACGGAGACGAGCGCCGATGCGGCGGCGGGGGAAGCGGCGCGCCTGAGGAGCTTCATGACTCCCCCACTCTAATCTGACGGCGTGACTGCAGATGGAGGCGCTCCCCCGGCGTTCGCCGACGCCGCGGCGGAGTTGCGCGCAGCGACCTTCCGCGACGACCTCGTCGTGCGGGAGATCCCCTCTCCGCAGGGCGTTGCGCCGTACAGTCTGGCCCTCGCCGGCGACGTCCGTCCGACCGAGCACGGGGACTCGCCCTTCGGCACCGGCCGGTTCATCCTGCTGCACGACCCCGCCGAGCCCGACCAGTGGGGCGGGGCGTGGCGCATCGTCTCCTTCGCCCAGGCACCCCTCGAGCCGGAGATCGGCACGGACCCGCTGCTGGCGGACGTGACGTGGTCCTGGCTCGTCGACGCGCTCGAATCGCGCGGCGCCGGCTATCACTCCGCGTCGGGGACGGCCACGAAGATCCTGTCCACGGGCTTCGGCTCGCTCGCGGCCGAGGGCGACGGCGCGCAGATCGAGCTGCGCGCCTCGTGGAGCCCGGAGGGACCGTTCCGCGCGCACCTCGAGGCGTGGGCGGAACTCGTGTGCATGCTGGCCGGACTGCCCCCGGGCTCCGAGGGCATCGCCGTCCTCGGCGAACGGAGGGGTCCCCTTGCCTGACCGCCCGACGCAGAACGGCGCGAACGACGCCGGGGCACGGACCGACGGCCCCGCGCAGTACGAGGTCGTCGACACGGTGGAGCGCCTGCGCGCGGCGTGCGCGTCGTTGACGGCCGGACACGGCCCGGTCGCGGTGGACGTCGAGCGGGCCTCCGGGTTCCGCTACTCGCAGCGCGCGTACCTCGTGCAGGTGTTCCGGCGAGGCGCCGGCGTCTTCCTGTTCGACCCGCCCGCGCTCGACGACCTCGCCCCGCTCCAGGAGGCGATCGGCACGGAGGAATGGGTTCTGCACGCCGCCAGCCAGGACCTCCCGTCCCTGCGGGAGCTCGACCTGGTGCCGCCGCGGATCTTCGACACCGAGCTGGCGGCGCGGCTGCTCGGGTGGGAGCGGGTGGGGCTCGCGGCGGTCGTGGAGGCGACGCTCGGGATCACCCTCAAGAAGGAGCACTCGGCGGCCGACTGGTCCACGCGGCCCCTGCCCCAGTCCTGGCTCGAGTACGCGGCGCTCGACGTCGAGCACCTCGTCGACGTCCGCGACGCGCTCGTCGCGGCGCTGGACGAGGCCGGCAAGACCTCGTTCGCGGAGGAGGAGTTCGTCGCCACGCTGCATCGCGAGCCGAAGCCGCCGCGGGCCGAGCCGTGGCGCCGCCTGAGCGGCCTGCACACGGTACGCGGTCGACGCAACCTCGCCGTCGCGCGTCAGCTGTGGCTCGCGCGCGAGGAGTACGCGCAGCAGCAGGACGTCTCACCGGGTCGCCTCGTGCCGGACCGGGCGCTCGTGGCGGCTGTCCTCGCGGCCCCCGCCACGAAGGCGGAGCTCGCGGCGCTCAAGGCGTTCAACGGCCGCGCGAGCCGCACCCAGCTCGACCGCTGGTGGGACGCGATCGTCGCGGGCCGACAGAGCGCCGAGCTGCCGGTGGAGCGCGTGCCGAGCGACACGCTGCCGCCGCCGCGCGCATGGGCCGACCGCAATCCCCAGGCCGACGCACGGCTCAAGCTCGCACGCCCCGTGGTCGAGCAGCGCGCGGCGGAGCTCGCGATGCCCACCGAGAACCTGCTCACGCCCGACACCCTGCGCCGCCTCGCGTGGGAGCCGCCCGTCCCCGCCGACGCGGCGACGATCGCGGACGCGCTGCGCGCCCACGGCGCGCGGGAATGGCAGATCGCCCAGACCGCCGAGCTGATCGCCGACGCGTTTGTGCGGGCCGTTCAACCGCCCGCCGACGGGCCGGAAGAGGCTTCGTAGGTTCGATCCAACCGGTTCCGGGCCCGCCCCCGCGCCTCCTAGGCTGAACGCAACCAACACTGGGAGGCAGAGTGGCCGAGCTCTCTGATGTCTACTTCGTCGATGGCATGCGCACGCCCTTCGGGCGCGCCGGCGAGAAGGGCATGTACTGGAACACGCGGGCGGACGACCTCGTCGTCAAGGCGATGAAGAGCCTGCTCGAACGCAACGCCGAGGTTCCGAAGGACCGGATCGACGACGTCGCGATCGCCGCGACCTCGCAGACGGGCGACCAGGGGCTCACGCTCGGGCGCACGACCGCGATCCTCGCCGGCCTGCCGATGACGGTCCCCGGGCTTGCCGTGGAGCGGATGTGCGCGGGCGCCATGACGAGCGTCACGACCATGGCCGCGTCGATCGGCGTGGGGATGTACGACCTGGCGATCGCGGGCGGCGTCGAGCACATGGGACGCCATCCGATCGGCTCCAACGCCGACCCGAACCCGCGCTTCGTCGCCGAAAAGCTCGTCGATCCCGGCGCTCTCAACATGGGGGTCACGGCCGAGCGGATCCACGACCGGTTCCCTCACCTGACCAAGGAGCGCGCGGACCGCTACGGGATGCTCAGCCAGCGCAAGCTCCAGGCCGCGTACGAGGCGGGCAAGATCCAGCCGGATCTCGCCCCCGTGGCGATCGCGGGTCCCGACGGCCAGTGGGGTCTCGCGACGGAGGACGAGGGCCGCCGCCCCGAGACGACGCTGGAGGGGCTCGCGGGCCTCAAGACGCCGTTCCGTCCGCACGGCCGCGTCACCGCCGGCACCTCCTCGCCGCTCACGGACGGTGCGACCGTCAGCCTGCTGGCGAGCGGCGCCGCCGTGAAGGAGCACGGCCTGACACCGAAGATGAAGCTCGTCTCGTTTGCCTTCGCGGGCGTCGAGCCGGAGATCATGGGAATCGGCCCGATCCCCTCGACCGAGAAGGCCCTCGCGAAGGCGGGGCTCGACATCTCCGACATCGGCCTGTTCGAGCTGAACGAGGCCTTCGCGATCCAGGTGCTGTCCTTCCTGGACCACTTCGGGATCGCCGACGACGACCCGCGCGTGAACCCGTGGGGAGGCGCGATCGCGGTCGGGCATCCGCTCGCGGCGTCGGGAGTCCGGCTCATGATCCAGCTCGCGGCGCAGTTCGCCGAGCACCCGGAGGTGCGCTACGGCCTCACCGCGATGTGTGTCGGGCTCGGCCAGGGCGGCACCGTCATCTGGGAGAACCCCCACTACACCGGCAAGAAGAAGAAGCAGAAGTGAGGGCGGGAGAGAACATGACCGACTACAGCAGGATCGATTTCTCGCCCCTCGTCGAGCTCTCGCAGGACGAGGTCGTGACCCGCTCGCTCGTGAGCGACGTACGCCTCGCCAGCGGGCGGACCTTCGCCCTCGTCACGCTGCACAACGGCAAGGACCACACGCGCCCGAACACGCTCGGCCCCGCGACACTGCTCGAGTTGGGTCAGCGTCTGGACGAGCTCGCCGCACGCGCGAAGGCCGGCGAGATCGACGCGGTCGCCGTCACGGGCAAGCCGTACATCTTCGCGGCCGGCGCCGACCTGTCCGGCGTCTCGGCCCTGCCGTCGAAGGACGTCGCGCGCCTGATCGCGCAGCTGGGGCACCACGTGCTCGGCAAGCTGTCGAAGCTGGGGGTGCCGTCGTTCTCGTTCGTCAACGGCCTCGCCCTCGGCGGCGCCGTGGAGATCGCGCTGAACTCCACCTATCGCACGATCGACTCGTCCGCCGCGGCGATCGCTCTGCCCGAGGTGTTCCTCGGGCTCGTCCCCGGCTGGGGCGGCGCGACCCTCCTGCCGAACCTGATCGGCATCGAGAACGCGCTCGAGGTCGTGATCTCGAACCCCCTCAAGCAGAACCGCACGCTCAAGCCGCAGCAGGCCTACGAGCTCGGCATGTTCGACGCCGTCTTCGGACCCGCGTCGTACCTGGAGGACTCGCTGCGGTGGGCCGACGGCGTGCTGAGCGGCGACATCAAGGTCGAGCGGAAGAACGCGCCCGGCAAGATGGAGCGCCTCACGAAGTGGCCGATCGCGATCAAGGTCGCGCGCGGCATGCTCGAGAGCCGCATCGGCACGGTGCCTCGCGCCCCGTACCTCGCGCTCGAGCTGCTCGACAAGGCGAAGTCGGGGTCGATCGAGGAGGGCTTCGCGCGCGAGGACGAGGCGCTCGCCGAGCTGATCTCCGGCGACCAGTTCGTGGCGTCGATGTACGCGTTCGACCTCGTGCAGAAGCGCGCCAAGCGACCGGTGGGAGCACCGGACAAGGACCTGGCGAAGAAGGTCACGAAGGTCGGCGTGATCGGCGCGGGCCTCATGGCCAGCCAGTTCGCGCTGCTGTTCGTGCGACGGCTGCAGGTGCCGGTGCTCATCACCGACATCGACCAGGCGCGCGTCGACAAGGGCCTGGCGTACATCCACGAGGAGATCGCGAAGCTCGAGGGCAAGGGCCGGATCGACGGGGACACCGCGAACCGTCTGCGCGCGCTCGTGCGCGGCACGGTCGACAAGAGCGAGTACGCGGACTGCGACTTCGTGATCGAGGCCGTCTTCGAGGAGACGGGGGTCAAGCAGCAGGTCTTCTCGGAGATCGAGGGCATCGTCGCCGAGGACGCCATCCTCGCCACGAACACCTCCTCGCTCTCGGTCGAGGAGATCGGATCGGTCCTGCGGCACCCGGAGCGGCTCGTGGGCTTCCACTTCTTCAACCCCGTCGCGGTCATGCCGCTCATCGAGGTCGTGAAGACGCCGCAGGCGAGCGACGAGGCCCTGTCGACCGCGTTCGTGGTGGCGAAGAACCTGCGCAAGAACGCGGTGCTCACGGCCGATGCGCCAGGCTTCGTCGTCAACCGCCTGCTGGCCAAGGTCATGGGCGAGGCGGCCCGCGCCGTCGACGAGGGCACCCCGCTGCTCACGGTCGAGAAGGCCTTCGCCCCGCTGGGCCTGCCCATGACGCCGTTCCAGCTGATCGACCTGGTCGGGTGGAAGGTCGCCGCGCACGTGCAGGACACGATGGTGCGTCACTTCCCCGACCGCTACTTCGCGTCGGACAACCTGCACCGCCTCGCGGAACTGGACGAGGTCGTCGAGAAGGACAAGCACGGCCGCGTCACGGGATGGACCAAGCAGGCGCAGAAGGCGCTCGTCACCGGCGGCTCCCCCGCCTCCGAGCAGGAGATCCTGCACCGCGTCGAGGACGGCCTGGCGCAAGAGATCCGGCTCATGCTCGACGAGGGCGTGGTGCCCGAGGTCGAGGACATCGACCTGTGTCTCATCCTGGGAGCCGGCTGGCCCTTCATCGACGGCGGCGCGAGCCCGTATCTCGACCGCTCGGGCGCTTCCGAGCGCGCGACGGGAGCGACCTTCCACACCCCGCCGCTGCGCGGCGCCGCCCACCGCTAGGAGCGAGGGGGCCGGATCAGACCCCCGGGCACCTCGCGGTGCCCGGGGGTCTCGCGCGTCAGCGGCCGGGGGTGCGGAGGCGGCCGATCGGCCCCGTGACGGTCGGCAGACCGCGGCCCTCCTCGGGGCGCGCGACGGGCACGCGCGTGCCGAGCACCTGGGAGACGACGTCCTGCGCGATCTTCGCGGGTGTGAGCCCGGCGTCCTCGAGGATCTGCTCGCGCGAGGCGTGGTCGAGGAACCGGTCGGGCAGACCCAGCTCGTCGACGGCGGTGTCGATGCCGGCCTCCCGCAGTACCTGGCGCACGCGCGTGCCGATGCCGCCGACGCGGATGCCGTCCTCGAGCGTGATGACGAGGCGGTGCCGCGCGGCGAGCTCAACGATGGACCCGGCGATCGGCACGACCCAGCGCGGGTCGACGACGGTCGCGCCGATTCCCTGCGCGCGCAGGCGCTCGGCGACGTCCAGCCCGAGCCGCGCGAACGGCCCGATGCCGACGATCAGGACGTCCTCCGCGTCGCCGCGCGAGAGGACGTCGACGCCGTCCTGCAGGCGCTCGATCGCCGGGATCTCCTCGGCCACGGCACCCTTGGGGAAACGCACGACGGTCGGCGCGTCGCGGACGGCGACAGCCTCGGCCAGCTCCTCGCGCAGCCGCGCCGCGTCGCGCGGCGCGGCGATGCGCACCTGCGGCACGATGTGCAGCAGCGCGAGATCCCACATGCCGTGATGGCTCGGCCCGTCCGGGCCCGTGACGCCGGCCCGGTCGAGCACGAAGGTGACGCCCGCCCGGTGCAGGGCGACGTCCATCAGCAGCTGATCGAACGCGCGGTTCATGAACGTGGAGTAGAGGGCGACCACGGGGTGCAGCCCGCCGTACGCCAGACCCGCGGCGGACGCGACCGCGTGCTGCTCCGCGATGCCGACGTCGTACACCCGGTCCGGGAACCGCTCGGCGAAGGGCGCGAGTCCGGTGGGGCGCAGCATGGCGGCCGTCATCGCGATCACGTCCGGGCGCCGCTCGCCGATCCGGACGAGCTCGTCCGCGAAGACGTCCGTCCAGCCCTGCGCGGAGGCGCCGAGCGAGCCGCCGGTGGCGGGATCGATGCGCCCGACCGCGTGGAACTGGTCGGCCTCGTCGTCCAGCGCGGGCTGATAGCCGCGGCCCTTCTCGGTGATGGCGTGGACGATCACCGGGGCGCCGTACGACTTCGCCAGCTGCAGCGTCTCGATCAGCGCCGGCAGGTCGTGGCCGTCCACGGGTCCGAGGTACTTGATGTCGAGGTTGGAGTACAGCGAAGAGTTGTTCGTGAACCGGGACAGGAAGCCGTGCGTGCCGCCGCGGACGCCGCGGTAGAGAGCCCGTCCGACCGCTCCGAAGCGGCCGGCCATGCGGGAGGATCGCTGCGAGATGTCGCGGTACGCCTCGGCCATCCGCACGCGGTTCAGGTGGCGGGCCATGCCGCCGATCGTGGGCGCGTACGAGCGGCCGTTGTCGTTGACGACGATGACCAGGTTCCGGTCGTTGTCGTCGGTGATGTTGTTGAGGGCCTCCCACGTCATCCCGCCCGTGAGCGCCCCGTCGCCGACGACCGCGACGACGTGGCGGTCGCTGCGGCCCGTGCGGCCGAACGCGCGCGAGATGCCGTCCGCCCAGCTGAGCGAGCTCGACGCGTGGGAGGACTCCACGACATCGTGCGGGCTCTCGGCCCGCTGGGGATAGCCCGCCAGACCCCCGCGCGCGCGCAGCGCCGAGAAGTCCTGGCGTCCCGTGAGCAGCTTGTGGACGTACGACTGGTGCCCCGTGTCGAAGATGATCGGGTCGTTCGGGGAGTCGAACACGCGGTGCAGCGCGATGGTGAGCTCGACGACGCCCAGGTTCGGCCCGAGGTGGCCGCCGGTGCGCGAGACGTTGTCGACGAGGAATCCCCGGATCTCCGCCGCCAGTTCCTTGAGCTGCGCCGCGGACAGCGCGTCCAGGTCGCGCGGACCCCGGATCCCGTCGAGAACACTCATGCGTCCGAGCCTACGCCCGCTCCGCTGGGATTCCCACGAACGACGGACGGCCCCCGGTTCCGCACCGGGGGCCGTCCGCGTGACGTGTTCAGACCAGGCCGCGCAGCACGTACTGCAGGATGCCGCCGTTGCGGTAGTAGTCCGCCTCACCGGGGGTGTCGATGCGCACGATCGCGTCGAACTCGACCGTCTGCTTGCCCTCGGGCGAGTGCTCGCTGGGCTCGGCGACGACGCGAACCGTCTTCGGAGTGACGCCCTCGTTCAGCTTCTCGAGACCCGTGATCGAGAACACCTCGGTGCCGTCCAGGCCGAGCGAGTCCGCCGACTCGCCCGCCGGGAACTGGAGCGGAACGACGCCCATGCCGATGAGGTTCGAGCGGTGGATGCGCTCGAAGCTCTCGGTGATGACGGCCTTGACCCCCAGCAGGTTCGTGCCCTTGGCGGCCCAGTCGCGCGACGATCCGGAGCCGTACTCCTTGCCGCCGAGGACCACGAGCGGGATGCCCCGCTCCTGGTAGTTCATCGACGCGTCGTAGATGAACGACTGCGGGCCCTCGGGCTGCGTGAAGTCGCGCGTGTAGCCGCCCTCGACGCCGTCCAGGAGCTGGTTCTTCAGGCGGATGTTCGCGAACGTGCCGCGGATCATGACCTCGTGGTTGCCACGGCGCGAGCCGTACGAGTTGAAGTCCTTGCGGTCGACGCCGTGCTCGGTGAGGTACTTGCCCGCCGGGCTGTCGGCCTTGATCGCGCCCGCCGGCGAGATGTGGTCGGTCGTGACCGAATCGCCGAGCTTGGCGAGCACGCGGGCGCCCGTGATGTCCTGCACCGGCGTCAGCTCGAGCGTCATACCCTCGAAGTACGGGGGCTTGCGCACGTACGTCGACTCCTGGTCCCACTCGAACGTGTCGCCCGTCGGCGTGGGGAGGTTCTGCCAGCGCTCGTCGCCGTCGAACACCGAGCCGTACTGCTTGTTGAACATCTCGGTGTCGATCGACTCGTCGATCGTCTTCTGCACCTCGGCGGCGTCGGGCCAGATGTCCTTCAGGAAGACGTCGTTGCCCTCGGAGTCCTTGCCGAGCGCGTCGGTCTCGAAGTCGAAGTTCATCGAACCGGCCAGCGCGTACGCGATCACCAGCGGCGGCGAGGCCAGGTAGTTCATCTTGACGTCGGGGTTGATGCGGCCCTCGAAGTTGCGGTTGCCCGACAGGACGGCGGTGACGGCCAGGTCGTGCTCGTTGACGGCCTCCGAGATCTCCTCGGGCAGCGGGCCCGAGTTGCCGATGCAGGTGGTGCAGCCGTAGCCGACCGTGTAGAAGCCGAGGGCTTCGAGGTCGGACGTGAGCCCCGCCTTCTCGTAGTAGTCGGTCACGACCTTGGAGCCGGGGGCCAGCGTGGTCTTGACCCACGGCTTGGCCTTGAGTCCCTTCTTGGCCGCGTTGCGGGCGAGGAGGCCCGCCGCGAGCATGACCGAGGGGTTCGACGTGTTGGTGCACGACGTGATCGCCGCGATCGTCACGGCGCCGTTGTCGATGACGAACGGCTCGCCCTCGGCCGGGGTGACCGTGACCGGGTTGGACACGTCCTCGGGGCCGCCGCTCGAGATCAGCACCGGGGCGTCGACCTTGTCCTCGTCGACCGAGTAGTTGCCGGGGTCGGACGCCGGGAACGACGCCTTGCTCTCCAGGTCGACGATCGACGTCGACGCGCTCGGGGAGGCGTAGTTGACGATGTCCTTCTGGAACTGCTCCTTGGCGTGCGACAGCTCGATGCGGTCCTGCGGGCGCTTCGGGCCGGCGATCGAGGGCACGACCGTCGACAGGTCGAGCTCGAGGTACTCCGAGAACACGGGCTCGGCCGAGGGGTCGTGCCACAGGTGCTGCTCCTTGGAGTAGGCCTCGACGAGCCGGACCTGCTCCTCGCTGCGGCCCGTCAGGCGCAGGTACTCGAGCGTGACGTCGTCGATCGGGAAGATGGCGGCGGTCGAGCCGAACTCGGGGCTCATGTTGCCGATCGTGGCGCGGTTCGCCAGCGGCACCTCCGCCACGCCCTCGCCGTAGAACTCCACGAACTTGCCGACCACGCCGTGCTGACGGAGCATGTCGGTGATCGTGAGCACGACGTCGGTCGCGGTGACGCCCGTCGGGATGGCGCCCGACAGCTTGAAGCCGACGACCTTCGGGATCAGCATCGACACGGGCTGGCCCAGCATGGCGGCCTCGGCCTCGATGCCGCCGACGCCCCAGCCGAGCACGCCGAGGCCGTTGACCATCGTCGTGTGGGAGTCGGTGCCGACGAGCGTGTCGGGGTAGGCGCGCAGCACGCCGTCGACGTCGCGCGTGTAGGTGACGCGCGCGAGGTGCTCGATGTTGACCTGGTGCACGATGCCGGTCCCGGGAGGCACGACCTTGAAGTCCTGGAAGGCGGTCTGGCCCCAGCGGAGGAACTGGTAGCGCTCGCCGTTGCGCTCGTACTCGAGCTCGACGTTGCGCTCGAACGCGTCGGGGCGTCCGAACAGGTCGGCGATCACCGAGTGGTCGATGACGAGCTCGGCGGGCGAGAGGGGGTTCACCTTGCGGGGATCGCCGCCGAGGGCCACGATCGCCTCCCGCATGGTGGCGAGGTCCACGATGCACGGCACGCCCGTGAAGTCCTGCATCACGACGCGGGCGGGCGTGAACTGGATCTCGGTGCTCGGCTCGGCCGTCGGGTCCCAGGCCCCGAGCACGCCGATCTGCTCCTTGGTGACGTTCGCGCCGTCCTCGGTGCGGAGCAGGTTCTCCAGCAGCACCTTGAGGCTGAAGGGAAGCTTCTGGTACCCCTCGACCGCGTCGATGCGGAAGATCTCGTAGTCGGTGCTGCCGACCGTCAGGGTGCTCTTGGCACCGAAGCTGTTCACCGTTGACACCGGCTGTCTCCTCCTGGTCGACCGCGCACTTGCGCTCTCATCTTGCCCCCGGCGGCGCGGTTGGGCCAGCAAGGCCGACCTAACCCGCCGGGGCCGACGGACGCGGCGCGCGTGGCGTTCGATTTATCTTGATATCGAGATAAATCTACCACGACTCCCGTGACGGGTCAGGAGGCCCGCTGCGGGTAGAGCGGACGCACCGCGAGCCAGGTCACGGCGACCAGGGGCGCGAACAGCGGCAGCCCCATCACGAGCTTGAGCGTGCCCAGCAGCGTCGTCTCGTCCGCGAGGTACAGCGGGAGCTGGACCGCCAGGCGAGCGAAGAACAGCGTCGCCCACGCGATCGCGAGCCAGAAGAAGACGCGCCGCTTGCGGCGGTCGTCTCGCCACGCGGTGCCCTCGCCCATCAGGAAGCCGGCGGCGAGCCCGATGAGCGACCAGCCCAGCAGGGCCGAGACCAGGAAGGCCGTGCCGTACACGCCGTTCGTGACGAGCCCCAGCACGAAGTTGTCGCGCCCCTGCCCGGTCAGGAGCGCGAGCCCCGCCGCCGCCCCCGCGGCCAACAGGCCCCCGAGCGCGGCCGCGGGCGGGGACTTCTGGGCCAGCCGCACGACCG
This sequence comes from Microbacterium album, assembly GCF_014643695.1. Lineage (GTDB taxonomy): Bacteria > Actinomycetota > Actinomycetes > Actinomycetales > Microbacteriaceae > Microbacterium > Microbacterium album. The sequence goes on along the minus strand of NZ_BMJY01000001.1, from coordinate 368,612 downwards.
TGAAGACCGCCGCCAGCCCCACGGAGATGCCGAGCGAGAGCACCAGCGGCTCGGGACGAAGGGTGTAGACGATCACGAACGCCAGACTCGGCAGGACCGACTCCAGCACGCCCCGCACGCCGCCCATGGCCTTCCAGACGACGCCCCCGGTCGTGTCCTCCGCGCTCGGATCGATGCCCGCCTTGCGCGCCATTCCGCCGACCGCGGCTCCGAGCAGCTCCGACGCGGACGGCTCCGGCGTCTCCGCCTCGGTCTCGTCCCGCGTCGCGTCCTCGGCGGCCCGGCGCCCGTCCGGTGCCGCTCCGGCGGCGCCGTGCCCGTGCGGCGCCTCGTGGCGCCCCTCGCCCATCGCGATCCTCCTCAGGCCGACGCGGGCGTCGACGGCATCTTGAGGGGGATGAGATCGCGCGGGGGCATGGGCGCCCCGCCCCGCACCACGACGATCGAGCGGAACAGGTCCTCGATCTGCTCGGCCGCCGCGGGATCGCTCGTCGCCGCGCCGCCGATCACGCCGCGCAGGAACCAGCGGGGTCCGTCGACGCCCACGAACCGGGCGAGGCGCTTCTGGCCCTCGTCCCCCGCGACCGGCACCTCCGCCAGGAGTTCGGCGCCCAGCGGCCCCTCGCGCTCCTCGACGCGACCGCCCTGCTGGCGGACCTGATCCCGGATCTGGGCGCGGGTCTCATCCCACAGGCCGGTGGAGCGCGACGCGGCGAAGGGCTGCACCTGCAGGGTGGACCCGGCGTAGTCCAGTCCCACGGCGACGATGCGCTTGGTCTGCTCCTCGACCTCCAGCCGGAGGTTCAGGCCGTCCCGCGGCAGCACCTTGATGCCGCCCAGGTCGATGTACGGGCGTACGGGATTCGCCTCGGCGTCGTCGAAGGGCCCGGACGTCGCCCGGTCGGCCGGGGCGGACTTGCGCGCCGGCTCGAGCTCGTCGCCGCGTGAATTCGACTCGGTCACTTCGATTCCTCACTCGATCCGGTCGCCGACGGCGACCCGTCTGTCCGGGACCCGTCGCCGGTGTAGCCGGTGGAGCCGAACCCGCCGGCGCCGCGCACGCTGTCGGGCAGCTCCTCGACCGCGACGAACCGTGCCCGCGGCACGGGCATCACGATCAACTGGGCGATCCTGTCGCCCACCGCGATGTCGTACGCCGCGCGACGGTCGGTGTTCAGCAACGCCACCTTGATCTCGCCGCGATAACCGGCGTCGATCGTCCCCGGCGCGTTCACGACCGTGATGCCGTGCTTGGCGGCGAGCCCACTGCGCGGAACCACGAACGCCGCGAAGCCCTCCGGCAGCGCGATGCGCACCCCCGTGCCCACGAGCGCCCGCTCACCGGGCTCCAGCCGCACGGCCTCCGCCGCCACCAGATCCGCCCCCGCGTCCCCCGGGTGCGCGTAAGCAGGCAGCGCCGGGGCGATAATGGGGACGTCCACGGTTTCGGTCACTCCACGAGGGTAATGCAGAACACGATGCAATCGACGGACGGGCAATCCACGGCCGGGCAATCCACGGGCGCCCGGTCCGCGACGCGAGGCGCGCCCGCGTCGCGCGTGTACCGCGAGCGCCTCTCCCCCTCGCTGTGGATCCTGGGCTCCGCCGCCATCGTGGCCCCGATGGCGGCGCTCGTGTTCGTGCGCGTCGATCCCGCCCTGTCCCTCGCGATCGGGCTGGCCGTCGCGGTCGTCGTGATCGCGGCGCTCATGCTCTCGTCCCCGGTCGTCGAGGTCGCCGACGGGGAGCTTCGCGCCGGCCGGGCGCACATCGACGTCACGCTCCTGGGCGAGCCGGTGCCGCTCACGGACGACGAGGCGCACGCCGCGCGCGGCCCGCGGCTGGACTCGCAGGGATGGCACCTGATACGCGGAGGGATCGGCGGGATCGTCGTCCTTCCGAACGTCGATCCCGCCGATCCCGTGAGGTCGTGGACGCTGTCGTCACGCACCCCCGACCGTCTCGCGGCGGCGGTGCGTCACGCCCAGCGGCTCAGGCTGCGCAGTCGCGGCAGATAGGCCCCGACGGGCCCTCGTGGTCGATCTGGGAGCGGTGCTTCACCAGGAAGCAGTCCATGCACGTGAACTCGTCCTCCTGCGGCGGGAGCACCACGACGTCGAGCTCGACGTTCGAGAGGTCGGCGCCGGGCAGGTCGAAGCTCGAGGGGTTGTCGGCATCCTCCACGTCCACCGACCCCGAGAGGTTGTCGGGCACACGCGCCTTGAGAGCCTCGATCGACTCGTTGCCGTCGTCCTCGGTCTTGCGTGGGGCGTCGTAGTCGGTTGCCATGTGAGTGGGTCACGCTTCTTTCGTACGGGGGTGGTGCGTCCGCGCCGGGCGGCGGGCGGCGATAGTTTGCATGACCGGTGAACGTTTAGCAAATGCACCCGGTCTGCTGCCGTCCAAACTCGCGGCACGCCCGCGGTATTCCCGGGGATCCGACCGCCGCGTGAAACCATGTGTGCGTCGTGAACGCCAGCGGCACCAGGGAGCCAGAGGAGCATGGGCATGGATCAGCTCACCATCGTCGGAACCGAGGACGGCCGTCTCGTCCTGGCGACCGAGTCGGGTCAGCGCTTCACGCTCGCCGTCGACGACGTCCTCCGCTCCGAGATCCGGCGCGCCCGCCGGGATGACACCCCCGCCGAGAACCGTCCGCCACTGCCGAGCCCGCGGGAGATCCAGGCACACATCCGCTCGGGCCTCTCGGCCGAAGAGGTCGCGCAGCTGCTCGGCGCGCGGATCGAGGACATCCGGCGCTTCGAGGGCCCGGTGATCGCCGAACGCGAGCACATCGTCGCGCAGGCGCTGGCCGTGCCCGTGCTCATGGGAGTCGAGCTCGGCCAGGACGAGAACCCCACCTTCGGGGTCGCCATCCGCGCCAAGCTCGCCGACCTCGGCGCGAGAGGCGAACGCTGGACGAGCTGGAAAGAGTCGTCGGGCTGGATCGTCAAGCTCGAGTTCACCGCGAACGACGTCGACCACGACGCGCGCTGGAGCTTCGAGCCGCGACGCGGCGCGCTCTCGCCGCTCAACGGCGATGCCACCCAGCTCTCCCGCCAGGGCCCCATGCCGGAGGGGCTGATCCCCCGGCTGCGCGCCCTCGACACGGTCGCCCCCACGGAGCCGACACCCGCCGAGGAGGACCGCTTCGACCCCGCGGCGTTCGGGCCCCGGCGCCTGCCCGAGCCCGAGCCGGCGCCCGATTCGTCCCCGGTCGCGCGCGAGCGCGCCACCAACCGGGCGCCCGGCGCCGAGGTCGCCAACCCCGACACCGCGGACCTGCTGGAGGCTCTGCGTCGTCGCCGCGGTCAGCGCGAGGCACCCCCGACCGCCGAGCCGGGCGGGTCCGGCTCGGACACGCCCGCACCCGCGACGCCGGTCGCGCCCGTCACGCTGTTCGACGCCGTCGAACGCTCGGCGAGTCGGCAGACATCCGCCGAAGGCCAGGCCGAACGCCACGCCGATGAGCGTCCCGCCGGGCATGCCGCGTCCGATCACCCCGCGGGGGGATCCGCCGAGGCGCGCGAGCACGAGGAGTCGCCGCGGCGCCGAGGCCGGACGTCCATGCCCTCGTGGGACGAGATCGTCTTCGGCGCCCGCAGCGACGACTGAGCCACGGCGTCAGCCGACGGCGTACGCTCCCAGCCGCAGATAGGGCACGATCGTCTCCTCGGGCGTCGTCGAGCCGTGCTGACCGATCATGTCCTGCGCGTGCTTGTCCTCGAGACGATCGTCGTAGAACGCCCACGTCCCGCGCGCGGCCACGATCACGTCGCCGATGCGGGCCCGCACGTCCGCGTGCACGTCGCCGAAGAGCCCGTCGGCGATCGCCTGCTCGCGCGTCGACACGTCGGCGGCCCGCCCGGACTCGGCGGACCACACCCGCGCCGCGGCCCGCGCGTCGACGCCGGGGGCGAGGTAGACGTGCAGCAGCCTCGGCTCGCCGCCCAGGTGAGCGACGCCGTCGAGGCGCGGATCCCCGTCGGCCAGCAGCACGTGCCGGTGCCGCGGGACGTCCACCATGCCGTGGTCGGCGGTGACGAGCACACCCACGTCGCCGTGGGGCTCCACGCCGAACGCCGCGTCCACGTCCTCGAGCGCCGCGAGCCACTCCTCCGACGCGATGCCGTACCGGTGGCCCGCCTTGTCCACCTCGGGCAAGTAGCAGTACACGAGCGACCCCGGCTCGCGCGCCGCCAGGTCGTACGCCAGCCGCACGCGCATCCGCGTGTCGTCGGCGGGCACGTACTCGGCGCCGCGCAGGATCGCCGCCGTGAAGCCGCTGCGGGCGTACTCGGCGAGCCCGACGGCGAACGTGCGCCGCCCATGCGCCGCGGCGCGCTCGAAGACCGTGGGCATGCGCTGCCACGTCGCCGGATCGAGCCCGTCCCGCTCGTAGCCGTTGAGCTGATTCGCCAGGCGCCCCTGCGCGGGATCGAGCGTGCGATAGCCCACGAGACCGTGCTCGCCCGGCGCGACGCCCGTGAGGGTCGACGTGAGCGCCGCGGCCGTCGTCGAGGGGAAGACGGTGCGTGCCACGTCCTTCTTGCCCATCAGCGCCGCGAGTCGCCGGGCGTGACCCGCGTGCCCCCGCAACTGGAGCGCGCCCAGCCCGTCGATGACGATCAGCACGGCCGAGCGCGCCGCGGGAAGCTCAGCGGCGTCGCCGCCGAGCGAGGACAGGAGGTCGGCCGCAACTCCGGTGAGGCTCCGGGCCGCACGCGGACCCGTCGGTACGATGGAGGGCATCCGGGCAAGTCTCGCACAGTGCGCTTCGCCCGCATCGGCGTCCCGCCCGAGAGACGCAATCGAGTCGAAAGAGCAGTATGGCGCGCACCCGTTCCGCATCCCCGAATCCCCCCGGCCCCCCGGTCGAGGAGCGCATCGAGGACATCGACCTCGAGACGGAGATGCAGGGGTCGTACCTCGAGTACGCCTACTCCGTGATCTACTCGCGCGCGCTGCCCGACGCGCGCGACGGGCTCAAGCCGGTGCAGCGCCGCATCCTGTACCAGATGGCCGAGATGGGCCTGCGCCCCGACCGCGGCCACGTCAAGAGCGCGCGCGTCGTCGGCGAGGTCATGGGAAAGCTCCACCCCCACGGTGACTCGGCGATCTACGACGCCCTGGTGCGCCTCGCCCAGGACTGGGCGCTGCGCGTCCCGCTCATCGACGGGCACGGCAACTTCGGCTCCCTCGACGACGGTCCGGCCGCCGCGCGTTACACGGAGGCGCGGCTCGCGGCGCCGGCCCTGTCCCTCACGGAGAACCTCGACGAGGACGTCGTCGACTTCGTGCCCAACTACGACGGCCAGTTCCAGCAGCCGGCCGTGCTGCCGGCCGCGTACCCGAACCTGCTCGTCAACGGGGCCAGCGGCATCGCCGTGGGCATGGCCACGAACATGGCGCCGCACAACCTGAGCGAGGTCATCGCGGCGGCCACGCATCTCCTCGAGCATCCCGAGGCCACCACCGCCGAGCTCATGGAGTTCGTGCCCGGTCCCGACTTCCCCTCCGGCGGCATCCTGCTGGGCCTGGACGGCGTCCGAGACGCGTACGAGACCGGCCGAGGCGCGTTCAAGCTGCGCGCCAAGGCGTCGATCGAGCCGGTCGCGCCGCGCCGCACCGGGATCGTCATCACGGAGCTGCCCTACATGGTCGGCCCCGAACGGGTCATCGAGAAACTCAAGGACGCCGTGCAGTCCAAGCGGCTGCAGGGCATCAGCGACGTGGTGGATCTGACCGATCGTCACAACGGCCTGCGGCTCGTCATCGGCATCAAGACGGGCTTCGACCCCGAGGCGGTCCTGGAGCTGCTGTACAAGCTCACCCCGCTCGAGGACTCGTTCAACATCAACAACGTCGCACTCGTCGACGGACAGCCCCGCACGCTCGGCCTCAAGGAGCTGCTGCGCGTGTACATCGACCACCGCCTGGACGTGGTTACCCGCCGCTCGCGCCACCGGCTCGCGCGTCGCCGTGAGCGCCTGCACCTCGTCGCGGGTCTGCTGATCGCGATCCTCGACGTCGACGAGGTGATCCAGGTGATCCGCTCGTCCGAGACCTCCGAGGAGGCGCGCACCCGCCTGTGCACGGTCTTCGACCTCGACGATGTGCAGGCCGAGTACATCCTCGAGCTGCGGCTGCGCCGCCTCACCAAGTTCTCGCGCATCGAGCTGGAGCAGGAGCGCGACGCCCTGCTCGCCGAGATCGCGCGGCTCGAGGAACTGCTCGGCTCGGACGCCCTGCTGCGCCAGCAGGTGGCGCGCGAGCTCGAGCAGACGGCCGACAAGTACAGCACGCCGCGCCGGACGCTGCTGATGAACGCCAAGCCCGCGGCTCCCCGGGCGAAGAAGGGCGCACCCGACCTGCAGATCGCCGACGCGCCGACGGTCGTGGCGCTGTCGACGACGGGACGCGCGGTGCGGATCGAGGTTCCCGAGGGGCAGCGACTGGCGGCTCCGGCGCGGCGCAGCAAGCACGACGCGATCCTCGCGACGGTCGAGGCCACCGTGCGGGGCGAGATCGGCGCCGTGACCTCGCGCGGGCGCCTGGTGCGGTTCAGCCCCGTCGACCTGCCCTCCGTGCCGGCCAACTCCGTTCAGCTGGGGGCGGGGGCGAAGCTGCACGACTACCTCGGGCTGACGGATCGCTCCGAGCGCGTGGTCGCGCTCATGCGCCTCGACGACGACACCCCCCTCGCGCTCGGAACGGCGCAGGGAGTCGTCAAGAGGATCGTTCCCGCGGCCCTGCCACCCAAGACCGAGCTCGAGATCATCGGGTTGAAGCCGTCCGACACGGTCGTAGGGGCCGCGCGGGCCGGCGAGGACGCGGAGCTCGTGTTCGTCACGTCCGATGCGCAGCTGCTGCGGTTCGCCGCCTCCGCGGTGCGTCCCCAGGGCGCGCCCGCGGGAGGCATGGCCGGCATCAAGCTCGGCGCAGACGCCTCCGTCGTCTTCTTCGGGGCCGCCACGGGCGACGAGAACGTCGTCGTCACCGTCTCGGGGGCATCCGGGACGATCCCCGGGGCCGACGCCGGCCGCGCGAAGATCACCGACTTCTCCGAGTTCCCGGCGAAGGGACGCGCCACCGGCGGCGTGCGCGCGCACGCGTTCCTGAAGGGCGAGGACCGGCTCACGCTCGCCTGGGTCGGGCCGGATCCGGCGCGCGCCGTGGACCCGACCGGCGCGGTCCGGAAGCTGCCCGAGACCCTCGCCCGCCGCGACGCCTCGGGGCAGCCTCTCGAGGCCGTGGTCGGCTCGATCGGGCGCACACTCGTCTGACGGGCATCGCCGGCCGGGTCGACTCCGGCTGAGACGGGACGACGCGCGCTACGGGTGGATCAGGCGCTTGAGCACGAGCCGCTCGGCGAGCGTCCAGGTCGTCGTCGTCGCGAGGTAGACCGCGGCGGCGAGCGGGACGAACGCCGCGACGACCGCGGTGACGAACGGCAGCAGGGTCATCGCGCGGAACACGCCCGACAGGTCGGGACCATCCCCGGCAGGGGCCGGCGGCACGATCGGCAGCAGCCGGCGCGAGAGCTGCGCCACCACCGCGATGACGATCATGAGCGCGCCGAAGACCGCTCCCGAGCCGATCGTGACGGTGCCCGTCACGAGCTGCGACGCGAGGGCGTCTCCCAGCCCCACACCGAGCAGGTCGTGCGCCAGCAGGTCGTTCGGGGCGTCGCCGATCGCGGGGTGCGCGAAGATGCCGTACACGGCGAGCAGCACGGGGGCCTGGGCGAGCACCGGCAGGCAGCCCTGCAGCGGCGACGCCTTCTCCTGCGCATACAGCTCCATGAGCCGGCGCTGCAGTTCCTCGGGCCGCTTGGCGTAGCGTCGCCGCAGCTCCGCGATCTTGGGCGCGAGCCGCTCTCTCGTCACGGCTGCGCGGGCCTGGGAGACGCCGACGGGGATCAGCGCGACGCGGACGAGCAGCGTCAGGATGACCACGGCGAGGGCGGAGGCTGCGCCGCCCGCGACCGGCTCGAGCAGGTCGCCGAGAGCCGTGACGACCCAGGAGGCGGCGGACAACAGCACCTGGACGGGCGCGAATTCGTAGATGTTCACGGGTTCCTTCACGTCGAGACGAGCGCCGTCGTGAAGGTCGGAGTCGTCGGCACGCGACGCTCCGCCCCCGCGCGAACGGCGCGAGATCATCCGGATCGCGTCGCCGTGAACGGGCGCGCGGGCGACGGCCGGAGCGACGTCCGGCGGTCGGAGGAGAGCGCGACGATCAGGCGGCGACGCGGAACCGCGACGGCGCGCGGGAACGCACGGCGCCGGGGATCCCGGGGCTCTCCGCCAGGCGGAGCACCACGGCCGGGATGACCGCCGAGCGACGCCGCGGCACGGGCGGGCGCGGCGCGACCATGCGCAGCAGCTCGCTCGCCAGGGAGCGCGTCGACGTCGGCAGCCAGGCCGCGCCGAGCGAGAGGATCGCCGCCGCGGCCAGCGCGGACGGCTCGGGCCCCGTCAGCAGGTAGGTGCCGGCGATGATGCCGAGCGGCGCGAGGACGGACAGCAGTGTGAACACGCTCGACCTCCTCCGCTCGGTGACTCGAGTCTACGACGCGGAGAGGCCCGCGACGCGGGTCACGCGTCGATGGCCTCCCGCGAGAGCCGGTCCGCCGACTCGACGATGAACTCGCGGCGGGGGGCGACCTCGTTGCCCATCAGCATCTCGAACACGCGCCCGGCGGCCTCGGCGTCCTCGAGCCGAACGCGGCGCAGGAGGCGCCCCTCGCGCGCCATGGTGGTCTCGGCGAGCTGGTCGGCGTCCATCTCCCCGAGGCCCTTGTACCGCTGGATCGGCTCCTGCCACCGGCGTCCGGCCTTGCGCAGCCGCGACAGCAGCCGGTGCAGCTCGGCTTCACTGTACGTGTAGATGGTCTCGTTGGGCTTCGAGCCGGGGTGGATGACGACCACACGGTGCAACGGGGGCACGGCCGAGAACACGCGCCCGGCCTCCACGAGCGGACGCATGTACCGGTAGAACAGCGTCAGCAGCAGGGTCCGGATGTGCGCGCCGTCGACGTCGGCGTCGCTCATCATGATCACCTTGCCGTAGCGCGCGGCGTCGAGATCGAACGTCCGCCCGGACCCGGCACCCACGACCTGGATGATGGACGCGCACTCGGCGTTCGACAGCATGTCGCTGATCGAGGCCTTCTGCACGTTGAGGATCTTGCCGCGGATCGGCAGGAGCGCCTGGTACTCGCTGTTGCGCGCGTGCTTCGCCGTGCCGAGCGCCGAGTCGCCCTCGACGATGAACAGCTCCGACTGGGCGACGTCCTGCGTGCGGCAGTCGACCAGCTTGACGGGCAACGACGAGCTCTCGAGGGCGTTCTTGCGACGCTGCGTCTCCTTGTGCGCGCGCGCCGACACGCGCGCCTTCATCTCGGCGACGACCTTGTCCAGCAGCATCGACGTCTGGTTCTTGTCGTCGCGCTTGGTCGACGCGAAGCGGGCCTTGAGCTGCTCCCGCACGACTTTGGCCACGATCGCGCGCACGGCGGGTGTGCCGAGCACTTCCTTGGTCTGCCCCTCGAACTGCGGCTCGGGAACCGTCACGGTGAGCACAGCGCTGAGTCCCGCGAGCACGTCGTCCTTCTCGAGCTTGTCGTTGCCGACCTTCAGCCGCCGGGCGTTCGCCTCGACCTGGGCCCGCAGCTGCTTGAGCAGCTCCTGCTCGAAGCCCTGCTGGTGGGTGCCGCCCTTGGGCGTGGCGATGATGTTGACGAACGAGCGCACGGCCGTGTCGTAGCCGGTTCCCCATCGCAGCGCGATGTCCACGGCGCACTCGCGCTCCACCTCGGTCGCGCGCATCGATCCGTCCGGCTGGAGGGTCGGGACCGTCTCGGTGAAGGTGCCCGAGCCGGTGAGCCGCCACGTGTCGGTGACCGGGGCATCGGTCGCGAGGAAGTCCACGAACTCCGAGATGCCGCCCTCGTACCGGAAGGACGTCTCGACGGGCTCCCCGTCCGGGAGGCTGCGCTCGTCGCGGATCACGAGCTCGAGGCCCGGCACGAGGAACGCCGTCTGCCGCGCGCGGGTGACGAGGTCGTCGAGCTGGAACGCGGCGTCCTTCGTGAAGATCTGCCTGTCGGCCCAGTAGCGCACGCGCGTGCCGGTGGCCGACTTGGCCGCCTTGCCGACCACGCGCAGCTCGCTCCGCTCGTCGAACGGCGTGAACGGCGCGTCCGGCCGCTTCTCGCCCTCGTCGGCGAACACGCCCGGCTCGCCGCGGTGGAACGACATGGCGTAGGTCTTGCCGCCGCGGTCGACCTCGACGTCGAGCCGCTCCGACAGGGCGTTCACGACCGACGCTCCGACGCCGTGCAGGCCGCCGGAGGCCGCATACGAGCCGCCGCCGAACTTGCCGCCCGCGTGGAGCTTGGTGAAGACGACCTCGACGCCCGTCAGGCCGGTGCGCGGTTCGACGTCGACGGGGATGCCGCGACCCCGGTCGTGCACCTCGACGCTGCCGTCCGCGTGCAGGATGACGTCGATCCGGTCGCCGTTGCCCGCGACGGCCTCGTCGACCGCGTTGTCGATGATCTCCCACAGGCAGTGCATGAGCCCGGGCGAGCCGTTCGATCCGATGTACATTCCCGGCCGCTTGCGGACGGCCTCGAGGCCCTCCAGGACCTGGAGATGATGGGCGGAGTACTCGGCAGTCACGATCCTCGATGCTATCCGCCGCCGGCCGTGCGACCGCGCTGACACTCCCAGCGTCGCGGGGGTGCGCGCGGGCCCGCGCGCAAGCCCTTCCCGCCCGCGTACGCGCAGAGCGAAACGGGGCCCCTCTCGGGCAGGATTGTCAGGGCGTCGTGGTTATATGTGACGACTCCGGCACGTACGCATGGATCGAATGAACGAGGAGGCAGACATGACGACGACCACGACCGAAGCCCCCGCTGTCTCCTACCGCCTCACGGCGATGGACCGCTGCGACTCCTGCGGAGCGCAGGCCTACATCGCCGCCGAGGTCAACGGCAGCGAGCTGCTGTTCTGCGCTCACCACGGCCGCAAGTACGAGGAGAAGCTGCGCGCCGTCGCGACCTCGTGGCACGACGAGACGGCGCGGCTCGACGAGACCGTCTGAGCGCAGCCCGCAGGCTTTCGCGCCCGCCGTGCCTCCCAGGCCGGCGGGCGCGGCGCTTTTCCCTGTGACAGGGTCAGCGGTTCTCGTACGCGCGCGGGATGAGCGGGGACAGCCGCAGGAGCGGCTCCTCCCCCACGGTGTCGATCGCCTCACCGAGGTCGGTGGCCGATCCCTCCCCCGCGGTGCCCGGTCCGAAGATCGTCACCTCGTCCCCGACGGCCGCGCCGGGCCACGACGCGACGACGCATTCGACCGGCCCCACGGCCCGCAGCTCGCGCGCGCCAGCCGGGGTTCCGACATCGATGCGGCCACCGAGGGTCGAGGGCACACCGTCCAGCGCGCCGACCCCGATACGCACGGAATCGGCCCCGACCGCCTCCACGCGCGCCACGAGCGCGGCTGCGGGCGCGATGCCGTCGAGATCGGGCCCGCCTGCCGAGCGCACGCCGTAGCAGAACGCGCCCACGCGGACGACGTCGTAGCGGAACTCCGGGCGCGCCCAGCCCGCGGCGCTCGCGGCGAGGTGCAGGACCTCGGGAGCCAGACCGGCGGAGTGGGCGGCCGCGACCGCGGTGTCGAAGAGCGCGCGCGACACATCGTCCTCCGCGTCGCTCGCCTCGGCGATGTGGCTCCAGATCCCCGCGACGCGCACGCGTCCAGCTGCCTCCAGGGCTGCCGCGCGCTGCACGAAGGCCGGCCACGCCTCGGGCCTGACTCCGTTGCGGTGCAGGCCGGTGTCGATCTTGAGGTGGACGGCGGCCGGCGCGGGTGCGACACGGGCGATGCGCTCGAGATAGTCCGCATCGCCGACGCCGAGCTCGATTCCCGCTGCCAGCGCCGCGGCGATCTCGTCCTCCCCCACGGTCAGCCACGCGAACACCCGCGCGCGCGAGCCCGTGACCGCCGCGGTCCTCACGGCCGTGGGCACGTCGAAGGCTCCGAACCACGTGACGCCGACCGCGAGGGCGGAATCGACCACCGGCTCCAGTCCGTGACCGTACGCGTCGTCCTTCACGACCATCATCAGCTCCGCCGGTCGAAGCCGGTCCTGCACCGCCGTGATGTTCGCGCGCAATCGCGCGAGATCGACCCGCAGCTCGGCGTTCACTCGACGACCTCCCGCCGCACGTGCAGCCCCACGGCGGCGACGAGCTCCGCGGCGCTGAGTCCCGTGGCCGCCGCCCATTCGGCGATCGCGTCGCGGCGCAGCCCCGCGCCGAAGTAGGTGACCGTGGCACCGCGCGACACGTCCGCGTCGCCGAGGTCCACGACGCAGACGTCCATCGCGACACGCCCGACGATGGGGTGCAGGCGGCCGGCGATCTCGACGTCGACCCGGCTGCCGAGCGCGCGCACCACGCCTTCCGCGTACCCGCCGGCCACGAGCGCGACGCGCGTGTCGGCGGGGGCGCGGTGGATGTAGCCGTACGACACGCCCTCCCCCGCGCGCAGTTCCTTGACGGACAGGACGGGCGCCGTCAGCGACAGCACGGGGGTGCCTCCCGAGCCCGGAAACCCGAAGAGGAGCGCCGCGTCCAGGTTGCTTCCCGACGCGTCCGCGCCAGGCGCGGGAGCAAGACCCGCCTCCCGCGCGGCCGCCGCGGACGTCGCATCCACGACCGCGTGCGTGAGCCCGACCGCCGCGGCCGCGCGCGCGACCGCATCGGCGCCGTGTCCCCAGCCGTCGCGGCGCAGATCCACCGCCGTCGTGCCGCGTTCTCGAGCCCGGCGGGCGTTCCGCTCGAGCGCCGTGCGCGACACGCGGGCCAGCGGGGCGCTGGCTCCGTGCGTGCTGAGGGTCGTCGGATCCACCCGATCTAGACTAGGGCGCATTGCATTCCCGGCCGCCCTGTCGGCGCGCCGCCCCGAACCGGAGGTTCCATGCCCGCCAAAGGCCTCGCCATCGGCCCCAAGCTCCGCTACCTCGCGGAGCGGGCCCGTCGCATCGACATCAAGTCGGTGGCCGAGCGCGCTCGGGAGGTGCACGAACAGCACGGCGCCTGGACGCCGCGGGTGTTCGCGGACATGCTGTGGTCGGCCGCGCGCCACGACGTCGCCTTCCAGGACTACGTCGACTACGACTTCGCCATCCTGTCCAAGCAGGAGCGGGCCACGTACATGACGCACCCCGTGTCGATGCAGCTTGCGGCGCGCTACGCCCGCAAGGACAAGCGCGTCCTGTTCGAGAACAAGATCGAGTTCAACCGCGTGTTCTCGCGCTTCCTGAAGCGCGACTGGCTCGTCGTCGAGCCCGGGAACGCCGACGCCGTGCGTGAGTTCGCGCAGCGGCATGGCACGATCATCGCGAAGGTGCCGGTGAGCCACATGGGGCTCGGCGTCCGGCGCTATCACGCGGCCGACGTCACGGACTGGGTGACCTTCCACCGCGGTCTGCTCGAGCGCGACGAGCTGCTGCTGGAGGAGGTCATCCGGCAGCACCCGGACCTCGCCGCGGTCTGTCCGGGCACGGTCAACACGACCCGCATCACCGCGTTCTTCGACGGCAGGGACGTCCACGTCCTCGCGACCGCGCAGAAATTCGGCCGCGGCGCCGTGAGCGACCAGATGTCGTACGGCGGCTTCTACACGATGCTCCACGACGACGGCCGCGCGTTCGGACCCGGTTACGACTCACACGGACACGTGCACGAGAAGCACCCCGACACGGGATTCCGCATCGCCGACTTCCGCCTGCCTCTCGTGGACGAGGTGCGCGCGTTCATCGACGAGGTGGCCCGCGTGGTCCCCGAGGTGCAGTACGTCGGGTGGGACGTCGTCGTGTCCCCCGACGGTCCCGTGCTCGTCGAGGGCAACTGGGGCGCGGGCGTCTACGAGAACAAGCCGAGCGTCACGGGCATCCGCACGGGCCACAAGCCGCGCTACCGCCGCGCGATCGGCTTCTGACCGACGCCTGCCCGGGGACAGGGCCCCGGGCGGGCGGGCGTCAGATCGAGCGGACGATGCCCATCGGCGTGGACTGGTGGCCCTGGCCGAGCGGGTTGTCGCGGAGGATCCGCACGAGACGGCGTTCCTCGGCCTTGTCGACCGTGGAGCCCAGCACGTTGCCGCCGATGTCGTTGATGTCGACCACGGCCACCTCGATGCCGCCGCCGAGGAGAGCCTGCAGGTGCCTCGCCACCTCGCGCGGTCGCTCGGGTCCGAGCACGACCGCCTGGTTGTACGGCGGGATCGTGCCGCTCGTCGGCCCGTCGATCGCGCGCGCCCGCTCCCCCGCGATGCGGTAGAAATCGCCCTTGCGCCCGAGCTTCTTCGTCACCGCGGCGACGGCCGCCGCGAAGAGGATGCGGGGCGTGCCGCACTCGCGCAGCGCCATCTCCATCGTCTCGGGCATCCCGAGGCCGATGCCGTGCGGCGTCTTGACCACATAGCGCGACAGGAACCGAGCGAGCTTGCGGGGCCGGATCTCCGACAGCAGGTACGACCGGCCCTGGGTGATCGCGACGATCTTCTCGGTCACGAACAGCAGATCGCCCGGCTGCACGGCGTCGCGCGCGTACTCGGTGACGATCGCGTCGAGATCGTCGTCCGGCATGACCACGCGCGTCCGCAGCGGGATGCGCTGGAAGCGCCGGCCGTCGACCTCGACCTCGAGGGCCTTCCCCTCGTTCGCCGCGGCCGGCATCACTCGAGGTAGTCGCGGAGCGACTGCGAGCGGCTGGGGTGGCGCAGCTTGGCCATCGTCTTCGACTCGATCTGGCGGATGCGCTCGCGCGTGACGCCGAAGGTGTCGCCGATCTGGTCGAGCGTCTTGGGCTGCCCGTCGCCGAGGCCGAAGCGCATGCGGATGACCCCGGCCTCGCGCTCGGACAGCGAGTCGAGCAGGCTCTCCAGCTGCCGCTGCAGCATCGTGAAGCCCACCGCGTCGGCCGGCACGACCGCCTCGGTGTCCTCGATCAGGTCGCCGAACTCGCTGTCGCCGTCCTCGCCCAGAGGGGTGTGCAGGGAGATCGGCTCGCGGCCGTACTTCTGCACCTCGATGACCTTCTCGGGGGTCATGTCGAGCTCCTTGGAGAGCTCCTCCGGCGTGGGCTCGCGACCCAGGTCCTGCAGCATCTGCCGCTGCACGCGTGCGAGCTTGTTGATGACCTCGACCATGTGCACGGGGATGCGGATCGTGCGGGCCTGGTCGGCCATGGCGCGCGTGATCGCCTGGCGGATCCACCACGTCGCGTAGGTCGAGAACTTGAAGCCCTTGGTGTAGTCGAACTTCTCCACCGCGCGGATCAGACCGAGGTTGCCCTCCTGGATCAGGTCCAGGAACTGCATGCCACGACCCGTGTAGCGCTTGGCGAGCGACACGACCAGTCGCAGGTTCGCACCCAGCAGGTGCGACTTCGCGCGCTGACCGTCGCGGGCGACCCACTGCAGGTCGAGGCCCAGCTGGCTCGACTTCTCGGCCGCCGACATCTTCGACAGCTTCTCCTCGGCGAACAGACCGGCCTCGATCCGCATGGCGAGGTCGACCTCCTCCGCGGCGTTGAGCAGCGGGACCTTGCCGATCTGCTTGAGGTAGTCCTTGACGGGGTCGGCCGTGGCGCCCGTGATCTGGGTCGAGTAGACGGGGATCTCGTCCTCGTCGCTCGAGGTGATCACGATGGCGCCGGTGGGAAGAGGCTCGGTCGCCACGCTCTTGGGCGCCTCGTCCTCGTCGCCCTCGGCAACGTCGGGTTCCGCGGCGTCCGCCTCCGCGACCTCCGTCTCGCCCTCGGAAACGTCGCCCTTGCCGACCTCGTCGTCGACGGCGACCTCCAGCTCGGCGTCCTCGCCCAGTACGACGTCGTCCTCGTCGTCGCCCTCGGCGCCCTTCTTCGACGCCTTCTTGGGCGCCGCCTTCTTCGTCGCGGTCTTGCTCGCCGCCTTCTTCGCAGCGGTCTTGCGGGCCGGCTTCGCGGCCCCCTCCGCCGTCTCGGCGGAGGTGAGGACGTCCGTCGGCTCGATCGCCGCGTCCGCCTCGGTAGAGTTCTTCTTCGCGGTCGTCCGCGGAGTCTTCGTGGCAGTGGTCACGTTTCGCCTTTCACCGGCGGCGCCTCGCGCCGCGCCCCCGGGTGTGTTCGGGCACTAGTACGACCCTTGTCAAGTCCGGCGCCGCGTCGTGCGCCGTCTCGACAACGGGTCGGACGTCCATTGTCTCACAGGTCCGGCCGCACGCCGGACGCGCGCGAACGGTCCTGCCAGGGATCAACTCCCGGGACCGCTCCGGTATTCCCCGGCCGGGCCGGACGAGCGTCTCCGACCGTCAGGATCCGCGCTTGTCCTCGTCGCCGTTGCGGCGGGAGGCGAGGTATCGCTCGAGCTCGGCGGCCAGCTCGTCGGCACTGGGCAGCTCCCCCTCGGGAATGCCCATCGCGGTCGCGCCGCCCGTCGACAGGCCCGCGGCATACGCGTCGTACCGCTCCTCGAGCCCCTGCACCATGCGGCCGAGCTCCTCGTTGCCGGCGATCTGGTCCTCGACCTTTCCGAGATAGTCGCGATTGTCGGCGTAGAGCTCGTCCATCGTGAAGACCAGACCGGTCGCGGCCATCAGCTTGTCGAGGCCGGCGATGGTCGAGGCGGGGTAATCGGTCTCCGCGAGGTAGTGCGGCACGAGGAGGACGAAGCCGGCCACGTCGAGGCCGGCCTCCACGAAGCGGTACTCCAGCAGGTGCCCGACCGTGGCGGGGACCTGCGTGCGCGGATGCCAGATGGAGTGCGCCTCGATCAGGTCCGCCCGGTTGCCGCTCACCGTCACGCCCAGGGTGCGCGTGTGCGGCACCGGCATCGCGATCGCGTGCAGCCACGTCATCGAGGCGACGTCGTACAGCTCGGCGAAGTCGAGTGCGGCGGCAGCGAACGCGTCCCACGCGAAGTCGGGCTCGTACCCCGAGAGCAGCAGGAACGGCTGCCCGAGCGTGTCGTGCACGAGGGAGAGCTCGAGCCGCGGCGGACGGTAGTCGGTCAGGTGGTCCTCTTCGAACGTGACGATCGGGCGACGCGCGCGGTAGTCCAGCAGCACGTCGTTGGAGAACACGGCGACGGGACGCGGATCGAGCTGCTCGCGCGTGAAGTCGATGAGGCCCGACACCGCGCCGCCCGCGTCGGTGAAGCCGGTCATCAGCACGACCAGCGGGAGACCGCGCGGCACGACCGGGCCGTTCGCGACCCGCTCGTAGATGTCACCAGTCGAGGGCATGCCACCATGCTACGAGCCGCGGCGGCTCCGCGGGCCTTTCCGCTGTGACGTCCGCGCTCGGCTCGTCCCGGCCGGTCGCGGCTCGCCCCGCGAGCGGCGCCTACGATGGACGGCATGCCTTTCCCCGCTCTCGCGCTGACCGCCGACCCGTTCCCGTCCGACAGCGCGGATGCCGCGATCCTGGCCCTGCCCGCGCTCGGCGACGACCGCGACGAGCCGAGCGGGTTCACCGGCCTTCGCCCCGTGCTCGACGCCATCGGGTTCACGGGGTCGCGCAACGCGTACGCACGGGTCTACGCCCCCGACGTGACGGACCGTCCCCTCGCCGTCGTCGGCCTGGGCTCGTCCCCCGACGCCGCCGCGGTCCGCGAGGCCGTCGGCACCGCGGCGCGACAGCTGACCGGTTTCGACACCGTGTCGGTGATGGTGGCCGCCGACGTCGACGACGCCTGGCGCGCGGCCGCCGAGGGAGCGGCCCTCGGCGGCTACTCGTTCGACTCGTTCAAGTCCGACGACGAGGAGAAGGCCGCGAAGCGGCGCCGAGCGGCGAAGGTGCTGGTGCACGGCGCCCCGCACGCCGACGACCGCGCGCTCGACGCGGTGCGCGCCGGCGCCGCCGCCGTCGCGCTCGTGAAGGATCTGGTGTCGACCCCCGCCGACCGGCAGAGCCCGGCGCAGCTCGCCGAGGCCGCCGTCGACGCGGTCGCCGGACTCGACATCGACGTCACCGTCTACGACGAGAAGGACCTCGAGGAGGGCGGCTTCGGGGGCATCCTCGGCGTGGGACGCGGCTCGGATCGGCCGCCGCGTCTCGTGCGCCTCGACTACGCCCCCGACGGGGCGCAGCGCCACGTCGCGCTCGTGGGCAAGGGCATCACCTTCGACACCGGCGGGCTCTCGCTCAAGCCCGCCGCATCCATGATGGGCATGAACGAGGACATGACGGGCGCCGCGGAGGTGCTCGCCGTGGTGCGCGCCGCGGCCGAGCTGCGCCTGCCGGTGCACGTGACGGCATGGATGTGCATCGCCGAGAACATGCCGTCGGGCCGCGCCACCCGCCCCGGCGACGTGCTCCGTGTGCTCGACGGCACCACCGTGGAGATCACCAACACCGACGCGGAGGGCCGGCTCGTGCTGGCCGACGGTCTCGTCGCGGCGAGCCGCGAGCACCCCGACGTGATCGTCGACGTCGCGACGCTCACGGGCGCCATCCTCGTGGCTCTCGGCACGCGACACACCGGCGTCATGGGTCACGGCGACGCCGTGGACGCGTTCCTGCGCGCTGCCGACTGCACGGGCGAGCTGGCCTGGCCGCTCCCTCTGCCGGAGTACATCGGCGAGGAGCTCGAGTCGCGGATCGCCGACCTGCGCAACGCCAACATGGGGTCGCGCGCGGGCGGATCTCTCTACGCCGGGCTCTTCCTACAGCGTTTCGTGGGCCGCACGGGCGAGGGCGAGGACGCCCCCCGGATCCCGTGGGTCCATCTCGACATCGCGGGCTCGGCCATGAGCGCGACCGGCGCGTACGGCTTCACGGACAAGGGACCGACGGGGGCCACCGTGCGTGCCCTGATCGACTTCGTGGCCGCGGGCGGAGAGGTGCAGTGACCGCCTTCGACGTCGTCGTCCTGGGCGGCGGCAGCGGCGGCTACGCCGCGGCGCTTCGCGCGGCGGAGCTGGGCAAGAGCGTCGCACTCGTCGAGAAGGACCGGCTGGGCGGCACGTGCCTGCACCGGGGATGCATCCCCACCAAGGCACTCCTCCACGCCGCAGAGGTCGCGGACACCGTGCGGGACTCGGCGGCGTACGGCGTCGAAGCCTCCCTTACGGGGATCGATGCGCGGGCCCTGCGCGCCTACCGCGAGGGCGTCGTCGCGAAGAAGGCGAAGGGGCTCGAGGGGCTCATCGCACGCCGCGGCATCACGGTCGTCACCGGCGAGGGACGGCTCGAGGCCGACCGCACGGTGCGCGTGGGCGATGCGGCGTACACCGGCACGGACGTGGTGCTGGCCACGGGATCGCACAGCCGGACCCTGCCGGGGCTCGAGCCGGGCGGGCGCATCCTTACGAGCGACACCGCCCTCGCCCTCGAGGAGATCCCTCGCAGCGCGATCGTGCTGGGCGGGGGCGTCATCGGCGTCGAGTTCGCCAGCGCGTGGCGCTCGCTCGGCGCCGAGGTGACGATCGTCGAGGCGCTGGAGCACCTCGTCCCGCAGGAGGACGCCGCGCTGAGCAAGGCGCTCGAACGCGCGTACCGCAAACGCGGGATCCAGGTGCGGCTCGCGACCCGCTTCTCCCGCGCCGAGCAGGACGCGGCCGGGGTGACCGTCACGCTGGACGGCGGCGACGAGCTGCGCGCCGACTACCTGCTCGTGTCCGTCGGTCGCGCCCCCGCGACCGCCGGTCTCGGGCTGGAGGAGGCCGGCGTGCGGCTCGAGGGCGGCCACGTGGTCGTGGACGAGCGGCTGGGCACCAGCGCGCCGGGAGTGTGGGCCGTGGGCGACATCGTGCCCGGGCTGCAGCTCGCGCACCGCGGGTTCCAGCAGGGCGTGTTCGTCGCCGAGACCATCGCGGGCCTGGACCCCACACCGGTCCCCGAGACCCACATCCCGCGCGTGACGTACTCGCGGCCGGAGGTGGCGTCGGTCGGCCTGACGGAGGCGCAGGCGGTATCCCAGTACGGCGGGGACGCCGTGACGTCCTACGAGTACAACCTGGCCGGCAACGCGCGCAGCGAGATCCTCGGCACGAGTGGTCTCGTGAAGGTCGTGCGGCGCACCGCCGGCCCCGTGCTGGGCGTGCACCTCGTCGGCGACCGCGTCGGCGAGCTCATCACCGAGGGCCAGCTCGCCGTGGCATGGGACGCGCACCCCGAGGACATCGCCCCGCTGATCCACGCCCACCCGACCCAGAGCGAGGCGCTCGGCGAGGCGTTCCTCGCGCTCGCCGGCAAGCCGCTGCATTCCCTCTGACCCCGCCGGCCCGGCGCATCCGCCGCTGGGGGCTGACCCGAGCCCCCGACTCACTAAGCTGTAAACGTCATCACATCCTGAAGGAGACTCCGACATGAGCACTTCCGTGGTCCTCCCCGAGCTCGGCGAGAGCGTCACCGAGGGAACGGTCACCCGCTGGCTGAAGAAGGTCGGCGACGAGATCGCCGTCGACGAGGCTCTGCTGGAGATCTCCACCGACAAGGTCGACACCGAGATCCCCTCCCCCGTCGCCGGGGTGATCGAGGAGATCCTCGTCCAGGAGGACGAGACCGTCGAGGTCGGCGCCGTCCTCGCCAAGATCGGCGACGGCTCGGGCGCCGCGCCCTCCGACGAAGAGCCCGCAGCCGAGGAGAGCGGCCAGGCCCAGGCCGAGCAGGCCGAGCCGGAGCCCTCCGACGCGGGCGAGGCGGATGAGCAGCAGGCGCCGGCCGCCGAGACCGCGAGCGGCGGCGGCGACAGCACCGACATCGTGCTCCCCGAGCTCGGCGAGAGCGTGACCGAGGGGACGGTCACCCGCTGGCTGAAGAAGGCCGGCGACGAGATCGCCGTCGACGAGGCCCTGCTGGAGATCTCCACCGACAAGGTCGACACCGAGATCCCCTCCCCGGTCGCCGGCGTGATCCAGGAGATCCTCGTCCAGGAGGACGAGACCGTCGAGGTCGGCGCGGTCCTCGCGCGCGTCGGCAGCGGCGCGCCCGCGCCGGACCAGCAGGCCTCGGCGCCCGCGGAGCCGGCCGCCGAGGAGCCCGCCGCCCAGGAGGAGCCGGCCGCGCCGGCCCCCGCACAGCCGGCCGAGCCGAAGGCCCCGGCACCGGAGGCGGAGGCGCCCGCGGCGGAAGAGCCCGCGGCTCCCGCCGGCGACGACGACAAGGTGTACGTGACCCCGCTCGTTCGCCGTCTCGCTGCGCAGCACGGCGTGGACCTCGCGGCCGTCACGGGCACGGGCGTGGGCGGACGGATCCGCAAGGAGGACGTCCTGAAGGCCGCCGAGGCCTCGAAGGGCGCCGCGGCGGCGCCGGCCGAGCAGGACGCGCCCGCCGCGACGAAGCCCGAGACCTCGCCGCTGCGCGGCACGACGCAGCCGATGTCGCGCCTGCGCAAGGTGCTCGCGTCGCGCGCCGTCGAGTCGATGCAGTCGACCGCGCAGCTGACCACGGTCGTCGAGGTCGACGTCACGAAGCTCGCCGCGTTCCGCGACCAGGTGAAGGGCGACTTCCAGGCGAAGACGGGCGACAAGCTGTCGTTCCTGCCGTTCTTCGCGCTCGCGGCCGCGGAGGCGCTGCAGGCGTACCCGATCGTGAATGCGACGCTCGACGGCGAGAACATCGTGTACCCGCCGACGGAGAACCTGTCCATCGCGGTCGACACCGAGCGCGGTCTGCTGACGCCCGTCGTCCGCGACGCCGGCTCGAAGAACCTCGCGCAGATCGCGCACGAGATCGCCGACCTCGCGGCGCGTACGCGGGAGAACAAGCTGAAGCCCGACGAGCTGGCCGGCGGCACGTTCACGCTGACGAACACCGGATCGCGCGGCGCGCTGTTCGACACCCCCGTGGTGTTCCTGCCGCAGTCCGCGATTCTCGGCACGGGCGTCGTGTTCAAGCGCCCGGGTGTCGTGAAGGTCGACGGCGTGGAGGCGATCGGCATCCGCTCGTACGTCTACCTCGCGCTGTCCTACGACCACCGCACGATCGACGGAGCGGACGCCGCGCGCTTCCTGTCGGCCGTCAAGTCGCGGCTGGAGGAGGCGGCCTTCGCCGCCGACCTCGGCATCTGACGAGCAGCCGACATCGGGCCGCCCGCGCGTTCGCGCACGGGCGGCCCGATCCGTTTCGGTCGGCTCAGCCGTCCGCGCCCGCGAGGGGGTGCACAGCGCGCAGCAGCCACCGTCCGTCGAGCCGTACCAGCTGCACGAGCAGCGCCGCACGCTCGCCCGACGGGTCGTCCGCCCGCGTGACGGCCACGTCGCCGTAGTCGTCCAAGAGGTGCACGTCGCGCGGCACCGACGCGGCCTCGAGCGCCTCCTCCGCGACGGGCTCGGCTTCCACGTCCCGTGCCCGGCCGCACGAATCGTCCCCGGCGGCCGCACACGCCGCCACCTCGGCGAGCAGCCGCCCGGTCGCCGCCACGGGGTCCTCCCCCGCGCGTTCGGCGTGATCCCCGCGCGCGGGATCCTCGTCGCGGAGAGCCCCGCCCTCCGCGCCGCCCGGCTGGCTCCGGTCACCGCCGACGGTTCCGGTCTCCGCGCTCGCGGGGAGTGCGTCGCCTGCGGCGGGCCCCGCGTCCGAGGGCCACAGCGCTCCTCCGACCAGCACGAGCGCCGCCGCAGCGCCGCCGACGACGAGCGGCGCACGACGACGTCCTGCGAGCAGGCGACGGGCGCCGTCGCGGAGGCGATCGAGCGCGTCGCGCACCAGCTCGGCGACGCCCGCGTCGACGAACCGCTCGATCAGGCCGGTCAAGAGGGCCGGCGGCGGCGCAGATGCGGTCGCCCGGACGTCCGGTGCGCTGTCCGCCGCGTCGACCGCGTCGCGGGCGTGCGGACGCTGCACCGGCTGCGGAGCGCAGGCGTCGAACAGCGCGTCCTCCAGGCGCTGCAGCGTCCGCGCGAGCCCCCGCGGCCGTTCGAGCGCCGCGCGTGCCTCCTCGATGCTCCGCACGAGCACCCGATCCGACGTCTGCTCGAGCGCGAGACCCAGGATGCCCCGTGCCGCGACCTCGGCCGGCTCCCCATGCTCGCGATCGGCCGCGAACATCGGCCTGCCTTCCTCGGTCACCCACCAGACCCCGCGCGGCCCCGCGTCGTCCTGCGGGCCTCGAGCCCACGCCTCGCACGTTCCCCGCAGCACGCTCACCGTGAGCGTCACCAGCTCGCCGCCCGACAGCGGCGGACCGGCCGTCGCCCGGGCGGCCATCAGTCGGTCGAGTCGTTCGCGGCACCAGGGCAGTTCGACGTCGTGTCCGTCCGGGCGGCGTACGAGATCCAGCGGCACGAGCACGTGCTGTGGGGAAGCCGCGGCGGACGCTCCGGCTCCGCCGGACAGCATCGCCGGCGCTGCGTCCGCGATGTCGGCGAGCAGCACCCGCCGGTCCCCCTGAGCGGCGAGCAGCCCGCGGACGGGCGCCTGCGGCGGCTCCACGCACCGTATCGCCCGGTAGGCGTGCGTCAGGGCCGCTGCGGTCATCGGACGCTCCTCGGAGCCGGTCGTGTCCTCCATGTCCACATCCTCGGCGTGCGGCACGTCACGTGCGCCCGCGGATGCGGACTTTGGGGATACACGGCGCCGTCGCGGTCCTGTGCACGACGGGTCCCGGCCCGTCTCCGGGCGACGTCGCGGTCCGCGTCCAGGCGGTGACTCGGTAGGCTGGAAGGCATGGCAGCACGCACCCCCGAGGCCGAGAAGCGCCCGGGCCTCATCCGGCAGATCAGGTCCCTGTACAGCTTCACGCGCGAGGCGTTCCCCTGGCTCGGATGGCTGCTGCTGGGCATCCTGATCGCCGGCCTGGGCCTCGGCGTGCTCCTGGGCTTCCTGCTGAACCCCGTGGTCTGGAGCATCATCCTCTGGGCGCTGTCGGGCCTCATGCTCGGCGTGCTCGCGGCGATGATCACGCTCACGCGGATCTCCACGCGCGCGATGTACCGTCGCATCGAGGGAATGCCGGGTGCCACCGGTCACGTGCTGTCGACCATGCTGGGCCGGAGCTGGCGCAGCGGCGAGATGCCCGTCGGGGTCAACCCGAAGACGCAGGAGGCGGTCTACCGCGCCGTCGGGCGTGGCGGCGTCGTGCTCGTCGGCGAGGGCTCACGCAGCCGGCTCGGTCGGCTGATGCGCGACGAGCGGATGAAGGTGGCCCGTGTCGCCTCGGGCGTGCCGGTGCACGAGTTCTACGTCGGCAATGAGCCCGAGGACGTGCCGATCTCGCAGCTCGTGAAGACGATCAAGTCGCTCCCCAAGGCGATCGACCGCGCCACCATGGCAGCGGTCGTCCAGCGCATCGAGTCGGTGTCGCAGTCGCTCGCGTCACTGCCCATTCCCAAGGGCATCGACCCCTCCCGCGTGCGCGCGCCGCGCCCCCGCTGACCCCCGGCGTCCGCCGCCGCGGGCGCCCCTCAGGACGACCGCAGGAGCACGGTACCCGCGATCTTGTCGTGCAGGCCGCGCTGATCGCTGTCCCACACGACAGCGGGGATGATGAGGAACAGCAGCGCCGTCCGCACGATCGGTCGCCACAGGCCGACCCAGCCGCCGCGCAGAGGCGCGACGTACATGCGCATGATGCGGTGCCCCGGGCTGCCACCGATCGTGGGGATGAAGAGGATCTGCAGCAGGGCGAACGTGACGTTCGTGGCGATGGGGTTGTAGTCGAAGAACGCCACGCCGATCAGGACCGCGCTCGCGAGGTCGATCGCGAGCGCCGCGAAGCGCCGCCCCGGTCGACCGATGCTCCCCCGTCCGGTCGCGGGAAGGCCGAGATCACGGCCGGGGTATTCCTGGGCAGCAGCATCGGAGGTCACCGAAACAGCTTAGGCGGAGCGCCCCGCGTAACATCCCGGAAACATGAGGGACACCCTCGGGCAATCCCGCGCCGGTAGCGTCGTGGCGTCACCCCTCCTCGGGGTGATGCCACCAAAGTCCCACCAACCTGGAGTCTCAATGTTCAACGACTCGTCCGAGGTGCTCACCTTCATCAAGGAGAACGATGTCAAGTTCCTCGACATCCGTTTCACCGATCTGCCGGGCGTGCAGCAGCACTTCAACATCCCGGCCTCGACCGTCGACGAGGAGTTCTTCACGGTTGGCCAGCTCTTCGACGGCTCGTCGATCCGCGGTTTCGCGAACATCAACGAGTCGGACATGCAGCTCATCCCCGACGTGACCACGGCGTACCTCGACCCGTTCCGCGAGGCCAAGACGCTCGTGATGGTGTTCGACATCTACAACCCGCGCAACGGCGAGATCTACGCGAAGGACCCGCGTCAGGTCGCCAAGAAGGCGGAGAAGTACCTCGCCTCGACCGGCATCGCGGACACGGCGTTCTTCGCCCCCGAGGCTGAATTCTTCATCTTCGACGACGTGCGCTACGAGGTCTCGCAGGGCAAGAGCTTCTACGCGGTCGACTCCGAGGAGGCCGCGTGGAACTCCGGCCGCGAGGAGGAGGGCGGCAACCTCGGCAACAAGACGCCGTTCAAGGGTGGCTACTTCCCCGTCTCCCCCGTCGACAAGCAGGCCGACATCCGCGACGACATCGTGCTCAAGCTCATCGAGGTCGGCCTCGAGGTCGAGCGCTCGCACCACGAGGTGGGCACCGCAGGCCAGGCCGAGATCAACTACAAGTTCGACACGATGGTCCACGCCGCGGACGACATCCTCAAGTTCAAGTACATCGTCAAGAACACCGCGCAGGAGTGGGGCAAGACGGCCACGTTCATGCCGAAGCCCCTGTTCGGCGACAACGGCTCGGGCATGCACACCCACCAGTCGCTGTGGAGCGACGGCAAGCCGCTGTTCTACGACGAGAAGGGCTACGCGCAGCTCTCGGACATCGCCCGCTGGTACATCGGCGGCCTGCTGAAGCACGCCCCCGCCGTCCTGGCGTTCACCAACCCGACCCTCAACAGCTACCACCGCCTGGTGAAGGGCTTCGAGGCGCCGGTCAACCTCGTCTACTCGGCCGGCAACCGCTCGGCGGCGATCCGCATCCCGATCACGGGCTCGAACCCGAAGGCCAAGCGCATCGAGTTCCGCGCCCCCGACTCCTCGGGCAACCCGTACCTGGCGTTCGCGGCGCAGCTGATGGCCGGCATCGACGGCATCAAGAACCGCATCGAGCCGCACGAGCCGGTCGACAAGGACCTGTACGAGCTGCCGGCCGAGGAGGCCAAGGGCATCCCGCAGGTGCCGAACTCGCTCGTCGACTCGCTCGACGCGCTCGACAAGGACCGCGAGTTCCTGACCGCGGGCGGCGTCTTCACGGACGAGCTCATCGACACCTGGATCGAGTACAAGTACGAGAACGAGATCCTGCCGATGGCGCAGCGCCCGCACCCCTTCGAGTTCGAGCTGTACTACGGCGTCTGACCCCGCCGTGCCTCGGGCCCCGCTCCCTCGGGAGCGGGGCCTTCGCCGTCCCTGCATCCCGCGACAATCCGTCCGTGCGCCCAGAATGCGTCGAGCACACGCATTGTCGGCGCGGGGAGGGATTGTCGGCGCGAGGACGAATTGTCGCGGCGGGGCGTCAGTCGCCGTAGAAGAGGCGGTCGAAGACGCGGCGGGCGCGGCGGGCCGTGCGCAGCCAGTCGTCCTCGACGCGCGTCGCGCTGCGCGGCGGGTAGCCGAGGATGCGGCCGATGCCGTCGAGGCGGCGGCGGTCGAGCGGGAGCACGTCGCTCGTCTGGCCCGACAGGAGCGTGTTGGCGGAGCGCAGACGCGCCGCGAGCATCCACGCGTCCGTCAGCAGTCCCGCGTCCTCCTCCCCCACGAGGCCCGCGTCGACGGCTGCGCCCAGCGCGCCGAGGGTCGACGTCGTGCGCAGCGCCGGGACGTCGTGGGCGTGTTGCAGCTGCAACAGCTGCACGAGCCATTCGACATCGCTCAGACCGCCGGGGCCGAGCTTGAGATGGCGCGAGCGGTCGACGCCCTGCGGCAGGCGCTCCGCCTCGACTCTGGCCTTGATGCGCCGGATCTCCCGCAGCGCCTGCGGGTCGGCCTCCGCGGGATAGCGAACGGCGTCGGCGAGCTCCTCGAACGCCTGGATGAGCTTGGTCGAGCCCGCAACGCCCCGCGCGCGCAGAAGCGCCTGCGCCTCCCATGACAGGGACCAGCGCCGGTAGTACTCGCCGTACGCGTCGAGCGACCGCACGATGGGCCCCTTGCGGCCCTCCGGACGCAGATCGGCATCGAGCTCGAGCGGCAGGCGCAGGTCCTCCGAGACCCGTCTCAGCTCGGCCACGATCTTGCGTGCGAGGCTCTCCGCGCGCTGCGGCTCGACGGACTCGGGGCGATACACGTACAGCACGTCGGCGTCGGAGCCGAAGCCGAGCTCCGCGCCGCCGAACCGCCCCATGCCGATGATCGCGAAGTCGAGGTCGTCGGCGTCGGCGGGCACGACCTCGCGCCGCACGGCGCGCAGCGTCGCCTGGAGGGTCACCTCCGTGATGCCCGTGAGCGCCGCGCTCAGCTGCTCGATCGTGGTCACGCCGAGCATCGCCCCCATCGCGGCGCGGAGCGTCTCACGGCGCCGCAGGGCCCGCACGGCGCGCATCGCGTCCTCGATCGTGGCGTGCCGGGTCTGAATCGCCCGGGCCTCCTCCTGCAGCGAGGCGGACGCGCGGGGCAGCAGCTGGTCGTCGCTGTCGAGCCAGGCTACGGACTCGGGGATCCACTCCATCAGCTCGCCCACGTAGCGTGACCCCGACAGCAGCTTCGTCAGCCGCTCGGCCGCTCCGGAGGAATCGCGCAGCATGCGCAGGAACCACGGCGTCTCACCCAGCCGCTCGCTGACGCGCCGGAAGGAGATCAGCCCCGAGTCCGGATCGACGCCCTCGGCGAACATCCGGAGCATGACGGGCATCAGGTGGCGTTGGATGGTCGACTTCCGGCTCAGCCCGCTCGTCACGGCCGCGATGTGCCGCAGCGCGACCGCCGGTTCGCGGAAGCCGATCGCGGCGAGACGGTCGCGCGCTTGGTCCGGCGTGAGCGAGGCCTCGTCCTGCGGCAACCGCGCGACCGCCGCCAGCAGCGGGCGATAGAACAGGCGCACGTGGATCTCGCGCACCTCGCGCCGGATGTCGTCCCACACGCGCTGGAGGCCCTCGGCTGACTCGGCCAGTCCCGTCGCCCGCGCGAGCGCGCGCAGTCCGTCGTCGTCGCGCGGCATGAGATGGGTGCGGGACAGGCCGGCCAGCTGAAGCCGGTGCTCCAGGAGCCGCAGCGTGCGATAGTCCCTCCCGAACGCGGCCGCTTCCGCACGCCCGATGTACCCGCCCTCCTCGAGCGCCGCGATCGCCCCGAGCGTCCCGCGCTGGCGCACCGACTCGTCGACACGTCCGTGCACCAGCTGGAGGAGCTGCACGGCGAACTCGATGTCCCGGATGCCACCCGGGCCGAGCTTGAGCTGGAACGGCACGTCCTCCGCGGGGATGTGCTCCATCACCCGCTCGCGCATGGCCTGGACGCTGTCCACGAAGTCCTCGCGCGCACTGCTCGCCCAGACGCGCGGCTGCATGGCCGCGACGTACGCCTCCCCCAGCGCGGGGTCGCCCGCCAACGGCCGCGCCTTGAGCAGCGCCTGGAATTCCCAGCTCTTCGCCCAGCGCTCGTAATACGCCACGTGCGACTCGAGGGTGCGGACGAGCGCACCCTGCTTCCCCTCGGGACGCAGGTTGGGGTCCACCTCCCACAGCGGCGGCT
Organism: Microbacterium album; assembly: GCF_014643695.1. Classification (GTDB taxonomy): domain Bacteria; phylum Actinomycetota; class Actinomycetes; order Actinomycetales; family Microbacteriaceae; genus Microbacterium; species Microbacterium album. Next base: position 339,906 of record NZ_BMJY01000001.1, on the reverse strand, counting down.
CCGCCTCGATCCCGTCGATCCCGCGCATGGTCTGCACGGCGAGCCGTGTCGCGATCTCGATGGCGCGACCCTCGCCCACGCCGTCGTCGCCGGCCCCCTGGGCGTCCACGCCGGCGACGAAGATCACGTCGACGTCGCTGACGTAGTTCAGCTCCCGCGCACCGGCCTTGCCCATGCCGATGATCGCCAGGCGCGTCGCCGCGACCTCCGAGCGCGAGGCCCCGGCGCCCGCGACCTTGGCACGCGCGACGGCGAGCGAGGCCTCCAGCGCGGCCCCCGCCGCGTCCGCGAGCGCCGCCGTCACACCGTCGACCGCGGCGACCGGCTCCGGATGCAGGAGGTCGTACGCCGCGATGCCGGCGAGCTCGGCGCGATACGCCACGCGCAGCCCCACCCACGCGGAGTCGTCGCCCGATGCGGCGAAGCCCTCCGCGTCGGCGCCGACGGAGGCGAGCAGCACGCGGCGCAGCTCGTCGGCGCCGGGGAGCCGTTCGCCCGCCCCGCGGAGCGCCTCGAAGCGCTCGGGGCGTCGCAGGTAGAAGTCGGCGAAGCCGCGCGAGGCGCCCAGGAGCCGCCACGCGACCCGCTGCCCCCGGGGATCCGCGAGCACGTCGCGCACCGGCTCGGCCCGCCGCCGGGCGATGCGCACCAGACCGGCCAGCGCCTCGTCCGGATCGGCCGCTCCCGCGGCCTCGGCGAGCAGTTCGCTCCGGTCGAGGCCGACCAGTTCGCGCAGCTCCTGGATGGCGACCTCGGCCTCACCCAGCCGGGAGAACCCCAGCCGCGCCAGCTCCGTCAGCACCGACGAACGATCGCGCGTGCTCACGTCGACCCGCTACGCTCGCCCGGTGCGCCGCTCTCGGGCCGCATCAGATGATGTCGAGGCTGTGCTTCAACTCGAAATGCGTGACCTGCGAGCGGTACTGCTGATACTCGCGGCGCTTGTTGCTGAGCACGTAGCGGAACACCTGCTCACCGAGGGTCTCGGCGACCAGCTCGCTCTCCTCCATGTACTCGACCGCGTCCTCGAGGCTCGAGGGCAGCGGCCGGTAGCCGAGGGCGCGCCGTTCCCCCTCGCTGAGGGCCCACACGTTGTCCTCCGCCTCCGCCGGCAGCTCGTACTCCTCCTGGATGCCCTTCAGCCCCGCCGCGAGCATCAGCGCGTACGCGAGGTACGGGTTCGCCGCCGAGTCGATGCCGCGGTGCTCGACGCGCGCCGACTGGCTCTTGCCGGGCTTGTACATGGGCACCCGTACGAGGGCCGAGCGGTTGTTGTGCCCCCACGTGATGTAGCTCGGCGCCTCGTCGCCGCCCCACAGGCGCTTGTACGAGTTGACGAACTGATTCGTGACGGCCGCGATCTCGTTGGCGTGCTGCAGCAGTCCCGCGATGAACTGCCGCCCGACCTTGGAGAGCTGGTACTCGGCGCCCTCTTCGTAGAACGCGTTGGTGTCTCCCTCGAACAGTGACATGTGCGTGTGCATGCCGCTGCCCGGCTCGCCGTAGAGGGGCTTGGGCATGAACGTCGCGTGGACGCCCTGCTCGATCGCCACCTCCTTGACCACGGTGCGGAACGTCATGATGTTGTCGGCCATGGTCAGGCCGTCGGCGTAGCGCAGGTCGATCTCGTTCTGGCCCGGCCCGCCCTCGTGGTGGCTGTACTCGACCGAGATGCCGAGGTCCTCCAGCATGCGCACCGACCGCCGCCGGAAGTCGTGCGCCGTGCCGCCGGGGACGTTGTCGAAGTACCCGGCGTGGTCGACCGGCTCGATCGCCTCGGGGCTCGCACCGGCCTTCAGGAGGTAGAACTCGATCTCGGGGTGAGTGTAGAACGTGAAGCCGGCGTCGGCGGCCTTGGCGAGCGTGCGCTTGAGCACGTTACGGGGGTCCGCGACCGCCGGCTGACCGTCCGGCGTCGTGATGTCGCAGAACATCCGCGCCGTGGGATCGATCTCGCCGCGCCACGGCAGGATCTGGAACGTCGTCGGGTCGGGATGCGCGAGCAGGTCCGACTCGTACGTGCGCGTGAGTCCCTCGATCGCCGAGCCGTCGAAGCCGATCCCCTCGGTGAACGCGCCCTCGACCTCGGCCGGCGCGATCGCGACCGACTTCAGGGTGCCGATCACGTCCGTGAACCAGAGCCGCACGAACTTGACGCCGCGCTCCTCGATCGTGCGCAGCACGAAGTCCCTCTGCTTGTCCATCGATTCCCCTCTGCAGGAACAGGTGACGGGGCGTCCCCGCCCGCTCAGCCTACTGCCCGCGGTGGCGTCGACAGCGTCGCGCGGGCCGCGTCATCCCGGGTTGCCGGTAGGCCAGTCGGCCTCGCGCTCCCGCTCCTCGTCCTCGGCCCAGGCCTTCGCCCGATCCTGGAGCCGTTCCGGCGCGCGAGCCGCCTCCTCCCGGGAGTCGAACGGGCCCACGCGGTCCGGAGCGGGCGACTCGGGCCCGTGCTCGACCTCGCGCGTGCGCATGTTGAACCAGTACTTCTCCTCCGGCTCGCCGAAGGAACCGTCGAATCGCGTGGTGTCAGAACTCATGTGCCCGATCCTAGGCAGGCCCGCCGCTCCGGTGGAGGGGCTTGCGGAGTCAGCGGAACATCGCGACGACGCGGTCGACGTCGCTCCGGGGACGTCGCGGCGCGGCGCGCGGCCGTCGGCGGGATCCTCCGCGTCCGTCCCGGGCTCCTCCTCTGCGGAAGGCCCGGGCGAGACCGAGCAGCACCAGCGCGGCGAGGCTGCCGGCGAGCAGCGCGGCCTGCACCCAGGGTCCGAGCACGACCGCGGGCGTGAGGCCCTCGCGCAGCTCGAGCTCGGACACGAGGAGCCCCGCCTCGTCCACGCCCAGCGCCGACATCGTCGTACCGTCGGGAGCGATCACCTGGCTCGTGCCGACGGTGGAGAGGTTCACGACGGTGCGACCCGTTTCGATCGCGCGCATGCGCGCGAACGCGAGCTGCTGCAGGTTCTCGTCCGTGCCGCGGAAGTCGGCGTTGTTCGTCTGGAACATGAAGACCTGCGCGCCCTCGCGGGCTCCCTCGCGGATGACGTCGTCGTAGATGACGTCGAAGCAGATCGCGAGGCCGATGCGGACCGCGTCGACGTCGACCACGGGCGCGTCCGTTCCCGGCGTGTACTCGCGCCCGATGAGGCCGATCAGGTCGGGCACGATCGCGCCGTAGAATTCGCGGTCCGGCACGTACTCGCCGAACGGGACGGGATGCCGCTTCGCGTGGGTCTGCAGGCCGCCGTCGGCGTCGAGGCCGTCCTCGGTCCACAGCATCGACGTGTTGTAGACGAGGTCCCCCTCCTCCGAGGCGGCGTTGAGCAGGATCGGCGCGCCGAACGCGCGCGACGCCACCCTCAGGGTCAGGGCCGTGGCCCGGTCCGCGCGGGGGTCGGAGTCGACGCCTCCCTCGGGCCAGAGGACGACGTCCACGTCCTCGTGCCGCAACGGCTGGGACGCCTCCAGCTGCGCCGCCAGGATGTCGCCCCGGCTGCGCTCGTCGAAGTACGCCGCGGGCCCGTTGCCCTGCACGGCGCCCACGCGCATGGTCCCGGCGGTGCCCGTCTGCCACTGCGGCGTGAGGACCAGGACGAGAGCGAGCGCGACCGCCGGCAGCAGCGACCGCAGGCGAACCGGGCGGACGCGCGCGAGCTCGAGCAGCGCGGCCGTGAGCACCGCCATGAGGAACGACAGGCCGCTCACGCCGAGCCACGACGCGACGGCGGCGAAGGGCCCCTCCGACTGCGTCATCCCGAGCCTGGCCCAGGGGAATCCCCCGTATGGCCAGTTCCCCATCACCAGCTCGCGCGCGGTCCAGACCGCTCCGACCAGGAGCGGCAGCAGCGTGAGCCGGGGCACGCGCCGGTCGGGGAACCACCGATAGGCCAGGGAGATCGGGATCGCCCCGAGCGCCGAGAACAGGGTCTGGACTCCGGCGAGAGCGGTCCACGGCACCCAGGCGAGCGGGTGGTCGCCGAGGAAGCGGGCCGCCCAGTCGAGGTGCGGGAACCAGAACGCGGCGCCGAAGGCGAGTCCGACGAGCAGCGCGCCGCCGACTCGGCGTCCGATGAGCGAGGCGAGCGAGAGCCCCACAGCGAGGAAGGCGAGCGGCCAGATCCCGAGCTCGGGAAAGGCCGCGTCCAGCGCCAGCCCGCCCGCCGCGGCCGCGGGCACGGCGGCCCAGAGGGGCAGGAGGGGGCGCGGCGAGGCCGCGGCCGGACGATCTCGCATGGCTCTCACACCGAGCTGTACGCGACGATGCCGCGCCGGACGGCGTCGAGCGCGCGGCGAGCGGTGCGGGCGAGCTCACCCTCGGCGACGAGCGAGAGCTGGTCCAGCAGGTCGATGGTCTGCTTCGCCCAGCGCACGAAGTCGCCCGCCGCCATGTCGGCCTCGGTCAGGACCCGGTCGAGCAGCGCGCCGCGCGCCCACATGTGCATCGCCGCCGCGAGCCCGGTGGAGACGGGCTCCGTGCCGGGCAGGTGGTGCTCCTGCTCCAGGTCGTCGAGGCGCGCCCAGAGGTCCTCGGTCTCGCTCAGGGCGATCCGGAACGCCCCGCGAGGGAGCGAACGGGGGTCGGCGCCCGCGTCGTCGCGTCGCGGCTCGTACACGAGCGCACACGCGAGCGCCGCGAGCGAGGCGGCGTCCAGGTTCCTCCAGATCCCGGTGCGCAGCGCCTCCGCGACGAGCAGATCCCGCTCGCCGTAGATGCGCCGCATGCGGCGGCCCGCGTCGGTCAGCGTCGCCTCGTCGCCCTCCAGGCGCACGTAGTCGAGCGCGACGAGGACGTCGATGATGCGGTCGAAGACGCGCGCCACGGTGCCCGTGCGGCTCTCGATCTGTCGGCGGGTCTTGTCGGTCTGCCGGCGCAGCTTCCAGTAGCGCTCGGCCCAGCGCGCGTGCTTCTCACGGTCCGGGCACCGGTGGCACGGGTGGCGCTGCATGCGACGGCGCAGGCCGTTGATCTCGCGCTGGCGTTTCTCGCGCGTGCCGCGGGAGGCGCCCTGGTCCTTCCGGTTGAGCTTCTCGAGATCGCTGAGGTCCCGCCGGATGGCCGAATACTCGGTGAAGTCCCCGTGCTCGCACGTCATGGCCTTCTCGTAGCCGGCGAGGGACTCCTCGGCGTCCTTGACCTGCCGTGCGAGCCCGACCACGGCCCGGTCCGCCTGGAACTGCGCGAACGACGACTCGAGCACCTCGCGGGCCCGGGCGCGCCCGAACTGGTCGATCAGGTTGACGGCCATGTTGTAGGTGGGGCGGAAGCTCGAGTTCAGGGGGTACGTGCGCCGTGAGGCGAGCGCGGCGACGGCCTGCGGATCGAGGCCCTCCGTCCACTGCACGACCGCGTGGCCCTCGACATCGATGCCGCGCCGCCCGGCCCGGCCGGTGAGCTGCGTGTACTCGCCGGAGGTGATCGCGACGCGCGCCTCGCCGTTGAACTTCTCGAGCTTCTCCAGCACGACGGTTCGTGCCGGCATGTTGATGCCGAGCGCCAGCGTCTCGGTCGCGAACACGACTCGGACGAGCTTGCGCTGGAACAGCTCTTCGACGACCTCTTTGAACGCGGGAAGCAGACCCGCGTGGTGCGACGCGACGCCGCGTTCGAGGTTCTCGACCCATTCCCAGTAGCCGAGCGCACCGAGGTCCTCGTCGGGAAGTGCGGCCGTGCGAGCCTCGACGATCTCGCGGATCTCCGCGCGCTCCTCCGCGGTCGTCAGCCGGAGACCCGACCGCCGCACCTGCTGGACGGCCGCGTCGCAGCCGGCCCTGCTGAAGATGAAGAAGATCGCCGGCAGCAGGTTGGAGCGCTCGAGCAGCTGCACGACGTCGGGCCGGTCGATGCGCTCCATGCGACGCGGTGGCGGGGGTCGACGCGGGCCGCTGCGGCGCCGGCCGCCCCGGTGGACGGCCGAGAAGCCGCCGCTGGCCGCGGCGAACGAGCTGCGCACGCGCAGCAGCTCCTGGTTGACCTGCGTCGTCGCCGCCCCCGCGCGGTCGTCGAACAGCGGCAGCAGGTCGCCGCGCACCAGGACGTGCTGCTCGAGCGGCACGGGGCGCGTCTCGGACACGATCACCTCGGTGTCGCCGCGCACGGTGTCGAGCCAGTCGCCGAACTCCTCGGCGTTCGACACGGTGGCGCTCAGGGACACGAGCCGCACGTCGGCGGGGAGGTGGATGATGACCTCTTCCCACACGGCGCCGCGGAAACGGTCCGCGAGGTAGTGGACCTCGTCCATGACGACGTAGCGGAGCCCGCGCAGCGCCGGCGAGTCCGCGTAGAGCATGTTGCGGAGCACCTCGGTCGTCATGACGAGCACCCGAGCCGACCCGTTGATGTTGGTGTCGCCCGTCAGCAGCCCGACGTCGTCCTCGCCGTAGACGTCCTGGAGCTCCCGGAACTTCTGGTTCGACAGGGCCTTCATGGGCGTCGTGTAGAAGGCCTTCTGATCCGGCGTCCGCATCGCCAGGTGCACCGCGAACTCGCCGACGATCGTCTTGCCCGCGCCGGTGGGCGCCGCCACGAGCACGCTGCGCCCGTCCTCCAGTGCCCGGCAGCCCGCGATCTGGAAGTCGTCGAGCGTGAACCGCTGCGCCTCGGCGAACGCGTGCGTCTCCGGGTGCGCGCGCCGGTCGCGCGCCGCGGCGTAGCGCTCGGCGGGAGAGGGCCCGGCCGCCGCGCTCACGGGGCGAGCTCCGGATCCCGCTTGCGCTTGCGCCGGTCGAAGGCCAGGCACACGACCGCCGCCGCCATGTACAGCGCGAACAGGATGACGGCGAGGATCAGCATGGTCACCATGTCGGCGGGCGGCGAGGCGAGCATGCCGAACACGAGGGCGATCACGAACGCGGGACGCCACCCCTTCAGCACGGCGCGCCCATCGACGACGCCGGCGAGGTTGAGCGCCACGAGGAACACCGGCAGCACGAACGCGATGCCGACGATCGTGATCATCTTGAACACGAAGTCGTAGTAGCCGGACGACTCGTAGAACTGCGACGCGAACTGCGCATCGGGCACGAACGACGCCATGACGAGCAGCACGTTCGGCAGCAGCATCACCGCGACGACGCATCCGCCGAAGAACAGGGGGATCGCGGCCGCCATGAAACCGACCGTGTAGCGCACCTCGCGCCGCGTGAGCCCGGGCATCACATATGCCCAGATCTGCCAGAGCCAGACGGGCGCGGACAGCACGATCCCGATCGCGAACGAGATGCGCAGGCGCATGTCGAATGCGCTCGTCGGCCCCGTGTAGGTCAGCCGCGTGAAGTCGTCGCCGAGCTCGCCCGCGACGAGCTCGATGGGTCGGAGCAGGAAGTCGATGACCGGGTCGGTGACGATGAACGCGATCACCATGCCGACGACGAGACCGATAGCCGCGATCATCAGCCGGCGACGGAGCTCCATCAGGTGCCCCGCGAGCGACATCCTCCGATCGCGGTAGGGCTGGTCGTCCCGTGAGGTCACGTCCGCATCGGTCGTGGCCACGAGAGCGTCAGGGCTTGGATTCGGGCGAACCCGTGCGCGGCTCGGCGGACGTCGAACCGGCGCCGGCCTCGTCGTCGGCGGACTTCGACTCCGTCTTGCCGTCGTCCTTCATCTGCTTCATCTCGCCGCGGAACACGCGCGCGGACTGACCGAGGCTCTTGGCCAGGGCCGGAAGGCGCGCAGCGCCGAAGATGAGCAGGACGATGACCAGGATGAGCAGCAGCTGCCACGGTCCAGCGTTGCCAAGAGGCATTGTTCTCTCCGATGCTCGACAGTGCGGTCAGTCTAACCCGCGGTTCCCGGGGGCGGGCTGGACGCCTCGCCGTACAGGGCGAGCGCTGCATCGGCCCACTCGGCGGCGGCCCGGCGCGCCGACGCCGGCTCGACGATCTCGATGCGACCGCCGCGGCGCGTCGCGAGCCGCTTGAGGCTGTGCGCGTCGGAGACACGCAGACGTGCGGTCGTCGTTCCGCCGGACTCGGAGGTCTCCGCGCCCGCCAGGTAGTCGCCCAGCAGGGGCGCGAGCTCGGTCGCGAAGCGCACGACCACGGTCTGGTCGTGCTCGCCCGGCGCGAACAGCTCCGGCACCGGCTCATGCGCGTGCGCGATGCGGATGTCCGTCAGCCGGGCGTCGGACACGCGCTCCAGGTGGAAGTTGCGCATCGCGCGGCGCAGGTGGCACCACCCCTGCAGGTACCACTGCCCCTCGGTGACGATCACCTTGACCGGATCCACCGTGCGCGTCGTCGGCTCGGAGTCAGGCCGCCGATAGGTGAACGAGACCGCGACCTGCTCGCGCAGCGCCCGCGACACGATCGAGCGAACCTCGTCGACGGGCGCCGGCGCGACCACCACCTCGGCGGGCGCCGACGCCGCGCCCCGGGCGAGCTTGGCGAGCAGCCCGGCGAACACCTCGCTCTCGGCCACGCCCGGCAGCGAGCTGGCCAGCCGCAGGCCCGCGAGCAGCGCGGCTGCCTCGCGCGCGGTCAGCCGGGGCGCGCGGTCCAGTGCGACCGCCTGCGTGATCTCGATGACGTCCTGCTCATCGAGCAGGTCCCAGTTGATGTCGAACATCTCGTTCGGCATCTGCAGGTAATCGCCGTCACCCGGCATGCCGATGACCGTCAGCTTCTCGACCATCGCACGCATCTCGTCCGGCGTCACGTCGAACTCTCGCGCCGCTTCCTCGACCGACACCTCGCCCCGCTCCAGCAGATACGGCACGAGGGTGAGCAGCAGCGCGACCCGGTCGGGTGTCAGCATGCGTCTCATGCCGCACCGTCCCGGTGGACGTCCCGCGCGGCGCGCAGCCGCTCGATGACCGCCGCCCGCAGCGGCGCCGGCTCGACGACGCGCACCTCCGGTCCGTAGGACGCCAGTTCGTCGGCGAGGATGTGCGCGTCGACGTAGGGCACGAGGATGCCCTGGGGCGCCGGCAGGCTGCGCCGGGTGAGGCGCAGCGCGGCCTCGCTGCCGGGAGTGACCTCCAGGAGGGCGCGGTTGCGCGCCGCGACCTCCTCCAGTCCGCGCATGGCGCGCTCGCCGGCGCCGTCGCGCAACGCCGGCTCGAAGCGCTCGCCCGTCGGCTCGACGTCGCTGACGATGCGCGACAGAAGGAACATGCGCTCCCCGTCCGCGGCGACGTCGTGCGCCGAGACGTGCCAGCGGCCCTCGTAGTCGACGAGCGCGAGCGGACGGACGACGCGTCGCCGCGGGCTCGGCTCCCCCGGCTTGAGGTAGTCGAAGGCCACGACGCGGCACGCCTCGATCGCGTCGCGGAGCGGGGCGAACGACGGCTCCCGCACCGTCAGGCGGGGCGCGAACCCGATGATCGGCTCGTCGACCTCGATGCCGAGGGCTCGGATCTTGCGCAGACCGGTGTGCGCATCCTTCGACAGGGACCCCTCGCTCCAGACGGATCCCGCCAGGCGCAGGATCGCCAGCTCCGCGGGGGTGAAGTCGATGTCGGAGGGGAGGTCGTACTCGGCCTTCGGGATGCGGTACCGCGCCTCACGGAGATCGTGCGGATCGGCGTGGTCGCCGAGCGTCTCGATCGGGACGCCGAGCTCGCGCAGGTCTTCCTTGTCGCGCTCGAACATCTTCTCCAGGGCGTCGCTCGAGGATGTCGTGCGCTGGCGGTAGCCCGAGACGGTCTCGAGGATCTGCTGCTTCGTCAGCCCGATCTCCGTGGCCATGAGCGCCACGACCAGGTTCAGCTGGCGCTCTTCCGCCGGGATCCTCTGGGACACGCCCCCATCCTAGGGCGCACGGGCCGCGCGAGATCGGAGCGCGCCGACGCCGCCTACTCCTGCAGGGCGAGGATGTCGACGACGAAGACGAGCGTGGAGTTCGGGGGGATCGAGCCGCGCGGCTGGTCGCCGTAGCCCTGGTCCGGCGGCACGACCACCATGATCTGCGACCCGACGCGCTGGTCGCGCAGCGCATCGCCGAGGCCCGGCACGACCTGCGCGGCCGCGAGCGGGGCGGGCGTGCCGTCGTCCCACGTGGTGTCGAAGACCTCGCCGCCCTCCCACGTCACGCCGGTGTACTGCACGAAGGCGGTCTGCTCGCCCAGGACGGGTCCGTCCCCCTCGATGAGTGTCTGCACGACGACGTCGCGCGGCGCGGCTGTGCCGGGGAGGCTGATGCCGGGGCGCCCGTCCGGGGCCCTCACGACGGTCGGCAGGCCGTGACCGTCGTTGAACCGGAGCTGACCGGAGGCCGCGCGGGGCAGCACGCGCCGCACGTCGACCACCGCGACGATGGACCCCTCCGACGGCACGCCGAACTGCGCGTAGTAGGCGCGCGCCTGCTCCGAGACGCCGTCCTGAGACAGGGCCACCGCGACGCGCGAGCCCTCGGTCGCGCACTGCAGGGCATCCTCGAGGCCGGGGAACTGGTCGATCCATCCCTCGAGCGACCCGGGCGCCGAGACGTCGCCACTGTAGGCCGTGCCCAGCAGCGTCTGGCCCGTCGCCCCGTCGAAGAGCGTGATGTCGAGGACGCCCGGCTGCCGCAGGTCGGTGATCGCGGGCCCGTCGCCGCGCTCGATGTCGGCGTAGGCGTTCTCCGCGACGGTGAACGGCGTGTACATGTCGACGACCGGCACCTGCTCGGGCGACCCGGACACCTCGATGAGCGACATCGCGTCCGGGTTCGTCACGGGGTCGCGATCGCAGTCGGGCGACGCGGCACCGGCGGGCGTGCAGCCCACCAGGGTCACGCCCGCGAGGGCGGCGATCGACAGGACGGCCGAGGTTCTCCGCATGTCGATCAGTCTATGCGCCGTCGTCGCCCGCTCCGGACGAGGCGGACGCCTCCCCGGACGACTCGGGCGCCGCTCCCGCGGCGCGGCGCGCGCCCTCGGCCGCCTTCTGCGCCTCGCGCACGCGCTTGCGCAGGTTCTTGTCCGTGATCTCCCGATCCCCGACGGCACCGGGAGTCCAGATCTCGAGGTCCTCGTCGCTGAAGCTGCGCTTGGAGGCGCGGCGCTTGACCTCGGGCGGGACCACGCCCGGAGCCAGTCGCCGGGCCGAGATGAGGAACCCCGTGTGCGCGACCATGCGGTGGTCGGGCCGCACGGCGAGGCCCTCGACGTGCCATCCGCGCACCATCGTCTCGTTGGCCTCGGGGTCGGTGAACGCACCGGTGCCGCGGATGTACTCGGCCACGCGGGAAAGCTGCGTCGCGGTCGCCACGTAGCAGATCACGACACCGCCGGGCGTGAGGGCGTCGGCGACCGCGTCCATGACCTCCCAGGGCGCGAGCATGTCGAGCACGACGCGGTCGACCGAGCCCGGGTGCGCGACGCGGGGCAGTTCCTCGGCCAGGTCGCCCTCGACGACCTCCCACGTCGTGGGGGTGCGCCCGAAGAACGTCTCGACGTTGGCGCGCGCGACGTCCGCGAACTCGGAGCGGCGCTCGAACGAGATGAGGCGGCCCTCGGATCCCACGGCGCGCAGTAGCGACAGCGACAGAGCGCCCGATCCCACGCCCGCCTCCACGACCACGGCGCCCGGGAAGACGTCGGCCTGGGCGACGATCGCGGCGGCGTCCTTGGGGTAGACGATCGCCGCCCCGCGCGGCATCGACATGACGAAGTCGCGCAGCAGGGGTCGCAGCGCCAGGTACTCGTGGCCCGAGCTGTTCTCGACGACAGAACCGTCGGGCTGCCCGACGAGCTGCTCGTGGCGGAGTACGCCGTGATGCGTGTGGAGCTCGCCGCCCTCGCGCAGCGTGATGGTGTGGAGCTTGCCCTTCGGCCCCGTCAGCTGGACGCGGTCGCCGATCCGGAACGGTCCCCGGGGCACGGCCGTCACGAGACGCCGCCCTCGGCCGCCAGGGGCGTGTGCGCCGCGTGGAACGCGACGATGTCGGCAGCGGTCCGGCCGGCGAGGGTGGGCCACAGCTCGGCGCCGTACCCGTCCAGCGGCACGATGTTCGGCACACCGATCGTGGCGGCCCCGGATGCAAGTGCGGCGCGGAGCCCGTTGGGCGAGTCCTCGATCGCCACGGCGTCGGCGATGTCGACGCCGAGGGCCTCCGCGGCCTGCAGATACGGATCGGGGTACGGCTTGGGCCGGCGCGCGTCGTCGCCGGCGACGACGACGTCGAAGGCCTCGAAGTCGATCAGCTCCGCGATCGCGAGCGCCATGCGGCGCATCGACATCGTGACCAGCCCGGAGCGGATCCCCGAGGCCCGCAGGTCGCGCAGTAGCTCGACGGCGCCAGGACGGAAGGGCACGCCTTTCTCGGCGCACATCCGGATCACGCGCGTCGTGAGCGTCGACACGATCTCGTCCGTCGACAGGCGGACCCCCGCCTCCTGGAGGATGCGGGCGGAGGCGTCCAGGCTCAGCCCCACGAGCCGCAGCCCGTCGGCCTCGGTCCACGTGCCGCCGTACTCCTCCACGAGGGGCCGCTCCGCGGCGATCCAGTACGGCTCCGTGTCGACGAGCGTGCCGTCCATGTCCCACAGGACGGCGCGCGGCCCCGCGCCGACGGAGCGGGCGGGGAGGTTGAGGGGCGAAGTCACCGTGACAGCCTAACGGCCGCCCTCCCTCGCAATCGCCGTGTGCTGGCGCCACCGGGCCCCGACGCGCCTATCCTGGGACGAGGCTCCGCCGGGCGCGAGGCGCGGCGGGCGGGAAGGAGCGGAGTGGACCGCGAGGTCGAGAAGACCGAGGCGCCGACGACCCTGGGCCGCCGGATCATCGTCGCCGCATTCGACGGCTGGAACGATGCCGGCGAGGCCGCGACCGGCGCGGTGAGCCAGCTGCTCGCGGCGCGCGATTACGAGCCTGTCGTGAGCGTCGATCCCGAACTCTACTTCGACTACCAGTACACGCGGCCCACGGTCGGGGTCGACGGCGACGGCCGGCGGCGCCTGCGGTGGCCCGAGGCGACGCTGCACCGCCCCGTGCCCCGCGCGGACGGCGCGGCGGACGCGATCGAGCTGTGGGTGCTCACGGGCGTCGAGCCCGCGCGCGCCTGGCAGGCGTTCGCCGCCGAGTTCATGGACGTGGCGCTGCGCGAGGACGTCACCGGGTTCGTGACGCTGGGCGCGATGATGGCCGACGTCCCGCACACGCGGCCGATCTCGATCTTCGCGGGCAGCGACAACGACGCCCTGCGCGGCGAGCTGCGGCTCGAGCGCAGCTCGTACGAGGGTCCCGTGGGCGTGCTGAGCGTGCTGGGCGATGCCGCCGAGCGCGCGGGGATCCCGTCCGCGAGCCTGTGGGCGAGCGTGCCGCACTACGTGGCGGGCCACACGCCGTCCCCGAAGGCGACGCTGGCGCTTCTCGACCGGCTCGAGGAGCTGGTCGCCGCCCCGGTGCCCCGCGGCACTCTCGCGGCCGACGCGGCCACGTGGGAGGCGACGATCGACGCCGCCGCGGCGGACGACGACGACATGCGCGAGTACATCCGCCAGCTCGAGCAGGCGCGCGACACGTGGGACTCCCCCGAGGCCTCGGGCGACGCGATCGCCCAGGCGTTCGAGAGCTACCTGCGCCGCAGCGACGGCCGCGGCCGCGACGACCGCCGCTGACCCGCCCTCACACCCCGCGGCGGGTTGCACTCGGTTTCGACTCCGCCGCTGCGCGGCTCCGCTCAACCCGTTTCGACTCCGCGGCTCCGCCGCTCCGCTCAACGAGCGGAACCTGGGCGTCGCATCACCTCCGGTCGTTGAGCGGAGCGAAGCGAAGTCGAAACGGGCTGAGCGAGCGCAGCGAGCCGAAGCCGAGACCCACCCACCCACCTCAACCCGGTGCGAGCGAAGCGAGCGTGCGGGCGCGAGTGCGCCCGCCACCAGGCGCGCAGCGCCGGCGCGCGCAGCGAAGCGAAGCGCCTCCCTCGCGGAGCGGCCCCTCGGGGCCCGACGCGTGGGAGAAAGAAAATCAGAACGCGCTCAACACGCCTGTCGCCAGCAGGACCAGGATCGTGCCGCCCAGGAGCACGCGGTAGATGACGAACGGCAGGAAGCTGCCGGTCTTGAGGTAGCGCATCAGGTAGGCGATGACGACCCAGCCCACGACGAACGCGACGAGCGTGGCCACGACGGTCTCGCCCATCCCGTACGGACCCGTCTCGGGCTCGCGGATCGCGTGCAGCAGCTCGTAGAAGCCGCTGCCGAACACCGCGGGGACGGCGAGCAGGAAGGCGTACTCGGCCGCGGCCGTGCGCTTGTAGCCGAGGGCGCGCGCCGCGGTGGTCGTCGCGCCGGATCGGGACACGCCCGGGATGAGCGCGAGCGCCTGCGCGAAGCCGAGGGCGACGCCGCTGGGGTAGGTGAGGTCGTCGAGGTCGCGGGCGCGGCGCCCGAAGTGGTCGGCGATGCCGAGCAGGATGCCGAACACGATCAGCACGATCGCCACGAGCCACAGGTTTCGGAAGACGTTGCGGATGACGTCCTGGAAGAGGTATCCCAGCACGCCGATGGGGATCGAGCCGATGATGACCAGCCACCCCATGCGCGCGTCCGGGTCGTTGCGGGGAACGCGGCCCGCGAGCGACTGCGCCCATCGTGAGATGACCCGCACGATCTTCTTCCAGAAGTAGACCAGCACGGCGGCCTCGGTGCCGATCTGCGTGATCGCGGTGAACGTCGCACCGGGATCGGTCGCCGACGGCAGGACCTCGCCGAGGATGCGCAGGTGCGCGCTCGAGGAGATCGGCAGGAATTCCGTGAGCCCCTGCACGAGGCCGAGGATGATCGCTTCGATGAACGACATGGGGGTCTTTCCTTCTCGGGGAGGGCCGCGGGGACGCACGACCTCACGACTCTAGGCGACGGAGGTTGCCGGTTCCGTCCGCCGCACGGGCGATTCCCGCTCCCGGCTGTGGCCGGGTCAGAGGGAGCGCAGCAGGTCGGCGAGCACTCGTCGACCGAACTCCAGCGCGTCGAGCGGCACTCGCTCGTCGACGCCGTGGAACATGCCGGTGAAGTCGAGGTCGGCGGGGAGCTTGAGGGGCGCGAAGCCGTAGCCCGCGATCCCGAGGGTCGAGAGCGCCTTGTTGTCCGTGCCCGCGCCCAGGAGGTAGGGCAGGACGGGGACTCCCGGGTCGTGCCGGCCGAGCGCCGCGACCATCTGTTCGACCAGGTCCCCGGCGAACGGGATCTCGAGGCCGATGTCGCGGAAGAACATCTCGATCTCGATGTCGTCGCCGACGATCCGCTGGATCTCGGCGAGCACGGCGTCCTCGGTACCGGGCAGGACGCGCACGTCGACGGTGGCCTCGGCGCGGTCGGGAATGACGTTGTGCTTGTAGCCCGCGGTCAGACCGGTCGGGTTCGCGACGGTGCGGTATGTGGAGCGGATGAACGCATCCGCCGGTCCCGTGCAGGACGCCAGCTCGTCCGGATCCGTGCTGGCGCTGCCGGCGAGCTCCGCGATTCCCTCGAGAAGCGCGCGCGTCGTGTCCGTGAGTTCGACGGGCCAGCGGGTTTCCCCGAGCCGGGCGATCGCCTCCGCGAGTCGCGTGACGGCGTTGTCGGGGTGGACGCGGCTGCCGTGGCCGGCGCGGCCGCGCGCGACGAGCCGGATCCACATCAGGGCCTTCTCCCCCACCTGCAGCAGATACGCGCGCCGTCCGCCGACGGCGATCGAGTAGCCACCGACCTCGCTGATGGCCTCGGTGGCGCCCGCGAACCACTCCGGCCGATCGCGCACGACGCGCTGCGATCCGTCGACCCCGCCGTTCTCCTCGTCCGCGAAGAACGCCAGCACCAGGTCCCGCTCAGGCTGTTCGCCCGCCCGGAGCAGATCCGCGACCGCGGTCAGGATCATCGCGTCCATGTTCTTCATGTCCACGGCGCCGCGTCCCCAGAGCATGCCGTCGCGGATGACCCCGGCGAACGGGTCGACCGACCAGTCCTCGGCGACGGCGGGCACGACGTCGAGGTGCCCGTGCAGCACGAGGGCGGGGCGGCTCGGGTCGCGGCCCGGAACGCGGGCGGCGACGTTGGTCCGGCGGG
Source organism: Microbacterium album (assembly GCF_014643695.1). Taxonomy (GTDB): domain Bacteria; phylum Actinomycetota; class Actinomycetes; order Actinomycetales; family Microbacteriaceae; genus Microbacterium; species Microbacterium album. The sequence goes on along the minus strand of NZ_BMJY01000001.1, from coordinate 323,935 downwards.
GAGCCGGCTCGTAGTACTCGGGCCGCAGGCCGAGCGCCTCCAGGTACGCCCCGACGTACTCGGCCGCCTCGCGCTCGCCCTCGGAGCGCCCGGCGCCCCAGTTCGTGGTGTCGAACCGGATCAGGTCTCGCGCGACGCGCACGACCTCGGGCACTTCCGTCTCGGGGGTGGGCATGGCTCCACCGTACCCGTGCGCCGCGGACGCCTGCGGCCCGCCCTCGCGCCCCAACGGGAACGACCCCCGGCCTGGAACGTGAATCCCAGGTCGGGGGTCATTCTTCGGTCTGAGTGAGGGGGGCTTCAACTGCCACGTCACCCCGACCATGCAGCGCTCCGCCGTAGACCGCTTCGCCGCCCACCTCGGCAACGCTTAGCGAGGCTTCGGCACCGAGGCCGTGAGCGGGAAGGGCACTACGGCGCGTTCGCACAGCCGCCTATAGGCCCTCGCCATGTAGACCGCGTAGCAGAGTGTCGCAACAGCACCGCCGATACCCGCGACGGCGAAGACCACCAGCCATGACACCTGCGGATCAAGAGCGAGCACCCCGGCAATGATCGCCCCGACCATCGCGACCGGGCCAAGCACATAGTCGATCCTGCGCCCGAGGATGCGGGCCATCGGCACGAAGTGCGCACCGATCACGAACACCATCAGCGGCAGCACCCACCGGCCCTCCCCGAACGCGAGCAAGATGATCGAGCCGAGCATCCAGATCGGATGCGTCACGCTGTTGAGCAGCCCCATTGTCTTTCCGAGCCGCTGATCCTCATCGTTGCGGTTGTTCGGGAAGGATGAAGCGTGGCGAATCTGCGCGACGCCTCGCGCGATAAAGACCGCCGCGAGAACGACGACGAGCGCGAACACCCCGGACCCGGCGTAGCCCCAGGCGAACGGCCACCACGCGGCGTAGAAGACGGCGTAAGCGCTCATCATCACCGGGAAGAACGCTATGCCACGAGCCGCAGAACCGAACCACTCGGGGGCTTGCGTCGTGCTGTTCTGCTCCAGTGACGCCATGCGCCCATTCTCCCAGACCGCACATGCGGAGCAGATGCACTCAACAGATCGGCTCCTGGTTCCGGCTACTTGTCGCTCGCTCCCGCCCCAGTCAGGAAGGCTCTCAGCGCGCGTGAGAACTCCTCGGGAGCCGGCACATGCCACTGATGGCCCGCTCCGGGGATGATGTGCAGCTGTGCGTCGCGGATGCCTCGCGCAAGCTGCCGGGCTGCCGGCCTCCGTCGAACACAACGACCGCCACGCCCTCGAAGCCTGACGGCACCAAGGCTCCGCAGAACGCTGAGCACCTCTTCTAGCACTTCCAGCGAAAACGGCCCCTGACCTGGGAACTGAATCCCAGGCCAGGGGCTATTTCATTCGCGTGCGCGAGGGGGGACTTGAACCCCCACGCCCTAATACGGGCACTAGCACCTCAAGCTAGCGCGTCTACCTATTCCGCCACCCGCGCAACTGGGTGTCCGGTCGATGTGACCGGGGTGTCGGCCTCACCGGCCGAAGTAAGACATTACCACGATCGGCACTCGCCAACGAATCCGACCCGGGCCGGGCGCGTCCCGGGCGCCGCGCCCCGTCGCGCCTCTCGGCGGATCCGGCGACCGCGCCCGTGCTAGGAGACCGAGACGCCGAACAGGAGGCCGAGCATGTACGTCAGGGCGGCCGCGCCGTATCCGATCGCGAGCTGGCGCAGGGCGCGCTTGAGGGGCGGCGCACCCGAGAGCAGGCCGACGGTCGCTCCCGTGCCGAGGAGCGCGATGCCCACGAGGGCCAGCGCCACCACGACGGCCGCCGGACCCGTGAGCCCGAAGATCCACGGCAGCACGGGGATGATCGCCCCGCTCGCGAAGAACAGGAAGCTCGACCCGGCGGCGCGCCAGGCCCCGCCGACGACCTCGTAGGCGTCGGGGCCCGCGATGCGGGCGGGCATGCGTCCTGCGTGCGCCTCCGCGATGACGCGCCGGGCCCGAGCCACGGCCTCCTCCTCACCCATGCCCCTCGCGCGGTAGACGAGCGCCAGCTCGTTGGAGTCGATGTCGAGGTCGGGCAGCGCCTCGTCGCCGAGCGAGCCGGGCTCGGTCGCGTCCAGCAGCTCGCGCTGGGATCGGACCGACACGAACTCGCCCGCCGCCATCGACAGGGCACCCGCCAGCAGGCCGGCGATACCGCTGAACAGCACGAAGTGGGGCGCGACGCCCGTGGCGCCGATGCCGAGCACGAGCGCGAGGTTCGACACGAGCCCGTCGTTCGCGCCGAACACGGCCGCGCGGAACGTGCCCGACAGCCGCCGCCGCCCGCGGGCCGCGAGACCGCGCACGACCTCGTGGTGGATCTTCTCGTCGGCCCGCATCGCGGCCGTCGCGCGCTTCTCGTCGTCGTACGGCGAACGGGCCTCGGCGTTCTGCGCGAGCGCCAGCACGAAGATCGATCCGAAGCGTCCGGCCATCCAGCCGAGCATCCGCGTGCGCAGGCCGGCGCGCGGCATGCGCGCGGGTTCACCGCCCAGCAGCGCCAGCCAGTGCGCCTCATGGCGGCCCTCGGCCTCCGCGAGCTGCTCGAGGATCGCCCGCTCCTCCCCCCGTTTCGAGGCGGCCAGGCGACGATACACGTGCGCCTCCGCACGCTCGTCCGCCAGGTACTGCGCCCAGCGGCGGCGCTCGGCGCTCGTGCCCTGCTGTGGTTCGGGCTCTGAACCGCGCGGCTCGTGGTGGCCGGATTCGGACGCGCTCAAGCGACCTCCAGGGAGGAAGGGAAAGGGTTCCCTGCCACGCTACCGACGCCCCGCCGATCGCCGCGCCCGAGGGCCCGGATTGACAGCATTTCGGCCCACCGCAGGACGGAGGGCGGCCGTCTCAGCCGGGAGGCCGTCCCGATGTGGTCCGCCCTACGAGCCCGATACGGGAAGCACGCGACGCTCGAAGACGAGTTCCGCGGCCCCCACGAGCATGAGCGACGAGCGCAGGCTCGCACGCTCCAGGCGCACCGACCGCGCCTCCCCGCCGAGCGGGCGCAGCCGCACCGCTTCGGTGAGGCGTTCCCTGCTCACCGACAGCAGGTTGCCCAGGTAGCCGGACAGCACCACGAGGTCGGGGCTGAAGAGATTGACGAAGTTGGTGAGGGCCTCCGAGAGCAGCTCGGCCTGGCGCGCGACCTCCCGCAGCAGGGCGGGGTCGCGGGAAAGCCCGAGCGCGATGTCGAGCTCGTCCTCGTCGATGTGGTGTCGCCCGAGGAACGGCAGCAGATGCCGCGGGTTCACCTCGGTCTCGAGGCACCCCCGGCGGCCGCAGTAGCACCGGCTCCCCTGCGAATCCACCAGCGTGTGTCCGATCTCCCCCGCGAAGCCCTCCGTGCCGTTGAGCACTTCGCCGTTGATGATGACTCCGCCGCCGATCCCCTTCGCGGTGCCGTTCGCGAACACCATGTTGCGCACGCCGCGGCCCGCACCGAACACCGCCTCGGCCTTGGCGCCGATGCTCGCATCGTTCGCGGCGACGACCTCGTCCCCCAGCGCCCTGCCGAGCGCCTCGGCGATCCCCTCGTTCCGCCAGCCGAGATGCGGCGCCATGAGCACCTTGCCCGTGCGCGAACGGACGAGCCCCGGCACGGCGACTCCGGCTCCGACGATGCGGTGATCGCGCTCCAGGTCGGGACGCATGCCCTCGACGATCGACCGCACGATCCGCACGGTGTCACGCGCGGAAGCCGGCGCCAGAGTGTCGTAGCGGACGCGCCGCAGCACCTCGCCCCCGAGCCCGACGACACCGACCGTGATGGCGTCCACCTCGGGGTGCACGGCGATCGCGGCGACCTCCGGATTCGCCTCCAGCTTCACCGCGGGGCGCCCCACCCTCCCGACGCCCGAACGGCTCTGCCCCTCGCGCGCCAGGCCGAGCTCGATGAGCTCCGCCGTCAGCACCGTCATCGTGGACCGCGTCAGCCCCGTCCGCCGCACCAGTTCGGCCCGCGAGTGCGGTCCGTCGTGGTGCAGCATCGTGAGCACCGCCGACAGGTTGCCCTGCCGCACGAGCGCGTTCGTCGACGGGGCGCTGGGCGACGGGCCGGCTTCGGCCGAGGCCGCGACGTCGCCGGCGTCCTCGGTCGTCGTCGTCACGTCGGCGCTACGCTCCGGATCTCGGGCAAGGGGGTTCGGTTTCTTCCGGACGATGCTACCGGGCCGCCCCTCGCTTCTTGTTGAAGATGTCGAACGCCACGGCCGCGAGCAGCACGAGCCCCTTGATGGCCATCTGCCACGCGGCGTCGACCGAGAGGATCGACAGGCCCATGTTCAGCACGCCCATGACCAGGCCGCCGATGACCGCGCCGATGACCGTCCCGACGCCTCCCGTCACCGCGGCGCCGCCGATGAAGACGGCCGCGATCGCGTCGAGCTCGAACTGCTGGCCGGCGCTCGCGACCGCGCTTCCCGCGCGCGCCGTGCTCACGACGCCGGCGAGGCCGGCGAGCAGCCCCATGTTGACGAAGACGAAGAAGTCCACCCACTTCGTCTTCACGCCGCTCATGATCGCCGCGAAGCGGTTCCCGCCCATCGCGTAGACGTGCCGCCCGAACACCGTGCGGTTCAGCACGAACGTGTAGACGAGGATGAGGACGGCGAGGATGAGGAGGATGATCGGCGTCCCGCTGTAACCGGCCAGCAGCCACGACAGCGCGAGGATCCCCGCCCCCGCGAGCACCGTCTTCGCCCAGAAGCTCGTCGCGCTCTCGCGCGGCAGTTCCAGACGGCGCAGCGTCGCGCGCGTGCGCAGCTGCTGCGCGACGAGTCCCGCGACCGCGATGAGGCCGATCAGCAGCGTGAGCCCGTCCCTGCCGTCCGCGACGTCACCGAAGCCCGGCAGCCAGCCTGCGCCGATCGCGGTGAAGTCGCGCGGGAGCCCGCCGATGGTCCCACCCGTGAGGAGGACGAGGGTGAGTCCTCGGAAGAGGAGCATGCCGGCGAGGGTCACGATGAACGCCGGAATCCCCACGAAGGCGACCCAGAACCCCTGCCAGGCGCCGACGATCGCCCCCACCACGAGAGCCAGGAGCACCGCGGCCCAGACCGGCCAGCCCCAGTGCATCATCGCGATTGCGGTGATCGCGCCCACCATCGCGACGATGGATCCGACCGAGAGGTCGATGTGACCGGCGATGATCACCATGACCATCCCGATCGCGAGGATCAGCACGTACGCGTTCTGCTGGATGAGGTTGTTGACGTTGCCCGGCATCAGCAGCCGGCCGTTCGTGAGCACCTGGAAGAGGACGACGATGATGACCAGCGCGGCGAGGATGCCGTACTGGCGCAGGTTGATCGACAGCTTCGGCAGGCGCCGGCGAGCCGGGGTCGAGGCGGTGCTCACGGTGTTCCGTTCCTTCCCATGGTCATGTAGTGCATGAGCGTCTCCTGGTCGGCGTCCTCCCGGGCCACTTCGCCCGTGATGCGCCCCTCGGAGATGGCGTAGATCCGGTCGGAGAGCCCGATGACCTCGGGCAGCTCGGAGGAGATGACGATGATCGCCTTCCCCTGGGTCGCCAGCTCGTTGATGATTCCGTAGATCTCGTACTTCGCGCCCACGTCGATGCCCCGCGTCGGCTCGTCGAGGATGAGCACATCGGGCCCGGAGAAGACCCACTTGCTGAGGACGACCTTCTGCTGGTTTCCGCCGGACAGCTGCCCCGTGAGCGCCGACACGCTCGGCGCCTTGATGTTCATCTTGTGGCGGTAGCTGTCGGCCACCTTGTACTCGCGGTGGCGGTCGACGACGCCGAGCCTCGCGAGTCGTCCCAGCGCCGCAGCCGACACGTTCCCCGTGATGTCGCCGATCAGGTTCAGGCCGTACCGCTTGCGGTCCTCCGTCGCATACGCGAGGCCGGTGCGGATCGCCTCATCGACCGTGCGGAGGGACACCTCCCTTCCCGACTTGTACGCGCGCCCGCTGATGCCCGTTCCGTACGAGCGGCCGAACAGGCTCATCGCGAGCTCCGTCCGCCCGGCCCCCATGAGGCCCGCGAAGCCGACGACCTCGCCGGCTCGCACGTGGAAGCTCACGTCGTCGACCACGCGACGGCCGGGATCCAGGGGGTGATGCACCGTCCAGTTCTCGACGCGGAAGAGCTCCTCGCCGATCTGCGGCTCTCGGGGCGGGAACATGGTGTGCAGCTCCCGGCCGACCATCGCGCGGATGATCCGCGCCTCCGTCGCATCCGCTCGCGGCATGGTCTCGATCGTCCGCCCGTCGCGGATCACGGTGATCGCGTCGGCGATCCGCATGACCTCGCCGAGCTTGTGCGAGATGATGATGCACGTGATCCCCTGCCCGCGCAGATGAGCGATCAGGTCGAGCAGGTGGCTCGAGTCCTCATCGTTGAGCGCAGCGGTCGGCTCGTCCAGGATGAGGAGCTTCACGCGCTTGGACAGTGCCTTCGCGATCTCCACGAGCTGCTGCTTGCCCACGCCCAGGTCCGAGATCCTCGTCGCGGGGTTCTCGTCGAGGCCGACGCGCGCAAGCAGCTTCGCGGCCTCCTGGTTGGTCTTGTTCCAGTCGATCACGCCGCCACGGGCGACCTCGTTACCGAGAAAGATGTTCTCCGCGACCGAGAGGTAGGGGCTGAGGGCCAGCTCCTGGTGGATGATGACGATGCCCTCGGCCTCGCTGTCGTTGATGCTCTTGAAGGCCACGGGACGACCCTCGAACTCGATCGTGCCGCGGAAGCTGCCGGCGGGGTGCACACCGCTGAGCACCTTCATCAGCGTCGACTTGCCCGCACCGTTCTCGCCGCAGATGGCGTGCACCTCGCCGCGCCGCACCTCGAGGGAGACGCCGTCGAGCGCCTTCACACCGCCGCCGAACTCCTTCGTGATGGACTCCATCCGGAGGATGAGGTTCTCGCTCATCCGCCCTCCATTCGTCGCGTCATTGCCAAGAGGGGAGCCGGCGGGTGCCGGCGCGCCTGGGCGCCGGCACCCGCTCGATTCACAGGCCCAGGTCCTCGGCGGGGATGAAGCCCGAGTCCACGAGCTTCTCCTCCACCTGGTCGGCCGTGACCACCTCGGGATCGAGCAGGTAGGACGGGACGACCTTGACGCCGTTGTCGTACGTCTCGGTGTCGTTGATCTCCGGCTCCTCCCCGTTCAGGATCGACTGGATCATCTCGAACACCTGCTGTCCCAGCGCGCGCGTGTCCTTCCACACCGTCATGGACTGCTCGCCGGCGAGGATCGCCTGCACGTTGGCGACGTCGGCATCCTGCCCCGTCAACAGGGGCCAGTCCGCGTCGGGCTCGTAGCCGGCGGAGCGGAGGGACGCCTGGATGCCGAGCGCGAGGCTGTCGTTCGGCGACAGCACGACGTCGACGCGCTCTCCACCCGTGTAGAACGACGTGAGGCGGTTGTCCATCTCCGCCTGCGCCGTGTCGGAGGACCAGCCGGGGATGCCGATGCTCGCCCAGTCGGCCGACGAGGCCGGCTGCTTGCCGCTCGGAACGACGAGCTGGCCGCTCTCGATGTAGGGCAGGAGCAGGTCCCAGGCCCCGCCGAAGAAGAAGGCGGCGTTGTTGTCGTCGGGGCTGCCCGCGAACGGCTCCAGGTTGAACGGGCCCTCGCCGCCGTCGAGACCCAGCTCGTCGATGATGAACTGGCCCTGCAGCTGGCCGACGCGCTCGTTGTCGAACGTCGCGTAGTAGTCGACGTGCTCGGTGCCGTTGATGAGGCGGTCGTAGGCGATGACGGTGGCGTCCTGGCCCGCCGCCTCCTCGAGCACGGGGCCGAGGGCCTCGCCGTCGATCGCCGCGATGACCAGGACCTTCGCGCCGCTCGCGATCTGGTTCTGGATCTGGCTGATCTGCTGGTTCACCTGGTTGTCCGCGTACTGCAGGTCGGTCGTGCAGCCCGCGTCGTCGAGCAGCGCCTTCAGCTGTTCGCCGTCGTTGATCCACCGTTCGAGCGAGCGCGTGGGCATCGAGATGCCGACGTTGCAGTCGGCGAGGCCGTCACCGCCTGCGCCGCCCTGCCCGCCGCCGCAGGCGGTCAGGCCGAGCGCCAGAGCGGCACCGGCCGCGAGGACGAGGGTCTTGCGTGGGGACATGATGCGTTTCCTCTCTGAAATGCAACGGGTGTGCCGTGCCGCCGACGACCTGACGGGTTCTCCGCCGCCGGCACCGGCGAGGAGGCGATCACAGCGACCTCCTCGTCCGCCGGACAATCACAAATATGTCGACTCCGCGAACATATCGCAGGACACGGCATCGCACCATAGTCCGCGGGGATGTGACGGCGAACGCGCGTCGTACAGCGCCATCCGCCGCCGCCGAGGCGCCCCGGCCGACTCCCGGCGGCGCCGGGTCCGCGACCGGCGAAGCGCCTTCCGACGTCCCCGCGGACAGAATGGCTACGCCGGCCCGTGCAACTCACATGCTTCGGGCGCGGCGTCCGCGCGGCTCAGGAACGGACGCGTTTGCGCAGCAGGTCGATCCGCGCCTGCAGCTGCGCGACCGTCGCCTTCGCCACCTCGGGGCCGCCGCACCGCCGCCGCAGCTCGGCGTGGATGACGCCGTGCGGCTCGCCGGTCTGGCGTGCGTAGACGCCGACGAGGCTGTTGAGCAGCTGCCGCTGCTCGCGCAGGGTGCGGTGCAGGGGCGGTGGCAGGGTCGCGACCGGCTCCGCCTCGCCCGAGCTCTCGCGCGCCTCGCGCGCCTGCCGGTGACGCGACTGACGCGCCTGGCGCTGCATCAGCAGCTCGTGCACGTGCTCCGGTTCCAGCAGGCCCGGAAGCCCGATGAACTCCTGCTCCTCCTCCGTGCCCGGCACGGCGAGCTCGCCGAACTCCTTGCCGTCGAACACGACCCGGTCGAAGTGAGCCACCGAGCCGAGCGCCTGGAACGAGAACTCCTCGGTGAGGGCGTCGGACGCCTTCTCCTCGCGCTCGGCGGCCTCGAGCAGGCTGTCGTCCAGCCCGTCCTCGTCCTTCTCGCCCCGGCCGAGCACGTGGTCCCGCTGCCGTTCCATCTCGCTCGCGAGGCCCATCAGGACCGGCACGTGCGGGAGGAACACGCTCGCCGCCTCTCCGCGACGGCGTGCGCGCACGAATCGGCCGATCGCCTGCGCGAAGAACAGCGGCGTCGACGAGGAGGTCGCATACACGCCCACGGCCAGGCGAGGCACGTCCACGCCCTCCGAGACCATGCGCACCGCGACCATCCAGCGCGAGTCGCTCTGCGAGAACCGCTCGATGCGCTGCGAGGCCTCCGCGTCGTCCGAGAGGACGACCGTGGCGCGTTGACCGGTGATGCCGTGCAGCAGCTTCGCGTAGGCGCGCGCCGCGGTCTGGTCCGTCGCCAGGACGAGCCCGCCCGCGTCGGGCACGTGGTGCCGGATCTCGGAGAGCCGCTGATCCGCCGAGCGCAGGACCGCGGGCATCCACTCGCCCTGCGGATCCAGCGCCGTGCGCCAGGCCTGGGAGGTCACGTCCTTGAGATTGTCCTGCCCCAGGTGCGCCTCGAGCTCGTCGCCCGCGCGCGTTCGCCACTTCATGTGCCCCGAGTACACGTGGAAGAGCACGGGCCGGACAACGCCGTCCGCGAGCGCGCGGTCATAGCCGTACGCGTAGTCGGTCACCGACGTGCGGAATCCGCGCTCGTCGGGCGCGTACTCGACGAACGGGATGGGGGCGTCGTCGCTGCGGAAGGGCGTGCCGCTCAGGAGCAGCCGGCGTTTGGCCGGCGCGTACGCCTCGCGGAGCGCGTCGCCCCAGCTGAGCGCCTCGCCGCCGTGGTGCACCTCGTCGAGGATGACGAGCGTGCGACCGCCCTCCGTGAGGGCGCGGTGCACGGACGCCTTCACCGCGACCTGCGCGTACGTGACCACGACGCCGTGGTACTGACGGGAGAACGTCGTGTGGCTGTTTCGGAAGGCCGGGTCGAGGCGGATGTGCGCGCGGGCGGCGGCATCGGCCCACTGCGTCTTGAGGTGCTCGGTGGGGGCGACGACGATCACGCGATCGACCTCACCCGCACGCAGGAGCTCACCCGCCAGCGTGAGCGCGAACGTCGTCTTGCCGGCCCCGGGGGTCGCCGCGACGAGGAAGTCGCGCTTGCCGGCCGCGAAGTACGCGTCGAGGGCCTCCTGCTGCCAGGCGCGGAGCTTGCCGGCGGTCCCCCAGGGCGCTCTCTGCGGATAGGACGGTGACAGCATGGGGTTCCCAGGGTAATCGCCCCCGGCGACATCCGCCGCTGCCCTCCGCGGCGGATCTCCCCCCGGAGACGGATCCGCCAAAGGCGCGCAGGTCGTAGTCTGCTGGGCGTCCCTGCCGAGTTCCGCTGGAGGAAGCGATGACTGCCGAGATCCCCCGCTCGCCGTTCGTCCCCAACGAGGGGCCGCACCCGTGGCGCCGCTTCGTCGCCATCGGCGACTCGTTCACCGAAGGGATCGGCGACCCCGAGCCCGGGTCGCCCGGAGGCCACCGCGGCTGGGCCGACCGCGTCGCGGAGGCGCTCTCGCGGCAGGTCGACGACTTCGCGTACGCGAACCTCGCCGTGCGCGGCAAGCTGATCGCGCAGATCGTCGCGGATCAGGTGCAGCCCGCCCTGGCGCTGCGGCCGGACCTGATCACCTTCTGCGCGGGCGGCAACGACGTCATCCGACCCGGGACGGATCCGGACACGATCGCTCAGCAGTTCGACGACGCGGTCGCGCGGCTGAGCGCGGACGGAGCGACGGTCGTCGTCTTCACGGGCGTGGACGTGGCCTTCTCCCCCGTGTTCCGCCCGTTCCGCGGCAAGATCGCGATCTACAACGAGAACGTGCGCGCGGTGGCGGACAAGTACGACTGCATCGTGGCCGACCAGTGGGCGCTCAAGGCCATCCAGGACCCGCGCTTCTTCGACGACGACCGGCTGCACCTGAACGCCCTGGGTCATCACGAGGTGGCCCGCATGGTGCTGCGCGCGCTCAACGTGCCCAACGATCTCCAGCCCATGCAGCCCGACCCGCTGCCCCCCACGACCTGGCGGGAGGCGCGCCGCGGCGACCTCATCTGGGCCCGCACGCACCTCGTGCCGTGGGTGCTGCGGCGTCTGCGCCACCAGTCCTCCGGAGACACCGTGCGCGCCAAGCGCCCCGAGCCGACGCCCATCCCCCGCTTGTAAGCCCGGCGGGGTCAGCGGCGGGCTCGCTGGCCGCGGCCGACGGCCCACAGCGCCACCGCGCTCGCCGCGGCCACGTTGAGCGAGTCGACGCCGCCCTCCATCGGGATGGTCACGAGCGTGTCGGCGGCGGCGAGAGCACGATGCGAGAGGCCGTCGCCCTCCGCGCCCATCAGGAGCGCAACGCGCTCGGGCGGCGCAGCGGCGAACCCGTCGAGCCCGACCGCGTCGTCCGCGAGCGCGAGCGCGGCGAGGTGTAAGCCCGCCGCGTGCAGCTGCGCTCCGGCACCGTCGGCCCCGTCCCACTCGGGCAGACGCGTCCACGGCACCTGGAACACGGTGCCCATGCTCACGCGCACGCTGCGGCGGTAGAGGGGATCCGCGCACCGGGGCGTGACGAGCACCGCGTCCGCACCGAGGCCCGCAGCGGCCCGGAAGGCGGCCCCGACGTTGGTGTGGTCGACGATGTCCTCGAGCACGACCGCCAGGCGCGCGTCGCGCAGGATGTCCGCGACGGCGGGCAGCGCGGGGCGGTGCATGGCGGCGAGGACGCCCCGGTGCACGGCGTAGCCCGTGACTCCCTCGGCCACCTCGGCGGGCACGAGGTAGACCGGGACGTCCCGGTCGCCCAGGAGCTGCGGGAGCTCGGGCAGCCATCGCTCCTGCGCGAGCACCGAGCGCGGTTCGTGCCCGGCCGCCAGCGCGCGGGCGAGCACCTTGGCGGACTCGGCCATGTAGAGCCCGTGCGCCGGCTCGAGCACGCGGCGCAGCGCGACGTCGGTCAGATCCCGGTAGTCCGCCAGCCGCACGTCCGCGGCGTCCTCGATGCGCTCGATCCTCATCCCTCCAGCATCCCGCACGCGCGGACCCGATCCGCTCGCGCTCCGCACCCCTCCCGCCGGCCACGACTTAGACTCGCTGCGTGCCTCTCGCTCACGACCTCGATGCCGACGCCACGGCCGCGGTCGGACGCGCGATCGAGGCCCTCGCGGGCCTGCGCGTGGCCGTGCTGACGGGAGCCGGGGTCTCGACCGACTCGGGGATCCCGGATTACCGGGGCCAGGGCGCGCCGCGTCGCACCCCCATGACCGCGCAGACCTTCCTGAGCGACGAGGCCGCCCGACGCCGGTACTGGGTCGGCTCGCACCTGGGCTGGCGCGCCTTCTCCGCCGCCACGCCGAACGAGGGGCACACGGCCCTCGCGGCGCTCGAACGGGACGGCATCGTGTCCGGAGTCGTCACACAGAACGTCGACGGCCTGCACGTACGCGCGGGCAGCCACCGCGTGGTGGAGCTGCACGGCACCATGCGCCGGGTCTTCTGCACGCACTGCGGCCAGGTGTTCGACCGGCGCGACATCGCCGAGCGCCTCGAGCGGGACAACCCGTGGATCACCGTGCCGGAGAACGTCAGGCTCGGCCCCGACGGGGACGTGCTCCCCGAGTCCGCGGAGGGCTTCGCCATTCCGGACTGCAGCGTGTGCGGGGGCATGCTCAAGCCGGACGTGGTCTTCTTCGGCGAGTTCATCCCGGCCGAGAAGTTCCGCGAGGCCGAGCAGCTCGTGCGTGACAGCGAGGCCCTGCTGATCGCCGGCTCGTCGCTCGTGGTCAACTCGGGAATCCGGCTGCTGGAGCGTGCGCGCCGGCGCCGGCTGCCGGTCGTGATCGTGAACCGGGGCGACACGCGCGGCGACGGCCGCGCGACGGTCAAGGTCGACGCCGGCGCGACGGAGGTGCTCGCGTCCCTCGCGCACGCTCTGCCCGCCGCACGCTGACGCGGCGCCCTGCCCTTCCCCCGTCGCGGGGCAGCGGCTCCCGGCGAGGACACATGCGACGTGCCCTAGGCTCGCTGGCGTGACGATCCTCGCTCTCGTGCGCCACGGACAGACCGACTGGAACCGCGCCCAGCGCATTCAGGGCCGCACGGATGTGCCCCTCAACGACACCGGCCGCGGCCAGGCGCGCGACGCCGCCGAGCGGCTGCGCGACGGCGGCTACGGCCGCGTGGTCGCGAGCCCGCTCCAGCGCGCGCACGAGACCGCGCGGATCATCGCGGCCGTCCTCGGTCTGGAGGAGCCCGAGACGCACGCGGGTCTGGTCGAGCGCGACTACGGCGACGGCGAGGGCATGATCGTGACCGACTATCGCGAGGCGTACGGCACCGGCCCCGTGCCCGGGGCGGAGGCCCCGGAGCACGTCACGGAGCGCGCGCTCGCCGCGGTCCGCGACATCGCCTCCCGGGACGACGACGTCCCGACCATCGTCGTCGCACACGGCGGCGTCATCCGGGCGCTGCTCACGCACGCCTCGGGCGGCCGCCTGCCGCGCCCGGGCGAGCGCGTCGAGAACGGCGCGAGCAACGTCTTCCGCTTCGTCGACGGCGAGCTCGCCCTCACCGAGCACGTCGAGCTGGTGCCCGCGGAGGCCCGGGGCTGAGCCCGGGCGGCCGCATGGTGCGTCTGCGCCGCACGTCGCCCGATCAGCCGGGCTGGACCCGCCGGCGCGCGGGCCGGGGCTTCGTCTATCTCGACGAGCACGGTGACCGGCTGCCGCCCGAGGACGCCGAGCGCGTGCGCTCTCTCGCGGTCCCGCCCGCATGGCGCGACGTCTGGGTGTGCCCGCACCCCAACGGGCACCTGCAGGCCGTCGGCACGGACGCCGCGGGGCGCCGGCAGTACCTGTACCACCCGCATTGGCGCACGCGCCGCGACGCCGAGAAGTTCGACCGCGTGCTCGGGTTCGGTCGCGCGCTGGCGCGGGCGCGCCCGCGCGTGGAGGCGGACCTCGCGCTCGACGCCCTCACGCGCGACCGCGCCTGCGCGCTCGCCGTGCGCCTGCTCGACCTCGGCTGCTTCCGCATCGGCAACGACGTCTACGCCGACGCGCACGGGAGCTTCGGGCTCACGACCCTGCGGCGCGACCACGTCGCCCGGCGCGGAGACGTCCTCGTGTTCGCCTTCACCGGCAAGTCCGGCGTCGCCCACCGGATCGAGATCGCGGACGCCGAGGTGACGCGCGCGGTCGAGAGCCTGCGCCGCCGCCGCGGCGAGGACGCGGGCGAGACGCTGCTCGCCTACCGCGACGAGCGCTGGCATCCCGTCACCCCCGCGATCGTCAACGAGTATGTCCGGGACGTGACCGGCATGGACGCCACGGCGAAGGACTTCCGGACGTGGCACGCCACCGTGCTCGCGGCGGTGTCGATCGCCGAGGGCGCCGAGGCACTCGAGCGGTCGGGGCGCGGCGGAGTCACACGCCGCCGCCGCGTCGTCACCGACGCCATGCGCGACGTCGCGGCATTCCTGGGAAACACGCCGACGCTGGCACGGGCGTCCTACGTCGACCCGCGCGTGGTCTCCGCGTACGAGGAGGGGCGGACGATCCGCGCGGCCGTGCGGCGCCGCTATCGCTCGGACCGCGAGAGGCAGGACGCGCTCGAGCGTGCGACGCGGCGCCTCATCCAGAGCACGGACGACGAGTGAGCACACTGCACGGGCCCGTCCGCCACGTCGCCCACTCGATCCGATAACGACTGAGCAGGATGCGCAAACCGGCACTCCGCGCCCTGCTAGTGTCTCGCACTATGGCCTCCCTGGATCACGTCGACCTTGAGCTGCTCGCGGCACTGAGCGAGGACCCCCGCACCACCGTGGTGGCACTGGCCGAACGCCTGCGCCTGTCCCGCAACACCGTCCAGGCCCGCATGGCGCGGTTGGACAAGACGGGCGTCTTCCGCTCCTTCGAGCGCTCGATCTCCACGACGGCCCTCGGGTTCCCGCTTGAGGCCTTCATCGCGATCGGCGTGCGCCAGGTGGAGCTGCCGCGCATCACGGGAGAGCTCGCGGGGGTTCCGGAGGTCGTGCAGGTGCACGGGATGTCGGGTCAGACAGATCTGCTCGCCCTCGTCGCCTGCCGCGATGCGCGCCACCTGTTCGACGTCGACGCGCGCATCCTCGGGATCGAGGGGGTCGAGCGCACGGAGACGTCGCTCGTCATGAGCGAGGCGGTCCCGTACCGCGTCAGCGGCCTGATGGAGCTGGCCCGCCGCGAGCCCTAGGCCCGCGACCGGCGGCTCACGAGAGGAACGCTCGGATGGCGGCGACCGCCTCGACGGGCTTCTCGTAGTGGATGAGGTGGCCGACGTCCGCGATCTCCACGAGCGTCGCGTCGGGGATGCGCCGGGCGAGCACGCGCTCCGCCTCGATCGGCGTGATGTCGTCGCGGTCCGCCGCCACGAGCAGCGTCGGCACGCCGATCCGGTCGGCGTAGTCGCCGACGTCGTGCGACACACTGGTGACGAACGCCTCGTGCAGCACGTCGCGGTCGGCGAAGCTCGAGAAGTACCGGTCGTGCTGGTCGTGGATGAACGCGCGCAGGCCGCGGTCGCGCGTCTTGGCCATCGCCATGCTCGTGACCCGCACGATCAGCCGGTTCCGCAGCAGCCAGGTGCCGACGCGCCGGGGCAGGCGCGCGCCGACCCAGTAGTAGGCGATCGCGAGGCGTGTCAGCACGCCGCGCGGGCCGGACAGTGCCGGCGCGCCGATCGGGTTCACGAGGATGAGGCGCGGGGTGCTCAGCTCGCCGGCGACGGCCGCAGAGGCCACGATCGAGCCGAACGAGTGCCCCAGCACCACGGCACCGGGCGCGACGGCCCCGACGAACGCCGTGAGCCACTCGGCGTAGGTCGCGATGTCGTGCGCACGGCCGGGCAACGGCGGCGTCTCGCCGAAGCCCGGCAGATCCGGCATGACGACCCGGATGCCGTCGAGGAACGCCACGACGGGCTCCAGGCCGTGATGCTCGCCGCGGAACCCGTGCACGGCCACGATGGTCGTCGCGGCGTCGCCGGCGCCGTACACCCAGTACGCGGTGCGCCCGCCGAGCACGCCCACCTCGTGTCGGGCCACGGGTATCGCGGCGAGCGGGGCGGCATAGGGCGACGGCACGGGCACGCGACGAGTCTACGGAGAGCGGACCTGGACGCTTCCCGGGGTGGCGCGGCGGGAATGTCGTCGCGGCGCTCTACCGTGTGGTGGTATGTCGAGGTCGTGGCCGGATCCGCCCCCGCTGTTCGAGCTGGACGAGCTCGACGGACCGGGAGAGACCCGCACCTGGGCGCCGCGACGATCGGTCGCGCGACGCGCCCGCCGGAGCAGCTCGGCCGGGAAGGCACTCGGCGGCGCGACGCTGGCCGAGACGGCGCTCTTCTCGCAGCTGTTCGCGGCGACGGCCGTCGCGCCCGTCCCGACCGCTGCGGCTCTCGCCCGCGCGCCCTGGACACGGCGCATCGGGGTGTTCGACCTGGAGACCACGGGGATCGACGTCACGCAGGACCGCATCGTCTCGGCGTACGTCGGTCTGCTCGACGAGTCGGGCGCCGTGGTCCACGACGAGCACTGGCTCGCCGACCCGGGGATCGACATTCCCGCCGAAGCCACCGCCGTGCACGGCATCACGACCGAGCGAGCCCGCTCGGAGGGCCGTCCGGCCGCCGAGGTCGTGGCCGAGGTCGCCGCGGCGCTGCGCACGCTCCTGTCCGCCGAGATCCCGGTCGTGGCATACAACGCCGCCTACGACTTCTCGCTGCTCAAGCACGAGGCCTCGCGCCACGGCGTCGCGCCGCTCGCCGAGCCGGCGCCCGTGATCGACCCGCTCGTGATCGACAAGACCTACGACCGATACCGCAAGGGCAAGCGGACGCTCGACGTGGTGGCGGCGCACTACTCCGTGCCGCTCGAGGCCGCGCACGACGCGAGCGCCGACGCGGTCGCGGCGGGCCGCGTCGCACTCGCCCTGGCCGAGCGCTTCGCGGATCGTCTGCCCGAATGCCCGCACGAGCTGCACTCGCGGCAGATCGGCTGGGCGCGCGAGCAGGCGGAGAGCCTGACGGAGTACTTCGTCCGTATCGGCCGCCTGGAGCCGACCGAGGCGCTCGACGGCACCTGGCCCGTCCGCTGAACCCCTCACCGAGCCGGGCCGCCCACCCCCCGATACGACGAATGCCCCGCCGAGGCGGGGCATTCGTGCGCGAGAGCTGCGGCTTACTTCGAGCCGAAGTTCTTGAAGCGCTGGTTGAACTTCTCGACGCGGCCGGCCGAGTCCATGATGCGCTGCTTGCCCGTGTAGAACGGGTGCGACGCCGACGAGATCTCGACATCGATGACCGGGTACTCGACGCCGTCGAGCTCGATCGTCTTGTCGCTCGTCACGGTCGAACGGGTGAGGAAGGTCTCGCCCGAACCGAGGTCGCGGAACACGACCGCCTTGTACTCGGGGTGGATGTCAGTCTTCATGGGGGTCCTTGCCAAGAGAGTTCGAAAGTCTTCCGGTGCTTGGGCACCAGCGACCGAGTCTACCAGATGCGACGCCGCCTGCGAGCAGATCCCGCTCAGCGCGCGCGAGCGGCGTAGCGCCCGTCCGCCTGCGACAGCACGATGGGCACGCCGAAGGTGTCGGTCAGCGCCGCGTCGGTGAGCGTCTCGGCGAGGGGGCCGGCCGCGACCGCCTTGCCGTCGCGCAGCAGGAGCACGTGCGTGAAGCCCGCGGGGATCTCCTCGACGTGGTGCGTCACCATCACGAGGGCGGGCGTCACGGGCGACTGCGCGTACTCGCTCAGCAGGCCCACGAGCACCTCGCGCGACCCGAGGTCGAGGCTCGCGGTCGGCTCGTCGAGCAGCAGCAGCTCGGGATCCGTCATGATCGCACGCGCCACCTGCACGCGCTTCTGCTCGCCGTCGCTGAGGGTGCCGAACGTGCGCTCGGCGAGGTGCTCGAGGCGCCACTCGGCCAGGACCCGGCGGGCCCGCCGCTCGTCGATGTTCTCGTACTGCTCGTTCCATCGGCCGAGCACCGAGTACGCGGCGGTCAGCACCGCGTCGAGCACGCGCTCGTCCGCGGGAATCCGCCGCGCGAGGGCCTGCGAGGCGAATCCGATGCGCGGGCGCAGCTCGAACACGTCCGTCCGGCCGAGACGCTCGCCCAGGATCTCCACGGTCCCGGTGGTGGGGTACAGCAGGGTGTCGGCGAGCTGCAGCAGGGTCGTCTTGCCCGCACCGTTCGGACCCAGCACGACCCATCGCTCGTCATCGTTCACGGTCCACGTGAGCCCGTCCACGATGTTCCGGCCGTCCCGGCGGACCACGACGTTGTCGAAGGAGAGCACTGTGGGCATGGGGCCAGCCTACCCAGTCGCCCCGGTGCATCCCGCCGGACGCGCGGCGACGCGAATGCGCAGCGGCGGGGCAGCGGGCGCAGGACCGCTACGCTCGGAGACCGTGACCGCGCGCTTCCTCGTCATCCTCGACGCCGACTCCACCCTGATCCGCAACGAGGTCATCGAGCTGATCGCCGACGAGGCCGGCCGCGGTGCCGAAGTCGCGGCGGCGACGGAGGCGGCGATGCGCGGCGAGGTGGACTTCGCGGAGAGCCTGCGCTCGCGCGTGCGGGAGCTCGCGGGCGTTCCGGTCGCCTCGTTCGCACGCGTGCGCGCCCGCATCGAGCCGACCCCCGGCGTGACGACCCTCGTGGACGCGGTGCACGCCCGCGGGGGCCTCGTCGGCGTGGTCTCGGGCGGGTTCCACGAGATCCTCGACGATGTGGCCCCCGAGCTCGGGGTCGACTTCTGGCGAGCGAATCGCCTGACCGCGGCCGACGGCGTGCTCGCGGGCACGGTGGACGGGCCCATCGTGGATGCCGCGGCGAAGCGCGATCAGCTGCTGAGATGGGCGGACGAGCACGACGTTCCGGCCACCCGGACCATCGCGATCGGCGACGGCGCCAACGACCTGCTCATGCTCCAGGCCGCGGGGCTCGGCATCGCCTTCAACGCCAAGCCCGCCGTGCGGCGAGCCGCGCCCGTCGTGATCGGCCCGGTCGATCTGGCGCAGGTCGTTCCGCTGCTGCCCCGCGCCCCGCACTGACCAGCGCGCCGACGCGGACGCGCGCGCGGCATGTCGGAGGCCGAGCGTAGCCTCACGGCATGAGCGACATCATCCTCGTCCCGGGCCTCTGGCTGGACGCATCCTCCTGGTCCGACGTCGTCGGCCCCCTCGAGCGCGCGGGGCATCGCGCGCTGCCCCTCACGCTGCCCGGCGTCGGCGCGCCTGCCGCCGAGTCCGCTGACGTGGGCATGGACCAGTGGGTCGATGCCGTCGTGGCCGAGATCGATGGACGGCACGGACCCGCGGTGGTCGTCGGGCACTCCGGCGGCGGCAACGTCGCCTGGGCCGCGGCCGACCGGCGCCCCGAGGCCGTCTCGCGCGTCGTGCTCGTCGACACGGTACCGCCGCCGAACGGGCAGATCATCTCGGAGTTCCCCGTCGTGGACGGCGTGGTGCCGTTCCCGGGGTGGGACGCGTTCGAGCCCGACGACATCGCGGACCTCGACGAGGACACGCGCGCGCGAGTCGCGGCGACCGCGCGCAGCGTTCCCGCCCGCGTACCGACCGACCCGCTGACCCTGCACGACGAGCGTCGCCACGGGGTTCCGGTGACGCTGCTGATGGGGCAGGCGGACGAGACCGCGCTGCGCGGAATGATCGCTCACTGGCCGGAGTGGGCCGCGGAGCTGGAGGCGATCGAGCGGCTCGACGTGGTCCGGCTCGGATCCGGGCACTGGCCGCAGTTCTCGCGCCCGGCGGCGCTCGCTCAGGCGATAGCCGCCGCCATCGCCTGAGCGTCAGTGAGGCGACGCCGTCGTCAGTGCCCCATTCCGAGGCCGCCGTCGACGGGGATGACCGCACCGGAGATGTACGCGGCGTCGTCCGACGCCAGCCACGCCACGGCGCCCGCGACCTCGCTCGCGCTGCCGTAGCGGCCGGCGGGGATCGACTTGCGATACTCGGCCTGGGTGTCTTCCGGCAGGGCCGCGGTCATGTCGGTCTCGATGAAGCCCGGGGCGACCACGTTCGCCGTGATCCCGCGAGCGCCGAGCTCGCGCGTGAGCGAGCGGGCGAAGCCCACGAGCGCGCTCTTCGAGGAGGCGTAGTTCACCTGACCCGCCGAGCCGTACAGGCCGACGACGCTGGAGATGAGGATGACGCGACCGAAGCGCGCCTTCAGCATGCCCTTGGAGGCGCGCTTGACCACGCGGAAGGCGCCGCCGAGGTTCGTCGCGACGACGCTGTCGAAATCGTCCTCGCTCATCCGCATCAGGAGCGTGTCCTTCGTGATGCCGGCGTTCGCGACCACGATCTCGACGGCGCCGAGCTCGCGCTCGACCTCCGTGAAGGCGGCATCGACGGCGGCGGCGTCGGTCACGTCCGCGCGCACGGTCAGCGTGCCCTCCGGGCCCTCGCCGCTGCGGGCGGTCACCGCGACGCGGTACCCCTCCTGGACGAAGCGCTCGGCGATCGCGCGGCCGATGCCGCGGTTTCCGCCGGTGACGAGGACGACGCGTTCACTGCTCACGGTGTGCTCTTTCCTGATCGGGGCGGCCCGGATCGGGCGGCCGGGTCGTGGACCGGTCGCCAGCTTAGGGTGTGCTCTTCGGCCGCTGGGTCATCCCCGCCGTCCGGGCGTCATCCCGGCATCGGCGGCGTAGGCTGGAGAGACCGTGAAGACCCCGAAGAAGCACGCCCCTCCGACGCAGTCGGCGACGTCGCTCCCGCTCGCGCCGGAGGACGACGCCGGGGCTCGCGTGCGCACGTACCTGATCACGATGGGCATCCGCACCGCCTGCCTGGTGCTCATGGCCCTCGTGATCCCGTACGGCTGGCACACCATCCTGTTCGCGATCGGCGCGGTCGTCCTGCCCTACTTCGCCGTCGTCGTCGCGAATGCCGCCAGCGGCAAGCCCGTGGTCGTGGCGCAGCGCCCGGAGGCCCCCGCGATCGAGGCCCCCGCCACCCGGCCCGAGCGCGACGGCGACGCGGCGGCGCCGGTCATCCGGATCTCGGAGGCGCCCCGGCGCGAGGACCCGGGTCCGCGATGATCGGGCTGGACCCCGGGGCCCCCACCTGCTCGCGCGCCGGCTGCGCCGCGGCCGCGACGCGGTCGGTGCTGTGGCGCAATCCGCGCATCCACACCCCCGACCGGCGCAAGGTCTGGCTCGCGTGCGATGAACACGTGGGCTACCTGCGCGACTTCCTCGCCGCGCGCGACTTCCCGCTCGAGGTGCGCGACGGCGTGACGGCCGGGGACGACGCCGCCACGGAGCGCCGCGCATGAACCGCTCCCCCGCCGTCCGCTGGACCGGCTATGCCCTCGTCGCGCTCGCCTTCGCGATCGTGTGCGCCTTCCTCTCGCACTGGCAGTTCGCCCGCAACGAGAGCCGCGCGGAGATGCTCGCGCTCGTTGCGGAGAACTACGACGCGCCGGCTGTGCCGATCGAGACGATCCTCGACGCCGAGCCGGGCGGCTACGAGCCGGGCGACGAGTGGCGGCCGGTCGTGCTGCAGGGCCGGTACCTCGACGACGAGCAGCTGCTCGTCCGCAATCGCGCGCACGGCGGCACCAGCGCGTTCGAGGTGCTCGTGCCGTTCGAGCTCGCGGACGGACGGATCGTCGCCGTGGATCGCGGCTGGGTGCCGCCCGGAGAGGACGCCGTCCCCGAGACCGTGCCGGCCGCTCCGGAAGGGCAGGTCACGGTGACCGGGCGGCTCCGCCCCGGCGAGCCGCTGCCGTCATCCGGGCGGGGCGCGCCGGAGGGACAGCTGCCGACCATCCATCTGCCCTCGCTCGCCGAGCGCACGGGCGCGACGACCGTGACCGCGGCGTACGTGCTCATGGCCTCGGAGGACCCGGCCCCCGCGGAGCGGCCGGCCGCGCTGGCGCCGCCGACCGAGGACCCGGGACCGCACCTGTCGTACGCGATCCAGTGGATCCTGTTCGCGATCATGGGCTTCGTCTTCATCGCCTACATGATCCGCACGGAGATCCGCGCCCGCCGCGAGTCCCCGAACGACGAGGACGACGACGCCCTTCCTCCTCCGCCCGCGCGACGCCGTCGCGACCGCGACGCGGACGAGGAGGACGCGCTCATCGACGCGGCCCGGTGACCTACCCCTCGACTTCGACGCCCTGGTACGGCGACAGGGTCGTCCACACGCCGTCCTCCGGTCCGCCGAGTCCGACCGCCGGAACCAGATAGAGGATGACGTCCCCGCCCCGCTCAAGCAGGGGCGCCTGACTTGATGCCGGTGACGCGTCGCCATCGATCGCCGGCGCCACGAGGATGCGATCACCGACGGCTGCTCCGCCCTTCTGGACTTCCGACACGACGACCTCGTACACGACGGCGTCGAGCGTCTCGTGCTTCTCCTCGCCGCTTTCGGTAATCGTCACCCGTCGGCTTGGGAAGGAGACCACGCGCTCGGATCTCACCGGCCTCTCCGCCACCTGCACGACCAGCCCTGCGGCCTCGGTCATGGCCGCCGCGTCGGGCAGCCAGGCGTAGGAGGCGTCCGAACGACCGACGATTGCTGTCTCCCCGCTCGGCTGAGCGCACCCCGCGAGGGATCCCGCCGCGAGAACCGTCGCGATGGTCGCGCGGGCGCGAAGCGATCCCGCCGAAGACCAGTGCTGCCGTCTGCCCATGCCACTCCCGCCAGAGACGCCTGTGACCGTGCCGCCCGGCCGAGGCCGCGGGCACGGTCACATTGTGTGGGGAACGCAGGCGACTTCGCCAGAGCCCGTGCGAGAGTTCACGAGCTCGTCACCGGCCGGTTCAGGGCTCGGGGGTGGCCAGGGCCTGGAGGATCGCGTGGTTGAACGCGTCGAGGTCGCCCGGATTGCGCGAGGTGATGAGGTTGCCGTCGATCACGACCTCCTCGTCGCGCCACTGCGCGCCCGCGTTCTTCAGGTCGGTCTCGAGGGAGGCGTACGAGGTCAGCTCCCGGCCCTCGGCGAGGCCCGCCTCCGCGAGAATCCACGGGGCGTGGCAGATGGCCGCCACCGGCTTGCCCGACGCGAAGAACTCCTTCACGAACGCCACGGCGTCCTGGTCGAGGCGCAGCGCGTCGGCGTTGAGGGTGCCGCCGGGCAGCACGAGCATGTCGTAGTCCCCGGGTTGCGCCTGCGACACCGGCACGTCCACGTCGAAGACGTCGCCGTGCTCCCAGTCGTTCTGCATCGCCTGGAGCGTGCCCTCGGACGGCGAGACGATCACCGTGGTCGCGCCCTCGCGGTCGAGCGCCTCGCGCGGGCTGGTGAGTTCGACCTGCTCGACCCCCTTCGTCAGCAGGAATGCGATCTTCTTGTCGGCAACGGCCATGGACGGCTCCTCTCATCCTGAGCGCGCCGGAGCGCGTCGTGTGGGATCGGACGCATCCATCCCAGCCGGAGCCCCCGCGGGGAGCAAGGGCCTCGACAGCGACGACGCGGCGCGCTACGCGAGCGTGATGAGGTCGAGGTACGACTTGTTCCAGATGTCCTCGACGCCGTCGGGCAGGAGCAGCACGCGCTCGGGGTTGAGAGCCTCGACCGCGCCCTCGTCGTGCGACACGAGCACGACCGCGCCCTCGTAATGGGCGAGTGCGCCGAGGATCTCGTCGCGCGACGCGGGATCGAGGTTGTTGGTCGGCTCGTCGAGCAGCAGCACGTTCGCGCTCGACACGACGAGCGTCGCGAGCGACAGGCGCGTCTTCTCCCCGCCCGAGAGGACGCCCGCCGGCTTGTGGACGTCGTCGCCCGTGAAGAGGAACGAGCCGAGCACCTTGCGCGCCTCGGTCTCGTTCAGGTCGGGCGCGGCCGAGATCATGTTCTCGAGCACCGAGCGCTTCACGTCGAGGTTCTCGTGCTCCTGCGCGTAGTAGCCGATCTTCAGGCCGTGCCCCGACTCGATCCGCCCCGTGTCGCTCTTGTCGACGCCCGCGAGGATGCGCAGCAGCGTCGTCTTGCCGGCCCCGTTGAGCCCCAGCACGACGACCTTCGAGCCGCGATCGATCGCGAGGTCGACGCCGGCGAAGATCTCGAGGGCGCCGTACGACTTCGACAGCGACTTGGCCATGAGCGGCGTCTTGCCGCACGGGGCCGGCTTCGGGAACCGCAGCTTGGCGACGCGGTCCTCTTGGCGCACCTCCTCGAGGCCCGACAGCAGCTTCTCGGCGCGCGCGACCATCTGGTGGGCGGCGGCGGCCTTCGACGCCTTCGCGCCGAAGCGCGCGGCCTGCTGCTGCAGCGCCGACGCCTTCTTCTCGGCGTTGGCGCGCTCCTTCTTGCGGCGCTCCTCGTCGGCGACGCGCTGGCGCAGGTAGTGCTTCCAGCCCATGTTGTAGATGTCGATGACCTGGCGGTTGGCGTCCAGGTAGAACACGCGGTTGACGGTCTCGCCGACGAGGTCGACGTCGTGGCTGATCACGATCAGCCCGCCCTTGTACGACTTCAGGAACTCGCGCAGCCACACGACGCTGTCGGCGTCGAGATGGTTGGTCGGCTCGTCGAGGATCATCGACTCCGCGTCGGAGAACAGGATGCGCGCCAGCTCGATGCGGCGCCGCTGGCCGCCCGAGAGCGTCTTCAGCGGCTGGTCCAGGATCCGATCGGGCAGCGACAGGTTGTGCGCGATGGAGGCCGCCTCCGCTTCCGCGGCGTACCCGCCGAGGGCCTCGAACCGCTCGGTGAAGTGCGCGTAGCGCTTCATCGCCTTGGCGGCGGTCTTGGCGTCGTCGGACGCCATCTCGACCGACGCCTCCTGCATGCCCAGCGCCAGGGAGCCGAGCCCGCGGGCGTCGAGGATGCGCGTACGCGCGAGCTGCTCGGGGTCGCCGCTGCGGGGGTCCTGTGGCAGGTATCCCAGTTCCCCCACCCGGTCGACCCTGCCGTTCGAGGGCATGAGGTCGCCGGCGAGCACCTTCGTGAGGGTGGTCTTCCCCGCGCCGTTGCGGCCCACGAGGCCGACCTTGTCGCCGGGGCCCACCCGGAAGGAGACGTCGGACATCAGCAGTCGCGCGCCCACGCGGATCTCGAGATCGTGCACGGCAAGCACAGCGGACATCCGTTCTTCGCGGGTGGCGAGCGTCGGGGACGGGAGGGGCGGCCGAACGGCCAGCCTCCCAGTATAGATCCTCGCGCGCGCCCCCTCCCACCTGCGCCGGATCGTCCGGCGGTCAGCCGGCGCGATCACCCGGCGTCAGGCGATCCCCCGGGCACTCAGGGCGTCGGCGACGTCGTCGGCGTGTCGCAGCGATCGGACGAGCAGGGGCACGACGGCTCGGAACCCGAGGCGCACGCCGCGCGCCCGCTGCGCCTCGCGGATGCGGCGGAAGAAGCCCGCGATCACGGGCACGAGTGCGATCGTGAGCGACAGCGCGAAGGCGACCCGCCAGGGATCGACGCCGAATCGGCGCAGCGGCTCCACGCCGCGCCGGAGCGCGTCGAGCAGGTCCGACGAGCGCGTCGTCAAGGTCAGCAGCGCCGCCAGCAGCACCACCGCGGCGATGCGCACGGTCGTGACGAACGCCGCGGCGGGACCGGCGAACACGAGCTGGAGGACCGCGACGAAGACGACGATCCAGCGGATCGCCCACGCCTGCCGGGCCCACGTGCGAGGCCCGAAGCCGGCAAGAGCGAAGAGGGCGAACACCACGCCGAGCGCCGCCGCGGCGGTCATCCACGTGTGGGGCCACACGGACAGGGCGACGGCGAGCACCGCCAGCCCCGCGAGCTTCGCGGCCGCGGGGAGGCGGTGCAGGAGGCTCCGGCCGGGCCGGTACAGGGAGATCACGCGAACTCGCGGCGATACGCGTCGATGACGGACCCGGGGTCCCCCGCCTCGACGAGCCGCCCGTCCGAAAACCGGAGCACGATGTCGCAGCGCGCCGCGAGGTCGAGGTCGTGCGTCACGATCACGGCCTGCGCGTCGATGCCGCCGGCGCCGGGATCCGCGAGCAGCAGCTGCGCCATACGCCGCGCGTTCCCCAGGTCCAGGAGCGTGGTCGGCTCGTCCGCGACCACGAGAGCCGGGCGGCGGATCAGCACCGACACGAGCGCGAGCAGTTGCTTCTGGCCGCCGGAGAGGCTGTATGCCGGCTGATCCGCGCGGTCGGCGAGCCCGTGCCGCTCCAGCTCACCGCGGACGCGCTCGGCGATCTCGGCCCGCGAGAGCCCCGCGCGCTGGAGCGACAGCGCCACGTCCTCGGCGACCGTCGGCATGAGGATCTGCGCGTCGGGGTCCGAGAACACGAACCCGACGCGCTCGCGCGTCGCCCGCGGGTCGGCCGCGACGTCGATCCCGTGCACGGTCACGCGGCCGCTCGACGGCGCCACCAGACCGTTCAGCAGGCGCGCGAACGTCGACTTCCCGGAGCCGTTCGCGCCGATCACGCCGATCCGCCGCTGTGACAGCCGCACCGTGACGTCGTCGAGGATGCGCGCTCCCCCGGCCGCGACGGACACGCGCTCGAGCGCGATCGAGCCGTCGCCCCGCGCATGGCCGTCCGGGCGCTCAGCCACGTCCGTCCGCCGTCGCGGGACGAGCGGCGGCAGCGAAGGCCGGCGGATACGCGCGGTGCAGAGCGAGCACGAGGGCGGTGGCGACCGCGACCTTGATCGCATCACCCGGGAGGAACACGACGCTCCCCACCGCCGCCTGCGCGAGCGAGAGGTCCATCACGAGCGCCTGCACCGGGATCCCGACCAGGTAGACCACGAGGACGCCACCCACGGCCGCGCCCAGCGCGACGCGCCACCAGAGGCGCGCGACCGAGGCCGTCCCGCGCCGGAGGCCGGCGTGCGCGATCAGGCCCGTCGCCACGACGCCGGGCAGCCATCCCAGCAGATACCCGGCGGTCGGCCCGACGAAGACGCCCAGTCCCCCGCGCCCGCCCGAGAGCACGGGGAGCCCGATCGCCGCGAGCAGGATCACGATGGCGACCGCCAGGGCGCCCCGCTTGGCGCCGAGCACGGCACCGGCGAGCATGACGCCGAGGGTCTGTGCGGTGATCGGCACCCCGCCCGGACCGGGAACCGATCCGGCCACGCCGAGGACGACGATGATGGCGGCGAAGACGGCGATGCGGGCGAGATCCCGCCCGTCGACGGTTGCGGTGCGGCTCATGCTGGCTCCTGAGGCTGGGGATCGCGACGGCGTCCTGAACACCGTTCACGTGAACGCCGTTCAGTATAGTGAGGTCCATGCCGGCCCGTGACACTCCCCGCACCGGGCGTTACGACCGGGAAGCGATCGTCGACACCGCCCTGCGGCTCCTGGAGGAGACGGGGCTCCCGGACCTGTCGATGCGCCGCCTCGCCGCCGCGCTGGGCGTGCAGCCGAGCGCCCTTTACTGGCACTTCGAGAACAAGCAGTCCCTGCTCGCGGCCGTCGCCGACCGCATCGTCGGGTCCGCCGCCGGAGCGGGGCGCGACCCGACCGCGGTGGCGCTGGCGTTGCGCGACGCGCTGCTGTCGCACCGGGACGGCGCCGAGATCGTGCTGAGCACGTACGCGCTGGGGCTCGCATCGGACGACGCGCTCTCCCGCCTCGCCGCGGCTCTGGAACGGGACGTCGAGCCGGCGCGAGCGCGGACGGCGGCGACCGTGCTCCTGCAGTTCGTGCTCGGCCACGCCTCGCTCGTGCAGCAGCGCATCCAGGCGGCACGGTTCGGCGCGTACCCCGCCGCCGAGGCGGAAGTGGCCCGGTCGACGGCTGACGAGTTCGCGCATGGCCTGCGGATGCTGTTGGCCGGCCTGACGGCCGCCCCGCGCGGCTGAACCGATGGTGTCGCCGCCCTCGGCGCCGCGCGTGCGGGAGGACGGACGGCGGAGGATCGCGGGCATGTGCAGGCGAGAGGGGCCGGGGCGCCCGCACGTCCTCGATCCTGCGCATCTCCTGGACCGTGTCGGCGATCTCCTCGACGCCGGCACCGCCCTTCCGCGGCCCGGAACCGCGCGTTGGCAGCCGTGTCCCGCTCCCGTAGCCTCGCCTCGCCGGATGCCGGCATCCCGACGCGCCGTCGACGACGACGGCCACGACGAAAGGGCGATGCCCCATGACCACGTCCCGAGCGGCCCTCCTCACGGGCCCCAACACCGTCGAACTCGTCGAGTATCCCGTACCCGACATCGGCGAGGACGAAGCCATCCTCCGCATCGAGGCGGCCGCGCTGTGCGGCAGCGACGTCGCCCAGGTGCGCTCGGGACGGAGCGCGGGGAAGCCGACGCGCCTGGTCCCGGGCCACGAGCCCATGGGTGTGATCGACCGGATCGGGGCGGGCGCCGCCGAGCGCTGGGGCGTCCGCGAGGGGGATCGCGTGGCGGTGGAGGTGGTCGTGCCGTGCCACGCGTGCCCGGCCTGCGCCGCCCGCAACCACGTGTCGTGCGAGCGCTCGCTCGGCGCGTACGGCTATCGCCCGTTCGAGAGCCCCACGCCGCTGATCGGCGGTTTCGCCGACTACATGTACCTGCACCCGCAGTCCGTGGTCCACCGCATCGACCGGGAGGTCCCGGTGTCCGTCGCCGCGATGTACAACTCCTTCGCGGCGGGCGTGCGCTGGGGCGTGCACCTGGGGGGCGCACGCGAGGGCTCGACCGTGCTGATCCTGGGCGCGGGACAACGCGGCATCGCGGCCGCGATCGCCGCCCGTCAGGCCGGCGCCGAGCAGATCATCGTGACGGGCCTCGCGCGCGACCGGCACAAGCTGGACGCGGCACTCGCGCTCGGTGCGGACACCGCCGTGTACGCCGACTCGGAGGACGTTCCCGAGCGCGTCCGCGAGCTGACGGACGGACGCCTGGCGGACGTCGTGCTCGACCTGACCCCCGATGCAGCCCAGCCCGTTCAGGACGCGCTGGACGCCGCGCGCCCGGGCGGACGCGTCGTGCTCGCCGGCCTCAAGCACGGTCGCGGCATCGAGCTCGTCACCGACCGGATCATCCAGAAGGGGCTGACGGTCGTGGGCGCGCGCGGCGTCGAGTCGACCTCGATCGACGAGGCGATCACGCTCATCGAGTCTGGGCGGTTCCCGCTCGAGGAGCTGCACACGCACTCCTTCGGCCTCGACGACGTGGTGCGCGGCATCGACGTGCTCGCCGGTGTGCCCGACGAGCCCGCCATCCACGTCTCGGTCGAGCCCTGAGCGCGACTCGCAGAAAGCGGCCCCGGGATCGTGAACCGATCCCGGGGCCGCTTCCGTCTGAGCGTCAGCCCTTGAAGGACATCGTCAGCCACGGGGTCATCGAGTTGCCGGGCGGCACGTCCAGCAGTCCGTCCCACCGCGAGGTGTTGACAGTCGGGAAGGCGCCGTTGAACCACGCGACGGGTGCGTAGTAGATCAGCTCCCGCGCTCGCTGCTGCAGGGCACGGAAGTGCTCGGCGCGCGTCTCGCGGTCCACCGTCTCCACCGCCGCGGCCGCCGCAGCGTCGATCTCAGGGTCGCAGATACCGGACGGGTTCGACGCGGCCGCCCTGCGCTCGTTGCACGTGTACCAGCGGGCGACGCCGATGCTCGGGTCGGCCCCGATCGTCGAACGGAGGAACGCCAGGTCGAAGTCGCTCGTGGTGTAGACGCGCTCGGTGAACACGGGGGATGCGGAGCCGTGGAGGTCGACGTTGATGCCGACCTCGGCGAGCTGCGATTTCGCGAGTTCGGCGGTCGCTCCGACCTCCGCGAGCGACTGGATGTACTGCACGTTCAGCGTGAAGCGGAACCCGTCCGCCTGCACGGGGAAGCCGGCCGCGTCGAGCCCGGCGTTGATCGCGTCGATGTCATGCGGGAAGTCGCGGTCGAAGTCGATGCTCGTGTCGCGAGCCCAGTCGAGCGCCTCGGGGAAGAAGCCCGTCGCGGGCTCGCCCAGCCCGGACAGCGCGCGCTCGGTGATCGCCTCGCGGTCGAGAGCCGCGAAGACGAGCGCACGAACCTCCGGATCCTGCAGGTACTCGCTCTGCGCGTTGAACATCGCCGAGATCAGCTGCGGGAAGACGCCCCGGGTGATCAGCTCCAGGTTGTCCTCCTGGGCGACGCGATCCTGCTGCGACGGCTCGATCTCGGCCTTGTCCACCTCGCCCGCGAACAGCGCGAGCGCCCGGCTGTTGGGGTCGGTCATGATCGGGTACACGACCCGGTCGGCGTTCACCTCGCCCTCCCAGTAGTCGGGGTTCCGCACGAACACGACCTGCTCCCCCGACGAGTATGACTCGAACATCATCGGCCCCGTCCCGACCGGCTCCATGTTCGCGGGATTCGTGACGTAGTCCGTGCCCTCGTAGATGTGCTTCGGGATCATGAACTGGATGCCGAGGGTCTCCAGCAGCGGGCCGTACGGCTCGCTGAGATGCACGACCGCCGTGTGGTCGTCGACCACCTCGACCGTGTCGACGCGCTGCGCGAGCGGTGCGCCGAAGGTCTGGAGTTCGACGATCTCCTCCAGGTTGAACTTCACGTCCTCGGCCGTGAAGGGCTCGCCGTCGTGCCACGAGACGTCGTCGCGCAGGTTGAGGGTCAGGGTGAGCCCGTCCTCCGCGAGCTCCCACGTCTCGGCGAGGCCGGGCGTGATCTCGTAGCGATCGGACACGCGCACGAGCGTGTCGAAGAGCTGACCGCTGAACATCGTCGCGGCCAGCCCGCTCGTGACCTGGGCGTTGAAGCTGTCGGGCTCGGAGCCGATGGCCTGGATGAAGACGCGTTCCTGCCCCTCACCTCCTCCACCGCCGCCTCCGCCGGTGCATCCGGCGATGCCGAGGAGGGCGACGGCGCCCACCGCGAGCGCGGCCATCCGTGTGCTGTGACTCATCATCGAGGTCCTCTTTCGTTCGGGGCTTCGTGGGACTGCGGGTTGCTTCGGGTCGCGGAGCGGATCACGCCACCGGTTCGAGCACCGGGGCGGCGGCCAGGAGCGTCCGCGTGTACTCCTGCCGGGGCTCCGAGAAGATCTGGGCTTTGGGCCCGGACTCGACGATCCGGCCCGACTTCATCACGATGACCTCGTCGGCCACCTTCTTCACGACGGGCAGGTCGTGGGTGATGAACACGTAGCCGACGCCGAGGCGCTCCGTGAGCTCGCGCATCGTGCGCAGCACGCCGGCCTTGACCGACGCGTCGAGCGCCGACACGGCCTCGTCTGCGACGATGATCTCGGGATCGACGACGATCGCGCGCGCGATCAGCACGCGCTGCCGCTGTCCGCCGCTCAGCTCGCCCGGGAATCGCTCGAGGAACTGCTCACCCGGGGTCAGCCCCACCAGCTCGAGCGCCTCCACGATCTTCGCGCGCACGCCGGCGGCACCGTTCGCCATGCGGTGCAGGCGCACGACCTCGCCGATCGCCTGCCGCACGCGCTTGCGAGGGTTGAGGGACCCGGCGGGGTCCTGCAGCACGGCCTGCACGCTGCGGCGGAAGTGCGCCATGCGCTCCCCCCGCATGGTCGCGATGTCCTCGCCGTCGAGCAGCACGTGGCCGTCGCTGGCGGGAATGAGCCCCAGCAGCATGCGGGCGAGCGTGCTCTTGCCGCTGCCGGACTCCCCCACGACGGCCACGAACCGGCCGGGTGCCACGCTCATGCTCGCGCGGTCCACCGCCACCACCGGCGCGCCGCCGCGGCGGCCGCGGTACACCTTCGACACCTCACGCGCTTCAAGCAGCATCGTCGTCGTCCTCCTCATCGAGTGATGCCGCCAGCTCCGCGCGGAGCGTCGGCGGGATCGAGTAGAGCTCGGCGTCGTCGTCGGTCAGGCTGCGCACGCTGCGCAGCAGCGCCTGCGTGTACGGGTGTCTGGGCTTGGTGAGCACGTCGGCGGTCGTGCCCGACTCGACGACCCGACCCCGGTACATCACGTAGATGCGCTCGGTCATGCTCGCCACGACCGCGAGGTCGTGCGAGATCAGGATCAGCGACGTGCCGAGCTCCCGCACGGTCTCGTCGAGCGTCTTCAGCACCACGGCCTGCACGGTCGCGTCAAGGGCGGTGGTCGGCTCGTCGGCGATGATCAGCTGCGGCAGCTTGGCGATCGCCAGCGCGATCAGCACTCGCTGCCGCATGCCGCCGCTCAGCTCGTGCGGGTACCGGCGCGCGAGCTCGGCGACGTCGTCGAGACCGGCCAGCGCGAGGAATCGCTGCGCCTCGGCCTCTTTCTCGCGGGGAGTGCCGGTCCGGATCGACTCGGCGACCTGCCGGCCGACACGCATGACCGGGTTCAGGAACGTCAGCGGGTCTTGGAAGATCATGCCCACCAGTTCGCTGCGCACCCGATCCCACTCACTCGGCGGCGCCCCGAGCATCTCGCGCCCCTCGAGCCGGACCGACCCGCCGACGCGCACGCGCGGCGAGCCCGGAAGCAGTCCCGCGATGGCACGGCCGGTCACGGACTTCCCCGAACCCGATTCGCCCACGATGCCGACGCGCTCGCCGCGTTCGACCGTGAGGCTGACCCGCGACACCGCGAGCACCTCCTCGTCCTCGCCCGTGGGCAGGTGGACGCGCAGGTCGCTCACCTCGAGCAGGGGGCTGCCTCCCGCCTCCGCGCGCACGGCGTCATCCGCTTCCAGCGTGTCGCTCGTGACCGTCATTTCACCCTCCCGATCGTGGGGTTGTAGGCGTCGTTGAGCGCGTCGCCGAGCATGTTGACGGCGAGCACGACGATGAAGATGCACAGGCCGGGGAACAGCGCGAGCCACCATCCGTCGCGCAGATGCGACTGCGCGGCGTTGAGCAGCGCGCCCCAGCTGGGCCGGTTCGCGTCGCCGACGCCGAGGAACGCCAGGCCCGACTCGAGCAGGATCGCGCGCCCGACCGTCATCGTGGTCGCCACGAGCACGGGCGGCATCGCGTTCGGGATCACGTCCGACCACAGGATGCGCGGCCCGCGGAAGCCCGCCGCTTTCGCGGACTCGACGTATCCGAGCTGGGAGATGCGCATCGCCTCGGCGCGCACGATCCTGGCCACGCTCGGCCACATCGTGATCGACAGGATGGCGACGATGATGAACACGTTCGACCCGATCAGTGCGGCGGCCACGAGTGCCACGACCAGCCCGGGGAACACCTGGAAGAACTCGGCGATCTTGACCAGCGCGACATCGATCGCGCCGCGGTAATAGCCGGCGAGGCCGCCGATCACGACGCCGATCGTCATGCACAGCAGCGCGACGCTGAAGCCCACCAGCAGCGACACCTGGGCGCCGTGCACGACGCGGGCGAGGTAGTCGCGGCCGAGATGGTCGGTGCCGAGCAGGTGCTCCGCGCTCGGGGGCAGCACGCTCGAGAAGTGCGCCGCGGCGGGATTGCCGACGAAGAAGGGGCCGACGACTGCCACGGCGGCGAAGAAGACGACGATCGGCAGGAAGATGCGCGTGACGGGCTTGCGGAGGAACGCGCCCCACGCCGATCCCGGCTTCCCGCGCGCTCGCCGCCGCCGTCCGATGCCGCCGGGGCGCCCCGTCAGGGCGACCGAGACGGACGTGGTGTCGATGCTCTGGCCGACGCTCATGCCGTGCTCCTCACAGGACGGGTGAACCGCGCGCGCAGGCGCGGATCGACGATGCCGTAGACCACGTCGGTGAGGAAGTTCACGACGATGATCGTGATGGTCATGAAGATGACGACGCCGAGCACCACCATGTTGTTCTTGCGCTCGATCGCGTCGACGAAGAGAAGCCCCATCCCCGGCCAGCCGAACACGCGCTCGATGAGCACGGAGCCGGCGAGGATGAAGCCGAGGCTGTAGCCGGCCACCGTCACCATGGGCAGCAGCGCGTTCGGCAGGCCGTGGCCCCACAGCTGCCGGGACGACGACAGCCCCTTCGAGCGCGCCGTGTCCATGTAGTCCTGACCGAGGGACTCGATCATCGACGAGCGCATGATGCGCGCCTTGAACGCGAGCTCGCTCGTGGCCATCGTGACGATCGGGAGGATCGCGTACTCCCAGGAGATGCCCGGCTGGCCGTACGGCCCCTTGCCCTGTGTGGGCAGCCAGCCGAGCCACAGCGAGAACACCGAGATCAGCATGAGGCCGAGCCAGAAGTTCGGCACCGAGAAGAGCGCGACGGAGGCGCCGGAGATCGACGCGTCCAGCCAGCGCTTGCGGGTGCGCGCCGCGATGGAGCCCAGGATGATGGCGCCGATGGTCGAGAGGATGAAGGAGGGCACCGCGAGGGCGAGGGTGTTGGGGATACGGCTCAGGATCAGGCCGAGCACGGCCTCGTTGGAGCCGAACGAGTAGCCGAGGTTGCCCGTCAGCACGTTGCCGAGATAGATGAAGTACCGCTCGGCCATCGACCGGTCCAGGCCGTAGGCGGCCGTGATCTGCTCACGGAACGCCTCCGAGATGGGAGCGTCGCCCACGAGGGACTGGATCGGGTCGCCCGGAGCGATCTCCAGCAGGAAGAACAGAGAGGTGATGACCGCGAGGAACAGGAGCACCGACGACAGCACGAGCCTGCCGTAGTGAACGACGAGCGCCTTCACGATCGTCGCGTCCTCTCCGCTCGCGCGCCCCGCGTCGGCGCGGTGTGCATGGGGACGGTATGCATGGGCACGTTCTCCCTCGAAGCGTCTGCAGGTCGGCCCGCGATCGGCGTTGACCGCGGGTGCCGTCCATCCTGACCGCGTCCCGCCGCTGCCGATCGGATTTCTTCCGCGGTGCGGAACCGCGATCCCGCCTCATCGGGGACGGTCGGGGTGGACGGCTTCAGGCTGAGCGCCGCGCGTCGCCGCGGCAAGCACCGCTTCCGCGGCGCGGAAGCTCCTTCGCGTCGACGATCGCCCGGCGGGCGTGCCCGAAGGTGTCAGGCCAGGCCGGCCTTGCGGCGGTTGTAAGCGATCGTGCGCGGATCGGGGCGGGCATCGCGCCGCAGGAGCGACTCGGAGATCCGGTCCGCCGTGGCGCGCGCGAGGTTCACCAGCCGCCGCGGGTCGGTCTGACCGAGCGAGTACACGATCCCGACCGCGTTCTCGATCCGGCCGTCCTCGCCCGTGAGCGGAACCGCCACCGAGCCGACACGCTCCGCGAGGCACCCCTCGGCGACGGCATAGCGGCGCCGGCGCACCTCCTCGACGCGCGCCCGGATCTCGGCCGCGGTCGTCGGCGTGCGCGCGGTGAACGCGCGCCGGGGCGCGTCGAGGTACTCCTCGAGCACCTCGGGATCGGCGTAGGCCAGCAGCACCAGACCCGTCGCCGTCACGTGCAGCGCGAGACGTCCCCCCATCCGGTTCTCGCCGGTGTAGTTCGGGTGCGGCCGCAGCGCCTCGAGATAGACCACTTCGCCGCCCTCCCGCGTCGTGAGGTGCACGGTGAGCCCGGTCACCCGGTGCAGGTCCACGAGGTGCGGCAGGGCGCTCTCGCGCAGCCGCAGGGCACGCGTCGACGTCGAGGCGAGCTCGAGGAACTTCCCGCTGAGACGGTAACGTCCCGTCGCGTCGAGCTCGAGTCCGCCCCATTCGAGCACCTCGTGGGTGAGGCGGTGCGCCGTCGTCAGCGAGAGGTCCGCGTATCGGCTGATCTCCGACAGGGTCAGCGCGCCGCCGCCGCGCGAGAACGCCTCCAACAGTGCCAGGACGCGCGCCGCCGCCGTGCGCTTCACGCCCTCCTCCTGCCGCGGGGCACGTCCGCCGCGCGCGTCGGCCGGTGCGCCGGCCTCGTGCGACCGCCCTGCCGGCGCGGCCCGGCGGGCTCGTACGGCCGCCGCCTGCGCGCCCTGCACCTTCAGGAGATCCCGTTCTTCGATGACACCGCTCATACGACCAGCCGCCTTAGATCGTCGCGCCGGCGCGCCAGTGCGCCGCCCTTCCATGGTCGCATCGGGCGCACGCGCGGCCGAGCGGCCTTCCGGAGGGCGGAAACCCCCGCCCACGCGGAACGATCAGCGCGTAAGGCCCAGCAGGCGGACGGCGTTGTCGAGCAGGATGCGCCGCTTCACGTCCTCATCGAAGCCGAGGCCCTCGAAATCGCGCAGCCACCGCTCCGCCGTGATCACCGGGTAGTCGGTGCCGAAGAGCATCTTGTCCTTCAGCAGCGTGCGCGCGTACTGCACGAGGTTCGGCGGGAAGTACTTCGGCGACCAGCCCGACAGATCGATGTAGACGTGCGGCTTGTGCAGCGCCACGGACAGGGCCTCGTCCTGCCACGGGAACGAGGGGTGTGCGAGCACGATGCGCAGGTCCGGGAAGTCGACCGCGACGTCGTCGACGTGCATCGGGTTGCCGTACTTGAGGCGGATGCCGCCTCCGCCCCGCGTGCCGGCCCCCGCTCCGGTGTGCCCGCTGTGGAAGAGCGCGATCGCGCCGGCCTCCTGAATGGCCTCGTAGACGGGGTACACGTCGCGGTCGTCCGGATAGAACGCCTGACTGCTCGGATGGAACTTGAATCCGCGCGCCCCCTTCTCCGCCAGGCGCGTCACCTCCCGCGCCGCGCGCCGTCCGCCGTGCGGATCGACCGTGCCGAACGGGATCACCGTGTCGGAGTGCTCGGCCGCGAGCTCGATCACCTCGTCGTTCGTCACCGCCGGCTCCTCTCCGGTCGCCCAGCGGTTGTCGACCGTGAACGCGACGCACATCATGCTCTGCGCCCGGTACACCTCGGCCAGGTCGTGCACGGTGGGCGTGCGCGCGTCGGTCCGGAAATAGGCCGCCATCGCCTCGGCGTTCTCGGAGACCGCCTCGGGCGGCGCCGACCGAGCCGAACGCTGGACGTGCGTGTGGAAGTCGATCGCGACGATGCCGTCGCCCACCGCGGTCACCAGCGCTCCTGCATGACGGCCGGCTGCGCCGGGACCGAGACCCGCATGTCGGTGAGGGACAGCACCTCGTCCACCGTGAAACCGTCCGCGATCTCCTCGAGCACGAAGCCCTCCTCTCCCCTTCGCAGCAGCGCGAGGTCCGTGACGACGATATCCACACAGCGCGGTGCCGTGATCGGGTACGCCGCGGTCTCCACGAGCTTGGGCCGGCCCTTGCTGTCGACGTGCTCCATCGTCACGATGACGGAGCGCGCGCCGACGGCCAGGTCCATCGCTCCCCCGATCCCGCCGCCCGGCCGTCCCGGCTGCGCCCAGTTCGCGAGGTCGCCGGCGGCGTCCACCTGGTACGCGCCGAGGATCACGGCGTCGAGCCGCTTCCCGCGTGCGATCTCGAACGAGGCGACCGAGTCGAAGAAGCTCGCGCCGGACTCCAGCTCGATGAAGTTGCCGCCCGCGTCGTGCAGGTCGGGATCCGCGTCCTCGACGCCGACGAACCGGCCGTAGCCGAGGATGCCATTCTCGGCATGCAGCGTGACGTCCCGGCCCTCGAGGAAGTTGGTCACCTGGTTCGGCAGACCGGCACCGAGGTTCACGATCGCCCCGTCGGGCAGCAGCGCGGCGGCCCGACGGCCGATCTCGGCTCTGCTGAGGGCGGGCTTTCCGTTGTACTCCCGGTGGGTGTCACCGCCGCGCTCCGCCTTGCGGGGCAGCTTCGCGGGGTCCACGCGGACGCTCGAGAGGACGACCCGCGAGACCCAGACACCGGGGAGGTCGATGTCGTCGGCGGCAAGCTCGCCCGTCTCGACGATCTCGTCGACCTCGACGATCGCCACGCGCGCGGCCTTGGCGAAGCTGTCGTTGAAGTTGCGGCTGCCGCCGCGGAACTGCAGGTTGCCGGCGCGATCCGCGCGGTGGGCGCGCAGCAGCGCGTAGTCCGTCGTGATGCCGCGCTCGAGCACGAACGACTCCCCGTCGAACTCGGCCGACGGCTTGCCCTCGGCGATGGCCGTGCCCACCCCGACCGGCGTGTAGAACGCGGGGATGCCGGCTCCGCCCGCGCGCATCCGCTCCACGAGCGTGCCCTGGGGCACCACCTCGAACTCGATGTCACCGGCGATGATCTGCTCCTCGGCCGCCGTGATCGGCCCCGGGCGCGCGGAGAAGCTCGCGACGAGCTTGGAGATCTGCCGGTTCTCGGCGAGCAGCTGGGCCGTCGGGTGCCCCGACGAGCCGAGCCCGTTGCAGTAGACCGTGAGGTCCTTCGCGCCGTGATCCCGCAGCGCGAGGATCAGGGTGGAGGGGAACGAGTGGGTGATGCCGAAGCCCGCGATCGCGACCGACGCGCCGTCCGGGATGTCCGCGACCGCCGCGGCGGCGGAAGCGAAGACCTTGTCCTTCCTCACGGCGTCCATCACCGGTCCTTCGCCTTCGGGGCGGAGCCGGCGGCCCCCGTGTTGGCCTTCATGGCGAAGCCGCCGCCGTCCACCGCGAGCACCTGGCCGGAGACCCACCGGGCGCGCTCGCTGAGCAGGAAGAACGCGGCCGACGCGATGTCCCACACGTTGCCCTCACTCTGCAGAGCGACGTTCTGCCGTCGCAGCTCGCGCTGCTCCTCCGTCATGCCGCGCGCCGCGAAGGCGCCCCAGATCATGCCCACGCGCACGCCGTTGACGCGGATGCCGCGGGGGGCGAGCGTCGAGGCGGCGCCCACCGTGAGCTTCTCGAGCGCCGTCTTCGCGATCGTGTAGGGCATCGTGGGGCCTCGCCCCTCCGTCGCGCTGGACGAGATCGTGACGATCGAGCCGCCCTCCCCCAAATGCCGCTGCGCGTACTTGATCACCCGCCACGCCGACAGGAAGTTGAGGTCCATCACCCGCTCGAACTCCTCGTCGTCCACCTCGAACGCCGGCACCGCCCCGCCCCCGCCGATCGAGTCCGCGACCAGATCGAGCCGCCCGAAACGCTCGATGACCGCGGCGACGGCGCCCGCGACGGATGCGGAGTCGGTCACGTCCACCGAGAACCACTCGGCCTCGCCGCCGGCCTCGCGGATCGCATCGACGGCGCGCTCACCGGCGGCGCGATCGCGGTCGAGCACCGCGATCCTGGCGCCCGCGCGGGCGCACAGCCAGGCAATGGAGAATCCGACGCCGCCGAGGGGCCCGCTCAGCCCGCCCCCCGCGACGAGCGCGACGCGCCCGGCCATGCTCGGCGTCTCCGCCGAGGCCAGCGCGTCGGCGGTCGTCTGCGCCGCCCAGTCATCCTTCGTGGTCATCGTTCTCCTTCTGGCCTCATCGCCGGATGGGTGGTTTTCAGCGGATCGGGAACGCCCGGCCCGTCCACGTCGAGAAGACCCGCACGACCATCGAGATGGCCGCATTGCGCGAGCCGGCGACCACGATCGGCAGGCTCGCCGGGCTCGCGTCGGCGAACACGGGATGGAAGTGGTCGGGGGCGAAGGTCTCTCCCGTGCGCCCGCTCAGCGCCTTCCCGACGCGCGCCAGCTCGCCCTCCGTGCGCCCGCAGTGCGCGACGAGCCACTCGCGGACGTCCTGCTTCGACATCCCCGCCCCCGCAAACAGGTGGGCGTGCTCGGGGTTCATCACGATGCCGACCGACGAATGGCGGAAGATCCAGGGGCCGGAGCGCTGGATGGTGTCGGCGAAGTCGCGCAGCACCTCGACGGGCTCACGGAAGTGGCGGTTGTCGATGAACTCGCTCGTGCGCAGCAGGAGCGTGCTCACGGCGCTCTCTCCGGGCGCCATGCCGAGCTCCACCGACAGCGGCTCCCACGGGCTGTTCTCCTCGTCCTCGCCGATGCACATCGACCAGCGCCCCGGAATGCCCTGCGTCGCCTGCTCGAGCTCGTGCGGCAGGACGCCGAAGCTGTTGCGCACCGTGAGGCCGATCGCGCGCGGGATCGTGGCGTTGGGGCGGAAGCCGGGCCCGAACACCCCTCCCGTGGAATTGATGCCGAGCTTCCCGCGGATGTCCCCGTTGACGACGAGCAGCGGGCCGGGGCCGCTCGTCGACTGCCAGCCGCCACCGAGCGCGGAGCGCTCCGCCGAGAGGGCGTCCCAGGCGGCGAGCACCACGGGCAGGTACTCGGGCCGGCAGCCCGCCATGACGGCGT
Source organism: Microbacterium album (assembly GCF_014643695.1). Classification (GTDB taxonomy): domain Bacteria; phylum Actinomycetota; class Actinomycetes; order Actinomycetales; family Microbacteriaceae; genus Microbacterium; species Microbacterium album. The sequence goes on along the minus strand of NZ_BMJY01000001.1, from coordinate 284,047 downwards.
GCGTCGCGACGTCCCGCACGGTCGCCGTGCGTCCCACCTGCGGCAGGCGCGCGACGATCTCGTCGGGATCCCGATCGGTGTGCGCGAGGAAGTCGGCGACGGACTCCTCCGACGCCGCGACGGCCGGCAGCCCGTCCGTCCATCCCCGCTCGAAGAGGTACTCGCTGACGCGCGCCGCGGCGACGGGATCGAGCTCGTCGGAGGTCGTCTCCGCGACCGCCGTGGAGCCGCTCACCGAGTCTCGCCCGTCAGGCTCCGCACGACACCGCCCGCGACCCCCGCGGCGCGCGCCGCGATGTCGGCCGGACCGAGGTTCGCGATTGGATGCTCGATCGTCAGGAAGGGGAAGTCCGCGTCGCCCTTGACGGCCGCCATGGCGCGCGAGGTCTGCGCGAACGCCTCGGTGCAGATCACGGCGGTCGGAAGCCCGGCCTGCTGGAGGGCGATGCCGTCGGCCACCGCGGCCGCGCTGCAGGAGCCGCAGTCGCCCACACCGATTACGACGGCGTCGCACGACGCCAGCAGATCCTCGACCTGTTCGTCCGTGAGGGGCATGGAGAACTGGGGCTTCGTCCGGCGCACCAGGGCACCGACGCCGTGCTGGGCGACGAGCACGTCGCCGACGGCGTCGAGCACCTGCGCCGCGTTGCGCTTGGTGTTCTCGAGCAGGCCGATCCGCAGCCCGTTCACCTCGGAGACGGTGGGCGACGCGGAGGCCGTCGACGCCGCCGCCCGCCGCGCGCTCGCGGTGGGGTCGATGATGGTCGTCGTCATGGTCTTGCTCCGATCGTTCGTGGGAATGCTCACCCCACTATCCGTCGCGACCCCGGGGCGGCGTCCGGCGATTCCGCGACGCGGAAAGCGGACGTCGCCCCGGGGCCGTGGGGTCAGATCGAGGTGTTCCGCAGCCCGTACACCGACTCGTGCCACGGGATGAAGAACCGCTTGAGCTCGTTGACGATGAGATACAGCGCCAGACCGATCACCGACAGCCAGAGGATGAGGGCGAACGTCATGGCGGCGTCGAGCGAGTTCATGGCGGACACCACCATGTTGCCCAGCCCGTCGTTCCCGCCGAGGTATTCGCCGACGATCGCGCCGATCGTGGCGAGCACGATCGCGACCTCCATGCCGGCGAACAGGTACGGCTGCAGGCTGCGCATCTCGAGCTGCACGAACTTCTGCCAGCGCGTCGCGTTCAGGCTCTGCATGACCTCGCGCTGCCCCTGCTCGACCGAGCGCACGCCGAGCAGCACGTTGAGCATGATCGGGAAGAACGCCAGCAGTGCGGACAGCACGATCTTCGAGGTCATGCCGAACCCGAACCAGATCACGAACAGCGGCACGAACGCGACCTTCGGCGCGACCTGCGCGATCACGATGAGCGGGCGCAGGCTCACCTCGAGCCACCGCAGCTTGCCGAGCACCACGCCGACGACGAGGCCCGAGACGACCGCGATGAGGAAGCCGATCACGACCTCGCTCACGGTCGTCGCCGTCGCCGACCAGGTGCGCTGGTTGCCCATGAGCTGCACGAACGACTGCCACACCTCGGCGGGCGGCGGGAAGATGAACGGGTTGACCTCGAGCGCGGTCACGACGATGTGCCACGTCGCGATGAGGACCACGACCAGCGTGGGGGTGACGATCCACGGCAGGAGCCGCATGAGTCGCGTGCGGGACATGTCAGTCCTCCTCGTCGATGTCGTGGCGCAGTCGCCGGACGATCTCGTTGAACTCGGGCGTGGTCTGCAGGTCGACCTTCCGGGGCTTCGGGAACTCCGCCGGCAGGATCTGCCGGATGCGCCCCGGGCGGGGCGTCATGTGGACGACGCGGTCGGCCAGGAACACCGCTTCGGGGATGTCGTGCGTCACGAACACGACGGTCGAGGACGTCTCGAGCACGATGCGCTGGAGCTCGAGGTTCATGCGCTCGCGCGTGAGGGCGTCCAGGGCGCCGAACGGCTCGTCCATCAGCAGCAGCTCCGGCTCCGTCGACAGCGCCCGGGCGATCGCCGCGCGCTGCCGCATGCCGCCGGAGAGCTCACGGGGATACGACTGCTCGAACCCCTTCAGTCCGACCAGCTCCGCGAGCTCTCGCGCCTGCGCGCGCCGGGCCCGCTTGCCCACGCCCCGGAGTTTCATGGGCAGCGCGATGTTGTCGAGCACCGAGAACCAGGGGAACAGGTTGCTCTCCTGGAACACGAACCCGAGCTTCGTGACGGCCGACGAATCGACCCGCCCGTCCACCCAGAGGTTCTTGCCGTCGACCTCGATGGTGCCGGTCGTGGGCGGCAGGAGGCCGCCGATCATGCGCAGCAGTGTGGTCTTGCCGCACCCGGAACGCCCGATCAGGGCGACGAACTCGCCGCGCTCGATCGTGAGGTCGATCCCGGAAACGGCGTGCGTGATGCCGCTGCGGGTGCGGAAGTCGCGACCGACCCCCCGGATGCGCAGTCCCGGGGTCTCGGCGCCAGTGGGGGCCGGCGAGGTCGCCAGCGCTCCGTCGCTCATCGTGGACATCGTTCCCTCTCTGTAACGGTTGGGCCGGCCGGCTCGCGCAGCCCGGGACGGGCGACGCTCAGCCGGCGGGGAGGTACTCGTCGGTGATCCACTCCTGTGGGTCGCGCCCGCCCTCGAGGAACTCCGCCTCCACGTAGGTCTCGTACGCGTTGATCCATGCGTCGAGGTCGTTGGCGAGCAGCTCGGTGCCCCCGTCCGGGTCCACCCAGGTCTCGGTCGTGTAGATGTCGAGCGCCGCGCTCGCGACCTCGTCGTTGTCCAGCGCGGCGAACGAGAACTCGCCGCTGTCGCGCAGGATCTGCAGGACGTTCGCGAAGTCGTTCTCCGCGTCGTCGATCACGAACTGCACCGCTTCCTTGATCGCGGCGAGGAACGCCTCGATCTGAGCGACCTTCTCGGGGTCCTCGAGGTTCGCCGAGGTGGTGACCCACGCCTGCATGTCGGGGGCGTCACCCAGTCCCGCATCCGTGACGATCGCGTCGGCGTTCTGCTGGCCGATCTGGATGGACGTGTCCAGGCTCACGATGTAGCCGGCGAGCTGCCCCTGCTTGACGAGCTCGAACGTGGCTCCCGTGACGGGGACGGCCTGACGCGTGACGGAGTCACGATCGACGCCGCCGGCGTCGAGAGCGAGGTCGAGCATCTTCTCGCTCGTGCCTCCGATGGAGCCCATGCCCATCACCTCGCCCTCCATGTCCGAGGTGGATTCGACGGGGTTGCTGTCGGCGGAGATGACACGGAGATTTGACTTGTACGCCATGGTGCCCACGGCCGTCAGGGGCTGGCCCTGCTCGAGCGGCGGGAACAGGTCGACCGTGCTCGCGCGAGTGATGGTCGCGGCCCCGCCCAGCAGGGACTGGATCGCGGCCGAGGAGCCCTGCACGGCCTGAAGCTCAACGTCCAGCCCGTGCTTTTCGAAGTAGCCGCCCGCGTACGCGAACATCTCGGGCGTGAACGTGAACGACTCCAGCGGGAGGAAGCTCACGACCACGATCCGGCCCAGGTCCTCGCCGCCCGCGCCCGCGCCGTCGTCTCCGGGAGCGGGCGTCTGGCCGGCGCACCCGGCGAGCGCGAGCGCTCCGGCGGCGAGCCCCACCGTCAGGCCGGCCAGTCGCCGCCGCCGAGCCATCGCATCAAGATTCATGATCATCATCGACTCCACTGTCGGATCGCCGCTCGCATCCTTGCGGGCGGTCTCGATGAGACTCGCTGACGGGCCATGCCCGGGTCAACGAGTCTTTTCACTTAGCGGAACCGCAAATCCCCGCGCGAACGTGATACAGGTAACCTGACACTCACGATCGTCAACGAAGGAGTTGAGATGACCGACAGCACGCGCCTCGTCACGTCCATCGACCAGGTCGGCGAGATCACCGGAACGTCGTTCGGGCCCTCCGCCTGGCGCCCCGTGCCGCAGGAGGACATCGACCTCTACGCGCGGCTCTCCGGTGACGACAATCCGATCCATGTGGACGCCGAGGCCGCGGCGGCCTCACCGTTCGGCGGGCGCATCGCCCACGGCATGCTGACCCTCAGCATGGTCGTGCCCCACCTTCGCGAGATCTACCGCGTCGAGGGCACCTCTACCGGCATCGTCTACGGCTTCAACCGCATCCGCTTCCCCCACCCCGTGCCCTCGGGGGCGCGCATCCGCGTGCGGGGTGAGGTCGCCGAGGTCCTCGAGGTCGAGGGCGGATGGCAGGTGACGCTCGCGCTGACGTTCGAGGTGGAGGGCGCCGCGAAGCCGGCGGTCGTCGCGGAGCTCATCCTGAGGCACTACCGATGAGTGGGCAGGAGGCGATGACCGGGCAGGAGGCCGGCAGCGTGCGCCTGGACGGGCGCGTGGCGATCGTCACGGGTGCCGGGCGCAGCCTCGGGCGCGCGTATGCGCTCGCGCTCGCCGATGCCGGGGCCGCGGTCGTCGTCAACGACATCGACGAGGACAGCGCGCAGGCGGTCGTGGCCGACATCGCGGCGCGCGGCGGCCGCGCGCTGGCGTGCATCGGGCCCGTCGGCCCGTCGGAGACCGCGGAGCGGCTCGTCGCGGCCGCGACCGAGGGCTTCAGCCGGCTCGACGTCCTCGTGGCCAACGCCGGCGTGCTGCGGGACCGCGTGCTGTGGAAGATGGCGGACGACGACTTCGACCTCGTGATCGAGACCCACCTGCGCGGCACGTTCACGACCGGACGGGCCGCGGCCCGCTTCCTGCGCGAGCAGGGCGAAGGCGGGCGGCTCATCCTGATCGGCTCGCCCGCCGGCCAGTTCGGCAGTTTCGGGCAGACGAACTACGCGGCTGCGAAGGCGGGGCTCGTGGCGATGGCGCGCACCTGGTCCCTGGAGCTCGCACGCGACCGGATCACCGCCAATGCGGTCATCCCCACCGCGCTGTCCCCCATGACCGCCACCATCCCGGCCTATGCGGAGCTGTACGAGCGGTTCCAGGCCGGCGAAGCCATCCCGCACGAGTTCCGCCACGACCACGCCCTCGGCAGCCCCGAGGACGTCGCCCCGCTCGTGGTGTGGCTCGCCTCCGAGCGGTCCGGCGACGTGACGGGACAGGCGATCGGCATCGGGGGCGACCGGCTCACGCTCTACTCCCACCCCGCGGTGCTCGATGTCGACTATGCCGACGGCGGCTGGGACGCCGCGGGCGTCGACACCGCGTGGCGCCGGCGGTTCGCCGCGCAGGCGCAGCCGTCCGGACCACCCCGCCGGGACGCGGGATCATGAACGCGCCCCACTACAGCGACCTGTGGCAGGGCATCGCCAGGGCGGTGCCCGATCGCCCCGCGGTGATCACGGCCGATGAGACGCTCTCGTGGGGCCGTCTGCATGCCGAGTCGGCCGCCCTGGCCCAGCATCTCTCGGAGGTGAGCGGGCTGCGCGTGCGCGACGCCGCCGCGACGCTCCTCTACAACCGCCCCGAGTACCTCGCGTTCACGTGGGCGTGCCTCGCGATCGGCGTCGCCCCCGTCGCGATCAACTACCGCTACCGCGCGCACGAGGTGCGCGCGCTGCTGCAGGACTCCGACTCGCGTGTCCTGGTCGTGCCGTCGTCGCTGGGGGCGGTCGCCGCCGAGGCGGCCGCGGGATTGGACGTCGAGCTCATCGTCGTGGACGACGACGACACCGCGGTGCCGGGGGCCACGCGGTACGCCGACATCGTCGTGGCCGGCGGCGACATGCCGCGCCAGGCCCCGCGGGGCGCGGACCTGCGTCTGTACACCGGGGGCACGACGGGGGCGCCGAAGGCCGTGGTGTGGGACCTGGACACCCTCCTGATCGCGCGCCGGCAGTCGACGTGGGGGCTCATCGGCGTGACCCCGCCCGAGACGCTCGAGGACGCGGTCGCGATCGCGATCGACGAGGACCGGCCCCGCGTCGTGATCCTCCCCCTGAGCCCGATGCTGCACGGCACCGCGCAGTCGGCGACGATGGCGACGCTCGCCCTGGGCGGCACCGTCGTGCTGCACGCCCGCGCGCGCATGGATGTCGGCGAGGCGTACCGCCTGATCCGAGAGCACGGCGTGACGCGCCTGGTGGTCGCCGGCGACGTCCTCGCCCTGCCGCTCGCCGAGGCGGCCGAGCGGGGCGGAGGGCTGCCGACCGTCGACTCGATCGTCAGCTCCGGGATGCGGTTCAGCGACGAGGTCAAGCGCCGCCTCCACACGCTCGGCGACCTCGCGATCGTCGACATGTTCGCCTCGAGCGAGGGAGGGCCCTACGCCTTCGGCATCACCCGCAGCGCGGACGACCTCCCCGCCCGCCTCGCACTCACGCCCGACGCGGTGCTGCTCGACGAGGACCACCGCGAGATCACGCTCGAGGAGGGAGCGCTCGGCCTGGTCGCCTACCGCGGGATCCTGCCGCGGGGCTACTACGGCGATCCGGAGAAGACCGCGTCGACGTTCCGGGAGATCCGCGGCCGCCGATACGTCATCCCCGGGGACTGGGCCCGCGCGCGCGGCGACGGCACGATCGACCTGCTCGGCCGGCTGAGCGCCGTCGTCAACACGGGGGGCGAGAAGGTGTTCCCCGCCGAGGTCGAGCAGGTGCTGCTGGAGCACCCGGCCGTCGACGACGCCGTCGTCTTCGGGCTGCCCGATGCGCGTTTCGGCGAGGCGGTGAGCGCCATGGTGGCGCCTGCGCCGGGGACGGACATCGACGTTGCCGCGCTGCTGGACTTCGTGGGCGAGCGCCTCGCGGGCTACAAGAAGCCGCGGCACGTGTTCGTCAGGCCGAGCCTCGGACGCAGCGCCACTGGCAAGATCGAGCTCGCGCGCGTGAAGGCCGATGCCGTTGCCGAGCTCGCGGGCGCGCGATGACCGAGCCTGACGCGGCGGCGCCGCCCGCCCCGACCGATCTGCTGGAGTTCTCCGGGGAACTGCTCGACGACGTCGAGCGCGCCAAGCTCGCGTCCCTGCGGCTGCTGCTGGAGGACCGCGCGCGCCCCCACCTGGCCGAGTGGTGGGAGCGCGGCCACTGCCCCGCGCACCTGCGCGAGGAGCTCGCCGCACTCGATCTGGAGGACGATCCGGCGCTGCTGCGCGACGACGGGCGCCCCAACCCCTACTACACCGGCTTCAAGCACTTCGAGCTGCAGCGCTTCGACGCCTCGATCGGCACCCTGTACGGGGGGCAGACCGCCATGTTCCGCACGGTCGTCCGCGAGGGCGGCACACCCGAGCAGGTGGCTCGGCTCGACGACCGGATCGGCCGGTTCGAGTACACGGGGTGCTTCGCGCTGACCGAGCCGGAGCACGGGTCCGATGTCGCGGCGGGCCTGGAGACCCTCGCGACGCGGGAGGGCGACGCGTGGCGCATCACGGGCCGGAAGCGTTGGATCGGCAACGCCGCGATCTCCGACGTGATCGCCGTCGTCGCCAAGGACGCCTCCGACGGCGCAGCGAAGGTCTTCCTCGTGCCGCGCGAGGCCCCGGGGGTCTCGCTCACGGACATCCGGGGCAAGATCGCGCTGCGCATGGTGCGCAACGCCGACATCGTGCTCGACGGCGTGCGCGTCGACGAGTCGGAGCGCCTGGGCCGCATCGACTCGTTCCGGCACGTGTCGGCGATCCTGACCAGCCTGCGCTACGTGATCGGCTGGAACGCCGCGGGCATGCAGACCGGCGCGTACGAGGCGGCGCTGGCGTACGCACTGCGGCGTCGGCAGTTCGGTCGCCCGATCGCCGGCTTCCAGCTCATCCAGGAGAAGCTCACCCGGATGCTCGGCAACGCCACCGCGACCCTGTCCCTGGCCGTCCGGCTGACCGAGCTCAAGCACCGCGGGCGGCTCACCGAGACCCTCGCCGCCCTCGGCAAGACGTGGGCGGCCGATCGCGTGCGCGAGACCGTCGCGCTCGGCCGCGAGATCGCGGGCGCGGAGGGCATCCGCGTCGACAACGACCTCGCGCGCTACTTCGCGGACGCCGAGGCGGTCTACACGTACGAGGGCACCCACGAGATGAACTCCCTCATCGTGGGCCGCGCCGTCACGGGACTGAGCGCCTTCACCCGCTGACCCGCCCCCGCCCGGACGGCACCCCACCCGGGCTTGCGGCCGGCGTTGACTAGCGTTCGTGCAGTTCGCTAGCGCGGGGAACGCTAGTAAGCAGCACGAACGCTAGTCAAAGGTCCGAGGTGGGGCGGCCGGGGCTACGGCCGGATGCCGGCCTCGAGCGCGGCGACGAAGTCGTCCATGCCCCAGCTCAGCGAGAGGGCGGTCGGCGGAGCGACCGACGCCACGGCGGGCTCGCCGGTGATGCGGACGACGTTGCCGTCCGGCACCTGCGGCAGCAGCTGCCCCTGGTCGGAGGAGAGGAACTCCTCCACCTCGGCCTCGGTGTCGCCGTAGATGAGCAGGACGTCGGCCTCCAGCTTGTCGAGCTCCTCGTAGCTCAGGGTGTAGAAGAACGTCGACTCGCCGGTGTCCAGCTCGGTCACCGAGTCCGCGCTGACGAAGCCGAGGTCCTCCGCAAACTCCACGCGGGGGTCGGACGGCAGGTAGACGTAGAAGGTTCCGCCCACGTTCCACACCTCCGCGATCGACAGCCCCTCGAACTCGGGATGCGCCTCGGCCTGCGCCGCGATCTCGGCGTCGATGCCGGCCAGCACCTCGTCGGCCTCGGCGCTCTTGCCGAGCGCCTCGCCGGTGATCCGGATGACGTCCCGCCACGGCGTCGCCCACGCCACCTCCGGGTAGGCGACGACGTCCACGCCCGCCGCCGTGAGCTGGTCGTACTCCTCCTGCGTGATGCCCGAATAGGGGGCGAGCACGACGTCGGGGGCCGCCTGCAGCATGGCCTCCACGGGCAGGGCGCCGGTCGTGTCGGACGGGAGCATGGTGGGCGTCTCGGCTCCCCGCTCCTCGAGGGCCTCCGCGATCCACGGCAGCACGCCGTTCTCGTCGCCGCCGTAGTTCTCTTGCGGGATCGCGACGGGCACCTCCCCGAGGGCGAGCACCGCGTCCGCGGCTCCCCATCCCCAGGTGGCGATGCGCTCAGGCGCCTGCTCGATGACGGTCTCGCCGAAGACGTGCGAGACGGTCACCGGGAAGGTCCCGTCGCCGGTGGCGTCGGACGTGTCCGAGGGCGCGGGGTCGGACGCGCAGCCCGACAGGGCGAGCGCGAGCACCGCGGTGGCGGTGGCGGCCCAGCGGGCCGTCGTGCGCGAGAGCGTCATGGACTTCCTTTCGTATGCGGCCGGTCGGGCCGGGTCAGGCAGGGTCGGGCGCGGAGTGCGCGCCGCCGGGCACGGGGACGACGAGGGGCGTTCCCGTGAGAGGGTCGGGGATGACGAGCGCCTCGAGCCCGAACGCGTCCGCGATGGTCGGGGCGGTCAGGACGTCTCCGGGCGCGCCGTGCGCCACGATGCCGCCGTCCTTCATGACGACGAGGTCGTCGGCGTAGCGGGCCGCGAGGCCGAGCTCGTGCAGCACCACGACGATCGTGGTGCCGCGCTCGCGGTTCAGGCGCCGGAGCAGGTCGAGCACCTCCAGCTGGTGCGCGAGGTCGAGGAACGACGTGGGCTCGTCGAGCAGCAGCACCCGTGGATCCTGGGCGAGCGCCATGGCGATCCACACCCGCTGGCGCTGCCCGCCGGACAGCTCTCCGATCGGCCGATCGGCGAGCTCGGCGACGCCCGTTGCGGCCATGGCATCGTCCACGGCCGACGCATCGCGCACGCTCCAGCGGCCGAGCGGTCCCCGGTGGGGGTGGCGCCCCCGTCCCACGAGCTCGGCGACCGTGAGGCCCTCCGGGGCGATGGGCTGCTGCGGCAGGATGCCGAGCACGCGTGCGAGCTGCCGCCGCGGCACCGCACGCAGGTCCTCGCCGTCGAGCAGGACGGCGCCCTCCGCCGGCTGCTGGAGGCGCGCCAGGTGGGCGAGCAGCGTCGACTTGCCCGAGGCGTTCGCACCGATGATCGCGGTGATGCGACCCGGCGCGATGTCGAGGTCGAGCCCGTCGATGACCCGGCGACCGGGGTAGCCGCCGGCGAGTCCGCGGGCGGACAGGCGGGATCCCTCGGCCTCCGCCCGGGCATGCGGGGTGTCGGTCATGCGCGGTGTCCCTTCGACGAGGCGAGCAGCCAGAGCAGGTAGGGCGCACCCACGGCGCCCGTCACGACGCCCACCGGCACAGCGGCACCCGGGAAGGCGTGCTGGGCCACGACGTCGGCGAGCAGCAGCAGGGCGGCGCCCGTGAACGCCGCGGCGGGCAGGGCGAGGGCGCCGCGTCCCACGAGCGTGCGGGCGATGGGCGCGGCGCACAGAGCCACGAACGAGACGGGCCCGATGAACGCGGCGGTGGTGGCGGCGAGCAGCACGGCGACCAGCACGACGCCCGCGCGCACGGCGGCGGGCCGTGACCCGAGGCCGCGCACGAGAGGGTCGCCCAGCTCCGACAGCTCCAGAGGCCGTGCGAGGAGCGTCGTGGCGACGGCACCGCCGACGAGCACCGTACCCAGCACCAGCACGGGCTCCCACGTGGTGGCGCCGAGGCTGCCGGTGATCCACATGAGCACGGATCCCGCCTCGTTCTGCTGCGCCCGCTTGAGCAGGTATCCCACGATCGCGGCGCACAGGAAGGCGATGCCGACGCCCGCCAGCACCAGGCGGTATCCGCCGTCCGCGAGCGTGCGGGCCGCGAGCAGCAGCACGACCGCGACGATGGATGCGCCCGCGAACGCGGCGCCGGCGACCGCCGCGCCGGTCCAGCCCGCGACGAGCGTGGCGAACACGGCGCCGACGCTCGCTCCCCCGCTGATGCCCAGCAGGTCCGGGCTGGCCAGCGGATTGCGCAGCATGGTCTGGAAGAGCGCGCCCGCGAGTCCGAGCGCCGCTCCGGCCAGGAGCGCCAGCGCGGCGCGCGGCATCCGGACGTGCCAGACCACGTATCGCTCGATGGGGGTCCCGCCGCCGAACAGTGCCTGCAGCATCGCTCCGGGCGAGAGCACGAAGTCGCCGAGCAGCAGCGCGACGCCCAGCGCGAGCGCGGCGATCGCGGCCATGACGGTCGCGACGACGGCCGAACGGCGCGCGGTCGCTCGCCGGACACCGAGGAAGAGGACGCCCTGGCTCACACCGCCACCTGCCTCCGCCGCAGCACGAGCGCGAGCAGCACGGGAGCCCCGATGAACGCGACGACGAGCCCGGCCTCGACCTCCGAGAGCAGGCGTCCCAGCACGTCGGCCAGCACGACGAGTGCCGCGCCCAGCGGCGCGGACACCACGACGATCCAGCGGTAGTCGCTGCCGACGACGGCCCGCACGACGTGCGGCACCACCAGTCCGACGAAGACCAGCGGTCCCGCCGCCGCCGTCGCCGCCCCGCACAGGAGCACGGTGGCCAGCAGCGCGAGGGCCCGCGTGGTGCGCACCGAGTGCCCCAGTCCGCGTGCGGTGTCGTCGCCGAGCGCGAGCAGGTTGAGGCCTCCCGACGCCAGGGCGGCCAGGGCGACGCCGATCGCGACGGCGGGGAGCACGAGCGCGAGCGTGTCGAGCCCTCGCCCGGTCAGCGATCCCACGGACCAGAACCGGAACGTGCCGAGGGCCGTCGCGCTCGTCGAGAGGATGAACAGCACGACCGATGTGAGCCCTGCCGTCACGGCCGCTCCGGTCAGCGCGAGCTTCGCGGGACTGGCGCCGTCCGCACCGGCCGACCCGATCGCCCACGCCAGCGCCGCGGCGGCGGCCGCGCCGACGAACGCGAACCAGACGTAGCCGGCCGGATGCGTGATGTGCAGCAGCGTGATGGCCAGCAGCACGGCCACGGAGGCCCCGGCGTTGACGCCCAGGAGTCCGGGGTCCACGAGCGGATTGCGCGTCACGCCCTGCATCAGGGCGCCCGCGATCGCGAGCGCTGCGCCGGCGACGACGCCGATGAGCGTGCGCGGGATCCGTTGGGTCGCGACCACGACGTGGTCGTTGATCGCGGGGTCGTATGCCAGGAGGGCGTCGATCACCGTCGGCAGCGGGATCTGGCGCGTGCCGAGGGCGAGGCCCGCGAGCACCGCGACGAGTGCGAGCAGCACTCCGGCGAGCAGCAGCGCGAGCCCCCGACGGGAGCGTCCGGTCATCCCGTTCGCTCGGCGAGGCCGCGTCGCCAGTACCCCATGAAGGCGACCCGCCGGCGGTCGACGCCGTGGCCGGAGACGAGCAGCCGGCGCAGCAGCTTGACCGTCGCGGCCTCCCCCGCGATCCAGGCATAGAACTCGCCATCGGCGGACGGCGCGCCCAGCGCGGCGGGGCTGTCCCACAGCAGTTCGCGGTCGACGTCGACGTCGGCCAGTTCCTGCGGCCGCGGCGCCGCGGCCCGCGAGAGGGTGTCTCCGTTCGCCGCAGCCCACTCCGTGACCGCGTCGATGAGTCCGGCGCCGTGCTCCCGCGCGCGACCGCCGCCGCCCTGGCGGACGACCCAGCGGACGTCGGCGTGCGGAGGCGCCGTGAGGACGCGCGCATCGTCCGCCGTGGGAATCTCGATGAACACGTCTGCGAAGCGGTCCGCGGGAAGCGCGTCGAGGATGCCCCCGATCGCCGGCAGCGCGGTCTCATCACCTGCGAGCAGCAGGCGCGACGCGCTGCCGGGCTGCCAGTCGATGCCGGTGCGCGAGTGCGGGCTGCGCTCGTCCGGCCCGACGATCACGATCTCGTCGCCCGCTCGCGCCGACTCCGCCCACGCGCCGGCGGGGCCGGGGTCGTGGTGGAGCACGAAGTCCACCGTGAGCACGCACGCGTCGTTGTCGATGCGGCGGACCGTGTAGGTGCGGAAGGGGTTGCGCCGCTCCTCCGGCAACGCGCGCCACGCGTCGTACCAGGTGCCGGCCAGGAGCATGCCCTCGTCGTCCTGCCCGACGTCGCACAGGGATCCGTCGAGGAACGGGATCAGCACCTTGATGCGCTGGTCGAGGCCCGCGGTGCCGAAATGGCGGAAGTCGTCGCTGGCGAACGTGATCCGCGCGAAGTGGGGGCTGAGCCGCTGGACATCGCGCACCCAGGCCCGGTACGGGCGGTACGCGGGGCGCGTGAGGGAAGGGGCGAGAGCGGTCACGGTCGTCCACTCTACGTTATTAGGTAAGCCTTAGCTACTCCTCGCCCGTGGCGTGGGCTTTCGGCGAGTGAGGGCGTTGGGTGCGGGGCGGTAGGTGCCGCGCCTGTCGATCCAGGGTGGGGCCTTGATCACCGGAGTGCCGGCTCTCATGCGGATGTCCCACCCGGAGCGGTCGAGGTTGTGGTGATGCCACCAGCAGAGCAGGACCCCGTTGTCGGTGTGGGTGGGGCCGCCGTTCGCGTGTTCGTCGACGTGGTGGATCTCACACCACGCCGCGGGGATCGTGCACCCGGGGATCACGCACCCGCCGTCGCGGGCGGTGATCGCCCGGCGCTGGTGGGTGTTGAACACCCGCTCCGGGGTGCCGAGGCGGATGATCCTTCCGGTGCGGTCGTGGATGATCTTCTGCACGGCCCCGGTGCACGCGATCCGGTGCGCGGTGGACGCCGGGACCGGGGTGTCGTCGATGCGCGCCGCGGCGGTGGGGTCGTGGAGGTCTTCCTCGGCGACCGTGACGACGAGGGTGGGTGCTGCGCCACCCAGTGTCGGGGTGGTTGTGGCTTTCGCCGCCGTGTGGATGATGACCGCGAGCACGTCGTGCCGCTTCTGCGTGTTCGTGCGGGGGTCGTACACCGCCTCATCCGGCGACCACGCTTCGGTTTCGTCCCGGTCCTCGGGGTCGGTGGGGGTGAAGCGGACGGCGGGGTTCAGGTGCGCGTCCAGCAGCCGCTGCAGCCCGGCGGCGACCTCCGGGAGGAGGGAACCGCGCAGGGGGACGACCCCGTCCCGGGACGTGCCGAGAGTGAGACCCCGGTTGCGGGCGGCGCGTTCCGCGTCGGGTGCGGGGCCGTCCTGGTCCAGGTACGCCGCCCAGGTGCGTGCGTGCACCTCGACCTCACCGCACGTCGGCGGAATCATCCCGGCCTGCTCTTCCAGCGCACCGGTGGCGTACGCCACCGTCGTGGCTTCGGCCGCGTCGAACTCGACCGGGTCAGCACGATCCTCCACCTTGCTCAGCACGGTCGTGACTTCGTGCGCCGCATCCGCGCCGAGGGTGCCGTCTCGTAGTGCTTGGCCGACGTGGGGGAACCGGGCCGGGAGTTCGTCTCCGGTCAACGACACCCGGGGCCGGGTGCGCTTGTCCAACCGGACACGCGCGTTGATCGTCTTCGCCGACACCCGGGTCGTGCGCTCCAGCAGCTCCACCCCGTTGCGGCACCCGTACCGGGCCGAGAGGCGGTCCTCGGAGTCGCGGGCAGACCGGACGTCCACTTCACCGGCCACACGGACTCGGGCGGCGTCGACCATCCGCCCCAACGCTTCTACCGTGCCTACGGCATCGACGAGGTCGGTGTCCGACAGGGCAGCGGTGTCACGGATCAGGGCACGCAACGCATCGAGGGAAGCGAGGACATCCCGCCCCTCGTCGCTGGTCGCGTACCGCTGTTCCATACCCCCAACGGTAGGCCGGACCACCGACATTCGAGGCCCCGGGAAACCGCCGATCCACACCCGAAACCCACACCCGTGGGCAACCCCATTTCGGGGTGTGCTGGGGACGAGGAGTGCGGGCCCGCCCCACCGGATACGGCCAGCCCCCGGCGCAAGCTCGGGGCCGCGTTTCGACTCGCCTCCGGCTCGCTCAACGAGCAGACAAAGCCCCGCCCCACCCGCGCCTCCCGCCCCGCCCCGGTTTCGACTCCGCCGCTACGCGGCTCCGCTCAACCCGTTTCGACTCCGCGGCTCCGCCGCTCCGCTCAACGACCGGAAAAACCTCGGCCCCCTGCCTCGGCTTCGACTGCGCGACCGCGGCCCCACTCAACGAGCAACCAAAAGCCCCCTACCCCCACCCACCCACCTCAACCCGGTGCGAGCGCGTAGCGCGAGCGTGCGGGCGCGAGTGCGCCCGCCACCAGGCGCGCAGCGCCGGCGCGCGAAGCAAAGCGAAGCGCCTCCCTCGCGGAGCGGCCCCCCGGGGCCCGACGCGTGGGAGAAAAAGAAAGAGCGTGGGAAAAAAGAACAGCGCGGGAGGAAAAGAAAAGCCCCCCGTCAGCCGACCAGGGCCCCGATGCGGCCGACCGCCTCCTCCAGGATCTCCGGGCCCGTGCCGTAGTTGATGCGTACGTGGCCGCGGCCCTCGTCGCCGAACGTCGTGCCCGGGTTGAGGGCGACCCGGGCCTCGCGCAGGATGCGGGCCGCGGGCTCGTCGCCCCAGTCCAGCGCGCTCAGGTCCACCCAGGCGAGGAAGCCCGCGTCGCCGGGCAGGTATCGCGCCCCGGGAAGCTGCCGGGTGAGGAGGTCGGCAAGAAGGCGGCGGTTCAGGTCGAGACGGGCCAGCAGGGCGTCCAGCCACGCGTCGCCGTGGTCGAAGGCGGCGATCCCGGCGTGCACGCCGAAGATCGACGTGCGCCACTCGACCTCGTCCGGGATCCCGCGCGCGATGCGCGTCGGCGCGTCGCCGGCCGTCACGAGCAGCGCGCACTTCAGACCCGCCAGGTTGAACGCCTTGCTCGCGCTCGTGAGTGCGAACCCGACCTCGGCCGCTTCGGGGGCGGCGGTCAGGAACGGCGTGAACGTGACGCCGGGCATCGTGAGCGGCGAGTGGATCTCGTCGCTCACGATCCAGGCGCCGTGCCGCTGCGCGATGCGCGCGAGCTCGGCGAGGCTCTCGCGCGAGTGAACCGTGCCGGTGGGGTTGTGGGGGTTGCACAGCAGCATGGCCTTGGCACCCGTCGCGAACGCCGCATCGATGCCGTCCAGATCGAGCTCCCAGCCTTCCGAGGAGCGCAGCAGCGGGACACGCGCCACCTCGGTGCGGGACTCCTCGTGCACCGCGAAGAACGGCGGGTAGACCGGCGGTGTGACGATGACCCGGTCGCCGGGCTCGGTCACCGCCCGCAGCAGTTCGGCCACGCCCATCATCACGTCGCACGTCGTGCTGACGCGTGCGGGGTCCACGTCCCACCCGAGACGTCGGCGCGCGAACCCCGCGAAGGACTCGGGCAGGCGCGTGCGCGGCGGCGTGTACCCGGTGTCGCCGCGCGCGACCGCCGCGTGAAGGGCCTCGGCGATCGGCGGCGCGAGCTCGAAGTCCGTCTCCGCCACGAACAGCGGCAGCACGTCGTCGGGATAGCGCGCCCACTTCGTGCTCGTACGGGTGCGGAGCCGTTCGATCGGGAGCGCGTCCAGCGGTGTCGTCACCCGCTCCAGCCTAGCCCTCCCCTTGCGGATCCGAGCAGCGCCGCGTCAGATGGCGAAACCGAGCGCGCGCATCATGTCGCGGCCGTCGTCGGTGATCCGCTCG
The DNA here is from genome assembly GCF_014643695.1 of Microbacterium album. Classification (GTDB taxonomy): domain Bacteria; phylum Actinomycetota; class Actinomycetes; order Actinomycetales; family Microbacteriaceae; genus Microbacterium; species Microbacterium album. The sequence goes on along the minus strand of NZ_BMJY01000001.1, from coordinate 267,674 downwards.
GGACCCCACGGCGGCATCCACACCCAGTTGATGCGGAACCGCTCGACGACGTCGTCCAGCGCCTGCGCGGTCTGCTCCTCGAGCACGTCGGTGAGCGGGCAGCCGGCGCTGGTGAGCGTCATGTGGATGATGAGGGCGTCGTTCTCGTCGTCCCACGCGAGGTCGTAGATGAGGCCGAGGTCGACGACGTTCACCCCGAGCTCGGGGTCCATCACGTCCTTGAGCGCCTCGATGACCTCGTCGTACTTCTCCGAGGTGAGCGTCGCGGTCATGCGGCGATCCTACGCCTGAACCGGCTCACCGGGGGCCAGATACCGGTCGTAGCCCTCGTTCTCGAGGCGCTCGGCCAGCTCGGGCCCGCCCTCCTCGACGATGCGTCCCCCCACCATGACGTGCACGTAGTCCGGCTTGATGTAGCGGAGGATGCGCGTGTAGTGCGTGATGAGCAGCACGCCGAGGCCGCTGTTCTCCATGGCGCGGTTCACACCCTCGGAGACGATCTTGAGCGCGTCGACGTCGAGGCCGGAGTCGGTCTCGTCGAGGACCGCCATCTTGGGCTTGAGCAGCTCGAGCTGCAGGATCTCGTGGCGCTTCTTCTCGCCGCCGGAGAAGCCCTCGTTCACGTTGCGCTGGGCGAAGCGGTCGTCCATGCGCAGGTTCTTCATGCCCTCCTTGACCTCCTTGGTCCAGGTGCGGAGGGACGGGGCCTCGCCGTCGATGGCGGTCTTCGCGGTGCGCAGGAAGTTCGTCACCGTGACGCCGGGGATCTCGACGGGGTACTGCATCGCGAGGAACAGGCCGGCGCGGGCGCGCTCGTCGACCTCCATTTCGAGCACGTCCTCGCCGTCGAACGTGATCGAGCCGCTCGTGACGGTGTACTTGGGGTGGCCGGCGATCGTCGCGGCCAGGGTCGACTTGCCGGAGCCGTTCGGGCCCATGATGGCGTGGGTCTCGCCGGAGCGGACCGTGAGGTCGACGCCGTTGAGGATGGGGGTCGTGCCTTCGTCGGTCTCGACCGTCACATGCAGGTCGCGGATCTCGAGGACGGACATATCAGACTTCTTTCTTCGCGGTGTTCGTGGGCCGGGGATGCCGTGGCCGGGGCCTAGGACATCGCCTTCGTGGCGGCGGGATCGATGAGCACGTCGTCGCCGTCGATCTGCACGACGTAGACCGGGACGGGCTCGTAGGCGGGGAGGTTGAGGGGCTTGCCGGTGCGCAGCGAGAACGCCGAGCCGTGGGCCCAGCACTCGAGCGTGTCGCCCTCGACGAACCCCTCGGACAGCGAGATGTCCCCGTGGGTGCAGGTGTCGCCGATGGCGTGCACCTCGCCCGAGGAGTCGAGGACGACGGCGATCGGGATGCCGTCCACCTCGACCTTGAGCGGCTGGTCCTGCTGCAGGTCGCTCAGGGCGCAGACGCGCCGGGCGCTCACGCCGGGGCTCCCTGCCCGTCAGGGCCGGCGGCGAGCTCACGCTCGATGAGCCCCGTGAGCTCCTCCTCGAGCGAGGGAATGCCGATCTTCTGAACGATCTCGGCGAGGAAGCCCAGCACGACCAGGCGGCGTGCCTCGTCCTCCGCGATGCCGCGCGCCTGCAGATAGAACAGCTGCTCGTCGTCGAAGCGGCCCGTCGCCGAGGCGTGACCGGCGCCCTTGATGTCGCCCGTCTGGATCTCGAGGTTCGGGATCGAGTCGGCGCGCGCGCCGTTCGTGAGGACCAGGTTGCGGTTCGCCTCGTACGAGTCGGTGCCGGTCGCGTCCGGGCCGATCAGCACGTCGCCGATCCACACGCTGCGCGCGCTCTCGCCCTGCAGCGCGCCCTTGTACAGCACGTCGCCGCTGGTCTCGGCACCCTTGTGGTGGAGGTACACCTGGCTCTCGAGGTGCTGGCCGGAGTCCGAGAAGCTCAGCCCGTACATCTCGCCGTGCGAGCCCGTGCCCGACAGCTCGAGGTTCGGGTTCACGCGGACCACGCCGCCCCCGAAGCTCACGACCACGTGACGCACCGACGCGTCGCGGTCGACGCGCGTCTGGTGCGCGGCCGCGTGGATCGCGTCGTCGTTCCACTGCTGCACGCTGATGACGGTGAGGTTCGCTCCGTCGCGCGCGATGATCTCCACGTTCTGCGCGTACTGCGCCGATCCGGAGTGGCGCAGCACCACGGTGGCCTTGCTGTGCTCGAGCGCCTCGATCACGAGGTGGCCGTCGGCGCGACGGTCGGCTCCCTGCCCCACGATCGAGACGACGATCGGCTCGGCGACCTCCTCCTCGCGCGGCACGCGGATGTGCAGCGCCTCGGTCGCGCCCTGCCAGGCGACGGCCGCCGGCAGGTCCTCGGGCGTGAAGAACTCGCCGCGCGGGGCCTGGCCCGCCGCGAGCGGAGCGCCGACGTACTGCTCGCCCGCGGTCACGGCGTACTCCACGCCGTCGTTCACCGCGGCGGGCTCGAACAGCGGCCGCACGCGGCTCAGCGGCGTGTGCTTCCAGTTCACCTCACGGCCGCTGGGCACCCCGAACACGGCCGGCTCATACGAGCGCAGCCGCTCCGAGCGGGTCTGCACCGGGACCCCGGGAACGGGCGCGCTGGTGTCCGCCACCTGCGCCGCCGGGTCCACGTGGGCGTGCCTGTCCTGCGCCGTATCCGGCGCCTTCGTCGAGCTGGTCATTTAGCCGACCGATCCTTCCATGCCCATCTCGATCAGCTTGTTCAGCTCGAGGGCGTACTCCATGGGCAGCTCGCGCGCGATCGGCTCGATGAAGCCGCGCACGATCATCGCCATCGCCTCGTCCTCCGGGAGCCCGCGGCTCATCAGGTAGAACAGCTGCTCCTCGCTCACCTTCGACACGGTCGCCTCGTGGCCGAGCTGCACGTCGTCGACGCGGATGTCGATCGCCGGGTACGTGTCGGAGCGGGAGATCGTGTCGACCAGCAGGGCGTCGCAGCGCACGGTGTTGGCCGAGTGGTGCGCGTTCGCGTCCACGCGGACCTCGCCGCGGTAGCCGGCGCGGCCGCCGCCGCGCGCGATCGACTTCGAGACGATCGACGACTGCGTGTACGGAGCCATGTGGATCATCTTGGCGCCGGCGTCCTGGTGCTGGCCGGGACCGGCGAAGGCGACCGACAGCGTCTCGCCCTTCGCGTGCTCCCCCATCAGGAAGATCGACGGGTACTTCATCGTCACCTTGGATCCGATGTTGCCGTCGATCCACTCCATCGTCGCGCCCTCGTGCGCCACGGCGCGCTTGGTGACGAGGTTGTAGACGTTGTTCGACCAGTTCTGGATCGTCGTGTAGCGCACGCGCGCGTTCTTCTTCACGATGATCTCGACCACGGCCGAGTGCAGCGAGTCGCTCTTGTAGATCGGGGCCGTGCAGCCCTCGATGTAGTGCACGTACGAGCCCTCGTCGGCGATGATCAGCGTCCGCTCGAACTGACCCATGTTCTCCGTGTTGATACGGAAGTAGGCCTGCAGCGGGATCTCCACGTGCACGCCCTTCGGCACATACACGAACGACCCGCCCGACCATACGGCCGTGTTGAGCGCGGCGAACTTGTTGTCGCCGGCCGGGATCACGGTGCCGAAGTACTCCTCGAAGAACTCGGGGTGCTCGCGCAGCGCCGTGTCGGTGTCCATGAAGATGACGCCCTGCGCCTCCAGGTCCTCGCGGATCTGGTGGTAGACGACCTCGGACTCGTACTGCGCGGCCACGCCCGCGACGAGGCGCTGACGCTCGGCCTCCGGGATGCCCAGCTTCTCGTACGTGTTCTTGATGTCCTCCGGAAGGTCCTCCCACGACTGGGCCTGCTTCTCGGTGGAGCGCACGAAGTACTTGATGTTCTCGAAGTCGATGTCGCTGAGGTCCGCACCCCAGGTCGGCATGGGCTTCTTGCCGAAGAGGTCGAGCCCCTTCAGCCGGGTCTTGAGCATCCACTCGGGCTCGCTCTTGAGGGCCGAGATGTCGCGGACGACGGCCTCGCTCAGACCGCGGCGCGCGCTGGCACCCGCGACATCCGCATCGTGCCAGCCGAACTCGTACACCCCCAGACCTTCGAGCTCGGGACGGTCGATCAGCACATCGGACATGACGTCACACTCTCCTCATAGGCCGCAAACGGTATCAGCCGCCCCGGCGCCCCTGATCGAGCCGGGGTCGCCGTCGGTGGGCCTTCATACGAGACGCGAAGGTGCCGCGCCTAGACTGTGGGCGGTGCGGCGAGTTGCTCGCCCGCATCCGCAGCACTCCCGATTCTACAGGCTCAGCCCCTTCCGGGGCCGCGCCCGCCCAGCCCCCCGCCAGGAGGCCCACCGCATGTCCGTCGACACCGCCGCTCCCCCCGCCGCCCCGTCCGGACCTGGCCGACGCTTCTGGGATCGCCTCCCCGAGTCGGTCGACCGCCGTATCCGCGTGTTCGCCTGGCTGTCCTTCATCGCGGAGGTCACGATCATCGCCACCGGCGGCGCCGTGCGCCTCACCGGCTCAGGCCTCGGGTGCTCGGAGTGGCCGCTGTGCACACCCGACTCGCTCGTGCCGACCGAGGACATGGGGATCCACGGTGTCATCGAGTTCGGCAACCGCACCATGACGGGCGTGGTCGGGCTGCTCGCCCTGGCGGTGCTCGTGCTGGTCCTGCGCATCCGCGCCGAGCGACGCGATCTCTTCGTCCTCGCATCGGTCGTGGTCGGCGGCGTCGTCGCCCAGGCCATCGTCGGCGGCATCACCGTCTGGACCGGCCTGAACCCGTTCGTCGTCGGATTCCACTACACGGCGTCGCTGCTGCTGGTCTGCGTCACCGCCGCGTTCCTGGTGCGCGCGTACGACCGGCCGGGGCCGCGCACCCGCGCCGTGCCCACGTGGTTCGCCGTGCTCACCCACATCACGACGCTTGCCCTCGCCGCCACCATCTTCTTCGGCGTGCTCACGACCGGCAACGGCCCGCACTCCGGCGACGCGAACGTCGTGCGCGACGGCTTCGATGCCACTCTGCTCGCTCACATCCACGCGTGGCCCGGCTACATCCTGCTCGGACTCGTGCTCGTGATGCTGATCGCCGCGTGGGCCCTGCATCTGCCGCCCCGCCGCTGGCTCATCGCGCTCCTCGCCGCGCTCGCCGTGCAGGTGTTCGTCGGCGTCTGGCAGGCCCGCGAGGGGCTGCCCGAGCTGCTCGTGGGGATTCACATGGTGCTGGCGGCGCTGTCCGCCGCCGCGTTCACCGTGGTCGTTCTGCGCCTGAAGCGTCCGGTGTCTGGCTCGTAGGGTTCCGCTTAGGCTGCGGGGTCGTCCCGTCGGAGATGGGGCCCGGGTCGCTTCGCTCCCGGCCGGGTTACGGGAACGCGGGTTTCGTAACCCTGCGTTCATGAAGATGTCGATTCGCGTATCGGCAGTCTCGTAATTGCCGGAAACCTTCGGTGCGCACACTGGGGCGAGCAGCCCGACCGACCGAGCGGGCGTCCTCCCCCGAAAGGCACCTCATGCGTCACCGCACCCCGCTCCTCCTCGGCGCGCTCGCCGCGGGCTCCGCCGTCCTCCTCGCCGGCTGCGCCGCGTCCCCGGCGGACGCCGCCCCCGAAACGATCCGGGTCGCCACGCTGCCGCTCGGCGACGACCCCAACGCCGTCACGCCCGTCGACGCCCTCCAGGACCTGCTCGCCGAGAAGACCGGGATGGACGTCGAGATCGTCGACGTCCCGAGCTACTCCGCCGCGATCGAGGCGGTCCGCGCCGGACATTCCGACATGGTCATGATGAGCGGCTTCCCGTCCGCGCTGGCCGTCAACACCGGCGAGGTCGACGCCCTCGTGGCGTGGCCCGGATCCGACGACCCGGTCTCCACGTGCCTCGTGCTCGACGACTCGCCTCTGCAGTCGCTCGAGGACATCACGCCCGACACCGTCGTCGCGTTCGCCGACCCGGCCTCCAGCTCGGGCTACTTCATGCCGATCCACATGCTCGACGCCGCGGGCCTCACGAAGGACGAGGACTACACGCCCCTGCTCTCGGGCGGCCACGACCGGAGCTTCATCGCGCTGCAGCAGGGCCAGGCCGACGTCGCCTGCACCGCGACCTTCTTCCCGAAGCTCGCGGGCCAGGGCTCGCCGATGTTCCCGTTCGAGCCCGGCGAGACCCGGTCGCTCGGCGAGAGCATCTCGATGCCGGTCGGGATCGCCGTGCTCGGCAGCCAGCAGATGAGTGCCGAGAAGCGCGAGGCGCTGCTGAGCGCCATCCCCGCCGTGTGGAGCGCCGACAACGCCGACGTGCTCGGCCTGTACGTCGAGGGGATCCCGGAGGGCGTCGAGCCGATCCTCGAGCCCGAGAAGGCGCTCTTCCAGCCCTTCGTCGACATCGCGGCCGTGGCCGACGTCGACATCTCCGACCTCGAGTGACCGCCGTGTCGACGCCCTTCGTCGCCCCCAGCACCGCCGGGGCGCAGGCCCGGCTCCCGCTCGTCACCGTGCGCGACCTGCGCGTGCGGTACGCACCCGACGCTCCGCTCGTGCTCGACGGTGTCGACCTCGACCTCCACCCCGGCGAGATGGTCGCCCTGCTCGGCGCCTCGGGCTCCGGCAAGTCGACGCTCATGAAGACGCTCACGGGCTTCGCTCCGATCAGCGGCGGCACGGCCCGGGTCGGCGGCTTCGACCTGAACAACCTCCGCCGCGGGCAGCTGCGCGAGCTGCGCTCGAACGTCGGGCAGGTCTTCCAGCAGTTCAACCTGATCGGACGCCTCTCGGTGCTCACGAACGTGCTCGCGGGCTCGCTCTACGGCGCCGGCCCCCTGAACCTGCTCGGCACATTCCGCAGCGAGGACCGCAAGCGCGCGCTGGAGCTGCTGGACCGCGTCGGCATCGCGCACAAGGCGGACCAGGAGGCACGGACGCTGTCGGGCGGGCAGCAGCAGCGCGTCGCGATCGCGCGGGCGCTCATGCAGCGCCCGAAGCTGATCCTCGCCGACGAGCCCGTCGCCTCGCTCGACCCGAAGATGAGCCGCACCGTGCTCGAGCTGCTGCGCTCCATCGCGCACCAGGAGGGCATCCCCGTCCTCGTGAGCCTGCACGTCCTTCCGCTCGCGCTCGCACACTCCGACCGCATCGTCGGGCTGCGTCACGGCGAGCTGGTCGTCCAGGGCGCGACGTCCCAGCTGGATGCCGCACAGCTCGCCGTGGTGTACGACGTCGACGACGAAGAGGAGGAGGACTGATGGCGACCGTGAATCCCGCGGACGAGGCCCAGGCGTCCCCCGACACACCGCGCAATCCCCGTAAGAAGCCGGCGCAGGCCACCACCCTCGATGCGAAGCACCGCGAGCGACTCGAGCGCGCGTTCCGGATCCCGCGCGCCCGGTTCGTCGTGGGCGCGGTCCTCGCCGCCGCGATCGTGGTGTGGTCGGCGAACGGCGCCCAGTTCAACTTCGTCAAGCTGGGCGAGGGCACCGTCAACATGGTCGGCTTCATCGGCCGGCTCTTCCCGCCGGACTTCTCACGGTTCGATCGGATCCTGGCGCTGCTGATCGAGACGCTGCAGATGGCGATCGTCGGCACCGTGCTCGGCACCGTGCTGTCGCTGATCGTCGCCTTCGGCGCGGCCAGCAACATCGCCCCGCGCTGGCTCTACTACATCTGCCGCTGGACGATGAACATCATCCGCGCACTGCCCGACCTGGTCATCGCGCTGATGTTCGTCTCGGCCGTGGGACTGGGTCCCTTCGCGGGCATCCTCGCGATGACGGTCGGATCCATCGGCTCCATCGGCAAGGTGTTCGCCGAGGCGATGGAGGCGGTCGACCGGGGCCCCATCACCGCGATGGAGTCGGTCGGGGCGTCGAAGCGCCAGATCGTGCAGTACGGCATCCTACCCCAGGCGCTGCCGATGCTCACGAGCTACACCCTGCTCCTGTTCGAAGGCAACGTGCGCGGCGCCACCATCCTCGGCCTCGTGGGCGCGGGCGGCATCGGCCTGGAGCTGACGACCGCCATGAACATGTACAACTACGGCCACCTCTCCGCCATGGTGATCTGCATCATCGTGCTCGTCACCGTCATCGATCAGGCCAGCGCCATCATCAGAAAGAAGATCACATGACCACCGTCGAGACGTCCCCCGTCGACGCGCTCGTGCGCAGCGCGCCCGTCAACCTGCGCGACATGGGCGGGATCCGCGTGCAGGGCGGCGAGATCCGCCCCGGGTTCGCGATCCGCGCCGACGACCTCACGCTCATCACCGACGAGGTCGCGGCCGAGCTGGTCGGGGCGGGGCTCACCTCCGTGATCGACCTCCGCTCGAACCTCGAGACGCGCATCACGGGCCGCGGACCGCTCGCCGACCACGCGGTGACCTACCACCACGTGGCGCTCACGACCGACATCCGCGGCGACCTCAACCGCCATGACTTCTTCTCGGGCGACTACCGCCGCACGTACGGCCCGATGTACGCCGCGCTGATCGAGAACGCCGCACCGCTGATCGTCAACGCGCTGGCCGTCATGGCGACCGCGCCCGGCACCGTCGCCTTCCACTGCACCGCGGGCAAGGATCGCACGGGCGTGCTCGCGGCCTCGCTGCTGCTCGCGTTGGGCGCCTCCGACGACGAGATCGTCGCCGACTACGCCCGCACCGGCCCCAACGTGCCGGCGATCCTCGAGCGCGCGCGCGCCGTGATCGGGCCGATGACGCGCGCCATGGGCATCGACATGGACGCGGCGAGCCTCGCGGCGGGCGAGCAGAGGTTTCACGGCGATGCCATGCGCACGGCCCTCGACACGCTCCGCGAACGTCACGACGGGGACGCGCTCGCCCCGGTGCGACGCGCCGGTCTGACCGACGCCCTGGTCGACCTGCTGCGCCGTCGGGCGCTCGACGCGTGACGGCGCAGACGGCGCAGACGGCGCCACCCGGGACCGCGTCGCGCCGGCGCGGCCCGGGGCGCCCGCGCATCCAGGAACACGACGAGCGGATCCTCCGTGCGACTCTCGAGCTCATCGACGCGGGCCGCGAGGTCACGGTGAACGCGGTCGTCGAGACCAGCGGGGTGTCGCGAGCAGCCCTCTACCGGCGCTGGCGCAGCCTGACCGACCTCGTGGCGGCGGCCCTGGACCACGGCCGCAACAACGCCGTCGAGATCTCCGCGGAGGGCGATCTCAAGCAGAACATCGTCGATGCGTACTTCACGCACCCCCGCGAGTCGCGCGGGGCCGAATACCCCGACCGCCGCTTCCGTCTGCGCATGCAGCTCGTGATGGCGGACCGGGAGCTGCAGCGCGCGTACTGGCGCTCGCACGTGAGCGGGCGCCGCGGCAGCATCGGCCGCGCGCTGCAGGCGGGTATCGACCGGGGCATCCTGCGCGCCGACCTCGACATCGACTCCAGCATCGATCTCATCAACGGCGTCTTCTACTATCAGGCGTTCGTCCGTGGCGTATCGATGGGCGACCCCGAGGCACTCGCCCGCTGTCGTGTCGCCTTCGAGACCGTGTGGCGAGGCATGCTCGCCTGAGGCGCGAACGACAGGGCGCGTGCCCCGGATGGCGGATCCGGGGCACGCGCCCTGTTCACCCTCCTCCGGACGGGACTACTCGTCCGACGTGGCGGTCGGGACGAGGATGCCGCGCGCCAGCGAGTGGAAGTGGCGATGGAAGCCGAGCACCGCCGGGGTGGCGTCCTCGGTGATGTCGAGGTGCTCCACGTCGAGGGCGTCGACCACGAAGAAGTACCGGTGCACGCCCGTGCCGGGCGGCGGGCCCGCCCCGATGAAGCCGCGAGTGCCGGCCTCGTTCCTCAGCGTGATGCCCGCGGGGGTCTGGCCCGCCGGGAACGACGTCACGTCGGCCGGGATGTCGTACACCGCCCAGTGCCAGAACCCCGAGCCGGTGGGAGCGTCGGGGTCGAAGCACGACAGCGCGAAGGACTTCGTCCCCTCCGGGGCTCCCGACCAGCTCAGCTGGGGCGAGGTGTCGCTCCCGCCCATCGCGGAGCCCCACTGCGCACGCGGCAGGGGCTGGTCGTGGGCGATGTCGTCGCTCGTCAGCGTGAGGGGCGCGAAGTCCCGCAGGGTCGCGAGCTCGGCATACGGATCGTAAGAGAACATGGTGACCCTCCTTCCGCTCCCAGGCTAGCCGCCCGGAACGCGGCCGTCAGGCCGCGTCGCGCGCCGGAGGTCGCCGCCGGTGCACGAGGTCCGCCAGCGCGGCCAGCAGGGCCACCAGGGTGAAGCCGCCGACCGCGATCATCCCGAACGCGAAGGCGTCCTGATACACGACGATCTCCAGCCGCGTGCCGCTCTCCCGGTAGATCGTCGAGTAGAAAAACGACAGGGCGATCGGGATGCCGATCGCCGAACCGACGCGCTGGCCGAGCTGTCCGACCGACCCCGCGAGCCCCGCCTGCTGCACGGGCACCTCGGCGAACATCAGCGTCTGGTTGGGCGAGACGACCAGGCCTCCCCCGAGCCCGCTGAAGACCATGATGGCGGCCATGACGTAGCCCACGATCTCGGCGGGGGCGAACAGGGCGGCGAGCACGAGACCGCCGATGCCCATCAGCATCACCACGGTTCCCAGCACCACGAGCCCCCGGCCGTACCGGGCGACCAGGCGGCCGCTGAGCCACGCGGTCACGGCGCTCGACAGCGCGAAGCCGATCGTCACGAGCGCCGCGTCGAGGGCCGCCAGGTGCACCCCGATCTGCAGGAAGAGCGTCGTCAGCACGAACATCGCCGGCAGACCCGCGAAGTACGCGGTGCCCACGAGCGCGCCGTTGCGGAACGACGGCAGGGCGAACAGCCGGATGGGCAGCAGCGGTGCCCGACCGCCGGCCTCGTAGCGCCGCTCCCACAGCACGAAGGCGACCAGCAGGAGACCCAGCGCGGCCAGCGCCCACCAGCGGGCAGGCGGATCGTCGGGGGACCCGGTCGTGAACAAGAACGGGAACATGAGCGCGATCACCGCGCCGCCGAACAGCACGGTCCCCACGGGGTCCAGTTCGAGCCGGCGGCCGCTGCCGGCCGAGCCCGGGATCAACCGGAGTGCCAGCACGATCACGGCCGCGCACACGGGCACGTTCATCCAGAAAATGCCGCGCCAGCCCTCCTCCGCTCCGCCGATCGCGATCGACAGGCCTCCGATCAGGGGCCCGAACGCCGTCGCGAGGCCGATCGTGGCCCCGAACATGCCGAACGCCCGACCCCGCTCGCGACCCTGGAACAGCTGTTGGATGAGGCCCATCACCTGCGGCATGTGCACACCCGCCGCCACGCCCTGCAGCAGCCGCCCGACCAGCAGCACCTCGGCGTTGGGTGCGAGCGCGCACACGGCGCTGGCCACGGTGAACAGGCTCAGCCCGATCACGATCATCGTGCGGCGGGAGCGCTGGTCGCCGATGCGACCCATCGGCACGAGCAGCAGCCCCATCGCGAGCACGTACCCCGACACGACCAGCTGCAGCTCGGTGGAGCCAGCATCGAAGGCCTGCTCGATCGAGGGCAGCGCGACGTTGACCTTCGTCAGGTCGAGGATCGTGAGGGCCGCGACGGTGGCACAGACCCAGAAGGCCGGCCACCGACGTACCGTCTCCACGCCGGTCAGCGCCCGCGTGTCAGAACGGCAGCAGCGGATCGACCGCCACCGCGACGAAGACGAGCGTGAGGTATGTGATCGATGCGTGGAACACGCGCATCGGACCGGGCGAGAGGGCGCGCCCCTCCGCGCTCGCCAGCACCGCGCGGTTGTAGAGGCGGTGCGACTCGTACAGGAACCAGCCGCCGAACACCAGGGCGGAGGCGGTGTACACGACACCCATCCCCGCGACCGGGATGAGCAGCAGGGAGCACGCGACGGTCGCCCACGCGTAGAGGATGATCTGGAGGCCCACCTGCGCACCCGATCGGGTCGCGCCGAGCATGGGCACGTCCACGTTCTCGTACTCGTCGCTGTACTTCATCGACAGCGGCCAGTAGTGCGGCGGCGTCCAGAGGAACACGAGCGCGAACAGGATGAAGGCCGCCCAGTCGAGCGAGTTCGTCACCGCCGCCCAGCCGATCAGCACCGGGAAGCAGCCCGCGATGCCACCCCACACGATGTTCTGCTCGGTGCGGCGCTTGAGGATCATCGTGTAGATGACGACGTAGAAGAAGATCGCGAACGCCGACAGGAACGCCGTCAGCGGGTTGGTCGTGAGGAGGAACCACGCGGTCGAGACGATCGCGAGGACCCATGCGAACACGAGCGCGCTGCGCGGGGAGATCTCGCCCGTGACGATCGGCCGCTTCTCCGTCCGCTGCATGTGCGCATCGATGTCGCGGTCGAGATACATGTTGAACGCCGCAGCCGAGCCGGCGCTCAGGGAGCCTCCGACCACCGTGGCGAGCACGAGCCACAGGTTCGGCAGACCCTGCGCGGCGAGGAACATCACGGGCACGGTCGACACGAGCAACAGCTCGAGCACGCGCGGCTTGGTGAGCGCGACGTACGCGCGCACCTTGCGGCCGAGGCCGCTTCTCGTCTTGCGCTCGGCGCCGACGGTCGTCGTGGCCATGCCTCTCCTCCCCGGTGCCGCGCCCGCGCGCACGGGCACAGGCTCCCCCAGTCTACGGGATCAGCGCGATTCACCACGCCGCGGGCGCCAGCGTGAGAGAACCGACACGGCTCGGACACGCGCCCGCAGCACGCGCGACGTTCCGTCGTGTCAGGCTGCGTCGCGAGGCCCTCCCTGCCGACGGCCCCGGCGCTATGCTGGGGGCACACTCGCGCCCCGGGCCGGTTGCCTCACCCGTGGAGCCACACGGTCCTGCCGAGCGGCCCCCTCGGGCGCCCCACCCCACCACGAAAGGCGATCCGGTGACGGAACTGCGTTGGGATGAGATCGATCGGCGGGCCGTGGACACGGCCCGCGTGCTGGCCGCGGACGCCGTGGAGAAGGTCGGCAACGGCCATCCCGGCACGGCCATGAGCCTCGCGCCCGCCGCGTATCTGCTGTACCAGCGGGTGATGCGCCACGATCCCGCTGACACCCGCTGGGCCGGTCGCGACCGCTTCATCCTGTCCGCGGGCCACTCCTCTCTCACGCAGTACGTGCAGCTCTACCTGGGCGGGTTCGGACTCGAGCTCGACGATCTCAAGTCGCTGCGCACCTGGGGCTCCAAGACCCCCGGGCACCCCGAGTACGGCCACACCGACGGCGTGGAGATCACGACGGGCCCGCTCGGTCAGGGCCTCGCGTCCGCCGTCGGCTTCGCGTACGCCGCGCGCTACGAGCGCGGGCTGTTCGACCCCGACGCGCCGGCGGGCGAGAGCCCGTTCGACCACTTCGTGTACGTGATCGCCTCGGACGGCGACATCCAGGAGGGCGTCACCAACGAGGCGTCCTCCCTCGCGGGACACCAGCAGCTCGGGAACCTCGTCGTGATCTACGACGCCAACCAGATCTCGATCGAGGACGACACCAACGTCGCCTTCACGGAGGATGTCGCGGCGCGCTACGAGGCGCTCGGCTGGCACGTGCAGACGGTCGACTGGAAGAAGACCGGCGACTACGTCGAGGACGTCGCCGAGCTGTACGCGGCGATCGAGGCCGCGAAGGCCGAGACCTCCCAGCCGTCGATCATCGTGCTCAAGACGATCATCGGCTGGCCGTCGCCCGGCAAGCAGAACACCGGCAAGATCCACGGCTCGGCGCTCGGCGCCGACGAGCTCGCCGCGACCAAGAAGGCCCTGGGCTTCGATCCCGAGCAGACCTTCGTGGTCGCGGACGACGTGATCGCGCACACGCGCTCCCTGGCGGAGCGGGGCGCCTCGGCTCGCGCGGAGTGGCAGGAGCGCTTCGACGCTTGGGCGACCGCGAACCCCGACCGCAAGGCGCTGTGGGACCGCCTGCACGCCGGCGAGCTTCCCGAGGGCATCGAGGACGCGCTGCCGACGTTCGAGCCGGGCAAGGACGTCTCCACGCGCGCGGCTTCCGGTCAGGTCATCAACGCGCTGGCCGCGCAGCTGCCCGAGCTCTGGGGCGGCTCGGCCGACCTGGCGGAGTCGAACCTCACGACGATCAAGGGCGCGCCGTCGTTCATCCCGGAGAAGTGGTCGACCGGCGAGTGGTCCGGCAACCCCTACGGTCGCGTGCTGCACTTCGGCATCCGCGAGCACGCGATGGGCGCGATCGTCAACGGCATCGTGCTGCATGGGCCGACCCGCGCGTTCGGCGGCACGTTCCTGATCTTCAGCGACTACATGCGCCCGGCCGTCCGCCTGGCCGCGCTGATGGACATCCCGAGCATCTTCGTGTGGACCCACGACTCGGTCGCGCTCGGCGAGGACGGCCCCACCCACCAGCCGATCGAGCAGCTCACCGCCCTGCGCGCCATCCCGAACCTGACGGTCGTCCGGCCCGCCGACGCGAACGAGACCGCCGTGGTGTGGCTCGAGATGCTGCGACGCCGCCGGGGCCCGGCCGGTATCGCGCTCACGCGCCAGAACATCCCGGTGTTCGAACGCGGCGAGGGCGAGGCGTCGGGCGACACGCTCGCATCGGCCCAGGGCGCGGCGCGCGGCGCGTACGTGCTGGCGGAGGCCCCGGGCGGCACGCCGGACGTCATCATCGTGGCGACGGGCTCCGAGGTGCAGCTCGCGATCGCGGCCCGCGAGACGCTCGCGGCCGAGGGCGTCAACGCGCGCGTCGTCTCGGCGCCGGCGCTCGAGTGGTTCGCCGAGCAGGACGAGGAGTACCGCGAGAGCGTGCTCCCGGCGAGCGTGACGGCGCGCGTCTCGGTGGAGGCCGGTCTGTCGCTCAGCTGGCGCGACATCGTCGGCGACCGCGGCCGCTCCGTGTCGATCGAGCACTTCGGCGCCTCGGCCGACTACAGGACCCTGTTCGAGAAGTTCGGCATCACCGCAGAAGCCGTCGTGGAGGCGGCTCGCCAGACCCTCAAGGAGAACGCATGACCACCCCCACCGCCGCTCTGGCCGCCGCGGGCGTCAGCATCTGGCTCGACGACCTCTCGCGCCAGCGCATCCTGTCCGGCAACCTCGCCGAGCTCATCTCGTCGCGCGACGTGACCGGCGTCACCACCAACCCCACGATCTTCGCGGGCGCCCTGTCGAAGGGCGAGGCCTACGAGGGGCAGGTCGAGCAGCTCGCCAAGGCCGGTGTGTCGACCGACGAGGCGATCTTCTCGATCACGACCGACGACGTCCGCAACGCGTGCGACCTGTTCCGCCCGATCTACGACCGGACGGACGGCGTCGACGGCCGCGTCTCGATCGAGGTCTCCCCCGACCTGGCGCATGACACCGAGGGCACGGTCGCGCAGGCCAAGGACCTGTGGTCGCGTGTGGACCGCCCCAACGCGCTGATCAAGATCCCCGCGACCAAGGCGGGTCTGCCCGCGATCACCGAGGTGATCGGATCCGGGATCAGCGTCAACGTCACGCTCATCTTCAGCCTCGAGCGGTACGACGAGGTCATCGACGCCTACCTGTCGGGTCTCGAGAAGGCGCGCGAGGCCGGCATCGACCTGTCGACGATCCACTCGGTCGCGTCGTTCTTCGTGTCGCGCGTCGACACGGAGGTCGACAAGCGCCTCGCCGCCATCGGCAGCGACGAGGCGAAGGCGCTGGTCGGCAAGGCCGGTCTCGCCAACGCCCGCCTGGCGTACGAGCTGTTCGAGAAGCGCTTCGCGGAGGACCGCGCGACGCAGCTCGTGTCGGCCGGCGCGAACGTGCAGCGCCCGCTGTGGGCCTCGACGGGCGTGAAGGATCCGGCGCTTCCGGACACGCTCTACGTGACGGGCCTCGTCGCGAAGGGCACCGTCAACACGATGCCGGAGAAGACGCTCGAGGCGACCTTCGACCACGCGGAGGTGACCGGCGACACCGTCACCGGCGCGTATGACGAGGCGCACGCTCTGTTCGCCGACCTCGCCGAGGTGGGGGTCGACTTCGCCGATGTGACGCAGGTGCTCGAATCGGAGGGCGTGGAGAAGTTCATCGCGTCGTGGCACGAGCTGCAGGACACCGTCGCCGCCGCGCTGGCGGGCGCCCAGCCGGAGGGAGCGCAGTGACGTTCGCGATCCGCGTCTCCGG
The DNA here is from genome assembly GCF_014643695.1 of Microbacterium album. Lineage (GTDB taxonomy): Bacteria > Actinomycetota > Actinomycetes > Actinomycetales > Microbacteriaceae > Microbacterium > Microbacterium album. The sequence goes on along the minus strand of NZ_BMJY01000001.1, from coordinate 251,609 downwards.
CGACGCCGAGGCCGCGGTCGCGACCCACCTGCCCCGCCTGATCGACGAGCTGGTCGCGTCGTGCATCACGAACCTCGATGCGACGCTGTGGGGCCCCGAGGCCGAGGAGGAGGCCGCCCAGCGCCTCGGGTGGGTGCAGGCGGTCTCCGTCTCCCGCCCGCTCGTGCCGGACATCGTCGCGCTGCGCGAGGAGCTGGCGGCCCGGGGCGTGGATCGCTTCGTGCTCGCGGGCATGGGCGGCTCGTCGCTCGCCCCCGAGGTCATCACGCAGACCGCGGGCGTCGAGCTGACGATCCTCGACTCGACCTCCCCCGGCCAGGTGCTCGCAGCGCTCGACTCGGGGCTCGACCGCACGGCGCTCATCGTGTCGTCGAAGTCCGGCTCGACGGTGGAGACCGACTCGCAGCGCCGCGCCTTCGAGGCCGCCTTCCGCGACCTCGGGATCGACCCGGCCGAGCGCATCATCATCGTCACCGATCCCGGTTCCCCGCTCGACGAGTCCGCGCGCGCGGCCGGTTACCGCGTCTTCAACGCCGACCCCACCGTGGGCGGCCGGTACTCGGCGCTCACGGCGTTCGGGCTCGTGCCGTCGGGCCTGGCGGGAGCCGACATCGACGCCCTGCTCGACGAGGCGGAGGCGACGCTCCTGCGCGTCGCGATCGACGCGCCCGACAACCCCGCGCTCGTGCTCGCCGCCGCCATCGCGGGGACGTCGCCGCGCCGCGACAAGCTCGGTCTGATCACCGACGGCACGCACATCGTGGGCCTGCCCGACTGGATCGAGCAGCTCATCGCGGAGTCCACGGGCAAGCAGGGCACGGGCATCCTTCCGGTCGTGATGCTGCCCGTCTCGCCCGAGCTGGACTCCCGGCCGGCCGACCTGCAGATCGCGCGCCTGGTGGACGACGTGGACGAGGTCGCGCACCGCCACGACGGCGAGATCGTCGTCAGCGGCACGCTGGGCGCGCAGTTCGTCGTGTGGGAGTACGCGACCGCCATCGCCGGCCGGATGCTCGGCATCAACCCGTTCGACCAGCCGGACGTCGAGTCGGCCAAGGCCGCCGCGCGCGGCCTCCTCGAGGCGCGGCCCGAGCCGTCGGCGCCGGCGTTCGTCGAGGCGGGCGTGGAGGTGCGCGTCAGCGATCCGGCGCTCGCGGCCGGCGGCACCGTGCAGAGCGTCCTCGACGCCCTCTGGCGCAAGCTCCCCGAGGACGGCTACGTGTCGATCCAGGCGTACGTGAACCGCCTCGAGGTGCCTCAGCTGCTGGGGCTCCGGGAGATGGTCGCCGCGGACTCGGGGCGCCCCACCACCTTCGGCTGGGGGCCGCGGTTCCTCCACTCCACCGGGCAGTACCACAAGGGCGGTCCGGCCCAGGGCGTGTTCCTTCAGATCACGGAGCGCACGGAGCTGGACGTGGAGATCCCGGAGCGGCCCTTCACCTTCGGACAGCTCATCGAGGCGCAGGCGAGCGGCGACGCCGCCGTCCTCGCCGAGCACGGACGCCCGGTCGTGACGCTCACGCTCACGGACCCGCAGGCCGAGGTGCTCACGCTGTTCGAGGCGGCGCAGTAGTGGCCACGCCCGTGGGAGCAGGGAGCCTGACCCGATGACCGTCCAGATCTCGCGCGGCGTCAACCCGCTGCGCGACCCCGACGACCGGCGCCTCAACCGCATCGCGGGGCCCAGCGCACTGGTCATCTTCGGCGTCACGGGCGACCTGTCGCGGAAGAAGCTGATGCCGGCCGTGTACGACCTCGCCAATCGCGGCCTCCTGCCGCCGGGCTTCGCCCTCGTGGGCTTCGCCCGGCGCGACTGGGAGGACCAGGACTTCGCGCAGGTCGTGCACGACGCGATCCGCGACCACGCGCGCACGGAGTTCCGCGAGGAGACGTGGCAGCAGCTCCAGCAGGGCATCCGGTTCGTGCAGGGCGAGTTCGACGACCCCGAGGCGTTCCGTCGACTCCGGGAGACCGTGGATCGGCTCGACGTCGAGCGCGGCACGATGGGGAACCACGCGTTCTACCTGTCGATCCCGCCGAAGGCGTTCCCGACCGTGGCGAAGCAGCTGTTGGACTCCGGGCTCGTCGACGACACCCCGGACGACAACCGGTGGCGCCGCGTCGTGATCGAGAAGCCGTTCGGCCACGACCTCGCGTCGGCCCGCGCGCTGAACGATGCCCTGGAGGCCGCGTTCCCGGCCGACTCGATCTTCCGGATCGACCACTACCTCGGCAAGGAGACGGTGCAGAACATCCTGGCGCTGCGCTTCGCCAACGAGCTGTACGAGCCGATCTGGAACCGCAACTACGTCGATCACGTCCAGATCACGATGGCGGAGGACATCGGCGTGGGCGGCCGCGCCGGCTACTACGACGGGGTGGGGGCGGCGCGCGACGTCATGCAGAACCACCTGCTGCAGCTCCTGGCGCTCACCGCGATGGAGGAGCCCATCAGCCTCTCCGCCGAGCACCTGCGCGCCGAGAAGGAGAAGGTGCTCGCGGCCGTGCGCCTGCCCCGCGACCTGGCCACGGCGACGGCACGCGGCCAGTATGCGGGCGGCTGGCAGGGCGGCGAACGGGTGTGCGGCTTCCTCGAGGAGGAGGGGATGAACCCCCACTCCACGTCGGAGACGTACGCCGCGCTCAAGCTCGAGATTGCGACCCGCCGCTGGGCGGACGTGCCGTTCTATCTGCGGACGGGCAAGCGCCTGGGGCGCCGGGTCACCGAGATCGCGGTCGTGTTCAAGCGGGCGCCCGAGCACCTGTTCTCGCGCGGGCAGACGGCCGAGCTGGGACAGAACGCGCTCGTGATCCGCGTGCAGCCCGACGAGGGCGTCACGATCCGCTTCGGCTCCAAGGTGCCCGGCACCGGCACGCATGTGCGCGACGTGACGATGGACTTCGGGTACGGACACGCGTTCACGGAGGCGAGCCCCGAGGCGTACGAGCGCCTGATCCTGGACGTCCTGCTGGGCGACCCGCCGCTGTTCCCGCGGCACGAGGAGGTCGAGCTGTCCTGGCGCATCCTGGACCCCGTGGAGGAGTTCTGGGCCGCGCAGGGCGGCCCGCTCGAGCAGTACGACCCCGGTTCGTGGGGCCCGCCCTCGGCCGACGAGCTGCTCGCCCGCGACGGCCGCGTCTGGAGGCGCCCGTGACGCGCCGGACCGACTCGATGGACTGGAGAGACCTGTGATCATCGACCTGCCCGACACCACCGTCAGCAAGGTCGCGCGCCAGCTCGTGAGCACGCGCGAGGAGGGCGGTGCGGTCGCCCTCGGCCGCGTGCTGACGCTCGTCATCACGTCGCACCGCGGGCTCGAGGAGTCGGCGATCGAGGCCGCGAACGACGCGTCTCGGGAGCACCCCATGCGCGTGATCGTGCTCGTCACGGATCCGCACGGCGAGGCGCGGCTCGACGCGCAGATCCGCGTGGGCGGCGACGCCGGCGCCAGCGAGGTCGTCGTGCTGCAGGCCTACGGGGACGCCGCCGGCAACGAGTCGACGCTGCTGACCGGCCTGCTGCTGCCGGATGCCCCCGTCGTGGCGTGGTGGCCCGACGAGCCGCCGCCGCGTCCCGGGGCGTCCGCGCTGGGACGGATCGCCCAGCGCCGCATCACGGACACCGCGACGGCGCCGTACTCGTCCGAGCGCCTCACGCAGCTGGAGTCCTCCTACACGCCGGGCGACACGGACCTCGCGTGGACCCGCCTCACGCGGTGGCGCGAGCAGCTCGCGGCCGTGCTGGACCAGCCGCCCTACGAGCCCGTGACCGCCGTGCAGGTGCGGGGCGCCTCCACATCCCCCTCCACCGCGCTGCTCGCGGCATGGCTGGGACTCGCGCTGGACCTCCCCGTCGACTGGCGCTACGAGGATCCGGACGTGTGGGACCACGGCATCCGATCGGTGCGCCTGACGCGCGCGAGCGGTGACATCGTGCTGGAGCGGCAGAGCGACGCGATGGCGCTGCTGACGCAGCCCGGGCAGCCCGACCACGACCTGCACCTGCCCCGCCGGACGCTGCGCGAGTGCCTCGCGGAGGAGCTTCGTCGCCTGGACCCGGATCCCCTGTACGGCCGGGTGATCAGCGAGGGCTGGGCTCGACTGAGCGAGCCGAGGGGCGCCGCATGACCGCCTCGGACCGCGCGGACGGCCGCCGCGTCGTCGTGCATCCCGACAAGGCGAGGCTCGCGGAGGACGTCGCGGGCCGCTTCGTCGGCAAGCTCGCGCAGCTCACCCAGGAGGGCCGCCCCGTCCACGTGTCGCTGACCGGCGGCTCGATGGGCTCCGCCGTGCTCGCCGCCGCGGCGCAGCACGGCTGGGCGTCGAACATCGATTGGTCGCTGGTGCACTTCTGGTGGAGCGACGAGCGGTTCGTGCCGCGCAGCGATCCCGAGCGCAACGCCGGCCAGGCGCGGGCGGCGTTCCTGGACGTCATCACCGTGCCCGCCGAGAACGTGCACGAGCCGGCTGCGGCCGACGACGCCGTCACGCTCGACGAGGCGGCGGACGCCTATGCCGCGGAGCTCGCGCGCTTCGGCGCGGACGGGCGCCCCTGGCCCGCGTTCGACGTGTGCTTCCTCGGCGTGGGCCCGGACGGGCACATCGCGTCGCTGTTCCCCGACCGCGGCGAGGTGCACGTGACCGACCGCGCGGTGCTCCCGGTGCGCGAGTCGCCGAAGCCCCCGCCCGAGCGCATCACCTTCACGCGTCCCGTGATCAACGCCTCATCGCGGATCTGGATGGTCGTCGCCGGCTCCGACAAGGCGGCCGCGCTCGGGCTCGTGCTCGCGGGCGCCGGCTACTCGAGCGTGCCGGCCGCCGGAGCCGAGGGCACGCACGAGACCGTGGTCTTCGTCGACCAGGAAGCCGCCGCCGACGTCCCCGAAGACCTCATCGACCCGGACTACTGACGCGGCACCGCCGACCGGGAAAAGAGGAGATTCTACTCCCCGCGGCGGTCGCGGAGCTTCTGCAGCGCCTCGTCGAGGAGCTGCTCGGCTTCCTCGTCCGTGCGGCGCTCCTTCACGTAGGCGAGGTGCGTCTTGTACGGCTCGTTCCTGGCGACCTGCGGAGGATTGTCCTTGTCGCGTCCCGCGGGCAGGCCCGAGTGCGGGTGGTCGACGACGTCCGGGATCTCCTCCTCGGGCACGCCCGCCGCGTAGTAGCGCACGGTCTCGTTGCCGAGGCTGTCCCAGTAGCTGACGGAGATCCGTTCGGCGTGGTGGCCGTGGTCCTGCTCCCCCATCGGGCCGGAGCCGACGCGGGTGCCGCGGATCGCGTTACCCCCGACCGCCATGTCAGAGCACCTGGAACTTCGTGACGAGGCCGAGGCCGACGACGGCGAAGAACCAGACGAGCGCGAGGATGACCGTCAGGACGTTGAGGTTGCGCTCCGCGAGGCCCGACGATCCCATCGCCTGCGACATCCCTCCGCCGAACATGTCGGAGAGACCGCCGCCGCGCCCCTTGTGGAGCAGGATCAGCAGCGTCAGGAGCAGGCTGGTCAGGCCGAGCAGCACCTGGAGGGTGAATTCGATGATCTGCACGGGATAAGGCCTTTCGTGGCTGCGGGCCGGGGGACCCGCACGATGGTTCAGTATACGGGCTTCGCAGGCACGGGCCCGTTGACGGCGCCCGCGCGCCGCTCGTCCGTCACACGCCGACGTGCTTGCGGAAGCGGATGATCGACGCGAACTCGTCGACCAGCAGGCTCGCGCCGCCGACGAGGGCCCCGTCGACGTCGGGCTGGCGCATGAAGCTCGCGATGTTCGCGGCCTTCACGGAGCCTCCGTAGAGGATGCGCGTGCGCGCCGCGGCGTCGTCGCCCAGGGCGGCGCGGACGACGTCGCGCAGCTTGGCGCACACCTCCTGCGCCTGCTCGGGAGTGGCGGCCTGCCCGGATCCGATCGCCCACACGGGCTCGTACGCGACGACGACGTCCGCCGACGCGGGGACGCCTGCCAGTGCCGCCTCGAGCTGTCCGACGGGCACGGCGCTCGCTCCGTGGCGCTCGAGGTCCTCGGCGGTCTCGCCCACGCAGATGACGGGGACGAGCTCGTGCCGGAGCGCCGCCTGCACCTTCGCCGCGACGACCTCGTCCGTCTCGGCGTGGTACTCGCGACGCTCGGAGTGGCCGATGATGACCGAGCGGACGTCGAGCCGCTTGAGGAAGACACCGGAGACCTCGCCCGTGTAGGCGCCGGAATCGTGGATCGACAGGTCCTGCGCGCCGAGCCCGAACGGGATCTTGTCGGCGTCGAGCAGGGTCTGCACGCTGCGCAGGTCGGTGAACGGCGGGAAGACCGACACGTCGACCGTGTCGAACTCGTGTTTGGCGTCCTTCAGCGCCCAGTGGAGCTTCTGCACGAACGCGACCGCCTGAAGGTGGTCGAGGTTCATCTTCCAGTTGCCGGCGATGAGCGGAGTGCGCTGTGCCGGACGGGCGCCGGACGCCGCCGCGTTCACGCCGACCATCCGAGCACCTCCAGTCCGGGCAGCTTCTTGCCCTCGAGGAACTCCAGGCTCGCGCCGCCGCCCGTCGAGATGTGGCCGAAGCGGTCGTCCGCGAAGCCGAGCTGGCGCACCGCGGCGGCCGAGTCGCCGCCGCCGACCACGCTGAGGCCGTCCACCTCGGTCAGCGCCTGGGCGACGGCCTTCGTGCCGTTGGCGAACCGGGGGAACTCGAACACGCCCATCGGGCCGTTCCAGAACACGGTCTTCGACCCGCGGATCGCGTCGGCGAAGGCCGCGGCCGTCTCGGGTCCGATGTCGAGGCCGATGCCCGATGCCCCGTCGACGGTGCTCTCGATCGCGTCGGCGGGTGTGATCTCGCACACGGCGTCCGCCGCGAACTTCTCGGCGACGACGACGTCCGTGGGAAGGAGCAGCTCGATGCCGCGCTCCTCCGCCGCGGCGATGTACCGGCGCACGGTGTCGAGCTGGTCCTCCTCGAGCAGGCTCGCGCCGATCGCGTGACCCTGTGCCTTGAGGAAGGTGAACATCATGCCGCCACCGATCAGCAGGCGGTCGACGCGCGGCAGGAGGTGGTCGATCACGCCCAGCTTGTCGGAGACCTTGGATCCGCCGAGCACGACCGTGTACGGCCGCTCGGGCTTCTGCGTGAGCCGGTCGAGCACCTCGAGCTCGGTGGCGATCAGCAGTCCCGCCGCGCTCGGCAGGAGCTGCGCGAGATCGTAGACGCTCGCCTGCTTGCGGTGGACCACGCCGAAGCCGTCCGAGACCATGAGGTCGCCGAGCGCCGCGAGACGCTCCGCGAAGGCGCGCCGCTCGGCGTCGTCCTTCGCGGTCTCGCCGGCGTTGAAGCGCAGGTTCTCGAGCACCGCCACGTCGCCGTCCTCGAGAGCGTCGACGGCCTCGCGCGCCGACTCGCCGACCGTGTCGCGGGCGAAGGCGACGGGCTTGCCGAGCAGCTCCGACAGGCGCTGCGCGACGGGCTCCAGGCTGTACTGCGGGTCGGGCTCGCCCTTGGGGCGCCCCAGGTGCGAGCACACCACGACGCGCGCGCCGGCGTTGACGAGCGCATCGAGCGTGGGCAGCGACGCGCGCACGCGCCCGTCGTCCGTGATGCGGCCCTCCGAGAGGGGCACATTGAGGTCGCAGCGCACGATCACGCGCTTGCCGGCGACCGAGCCGAGGGATTCGAGAGTTCGCAGTGACATCGATCCGACTCTACCGCGCCCGCGCGGACGAGGAAGGCCCGCCGGAGCACCGGCGGGCCTTCGCTGCGGACGGCGTGTCAGAGACGCTCGCCGACGAACTCCGCGAGGTCGACGAGGCGGTTCGAGTAGCCCCACTCGTTGTCGTACCACGCCGACACCTTGGCCAGATTGCCGCTGACGCTCGTGAGGCCCGCGTCGAAGATCGACGAGAACGGGTTGAGCTGGATGTCGCTCGACACCAGCGGATCCTCGGAGTACTGCAGGTATCCGGCGAGGCGACCCTCCGCCGCGGCCGCGGCGTAGGCGGCGTTGATCTCGTCCTTCGTGAGCCCGTCCCGCGTCACGAGGGTGAGGTCGACGATCGACCCGGTCGGGACCGGGACGCGGTAGCTGGTGCCGTCCAGCTTGCCCTGCAGCTCGGGAAGCACCAGGCCGATCGCCTTCGCGGCGCCCGTCGAGGTGGGGACGATGTTGACCGCCGCGGCGCGCGCGCGTCGCAGGTCGCTGTGCGGGCCGTCCTGCAGGTTCTGGTCGGCCGTGTAAGCGTGCGCGGTCATCATGAAACCGCGCTCGATGCCGAACGCGTCGTTGAACACCTTCGCGAGCGGCGCGAGCGCGTTCGTCGTGCAGGACGCGTTCGAGATGACGTGGTCGTTCTCCGGGTCGTACGAGTCCTCGTTGACGCCCATGACGAACGTCGGGGCCGCGCCCTTCGCGGGGGCGGAGATGAGGACCTTCCGGGCGCCGCCCTCGAGGTGCTTGGCGGCGTCCTCGGGCTTCGTGAAGCGTCCGGTCGACTCGATCACCACGTCGGCGCCGATGTCGCCCCACGGCAGCGCGGCCGGGTCGCGCTCGGCGAAGGCGCGGATGACGTGGCCGTCCACCGTGATGGACTGCTCGTCGTAGGTCACGTCCTTGCCCAGCGGCCCGCCCACGGAGTCGTACTTGAGCAGCTGTGCGAGCGCCTTGTTGTCGGTGAGATCGTTGACACCCACGATCTCGATGTCCGCACCCTGCGCGAGCGCAGCGCGGACGAAGTTGCGGCCGATGCGGCCGAAGCCGTTGATTCCGATCCTGACAGACACTGAGGTCTCCTGTATGTCGTGCGCCCGGGGGCGCGGTGAGAGGGGGACCGCCGGGCACGCACCCCGGACGGTCCCCCAGAGATCAGCCGGCGACGAGCAGTCCGGCGGTCTTCTCGCGGGCGGCGCCGAAGCGGGCGGCGACGTCCTGCCAGTTGGCGATGTTCCAGAACGCCTTGACGTACTCCGCCTTGACGTTGAGGTAGTCGAGGTAGAAGGCGTGCTCCCACATGTCGAGCATCAGCAGCGGCGTGATGCCGAGCGGCACGTTGGCCTGCTGGTCGAACAGCTGGAAGATCGCGAGGCGCTCCCCGATCGCGTCCCAGCCCAGCACCGACCAACCGGAGCCCTGGATACCGTTGGCCACGGCCGCGAAGTGCGCCTGGAAGGCCGCGAACGAGCCGAACTGGTCCGCGATCGCCGCGGCGAGCTCGCCCTCCGGCTCCCCGCCGCCCTCGGGCGACAGGTTGTTCCAGAAGATCGTGTGGTTGGTGTGCCCGCCGAGGTGGAACGCGAGGTCCTTCTCGAGCTTGTTGACGTTCGCGAAGTCACCGCTCTCACGGGCCGCGGCGAGCTGCTCGAGGGCGGTGTTCGCGCCGGCGACGTAGGCCGCGTGGTGCTTGTCGTGGTGCAGCTCCATGATCTTGCCGCTGATGTGCGGCTCGAGGGCCGCGTAGTCGTAGGGCAGGTCGGGGAGGGTGTAGACAGCCATGCGATGTTCCCATCCGCGCCGCGACAACGGCGCCTATCGGTGTACCTCCACGTCGCGGACGCGACGGGACCGGACGATCCTCATCCTAGTGACGCGAGGACGGGGACGGGACGCGCTTGACGCGGTTCGCGATGGGGGTCAGCTGCCGGCGGGGACGGCCGACTCGGTGCCGGGGACGCCGTCCTGCTCGGCGCGCTTGTCGGCCATCGCGAGGAGCCGGCGGATGCGGCCGGCCACGGCGTCCTTCGTCAACGGCGGGTCGGCGTGGTGGCCCAGCTCGTCGAGGCTCGCGTCGCGATGCGCGAGACGCAGCTCCCCGGCCTGCCTCAGGTGCGGGGGCACCTCGTCGCCCAGGATCTCGAGCGCCCGCTCGACGCGCGCGCAGGCCGCGACCGCCGCCTGCGCGGAGCGGCGGAGGTTGGCGTCGTCGAAGTTGACGAGGCGGTTGACGCCGGCGCGCACCTCGCGGCGCTGCCGCAGCTGGTCCCATTCGCCCGCCGTCTTCGCGGCGCCCATCGCGATGAGCATGCCGCGGATCGCCTCGGCCTCCCGCACGACCACGCGCGGCACGCCCCGCACCTCGCGCGCCTTGGCGGCGATGCCGATGCGGTGCGCCGCGCCGACGAGCGCCATGCCCGCCTCCCCCGTGGGGCACGCGACCTCGAGGGATGCGGAGCGTCCCGGCTCCGACAGACTGCCCGACGCCAGGAACGCCCCGCGCCAGACGGCGGCGAGGTCGTCGCGGGAGCCGGTCGTGAGGCGGTTCGGCAGCCCGCGCACCGGGCGACGCCGCAGGTCGAGCAGCCCGGTCTGGCGGGCGAGCGTCTCACCGCCGTCGATGATGCGGACCGCGAAGAACTCGCCGTCGCGGGTGCCGGATCCCTGCACGTGGGCGATCTCGGGACGCACGCCGTAGATCTCCGCGATGTCGCGCGCCGTCCTGCGCGCGAGCGGCGCGGTGTCCACCTCTGCCTCGACGGCCACGCGACCGGCGATCGAGTGGAGGCCGCCTGCGAAGCGCAGCAGCGCCGTCAGCTCGGCGACCCGAACCGACGGACGCGGATCGCGCACCGCGGTCAGCTCGGCCTTGACATCGGCGGTCAGTGACACCGTTCTCCCTACTTCTCGGACCGGGAAGCCCGCCGCACGGCGGGGCCGCAGTCGCATCCCCTCGCGTCGGTGGCCCCCACGGCCGCCGACTCCGACGCCGACGTCGGCGCGAGGGACTAGCCTACCCGTCCTGACGCGATCCGACCGGGGCGACCTCTCAGTCGCCGCTCCGCGCCGTGCGCAACCTCTCGTTCATCTCCCGGGGGCAACGTGGGCGCCATGACCCGGATCGTCCGCACCCTGCCCGCGCTCGCCCTCGTCCTGCTCGCCGGCTGCACGTCGCAGCCCGCCGTGAAGGACGCGTCCTTCATCAACGTCGACACTCCCGGCGTCCTCGGATTCGAGAACGGCGACTGCTTCCTGGACCTGGAGGAGAACCGGGCGCTCGGGGAGGAAATGCTCACCACGACGGAGTGCGTCGGCGCCAGCAACCAGGTCTACACGTTCGTAGAGCTGTCAGACGGCCCGTGGGACGAGGAGCGGGTCGCGGAAGAGGCGACCGCGCTGTGCGAGGAGGGCTTCGACGAGCTCTGGGGCAAGCCCGGCGAAAGCGACCTCGCCTTCTACCCCGCACCGCCGTCCGAGCGGTCGTGGGCGGAGGGCGACCGCGACGCCATGTGCGTCGTCTACTCGCTCGAGGGCCGGTTCACGGTCGACCCGCTCGAGCGCGCCTGAGCGCAGCCGAGTCGCGCAGCATGCCCAGCCCGGTTAACCCAGACGTCATGTGCGGGTCGCCTGAAGGTCGCTTCTGTTCATGCCGGGGTCATCGCCCCTGCTTAGCGTCAGGGCACGTGACTGCTCATCCGCTCTCCGGTTCTCCCGTTCCCCGTCGCCCTCGTGGCCGCGTCGCGCTCGCGTTCGCGGTCGCCGTGTGCGCAACGATCGGCTCCGTCGGCCTCACCGCCTCCGCCGCCTTCGCTGCTGACACCCCGTACCCCGCCGCGCAGCGCTATGCGATCACCCCCGTCCCCGACCGGATCACCCTGATCCCCACCGAGGACCCCGCCACCAGCCAGCGCGTGACCTGGCGCGCGGACTCCGCCACCCCCCGCGCCCAGATCGTCGAGGCCCCCGCCGCGTTCGGCGACGTGCAGCGCTCCAACGCCGCCGCCTACGACGTGATCGAGGTCGAGGCCGCGTTCACCGAAGAGGTCGACCCCAAGACCGGATACGTGAACCGGTACCACACCGCCGAGTTCACCGGCCTGAAGCCCAACACTCGCTACTCCTACCGCGTCGGCGACGCGACCCAGCCCGTCACCAGCGGCTCGGGCGCCAGCTCGATCAACAACTGGAGCCCGTGGATGGACTTCACCACGGCCGCCGACGGACTCGAGCCGTACTCGTTCATCTACTTCGGCGACGCGCAGAACTACATCGACTCCGCCGTCCCCCGCGTCTTCCAGCAGGCCGTCAAGGACCGCCCCGACGCGCGCATCCTCCTCCACGCCGGCGACCTGATGAACCAGACCGGCACCACCGACTCCTCCCTCCGCATCCAGGAGAAGGAATGGGCCGAGTGGTACGCGGCCGCCGGTTACAGCAATCAGCAGCGCAACGTGATCGCCACCCCCGGCAACCACGAATACAACTCCTCCACCAGCATCTCCCCGTTCTGGAAGCCGCAGTTCCCCTTCCCCTCCAACGGCCCCGCCCTCGCCGACGGCACCCCCATGCCCGAGGTCGAGCGCAGCGCCTACTACGTCGACTACCAGGGCGTGCGCTACATCTCCCTCGACTCCAGCCCCCTCCAGAACGGCCCCGTCCAGGAGCACGTCCGCGCCGCGCAGAAGGAATGGCTCGAGCAGGTCCTCACCGACCCCGAGCGCCCCAAGTGGACCGTCGTGACCTACCACCACCCCGCATTCGCCGGCACCGGAACCCGCAACAACTCCCTCGTCCGCGCCGACTGGACCCCCCTGTTCGACAAGTACGGCGTCGACCTCGTCCTCCAGGGCCACGACCACGTCTACAACCGCGGAAACCTCATCACCGACGACGACCCCAACGACCCCACCAAGTCGCACGGCACCGTCTACTCCATCTCCGTCTCCGGCGGCAAGATGTACTCCCTCAACCAGGGCCAGAACTGGACCAACAACGGCGCCAACCTCCGCGTCAACGGACAGAACATCCAGCTCTACCAGCTCATCGACGTCTCCGAAGGCTCCCTCCTCTACCAGGCCCGCCTCGCCACCGGCGAGTTCTACGACGGCTACCGCGTCGACAAGCCCGGCAACGGCTGGAACAGCCCCAAGATCGTCACCGACCTCACCGACGACCCCGACACCGGCAACAACCCCCAGCAGCCCTCGGGAATCACCGTGACCACGGTCAGCGCCTCCGCCTCGGCGATCGAGCTCGGTCAGAGCATCGACGTCTCGGCCGAGGTCGCGCCCCGGGTCGACGGCACCGTCGAGTTCCGCAGCAACGGCAACCCCGTGGGTGAGCCCGTCGCCGTCATCGAGGGCGTCGCGACCGCGACGCTCACCGACCTGCCGGAGGGGATCCACGAGATCACCGCCTGGTTCACCCCTGCCGACGCCTCCTTCAAGCCCTCCAACTCCAGCACCGTCCGCGTCCAGGTGCGCGGCGACGCCCCCGTCGAGGCGCCGTTCGGCCACTCGCCGGTGGGCTCGCTCACCTCCCCCACGGTCGGCCGGGGAGACGCGGTCGACGTCGACACGGCCGGCGGCCGCCTCTTCGTCGGCGACTCGAGCTCCGCGGGCAAGGTGCAGGCGATCCGCCTCGACGGCGACCAGCTCCTGAACGAGTTCTCGGTGGGCGCTCCCGTGCGGGACCTCGCCTACATCCCCCTGCTCGACGCCGTCGCCGTCGGGTTCTCGGGCGGCAAGGTCGGCGCGTACTCGACGGCCGCGGCGACGTTCGGACAGCCCCTGATCGACGTCATCCAGCTGCCCGACTCGGTGCGCGGCGTGGCGGTCGACCAGACCCGGAACCTCGCGTTCTTCACGCTCAACCGCGGCGGGATCGTGACGCTCGACGTCGCGACCGAGCGCCTCGTGGGCCAGATCCCGACCGAGAGCACGATCTACCGGATCGCGGTGGACGAGACCAGCGGACGCCTGTATGCGACCTTCGACACCAATGAGAACGGCAGCGAGGGGCTGCGCGTGTACGACACCCGGAACGACTTTGCCGTCGTCGGCTCGTACACCCTGGACCGTGGCGTGCGCTCGGTCGCTGTCGACCCGGCTGCCGGCCTCGCCTACGTCGGGCACCGCCCCACCTCCTCGGGCCAGGCGGGCATCTCGGTCGTCTCGCTCGAGGACGGCACCGTGACGCGCTACGCGGACAACGCCTTCGGTCGGGCCGTCGAGGGCATCGCCGTCGACCCCACCACGGGCCTGGTCTACACGTCGAGCGCGAACGCGACGCCGGCGCCCGTCACGATCGTGGGACGCTGGCAGGCCCCGCGCGTGACGGAGGAGCCGCGTCACGCGACCGTCGCAGCCGGTGAGGTCGCGACCTTCCGCGCCTCGGCGCACGCCGTCCCCGCGGCGACGGTCGTCTGGCAGCGCGAGCTGCCCGGTGGCTCGTGGGAGCGCATCGAGGGCGCGACGTCCGGCACGCTGTCGGTGGTGGCGACCGAGGAGCTCTCTGGCGCGCGCTCCCGCGCCGCGTTCACCACCGTGATCGACGGACACGAGTACACCAACTACACCGCTCCCGCGACGCTCACGGTCCAGGGCGCCGAGTCCCGGTAATCCGATCCGCCCGCGTGGGCCGGTGCCTTCGGGCGCCGGCCCACGCGTCGTCCGGCGGAGGGGCTACTCGCGGCCGAGATCGCGGTGGCGCACGCGCACCGCCACGCCCGGAAGGTCCCGGAGCCGCTCAGCGAGGGCGTTCACCATCGCGACCGAGCGGTGCTTGCCTCCCGTGCAACCGACGGCCACCGTCGAGTGCCGCTTGTTCTCGCGCTGGTACCCCGCGAAGACGGGACGCAGCGCCGCCGCGTACGCGTCGAGGAACTCGGCCGCGCCTTCCTGGGAGAGCACGTAGTCGACCACCCTCTGCTCCTCACCCGTGAGCGCGCGCAGGTCGTCGTCCCAGAACGGGTTGGGCAGGAACCGCATGTCGGCGACGAGGTCGGCGTCCGGTGGGACGCCGTACTTGAAGCCGAAGCTCTGCAGCGTCACGGTGTGGGCGGGCGTCTCGGCGTCGGCGAACAGGTCGGCGATGCGATTGGCCAGCTGGTGCACGTTGAAACGCGACGTGTCGATGATCACGTCGGCGCTCTCGCGCAGCGTCGCCAGCACATCGCGTTCGCGGCGGATCCCGTCGATGAGGGTGCCCTGCCCCTGCAGCGGATGCGGGCGTCGCACCGCCTCGAAACGGCGCACGAGGACGTCGTCCGAGGCGTCCAGGAAGACGACGCGCAGATTGCTGCGGTCGCGGATCGCCTGGGTCTCGGCCGGCAGCTCCGAGAAGAGGTCCCGGCCGCGCACGTCCACGACGGCGGCGATCCGGGGCAGCTGTCCCCCGAGCCGTCCGGCCAGGTCGAGCAGCGGGCGCAGCATCTGGGGAGGCAGGTTGTCGACGACGTACCAGTCGAGATCCTCGAGGGCGTTCGCCGCGGTCGAGCGCCCAGCACCCGACATGCCCGTGACGATCAGCACCTCGCCGCTGTCGTCTCCGCGGCGCACGTCGGCGGGACCCGGATGCGCGTCCGACGGCGGGAATGCGGGATCCCGCCGCTCCGGCGAGAGCGTCGCGTCAGCGTCGTCGATCATCACTCTCCTCGGCTTCCAGCCTAGGGGGTCGGGGCCTCTGCGGGCATCCCGGCGGACGCGTCGGCGACGTCCTCGGCGCGGAGGTGGCGGTGGACCGTCTGCGCGAGCTTGGGCCCGATGCCGGGCAGCTCCGCGATCTGCTCCACGGTCGCCCCCCGCAGCGCGGACACCGAGCCGAAGTGGCGCAGCAACGCCCGGATGCGGGCCTCCCCCAGCCCGGGCACCTCGCTGAGCACGCTGCGGATGTCGCGCTTGCGGCGACGGCGCTGGTGGCTGAGCGCGAAGCGGTGCGCCTCGTCGCGCAGTCGCTGCACGAGGTAGAGCGCCTCGCTCGTCCGCGGCAGGATCACGGGATAGTCCTCGTCCGGCAGCCAGATCTCCTCCAGCCGCTTCGCGATGCCGCACAGGGCGATCTCCTCGTGACCGGATTCCCGCAGGGCGCGGGCGGCTGCCTGCACCTGCGGCCGCCCGCCGTCGACGATGAGCAGCTGCGGCGGATACGCGAACCGCCGACGCTTCGTGGCCTGGCTCTCGCCGTCGCCGTCGCCGGTCGGCTCGTCCGCGCGATCGAGGTGTGCGAGACGGCGCGTGAGCACCTGATGGATCGAGTCGGTGTCGTCGCTCGTCTCGGCGATCGAGAACGAGCGGTACTGGTCCTTCCGCGGCAGCCCGTCCTCGAAGACGACCATCGAGCCGACGACGTTCGTCCCCTGCAGGTGGGAGATGTCGTAGCACTCGATCCGCAGCGGCGCCTCGGTCATGCCGAGCGCCTCCTGCAGATCGCCGAGGGCCTGCGTGCGCGCGGCGTAGTCGCTGGTGCGCCGGGTCTTGTGCCGCAGCAGCGCCTGCTGGGCGTTGAGCGTCGCGTTGCGCAGCAGCTCGGCGCGCTGCCCGCGCTGGGCCACGACGATCTCGACCGCCTTGCCGCGGCGCATGCGCAGCCACTCCTGGAGTTCGGCGGCGTCCGGCGGGAGCACCGGCACGAGCACGCGCCGGGGGATGTCGACCGGGGCCGCGTCGCCGTAGACGCGCTGGAGGATCTGGTCGACCAGCTCGCCCCCGGAGATGTCGAGCTCCTTGTCGATGGTCGTGGAGCTGACGCCCCGGACACGGCCGCCGCGGATCACGAAGTGCTGGACCGCCGCCGACAGCTCGTCCTCGGCGACGCCGAACAGGTCGGCGTCGGTGTCGGACGGCAGCACGAGAGCGCTCTTGTTGAGCACGGCCTCGATCGAGGCGAGCTTGTCGCGCAGCACGGCGGCCTGCTCGTAGTCCATCGCGGCCGCGGCGGCCTTCATGCGAGCCGTCAGGTCTCGCGTGAACCGCTCGTCGCCCCCGTTCATGAAGGCGATGAAATCGTCGACGATCGCGCGATGCTCCTCGATCGTGACCTTGCCGGAGCAGGGCCCGCCGCACTTGCCGATCTGGCCGGGGAAGCAGGGCCGCCCGGTCTGCATCGCCCGCTTGTACGACGCGTCGCTGCACGTGCGGATCGGGAAGACCCGGATCATGAGGTCGATCGTGTCGTGCACCGCCCACACCTTCGGGTATGGCCCGAAGTACTTGGCGCCCCGGATGCGCCGGTTGCGCGTGACCATGACGCGCGGCGCCTCGTCCGCGAGGGTGATCGCCATGAACGGATAGGACTTGTCGTCCCGGTAGCGGACGTTGAAGGGCGGGTCGAATTCCTTGATCCACTGGTACTCGAGCTGCAGCGAGTCGACATCGGTCGGCACCACGGTCCACTCGACCGACGCGGCCGTGGTCACCATGCGGCGCGTGCGCTCGTGGAGGGTGTGCAACGGCGCGAAGTAGTTCGACAGGCGCTGACGCAGGTTCTTCGCCTTGCCGACGTACAGCACGCGCCCGTTCGCGTCACGGAAGCGGTAGACCCCCGGGTTGGTGGGGATCTCGCCGGGCCCGGGCCGGTACGGGAGCTGGTCCGACATCCCTATCCGGCCCTGCGCTGGACGAGCTCTCGCTCGCGCAGCCCCAGCACCTCGGCGAGGAACGCCCCCGTGTGGCTGCCCTCCACCGTCGCCACCTGCTCCGGCGTCCCCGTCGCGATGATCTCTCCGCCGCCGGATCCGCCCTCGGGCCCGAGGTCGATGATCCAGTCGGCCGACTTGATGACGTCCAGATTGTGCTCGATGACGATGACCGTGTTGCCCTTGTCCACGAGGCCGTTGAGCACGTCGAGAAGCCGGCGGACGTCCTCGAAGTGGAGCCCCGTGGTGGGCTCGTCGAGCACGTAGATGCTGCGCCCGTTGCTGCGCCGCTGCAGCTCGGTCGCGAGCTTGACCCGCTGCGCCTCGCCGCCGGAGAGCGTCGTCGCCGCCTGCCCGAGTCGCACGTACCCGAGGCCCACGTCGACGAGCGTCTTCATGTAGCGGTGGATCGCCTGGATCGGCTCGAAGAACTCGGCCGCCTCGGCGATCGGCATCTCGAGCACCTCGGCGATGTTCTTGCCCTTGTAGTGCACCTGCAGCGTGTCGCGGTTGTACCGCTTGCCGTGACAGACCTCGCAGTCGACGTAGACGTCGGGCAGGAAGTTCATCTCGATCTTGAGCGTGCCGTCGCCCGAGCACGCCTCGCAGCGTCCGCCCTTCACGTTGAAGCTGAAGCGGCCGGCCTGGTACCCGCGCACCTTGGCCTCGGGCGTCTCGGCGAACAGCGATCGGATCCGGTCGAACACGCCCGTGTAGGTGGCAGGGTTCGAGCGGGGCGTGCGGCCGATCGGCGCCTGGTCCACGTGAACGACCTTGTCGAGGTGCTCGAGGCCCGTCACGCGCGTGTGCTTGCCGGGCACCGTGCGCGCACCGTTGAGGCGGGACGCCAGCACCTGGTACAGGATGTCATTCACGAGGGTGGACTTGCCCGATCCGCTCACGCCCGTGACCGCGGTCAGGACCCCCAGCGGGAACTGCGCATCGACGCCCTTGAGGTTGTTCTCGCGGGCCCCGACCACCCCGAGCATCCGCTTGCGGTCGATGCGGCGGCGCTGGGACGGCACCGGGATCTCCCGCCGGCCGGCGAGGTAGTCGCCCGTGATCGAGGAGGTGTCGGCCAGCAGCTGCTCGTACGGGCCGGAGTGCACGACCTGGCCCCCGCCCTCGCCCGCGCGCGGGCCGATGTCGACGATCCAGTCGGCGGCCTCGATCGTCTCCTCGTCGTGCTCGACGACCACGAGCGTGTTGCCCAGGTCGCGCAGCGTGAGGAGCGTGTCGATGAGCCGCCGGTTGTCGCGCTGGTGCAGGCCGATCGAGGGCTCGTCGAGCACGTACAGCACGCCGGTCAGGCCCGTGCCGATCTGCGTCGCCAACCGGATGCGCTGCGCCTCCCCGCCCGACAGCGAGCCGGCCGCGCGGCTGAGGGTGAGGTAGTTGAGGCCCACCCGGATGAGGAAGTCCAGGCGGACGCGGATCTCGCGCAGCACCTGCGCCGCGATGTGCGCCTCGCGGTCGGTCAGGGTGAGCAGGTCCATGAAGGCCCGCGCCTCCTCCAGGCTGAGGTGCGAGACCTCCGCGATCGACCGGTCGTGGATCTTGACCGCGAGGACCTCCGGCTTGAGGCGGTCGCCGTCGCAGACGGGGCAGGGCACCTCGCGGAGGTACTCGGCCCAGCGCTGGCGCTGCGTGTCGCTCTCGGCCTGGGACCACTGGCGCTCGATGTAGGGCACGACGCCCTCGAAGCCGCTCGCGTAGCGCACCTCGCGGCCCCAGCGGTTCTTGTACCGCACGTTGACGTTGTAGCCCTCGCCGTACAGCACCGCGTCCTTGACCGACTGCGGCAGCGCGCGCCAGGGCGTGTGGAGCGAGAAGCCGAGGTCCTTCGCGAGGCCGTCGAGCAGGCGCTCGTAGTACTGGAACAGGCCCTTGCCCTGCGTCGTCCACGGCACGATGACGCCCTCGGCCAGCGAGAGCTCCTCGTCGCCCAGCATGAGCTCGACGTCGACCGACATGCGCGTGCCGAGGCCCGAGCACGCGGGGCACGCGCCGAACGGCGCGTTGAAGGAGAACGTACGCGGCTCGATCTCCGTCAGCTGGAGCGCGTGGCCGTTGGGGCACGCGAGCCGCTCGGAGAACGACTGCCACGCGGCGTCGCCCTCCTCGTCGACGAAGTTGACCTGCACGACGCCGCCGGCCAGGCCGAGCGCCGTCTCCACCGAGTCGGTGATGCGGCTCAGGATGTCCCCGCGCGCCACGAGGCGGTCGACCACGACCGAGATGTCGTGCTTGTAACTCTTCTTGAGGGTCGGCGGCTCCGCGAGCTGGACGAGCTCGCCGTCGACGATCGCGCGCGAGTAGCCCTTCGCGCCCAGCTCCTTGAAGAGGTCGACGAACTCGCCCTTCTTCTGGCTCACGATGGGCGCGACCACCTGGTAGCGCGTGCCCTCGGGAAGGGCCTGGAGCTGATCGGCGATCTGCTGCACGGTCTGGCGCTGGATGCGCTCACCGCACTCGGGGCAGTGCGGCACGCCGATGCGCGCCCACAGCAGGCGCATGTAGTCGTAGATCTCGGTGATCGTGCCCACGGTCGACCGGGGGTTCCGGTTGGTGGACTTCTGATCGATCGAGACCGCGGGGCTCAAGCCCTCGATGAAGTCGACGTCGGGCCGGTCCACCTGGCCGAGGAACTGCCGGGCGTACGCGCTGAGCGACTCCACGTAGCGGCGCTGCCCCTCGGCGAAGATCGTGTCGAACGCGAGGCTGGACTTGCCGGAGCCCGAGAGCCCCGTGAACACGACCATCGAGTCGCGCGGGATCTCGAGGTCGACGTTCTTCAGGTTGTGGACGCGGGCACCCCGGACACTGATTTTTCCGGGGCTGGGGACGGGGACGATCGGCACCCGACCAGTGTAGGCGCCGCCACGGACATCCGGACGTTTGTTCGAACCCGCGCGCCCCGATGCTCAGCGGAAGCCCAGGTCACTCGGCGCGGTCGACCCGCCCCGAGAACGGCCGGAGGGCCTCACGCAGGGCCACCACCTCGTCATGCGTCATGCCGACCCGCGCCATGATCTGCTCGGGCACCGCGAGCGCGCGTTCGCGCAGCTCTCGCCCCTCCTCCGTGAGGTCGATGTCGAGCCGGCGCTCGTCGTCCGTGCGACGCGCGCGGCGCACCAGGCCCTGGGCCTCGAGGCGCTTCACGAGCGGCGACGCGGTGGCCGGGTCGAACGCGAGCTCCTCGGCGAGGTCGCCCAGCGTGCGGGGCGCGTTCTCCCACAGGGCGAGCATCACGAGGTACTGAGGGTGCGTCAGCCCGAGCGGTTCGAGCACGGGCCGGTAGATCGAGACGACGTTGCGAGCAGCGGTCACGATGGCGAAGCAGAGCTGGCTCTCGAGCGCGAGAGGGTCTTCCCGGGTGACAGGCACGGAGCAAGGCTATCAGCCCTATATTTAGTACACTAAGTGTTATGGCCGAGTCCAAGAAGTGGCGAACCAGGGTGCGCGAGGCCGGAGGCATGTACCAGTGGGTGAACGCTACCCTCATCCGCCTCGCGGGCCCCGCGCAGGTGAGCCCGAACCTCCCGCGCAACCGGGACGCGGATCCGTGCGCGCACTGCGGCTCCCGTCGCGATCAGCACTCGGAGGACGCCTCCGGGGCCCTGGTCTGCCCGAGATGACCCGCGGGCCCGACGCGACCGGCCCGAAGCCCCTGTCAGGCGTGGCCGGCCTTCTCCATCTGGCGTAGCTCGCGCTTGAGGTCCTGGACCTCATCACGGAGGCGCGCCGCGAGCTCGAACTTGAGCTCGTCGGCCGCGCTCAGCATCTGCTGGGTGAGGTCGGCGATGGCGTCCTCGAGCTGCTGCGCGCCCTCCGCCGCGAGGCCCTCGCGCTTGCGCACGGGCGTCGGCGCCTTGCCCTTGCCGCTCTTGAGGCGGGAGGCGTCGCGCTTGGACAGGAGGGCGTCGGTGTCGGCCCCCTCGCGCGCGAGCTGGTCCGTGATGTCGGCGATCCGCTTGCGCAGCGGCTGCGGGTCGATCCCGTGCTCGCGGTTGTACGCCAGCTGGATCTCACGGCGTCGCTCGGTCTCGTCGATCGCGCCGCGCATCGAGTCCGTGATCGTGTCGGCGTACATGTGCACCTCGCCGGAGACGTTGCGTGCCGCGCGTCCGATGGTCTGGATGAGCGACGTGCCCGAACGCAGGAACCCCTCCTTGTCGGCATCGAGGATGGCGACGAGGGACACCTCGGGCAGATCGAGGCCCTCGCGCAGCAGGTTGATGCCGACCAGCACGTCGTAGACGCCCTGGCGCAGCTCCGTGAGCAGTTCGACGCGGCGCAGGGTGTCGACATCCGAGTGCAGGTACCGCACCCGCACGCCGTGCTCGCCCAGGAAGTCGGTCAGTTCCTCGGCCATCTTCTTCGTGAGCGTCGTCACGAGCACGCGCTCGTCGCGGTCGACGCGGAGGCGGATCTGCTCGAGCAGGTCGTCGATCTGTCCCTTCGAGGGCTTCACGACGATCTCCGGGTCGACCAGGCCCGTCGGGCGGATGATCTGCTCCACGACGCCGTCCGCGATGCCCATCTCGTACTTGCCGGGCGTCGCCGACAGGTACACGGTCTGCCCGATCCGGTTCTTGAACTCGTCCCAGCGCAGCGGGCGGTTGTCCATCGCGCTCGGCAGCCGGAAGCCGTGCTCCACGAGCGTGCGCTTGCGGGACGCGTCGCCCTCGTACATCGCGCCGATCTGCGGCACGGTCACGTGCGACTCGTCGATCACGAGCAGGAAGTCGTCGGGGAAGAAGTCGAGCAGCGTGTGGGGAGGCTCGCCCGCCATCCGGCCGTCGAGGTGACGCGAGTAGTTCTCGATGCCCGAGCAGAAGCCGAGCTGCTGCAGCATCTCGAGATCGAACGTCGTGCGCATCCGCAGCCGCTGCGCCTCCAGCAGCTTGCCCTGGCCTTCGAGCTCCTTCAGCCGCTCCTCGAGCTCGTGCTCGATGGTCTTGATCGCCCGCTGCACCGTGTCGGTACCCGCCGCATAGTGGGTGGCGGGGAAGATCGCGACCGCGTCCAGCCGCTCGAGCACGTCTCCCGTGAGCGGGTGCAGCTTGTAGAGCGCCTCGATCTCGTCGCCGAACAGCTCGATCCGGATCGCGTGCTCCTCGTAGACCGGGATGATCTCGATCGTGTCGCCGCGCACGCGGAAGTTGCCTCGCGAGAAGTCGACGTCGTTGCGGTTGTACTGCATCGCGATGAACTGCCGGATGAGGGCGTCGCGATCGTAGCGCTCCCCCACCTGCAGCGCGACGAGCGCCCGCAGGTACTCCTCGGGCGAGCCCAGGCCGTAGATGCACGAGACGGTGCTGACCACGACCACGTCGCGCCGGCTGAGCAGCGAGTTCGTCGTCGAGTGGCGCAGGCGCTCCACCTCGGCGTTGATGGACGAGTCCTTCTCGATGAACGTGTCCGTCTGCGGCACGTACGCCTCGGGCTGGTAGTAGTCGTAGTACGAGACGAAGTACTCGACGGCGTTGTGCGGCAGCAGGTCGCGGAACTCGTTCGCCAGCTGCGCCGCGAGCGTCTTGTTGTGCGCCATCACGAGCGTGGGCCGCTGCACTTGCTCGATCAGCCAGGCGGTCGTGGCGGACTTGCCGGTTCCCGTGGCGCCCAGCAGCACGACGTCCGTCTCGCCGGCGTTGATGCGCGCCGCCAGCTCGGCGATCGCCTTGGGCTGGTCGCCGGACGGCTGATACTCGCTGACCACCTCGAACGGGCGGACGCTGCGCGTCGTCTGCATGTGCTCCAGCGTAGGCGGGGCCACCGACACCGGGCCCGTTCTCCGCCACCGGCGGACGCGCGCGATCGCTCCGGACGCCGCGGGGACGACCCTCAGGCGGGACGGAAGCGGACGCGGGCGCCGGGCGGGAGCTGACCGGCGACGTCGAGGTCGGCGTCCGCGACGACCGCGATCACGGGGTAGCCGCCCGTGACGGGATGGTCGCGCAGGAACAGCACGGGATGGCCGTCGGGCGGCACCTGAACGGCACCCGGCACCGCCGCCTCGCTCGGCAGCTCGCGCGTCACAGCACGCTCGAGCGGGGCCCCGTCGCCGGGCTCGGCCTGCAGGCGCACGCCGACCCGGTCGGCGCGGGGTGTCACAAGCCATTCCCGCTCGCCGAGCGCCCGCGCGGCCGCGGGCGTGAACCAGTCGTCGCGGGGCCCCGGCACGACCCGGAGCTCGACGACGTCTCCCGGTCGCGGCAGCCGCACCGGCGCGGCGGGCCCGGGAAGGACGGCCGCCCGCACGGCGGCCGGGCCGCGGAGGGGGATCACGCTCCCCGCGGCCAGCGGCGCCCCGCCGAACGGCCCGAGGCCCGCGAGCGTGTCGATCGACAGGCTCCCCAGCACCGGCTCGGCGTCGATCCCGCCGCGCACCGCGACGACGGCGCGCAGCCCCTCCTGCGCCGGCCCCAGCTCGAGCACGTCCCCGTCGCCCGCGGCTGCGGGCACGCCCCGTTCGAGCATGCGCACGGTTCCGTCGGACCGCGTGAGCACGGCGTCCATCCGCGCCCCGGCCACGGCGACGACGCCGGCGCCCCGCAGGCGCAGCACGGCACCTCCCCCGGCGACCTCGAGCGCCGCCGCGGACGGGGAGTTCCCGACGGCCTCGTTCGCCGCCCGCAGGGCGCGACGATCGGCCGCGCCCGACGCGGCCACGCCGAGCGCCGCGCGTCCCGCACGGCCCCGATCCTGCACGGTCAGCTGCACGCCCGGCGAGATCACCTCGACCGCGTATCGCGCGTCCGCGCTCCGTCCCACGGCCCCCGGCGCCGCCCCGGTGACCGAGAGCCGCTCGACGCGCTCGAACCGCACGACGGCGCCGGGCGCGAGCAGCGCGGGCGGGTCGCGGAGCGCATCCCACATGACGGCGTCGGTGCGCCCGATCACCTGCCAGCCGCCGGGCATCTCGCGCGGATAGACGCCCGAGTACGGCCCGGCGAGGGCGACGGCGCCGGCGGGCACGCGCGTCCGCGGCGACGCCCGGCGCGGCACGTCGAACAGCGGGTCGTCCCCGATCAGGTAGCCGAATCCGGGCGCGAACCCGGTGAATGCGACGCGCCACGACGCCGCGGCGTGCCGCGCGGCGAGCTCCTCCGGCGACACGCGCAGCGCCGCGGCGGCCTCCTCCAGATCCTCGCCGTCGTACCTGACCCGCAGCACCACGGCCCGCCCGTCACGCGCGGTCGCGTCGGCGGGCTCCACCGCACGTAGGCGGTCGCCGAGGTCCCGCGCGGAGACGATCGCCGGCTCGAAGCGCACGAGCACGGTGCGCGCCGCCGGCACGAGCTCCGTGACGCCCGGCAGGGCGGCGTCCGACAGCGCGGCGTGCAGGCGGGTCGCGGCGTCGAGGTCCGCCTCCTCCACGAGCAGGGCGCGGTCCCCCGCGCGCAGCACGCGCCGCCCCGAGTGCGGCGCGAGACCGCTCACGCGCGCGTCCCGGCGAAGGGAGCGATCCGCACGCCCGCGGCGTCGAGGGCCGTGCGGATCGCGTGCGCCATCGCCACCGCGCCGGGGCTGTCGCCGTGGACGCACACCGAGTCCGCGCGCAGCGCAAGGTCCGCCCCGTCCACGGCCCGGATCACGCCGTCGGTCACCAGGCGAACGACGCGCGCGGCCACGGCGTCCGCATCGTGCAGGACGGCTCCGGGGGTTCCGCGCGCCACCAGCTCGCCGGAGGGCGTGTACGCCCGGTCGGCGAACGCCTCCGCGGCCGTCGCGAGCCCCGCCCTCTCCGCGACGCCGAGCACGACTCCGCCCGCGAGCCCCAGCAGGACGAGCGACGGATCCACGGCGCGGACGGCCGCGACCACAGCCCTCGCCTGGCGCTCGTCCCGCGCGATGGCGTTGTACAGCGCGCCGTGCGGCTTGACGTAGCGCACCACCGCGCCCACGGCGGCCGCGAGGCCGTTCAGGGCGCCCAGCTGATACTCGACGTGCGCCTGCAGCGTCGCGGAGTCGACGTCGAGCGGGCGACGTCCGAACCCCTCGTAGTCGCGGTACCCGGGATGCGCGCCGACCGTCACGCCGCGTGCGGCGGCCGCGGCGAGCGTGGCGCGGATCCCCTCGGGGCTGCCCGCGTGGAAGCCACACGAGACGTTCGCGCTCGTGACGACCCCCAGCATCGCCTCGTCGTCCGCGACGACCCGCTCCGGGGTGTTCTCTCCCAGATCCGAGTTGAGGTCGATCGACGCCACGCGCTCTCCCGTCAGGCCCGCAGGGACTCCCACAGCGCGTCCGTCTGCGCGATGGTCTCGTCCATGGTGCCGGACGTGTCGATCACGACGTCGGCCAGCCGCAGGCGCTCCTCGTCGCTCGCCTGGCTGGCCACGCGCGACCGCGCCTCCTGCTCGGACAGGCCGCGGTGCTCCACCATCCGCGCGATCCGGACGTCGGCGGGCGCGTGGGCGACGACGATCGTGTCCCACTCCCCCGCGCCGCGGGCCTCCGCGAGCAGCGGCACGTCGTACACGACCACCGAGTCCGGATCCGCCTCGAACGCGGCACGGAAGCGCCGCTTGGACTCCTCCTTCACGGCCGGGTGCACGATGCCGTTGAGCGCCGCGAGACGGTCGCGGTCGCCGAACACGAGCGCGCCCAGCGCGGCGCGGTCGAGCGAGCCGTCCGGCGCGAGCACGCCCGCGCCGAAGCGCTCGGCGATCGCGGCGAGCACGGGCTGGCCCGGCGCCTGCAGCTCGCGGACCAGCGCGTCCGCGTCGACCACGACGGCGCCGTGCTCCGCGAGGCGACGGGCGACGGTCGACTTGCCGGACGCGATCCCGCCCGTGACGGCGACAAGAGGCATGACCTCAGTCTTCCACGGCCGCCCGGCCCGAGGCGGACCGCCCTTCCGGTTCAGCGCGCGAGCCGGAAGGCGTCGGCGGCGGTCGCGTCCGGATCGAGCGCGAGGGAGGCGAGCACGTCGCCGACGCCCGTGCCGAACTTGAAGCCGTGGCCCGAGAAGCCCGCGCCCACGACGAGCGGGCCGCGGCGGTCGAGCACGAAGGCCGCGTCCGGCGTGTTCGTGTACGTGCAGCTCACCCAGTCGAGGCGGTCGGGGTCCAGACCGGGCATCCACTCGCGGACGTAGCGCGGCAGCAGAGTCTCCTGTCCGGGCGCCGGTGCGTGGGTGCGCGCGTCCGGGTCGACCTCCGCGCCCACGCGATGGAAGCCCACCTTGATGCCCTCGCCGGGCGTGGGCATGCCGTAGACGGGAGCCGGCCAGTCGTCGCCGAGCAGGTGGTTGAAGGACGGCCAGGGGGCGCCGATCACGGGCGCGAAGTGCGCGGGGCTCTCCTCGGTCACGGTGAGCGGCGGGAGGTCCACCAGCCCCGCCAGCAGGCGGGAGGTCCATGCGCCGGCGGCGACCACCGCCACGTCGGCGCGGATCGTCACGGGGCCGGCCGGGCCCGCGACGCGCACGTCGACGTGGTCGGAGGCCGGCTCGAGGTGCGACACGGGCGCGCCCCGCAGCACCTGGCCGCCGAGGGCCTCGATGCGGCCCTCGAGGGCCGCGAGCGCCGCGGCCGCTCTCACGACCCCCGCGTCCTCCGAGACGAGCACGTCGGTGGCGAAGCGCATGCCGGGCCAGCGCTCGGCGGCCTGCGCAGCCGTGAGGAGCCGCGGGTGGAGGTCGTGCTCCCTCATCGCTATGCGGATGCGCTCGATCTCGGCCTCGTCGCCGTGCGTCGCCAGTCCGTGCAGGGCGAGCAGCTGCGCCCCCGCGACGGCGGAGAGCCGGTCCCACAGCTGCCGCGAGCGTCGCAGCAGCCGCAGGTAGTGCGCCTCGGAGTACGCATCGTTGAAGTTGCGCGTGGCGCCGTGGGAGGCTCCGCGCGTATGCCCCGCCGGGAACTGGTCGACCACGACGGGCCGGTGTCCCTCCTCCGCCAACCGCCAGCCGGCGGCGAGCCCCATGATGCCCGCCCCGATGACGACGAACCGCGTCCTCACGACGTCCCTCCTCTCGCGACGGCCGCCCGCTCCCGCCGCGTCGCAGCCTGCGCATGCCGCAGCGCGGCGCGCGCGGCCGCGTCGACCTCGCGAAGCACGGGCGAGTCCACGCCCGGGATGGGCGCAATGATCGTGAACACCCGGTTGTCCTCGTGCGGCACCCCCACCGAGAACAGCCCGGGCACGACGTCGCCCGCGGCGGCGACGACCGCGCCGTCCTCGGGCCGCACGTCGACCGCATCCGAGGGCGTGCCGTCCGCGTGACGCCATGCGCGCGCGAGGCCGGCGTCCCTCAGCGACCGCAGCAGGGGATCCGCCGTGTGCTCGATGCCGGGCGCCGGCAGCCAGGCCTCCAGCAGCCAGTCGGCCTCCACCGCCGGCGCGTGGTCCGCCCAGGCCGTCACGCCGTCATCGGCCACGCTCACCTGCAGCCCCGGGCCGAGGAAACGCACCAGGCCGGCCTCGTGCAGCGCCAGGAGCTGGTGGGTCCGCAGCAGCGGCGGTCCGCTGCCGAAGCTCGCCGCGGTGGCGAGGTAGCGCCGGTAGGCCGGGAACGAGGCGGGCGTCAGCCCGCCGAAGGCGACCAGGTCCACCACGGCCGCGCGGGAGAGCTGGTAGCTGTGCAGCGCGCGCTTGAGCGGGCTCTCCAGCCCCCGGGCCGCCTCCGCGGCGTCGGCGCTCACCGCGAGCGCGACCAGGGCGTCGATGTCGAGATCGGGATGCGCCCGGCGCAGCGCCGGCAGCGGGTCCCGCGCGTCGCCGAGCGACAGCTCGGGATGCTCGGCACGGGCGTCCGCCTCGATCAGCGGGAGGACGTCACGGTCGAAGTCGAGCGGGCGGCGCGCGCGCAGCTCGGCCAGCGCGGCGCGCAGCGCGGGCTGCGGGGCCGGCGGCGGCACGCGCCCGAAGACGGGCTTGGCGCGATAGGGCACGCCTCGCGCGGATCCCGCGAGGATGACCGGCTCGCGTCCGCTCGGGCGATACCGCAGCCCCGTGCCGGTCGGCTCGAAGCGGCCGCCACGATGCTCGGTGAGCAGGCTCATGGCGTCGAAGAAGTTCATCCCGAGTCCGCGCGCGACGACGCGCTCGCCGGGCCGGATGCGCGAGAGGTCCTGGTCGATCGGGTTGTCCGGCCCGATCACGCGCGGATGCGGCGCCGCGCCCTCCCGCGCGAGCCAGCCGAGCGCGAGGATCGCCGCGTCCACGCGCAGCGCGGTGCCGTCGTCGAGGGTCAGGCGGTGGCCGGTCCCGTCGGGCGCGAGGGCCGTGACGCGGCGGGCGTGCACGGTCACGCGCACACCGGCGGGAGCGGTCGACGTGATCCGTTCGAACGCCCAGCGGAGGTAGTGGCCGTACAGCACGCGGCTCGGGTTCGACCAGTCCTCGGTGCGCGCCGCCTCGTCCGCGAGCGCCTGCGGCAGGGGCAACCCGGGCGCGACCGCGCGGCACCACTCGGCGAAGCTCGGGCCGGGCCGCACCGGGCCTTCCATCCGCACCGACGCGTCCGTGAACACCGTCGACTGCGCCGCGACGGTGTTCATGATGAGCTCCTGAGGCTGTCCCGCGCGCCAGATCCGCCCGGACCCCGGCGGGTGCGGGTCGAGGACGTGCACGTCCAGTTGGCCCTCGCCCAGCAACTCGCGCGCGCTGGCGACGACGCGATCCAGCAGCGCCGTGCCGCGCACGCTGGCGCCGACGATGGCGAGGCTGGCGTGGTTCACACTCCGATTGTGTCGCACCCGCGGCCGGGCCCTGCCCGTGCGGACGCCTGTGGCGCCCGATGACGTTGTGTGTCACGGCAGCGCCGCCCGATTATCGGAAGGCGACCCGCACCACGGATAATCGGCTGGGCTGCCCCGCCACGTCCCGGCGCCGGCCCCGCCACGTCCCGGCGCCGTCCTTCGCACATCGCCTGTCCTCGAGGAGAGAGCCCCCATGTCCCTACGCCGTCTCACCGCCGTCCTCGGCACGGCCCTGCTCGCCGTCGGACTGTCCGCGTGCGCCTCTCCCGGCGGCGACGGCGGATCGGGCGACGAGAACGCGCCGATCCGCTTCGGCGCGCCGTTGCCCGAGACCGGCAACAACGCGCAGTACGGCGAGTACTTCAAGCAGGGCTACGAGCTCAAGCTGAAGGAGATCAACGAGGCCGGCGGCATCGGGGGCCGACCGGTCGAGCTGGTGTACGAGGACTCGCAGTCCGACCCCGCCCAGGCGGCGTCGCTCGCGCAGAAGTTCGTCGACGACTCGTCCATCCTCGCGACGTTCGCCGACTTCGGCACCCCCGCCGCCGCCGCGGCGAGCCCGATCTATCAGCCGGCCGGGCTCGTGCAGTTCCTCTTCACCCAGTCCGCCTCGGACGTCACCGACCCCGGCGACTACATCTTCGCCACGTGGGTGTCGCAGGAGTACGAGGCGCCGCGCCTGGCCGAGTTCGCCCTCGAGCACGGGGACACGGCTGCCGTGTTCTACCACGAGACCGACTGGGGCCTGAACACGTACGGCTACTTCGACGAGGGCGCCCAGGACGCCGGCCTCGAGCAGGTGTACACGACCCGGAGGGCACCGACTACCGTCCCCTGCTGCTGAGCGCGCGCGGGGCGAATCCCGAGGTGATCGTCATCATCGGCTACGCCGCGGACGGCGCGCTCATCACGTCTCAGGCTCGCGAGCTGGGCATCGAGCAGCCGATCGTCGGCATCAGCTCGATCTACAACCAGCAGTTCATCGAGCTCGCGGACGAGGCGGCGGAGGGCGTGGAGACGCTCAGCTACTTCACGCCCTCGAACCCGGACGAGCGCGTGCAGCAGTTCATCGCCGACTTCCGGGACGAGTACGGCGTCGAGGTGCCCAGCGATTTCGCGATCCGCGCCTACGACGCGCTCGGCATCGTGGCGCAGGCGGCTGAGGCCGCCCACGAGGCGGGCGACCTCACGCGCTCGGGCATCCGCGACGCGCTCGACGAGGGCACGGACTTCGAGACGATCCTCTACGGCGACATCACGTTCAACGAGAACCGCCGCGTCGACGACGCGCAGCAGTATCCTCTCGTGGTCAGGGACGGCGCGTTCCAGCTCCGCGACTGACCGCCGGGGGCGCCCGGGCATCGGGCAGCGGGCGCGCCCTCGCCAGCTGACATGGACCGCGAATCCGGGCGGGCTCACACCGAGCCCGCCCGGATCTCGCCGTCGAAAGGGAATCCATGGACATCCTGCTCGCCGGGATCGTGAGCGGAAGCACGTACGCTCTGCTCGCCGTCGGCGTCTCGCTCATCTTCGGCGTCTCGAACGTCGTCAACTTCGCCCACGGTGCGATCTTCGCCGTGGGCGGCATGCTGGGCTGGTTCCTCGCGGCGCAGCTGGGCTGGCCGCTGTGGGCCGTGCTGGCGGGGGTGATCCTCTTCACGAGCGTGCTGGGCCTGGCGATCTACTTCGCCGCCGTGCGCCCGCTGCGGTCGGCGCCCGGGATCGCGGTGCTGCTGGCGACCTTCGCGGTCGGGATCATCCTCGACAACACGTCCCAGCGCGTGTTCGGCGCGGAGACCAAGCGCTTCCCGTCGCTGCTCGAGCGCAGCAACTTCGAGCTGTTCGGCTTCCGCTTCGGCACGATCGCGCTGGTCATCATCGGCGTGAGCGTGGTGTGCGTCGTGGGCCTGGCGCTCACGCTGGCGTACACCCGTCTCGGGCGCGCGATCCGCGCGACGGCGCAGGATCCCGAGGCGGCGGCCCAGATGGGCATTCCCGTGGGACGGGTGCAGGCGACGTCCTTCGTCGTCGCCTCGGCGCTGGGCGGCGTCGCGGGCGTCCTCGTCGGCATGTATTACTCCAACGTCCAGCCCTCGATGGGCTTCACCGCGGGCGTGACCGCGTTCGCAGCCGCGACGATCGGCGGGCTCGGCTCGCTGCCGGGCGCGATCATCGGCGGCCTCGTGCTCGGCGTCGGGGAGGCGTTCGGCGTGGCGCTGTGGGGCGACTCGGTGCGCGCGCTGATCACGTTCGGCGCGCTGATCCTCGTGCTCTGGATCCGCCCCGGCGGCATCCTGGGCCGCGTGCCGGTGCTCGCGTCCGAGCCGATGACGGGGACGTTCTTCGGCGCCGGGCGACCCGTGCGGCTGAACCCGTGGGTCGGAGCCGGCCTGCTCGCCGCCGCGGCGCTGCTGCCCCTCGTGGTCGGAGACTACGTCCTGCGCGCCGGAGCGCTCGTGTGGATCTATGCGCTGTTCGCCCTGTCGGTCACGATCGCGGGCGGCCTCGCGGGCCAGATCGTGCTCGGGCAGGCGGGCGCGCTCGCGGTCGGCGCCTACACCTCGGCGCTGCTCGTGACCAAGGCGGGCTGGGGCTTCTGGGCGAGCTTCGTCGCGGCGGGTCTGGTGGCCGCGCTCGTGAGCGTGATCCTCACGGCGGCCACGTGGCGGCTGCGCGGCCACTACGTGTCGATGGCCACGCTGGCCACGGGCGCGCTGATCGCGGCGCTCGCGCTGAACCTGCACGACATCACGAACGGCGCCCGCGGGCTCTACGGCATCCCGCGGCCGACGCTGTTCGGCGAGCCCGTCTCGAGCGCGTGGGGCATGTACCTGCTCACGCTCGCCGTCCTCGTGATCGCGCTGGTCTTCGTCACGCGCCTGGCGGGGTCGCACCTCGGGCGCACGTGGGCCGCCGTGCGCGAGGACGAGGTCGCCGCGGCCGCGAGCGGCATCCACCCCGCCGCGTACAAGTCGCTCGCGTTCGGCCTCGGCTCGGTGCTCGCGGGCTTCGCGGGCGCGCTCTACGCCGCGCAGGTGACCTACATCGAGCCCGCGCAGTTCGGCATCTCGCTGTCGGTGCTGGCCGTCACGATCGCGATCCTGGGCGGCCTGCGGGCGCCCATGGGCGCGGTGATCGGCGCGGTGATCCTCGTCGGCGTGCCCGAGCTCTTCCGGGGCCTGGCCGACTGGCGCCTGCTGTTCTACGGCGTGCTCCTGCTGCTGCTGATCCTCCTGCGCCCGCAGGGGCTGTGGTCGCACGTCGGTCTGCGCGACCGCGTGCGGTCCTGGCGTGAGAGCAGAGCCGGCGCCCGGCGGAAGGAGGTCGTGGGATGACCGCGCTGCTGAGCGTCCGGAACCTCGTGAGGCGCTTCGGCGGGCTCACCGTCGTCGACGACGTGAGCTTCGATGTCGCTGAGGGCGAGGTCGTGTCCGTCATCGGACCCAACGGCTCGGGCAAGACCACCACGCTCAACCTGATCAGCGGCACGCTGCCGGCCAACGGCGGGTCCGTCACCCTGGCGGGGCAGCGCATCACCGGGCGCCGCCCCTACGACATCGCCCGCCTCGGCCTGACCCGGACCTTCCAGAACGGGCGGGTGATCGGCAACCTCACCGTCGCCGACAACATCGCCGTCGGGCTGGAGCCGGTGCAGAGCACGGGGCGTCCGCTGCAGGCCCTG
Source organism: Microbacterium album (assembly GCF_014643695.1). GTDB lineage: Bacteria > Actinomycetota > Actinomycetes > Actinomycetales > Microbacteriaceae > Microbacterium > Microbacterium album. The sequence goes on along the minus strand of NZ_BMJY01000001.1, from coordinate 218,891 downwards.
CGACGGGTACCGGGCGTGCGCTGGCTGCCGCTGCTGGCCGAGGCGGGCCTGGCGCTCGTGCCCTCGGCCGCGCGTCGCCGCCAGGACGCCGCCGACCGGGAGCGCGTGGCGGAGGAGGCCGCGCGCTTCGGCGAGCGGCTCGCGCCGCGCATCGACGACTACGCCTACTCGCTCAGCTACGCCAACCGGCGCCGCGTGGAGATCGCACGCGCGCTCGTGTCGCGGCCGCGCCTGCTCGTGCTCGACGAGCCCACCGCCGGAATGAACCAGACCGAGACGTCGGAGGTGCTGCGGCAGCTGCAGGACCTCAAGCGCCAGGGCCAGACCATCCTGCTGGTCGAGCACAAGCTCGACCTCGTGATGACCCTGTCGGACCGCGTCGTCGTGCTCGACAACGGCCGCAAGATCGCGGAGGGAACCCCCGCCGAGGTGCGCCGCGACCCGCGGGTGGTCGAGGCCTATCTCGGCAAGTCCTTCGCAGAGGGGACGGACGCATGAGCACCCTGCTCGAGTTCCGCGACGTCAGCGTCGTCTACGGCGCCAGCCATGCGCTGCAGGACGTGTCGCTCACGGTCGGCGAGGGCCAGATCGTCTCGCTGCTGGGCGGCAACGCGTCGGGCAAGTCGACGACCATGAAGACGATCCTGGGGCTCGTCAGGCCCGCCGCCGGCAGCGTCTGGTACGACGGTCAGGACATCACCGCGTGGAGCACGCCGCGCCGCATCGCGGCCGGCATCGCCTCCGTGCCCGAGGCGCGTCGCGTGTTCCCGGACATGACGGTCGAGGACAACCTCCTCACGGGGGCCCACACGCGCCGCGACCGCGAGATCCGTCGCACGCTCTCGGAGATCTACGAGTTCTTCCCGCGGCTGGACGAGCGGCGCCGACAGCGCGCGGGCAGCATGTCGGGCGGTGAGCAGCAGATGCTCGCCTTCGGGCGCGCGCTCATGAGCCGCCCGCGGCTGATCTGCATGGACGAGCCGACCATGGGCCTCGCGCCGATCGTGGTCGAGCGGGTGCTGGAGCACATCGCGCGCATCAACGCGGAGCTCGGCGTGAGCGTCCTGGTGGTCGAGCAGAACGCCGAGCTGGCGCTCAGCGTGGCGCAGCGCGGGTACGTTTTGCGTACGGGCCACATCGCCATCGCGGGCACCGCGAGCGAGCTGCTGGCGCATCCCGCGGTGCGCGAGGCGTATCTGGGGCAGGCGAGCGATCCGGACGCCGATCCGCTCGCGCTCGCCGAGCGCATCGCCCGGGATGCGCAGGAGCTGGACGAGGCTGCCGCGGCGGGCGGCGACACGGCCGACGAGAGGAAGGGCGAGTGATGGACGTCATCGAGCGGATCGCGGAGGCGGGCGACGACTCGCCGCGCGATCACCGGCCGGTCGTGCGGGAGGCCGCCCAGGCCAGCTACCACGCGCTGTTCGACGTGCCCGCCGACGACCCGGTCCCGGGGCTGGACCGGCCGACCCGGCACCTGCTCGCGGCGCGCGCGGCGTGGCTGGACGGCGACGCCTCGGCCGCGGAGTTCTACCTGGAGGGCGTCGCGGACGCGGACGTCCACAAGGACCTCGTGGTGGCGGGGCCGGACGGAGCGCAGGGCGTGCGCGCGCCGCGCCGCATCCGTGCCGCGCTGCGGTTCGTCGATCTGCTCATCACGCGTCCCGCGGCGGCGACGGCCGACGACCTGGCCGGGCTGGAGGGGGCCGGCTGGAGCCCGGCCGAGATCGTCGTGATCGGTCAGATTACCGGGTTCGTCAGCTACCAGACGCGCGTCGCGCACGGCCTGCGCGTGCTCGCCGATGCGCAGGGAGGACACGCATGAGCGCCCACTTCACGACCGCCGAGCGCGCGTGGCACGCGTGGATCGAGCCCGTCGGTCCCGAGACCGGCAGCCCCGAGCAGATCGCCGCGTACGAGTCCAGCGTGTGGCCCGACTCCCCCTACTTCCGCCTCCTGGCGTGGCATCCCGCGGCGCTCGAGGCGCGTACGGCGCTGGACCGCGCGATCTTCCTCGCGCGCCCCGGCCTGCCGCGCGGCGAGCGTGAGCTGGCGGCGACGGTCGCATCGCGCCTCAACGGGTGCGACCTGTGCACGAGCGTGCACTCGCGTTTCACCGTGACGTTCACGAAGCGCGAGGAGGACGTCGACCGGCTGCTGGCGGAGGGCGTGGACGTCGAGCTCGACAAGCGGTGGCGCGCCATCGTCGATGCCGCCGCGGCGCTGACGGCCTCTCCCCCGCGCTTCGCCGCGCACCACGTGACGGCGCTCGAGGCGGTCGGATTCTCGCGCTCGGACATCCAGGACATCGTGGAGTCCGCGTCGTTCTTCGCGTGGGCCAACCGCCTCATGATGAGCATGGGCGAGTCGGCACCCCCCGGCGAAGAGGACGCGGAGGCGCTCGCCAACCAGCGCGCCGCCGACGCCCTCGCCGCCCGCACCGACACCTGACCCGCCCCCGCCCCACCCCGCTCGTTGAGCGAAGCGGCGGAGCCGCCCCCCCCTGCTCGTTGAGCGAAGCGGCGCAGCCGCGAAGTCGAAACGGGTTGAGCGAGCGCAGCGAGTCGAAACCGCCCCCAACCCCGACCCCAACCGACCCCCGGGTCAAGTCCAGCGCCGAAGCAACCGCTTCTCGGCGATCCCGAGCAGGGCGTTCGCCAGGGCCCCCAGCAGCGCCAGGAGCACGATCGCGAGCAGGATGCGGTCGACCCGTCCGGTCTGTTGCGAGTCGTTCAGCAGGAACCCGAGTCCCATCGACGACGCGATCAGCTCGGCCGCGACGAGGAACAGCCACGACTGCGCGAGCGCGAGCCGGAGGCCCGACACGACGGAGGGCACGACCGCCGGCAGCTGCACGGTGCGGAACAGGGACCAGCCGCGCAGACTGAACGAGCGCCCGGCCTCCACGAGCTGCGGGTCGACGTGGCGCAGGGCCGCGGCGACGGTGGTGAAGACGGGGAAGAACGCGCCGATCGCGATAAGCGTGATCTTCGACTCCTCCCCGATCCGCAGCCACAGGATGAGCAGGGGCACCCAGGCGAGCGAGGGCACGGCGCGGAGGGCTGCGAGCATGGGGCTCAGGAACGCGTCGCCCGCGCGGGACAGGCCCACGACAGCCGCCACCGCGAGGCCCACGGCGCCGCCGATCGCGAAGCCGATGAACACCCGCTGCACCGAGATTGCGATGTGGTGCCACAGCTCGCCGCGCTGGGCGAGGTCGACGGCCGCGGTCAGGACGGACGCGGGCTCCGGCAGCCGGTGGGCGGGCACCAGCCCGCTGACGGTGGTGAGGTGCCAGGCGAGCAGGACGGCGGCGGGCAGCGCGAATCCGGCGGCCACGCGCACCGCGCGGCGATCCCAGACCGAGCGCTTCCGTCCCGCGGGGCGCCGCCCCGCCGCGGCGCCCGGGAGTTCGAGCGCGCGGCGGGCGCCCTCGAGCGCTGCGGCCTCCGGAAGGCTCACTACCGGTTCACCGCCCGCTCGGCGAACTCGGCGTTCACGATCGTGGCGAGCGCGTCGTCCACGGCCTTGGCCGTCTTGACGTCACCCGAGTCGACGAGCACCGGCGCGATCCGCTCCAGTACCGCGAGCTGAGCGGCTCCCGGCACACCGCTGACGTCGAGGTTCGACCGCTCCTGGATCACGATCGTGGCGACCTCGATGTCGATGCCGGCGACGTCCGCGAGCAGCTGGGCGGTCTCCTCGGGGTGCTCCAGCGCCCACGCGCGGGCGTCCTCGTAGGCGTCGACGACGATCTGCGCGACGTCCGGGTGGTTCGTGAGGAACTCCTCCGTGGCGTTGAGGAAGCCGTAGGTGTTGAAGTCGACGTTGCGGTACAGCAGCTCGGCGCCGGACTCCTGCTCGGCGGCCGCCATGATCGGGTCGAGCCCGGCCCATGCCTCCACCGATCCGCCGTCGAGCGCGGCTCGACCGTCGGCGTGCTGCAGGTTCTGCACCTCGACGTCGCGCACGTCCACGCCGGCCTCGTCGAGCGCCTGCAGCAGGAAGAAGTACGGGTCGGTGCCCTTCGTCGCGGCGACGGAGCGGCCGGCGAGGTCGCCCACGGAGGTGATGTCGCTGTCGGGGCCGACGACGAGCGCCGACCACTCGGGCTGCGAGTAGATGCCGATCACCTGGATGGGCGAGCCGTTCGCCCGGGCGAGCAGCGCGGCCGATCCCGCGGTGGAGCCGACGTCGATCGACCCGGAGCGCAGCAGCTCGTTGGCCTTGTTCGACCCCGCGGACTGCACCCACTCGACCGTCACGCCGTCGCCCAGCGCCTCCTCGATCAGCCCCTGGTCGCGCACGACGAGGCTGAGCGGGTTGTAGGTGGCGAAGTCGATGGCGAGGGTGTCGGTCGACCACTCGCTCGTGGACCCGTCGTCGGGGTTCGCGGCGGCCCCCTCACCGGCGACGCAGCCGGCGAGCAGCGCGATCGATCCCGCGGCGACGAGGGCGACGGAGGCGGCGCGTCGGATGGTGGTCATGAGTTCTCCTCGTGGTGGTGGGTGTCGACGCCGAGCCCCTCCAGGAGCCCCGCGCGCAGCTGTGCGAGCTCGGCGGCGGCGCGGTCGCGCGGGCGCTCGCCCGGCACGTGAACCATGCGCGCGAGCGACGTGGGTGCGGCGTCGGCGGTCGTCTCGGACGTGGCGTCGGCAAGCGAGCGCAGCAGCAGCACGCGGTCGCCGAGGTAGAGCGCCTCCTCGACGTCGTGCGTGACGAGCAGCACGGTCGTCGGCTGGGCCGCGTGGATGTCGAGCAGCAGGTCCTGCATGCGCAGACGCGTCAGGGCGTCGAGCGCGCCGAAGGGCTCGTCGAGCAGCAGCACGTCGGGGTTGCGGGCGAGGGCGCGCGCGAGCGACGCCCGCTGGGCCATGCCGCCGGAGACCTCGCGCGGGCGCAGCTCGGCCGCGTGCTCGAGGCCGACCAGGCGCAGCAGCTCGGCGACGCGCTCGCGCCCGGCGCGCTTGCCGGTGCCGCGCGGCAGGCCGATCGCGACGTTCTGGGCGAGCGTGCGCCACGGCAGCAGACGCGGCTCCTGGAAGGCCACCGCGGTGCGGGCATCCGTGTCGGCGACCGGCGTGCCGTCGATCGTGATCGCGCCCGTGGTGGGCACGTCCAGCCCGCCGATGAGGCGCAGCAGGGTCGATTTCCCGCCGCCCGAGGGCCCGACGACCGACAGGATCTCGCCCGCGGCGAGTTCGAGGTCGACGCCGCGGAGCACCTCGCGGGATCCCCGCGGGCCGTCGAACGCGCGCGAGACGCCGGAGAGCGCGACGACGCCCGCAGCGGCGGCGGTGCGCGTCGGGCGCGGCGACGTCAGCGTGGCGGGCATGCCCCCATGCTCGCGGAAGCGCCGTCTCGCCGCGCGTCGGAGCGCAACACAGCGTCATACGACGGCCCCGTTACGCGCGAAGCCGCGCGGGAACGACGAACGGGGCCGGATCCCCAGGCGGTAGAGCCTGTGGGGATTCGGCCCCGTTACGTCAGGTCAGCTGTGGATCAGCGACCGGCGAGCTTCTCGCGCAGTGCGGCGAGGGCCTCGTCGTCGGCGAGGGTGCCGGCACCGGCGGCCTCCGAGCTGAACGAGCCGGCGGCACCGCCGAAGTCCTCGCCCGCGGCGGCCTCGGCCTCGGCGGCCTTCGCCACCTGAGCCTTGTGGGCCTCCCAGCGCGCCTGAGCGGCGGCGTACTCCTGCTCCCACTTCTCGCGGGCCTCGTCGAAGCCCTCGAGCCACTGGTTGGTCTCCGGGTCGAAGCCCTCGGGGTACTTGTACTCGCCGTTCTCGTCGTACTCGGTGACCATGCCGTACAGCGCCGGGTCGAACTCGGTGCCGTTGACGTCCACGAGCTCGTTCGCCTGCTTGAGCGAGAGCGAGATGCGGCGACGGTCGAGGTCGATGTCGATGACGCGGACGAAGACCTCCTCGCCCACCGACACGACCTGCTCGGCGAGCTCGACGTGCTTGCTCGACAGCTCCGAGATGTGCACGAGGCCCTCGATGCCGTCGGCGACGCGGACGAACGCACCGAACGGAACCAGCTTGGTGACCTTGCCCGGCGTGATCTGGCCGATCGCGTGGGTGCGGGCGAAGACCTGCCACGGGTCCTCCTGCGTCGCCTTCAGCGACAGGGAGACGCGCTCGCGGTCGAGGTCGACCTCGAGGATCTCGACGGTGACCTCCTGGCCCACCTCGACGACCTCGGAGGCGTGCTCGATGTGCTTCCACGACAGCTCCGAGACGTGCACGAGGCCGTCTACGCCGCCGAGGTCGACGAACGCACCGAAGTTGACGATCGACGAGACGACGCCCTTGCGGACCTGGCCCTTGTGCAGGTTGTTGAGGAACTGCGTGCGCGTAGCCGACTGCGTCTCCTCGAGGAGGGCGCGGCGCGAGAGCACGACGTTGTTGCGGTTCTTGTCGAGCTCGAGGATCTTCGCCTCGATCTCCTGGCCGAGGTACGGCGTGAGGTCGCGGACGCGGCGCAGCTCGATGAGCGACGCCGGCAGGAAGCCGCGCAGGCCGATGTCGACGATGAGGCCGCCCTTGACGACCTCGATGACGGTGCCGGTGACGACGCCGTCGTTCTCCTTGATCTTCTCCACGTCGCCCCAGGCGCGCTCGTACTGCGCGCGCTTCTTCGACAGGATCAGACGTCCTTCCTTGTCCTCCTTCTGGAGAACAAGCGCCTCGACGACGTCGCCGACGCTGACGACCTCGTTCGGGTCGACGTCGTGCTTGATGGAGAGCTCGCGCGAGGGGATGACACCCTCGGTCTTGAAGCTCACGTCCAGCAGCACCTCGTCGCGGTCGATCTTCACGATCGTGCCCTCGATGATGTCGCCGTCGTTGAAGGACTTGAGAGTCTTCTCGACCGCGGCCAGGAAGTCCTCAGCAGAGCCGATGTCGTTGATCGCGACCTGCTTGGTGGCCGGGGCGGTCGTTACGTTAGTCATGTAGTGGTTTGCCTTATGGGGTTGATGATCGGGCCTTCGGCACGAGACCCTCACGGACGTGCGGGTCCACGGACGAGCCGAGGCGGTGGTTGGATTGTCGTACGCCACGCGGTGGGCCTGCCCGGCGACGCCGGACCCCACGCACACGCGTGACGCTTCAGGATACCAGAGGGACGCGCGTCGGTGGGGTGGGTGTTTCCCGGGCGGAGTTAGCCGAGGAAGCGGGCCAGAACAGAGCGGCGGTGGCTGTGAATCGCTGCGCTCGCGATCCTCACGGTGCTCCTAGTCCCCAGTCCCGAGTCCTGCAAACCGCTCGAAGAACCGCGCCAGGGCCTCGACGACGCGCTTCTTCTTCTCGCCGTGGCCAGCGACCCGGTTGAAGCGGGACACAGGCGGCAGGATGCGTGTGATCTCGGTGCCCGTCGTCCGCAGCTGGCCATCTCGGAACGCAGTATCGACAAACTCACGCGTCTGGTCAGGCTTGAGGTTCTCCTGCTCAATGATCGCGTTGAGCTCCGCCTCGCGCTTCGCAGCAACGAACGCACTCCACTGCTCATCGACCGTGCCGTCCACAGAAACCGAGTCGACGAAGTTCTCGACCAAGTCACGCTTGCTGCGCAGGCTCGGGCTCGCGTCGACGGCGCGCGCGATTTCGGCGCGGATCTCCTTGTTCTCTCCGTCGCCGAACGAACTGCGGTACTTCTCGACGAGCATGAGGATGTAGTCGACGTTGATCTCGACCTGCTTGACGAGCTCGATCTCGAAGACGACATCGTCGTTGATCAGTTCCTTGTCGCCGTCGGTCTTGGGGCGCCACTCGGCGTAGAGATCGAGGTAGACGCTGCGGTAGTCCTGGTGCTGCCGCTCGGTGAGTGGGTCCTGGTCGGCGAACTCATCGAACGAGGTCAGGATGTTCTGCAGGCGCAGGATGGCGCCGAACAGCTGGATGAACTGCTTCTGCGCGGCCTCGCCGATGATCTGCTGTCCGAGCGGGAAGTTCTCGAGCAGCTCGGTGACCTTGTCGGCGTACTCGGTGTAGTAGTCACCGAACGGCTTGAGCAGCACGACGCCGCGAGCGTCCTTGTTGCCGAACAGCTCGAGCGCAGCGTTGGTCTCCTCCTCAAGGTCGCGGAAGGCGACGATGTGCCCGTAAGTCTTGACGGAGTTGAGGATGCGGTTGGTGCGCGAGTAGGCCTGAATAAGGCCGTGAGCGCGGAGGTTCTTGTCGACGAACAGGGTGTTCATCGTGGTGGCATCGAAGCCGGTGAGGAACATGTTCACGACGATGACCAGGTCGATCTCGCGGTTCTTCATCCGCTGCGACAGGTCCTTGTAGTAGTTCTGGAACTTGTCCGAGCTTGTGTCATAGCTCGTCCCGAACATGTGGTTGTAGTCCTGGATGGCGTCCTCGAGGAAGCTTCGAACGTCCATGCTCAGGGCGTCGGTCTCGAACGCCTCGTCGTCGAGGATCCCGTCGTCGACTGCGTCATTGGCTCCGTAGGAGAAGATTAGCCCAACCTTCAGGCGCCGATCGGCCGGCAGCTCCTCCATCTGGATCTGGAACTGGTTGTAGTAGCGACGCGCAGCATCGATCGATGCCGTCGCGAACAGGGCGTTGAAGCCCCGGACTCGCTTCTTCTCGCGGATGGCTTCGATTGCCCGGCGGGCACGGACAGACTCGGCGACGTTGGTGACGATTGAGTGCTCGTAGCCGGCGACGTCGCGTTTGGTCTTCTGGTCGAAGTGCTCGAGCGTGTACTTCACGATCTCGCGGATGCGGCGCGGATCCAGCAGCGCCTTCTCGGCGTCGATGGCGGGCACCTGCTTGTCGATGACGGTGCCGACCTTCACAGTGTTGACGTAGTCGATCTTGAACGGCAGCACGTTCTTGTCGGTGATCGCGTCGACGATCGTGTAGGTGTGGATGGCCATCTGGTGCGCCTCAGGCGGGCACGTCGCGGGGTCGCCGTGCAGGAAGCAGCCGAACGCCTGCGCCGTGGTGCGAAGCGTCGGGTTGCCGCCCGTGTCCGCGTTGGCGGCGAAGATCGGGGTGCCGGTGAAACCGAACAGGTTGTAGCGCTTGAACGCCTTCGTGATGGCCGCGTGCATGTCGCCGAACTGCGAGCGGTGGCACTCGTCGAAGATGATCACGACGTGGCCTGAGTAGATCTCGTGCCCCTTGTTCGCCTTGATGAACGTGGCGAGCTTCTGGATCGTCGTGATGATGATCCGAGCGTTCGGATCCTCCAGCTGCGCCTTGAGGACCGCCGTCGACGCGTTCGAGTTGGCGGCCCCCTTCTCGAACCGGTCGTACTCGCGCATAGTCTGGTAGTCGAGGTCCTTGCGGTCGACGACAAAGAGCACCTTGCTGACGTCTGGCAGCTTTGAGGCGAGCTGCGCGGCCTTGAACGAAGTCAGGGTCTTGCCCGAGCCTGTGGTGTGCCAGACATAGCCACCGGCTTCGATCGTGCCGAGCTTCTTGTAGTTGGTAGCGATCGCGATCCTCTGCAGGATCCGCTCGGTCGCCACGATCTGGTACGGGCGCATGACCAGCAGGTCACGGTCGACCGTCAGCACGCAGTACTTCGTGAGGATGTTGAGCAGAGCGTGCTTGGCGAAGAACGTCTTGACGAAGGCCGTCAGATCCTGGATCGGCCTATTCTGCGCGTCCGCCCACCACGAGGTGAACTCGAACGAGTTGCTCGACTGCTTGCCGCGGCCAGGCTTGGCGCTCGCTTCCTTGAGGTGCTTGGCGCGGGTGCTGTTGGAGTAGTACTTCGTCAGCGTGCCGTTGCTGATGACGAACAGTTGCACATACTCAAAGAGGCCGGAGCCCGCCCAGAAGCTGTCGCGCTGATAGCGGTCGATCTGGTTGAACGCCTCACGGATGTCGACGCCGCGGCGCTTCAGCTCGACATGGACCATCGGGAGGCCATTGACCAACACGGTCACGTCGTAGCGGTTGGCATAGTTGCCGCCGCCGTCGCGCTCGTCGCCCTTGGCCATCTCGTACTGGTTGATGACCTGCAGACGGTTGTTGTGGACGTTCTTCTTGTCAATGAGGGAGATGTTCTTGGTCGCCCCGTCATCCCGCTTGAGGGTCTGGACGTGGTCTCCCTGGATGCGCAGGGTCTTCTCGACGATGCCGTCGTTGCGCCCGGCAATGCGCGTCGAGAAGAACACGTCCCACTCGGCATCCGAGAACGTGAAGTTGTTGAGCGCCTCAAGCTGGGAACGGAGGTTAGCGACGAGCTGCGCCTCGGAGCTCACCGGCAGATACTCGTACGCCTGCGCCTCGAGCAGACGGATCATCTCCCGCTCGAGCGCGGCCTCCGACTGGTAGGCATACTCGACGGGAGCATCCGGAACGTACTCAGCGACAACTGTGCTCTCGGCGGAGACGGCGATCGGGTCGTACTTGCGAGCAGGCGCGTCACTCATGCCGCGAGCTCCTTGAAGGTCAGCAAGCGGTCGCAGTAGTACTCGTATTGTTTACGACGCGCAGCGAGCTCAGCCGGGAGACCGTTACTGATGTCATTGACGAGGGCGTCGAACTTATCCAGCATGATGACGACCCGGTCCTGAAACTCTCGCCGCACAACGGGCACAGGAATCTTGTTCAGATTCCGCTGATTGATTTTCGGTTGGGTGCCGCCAGTGACGTACGCCGTAACGTCTACCGTCGCCAGGTAGTAGTACAGATAGCGCAGATTAAACTCTTCGCTCGCAGCAGTCAGCACATGCGCATGGTTGTTCACCCAGATCTTACCCGAAGCCCAATTGAGAATCGGAGTCCCATCCCGGTTCTTTACGCTTCCATCTTCACCGACGAGTAGGAAGGTTCCGTCGAAGAGGAAGTCGTGGACGTAGTCTTGAATACCATTCGCACCATAGTATGGGAACTCACCGTCCTGACGGTCAGCTCGCGTGACGGGCCTCCGCTTCCGATCGTGGTTGAGCGTGGCCTGGCCAAGCGTCGTCCAAGCTATATCACCTGCGGGCAAAACAGCAGACCGCAGATGATACGAGTACTGAGCGCGCCGCGCTGCGAGCTCCACTGCGAGCTGCGCTGCGAGCTCCGCTTCCAGCTGAGTGAACCTATCCAATACTGCCACAATTTCGCGCTGAATCTCGATAGGCGGGACGGGAATTCGAAAACTCAAGATGGCTAGCTTATCGCCGCGTGGCATCTTGGCACCTTTCGCGTGTCGCATGTTGTACGCGAAGAATCCGTCGGAGGACAACAAGTAGTAGAGGAACTTAGAATTAAGTGATTCGCGACACTCTTGCGCGATACGAATAGCGAGGACATCCCCGCTACAGCCCCCCGCGTTCGTCGCGCGCCAGACCTTCCTAAGATATGGACGGATGTTGCCTATGAGAATGTCGCCCGGCTCGTACGCAGTCAGACGCGCGCTGTTCGGCGGGTGGCTCGCGTCGACACGACCGCCCTTATCTGCGACCAAGTTGCCAACGCCAACGAAGTTCGTCTCGTCAAGTTCAGACGCATTCACCCGCGTGTCTGAATAGCGAGCGACGTCACCCAGAGCAAGATACGGCACACCGCTCGGCGCAAGTTCCGAGATAAGCTCACCGAGGCGATTCATGCGGCGTCCTCCTTTTCGGCGATTGCGTTGATTACGTCGACGTTCCAACCAAGGTCCTCGATCGCCTTGGCGACCTTATTGTCCCGGCTAACCTCCTCAACAACGCCGAGCACGAGCTGAAGACACGGCTTGAACTTCTCTAGCGCCTCCGTCTCGCTTGAGTCACCGTGAATGATCCCACTAAGTTCACTAAATAGATGGTATCCATCACTCGAAAACCGCTGCGGGATGATCATTCGCTGATCGTTCACCTCCTTGAGCACAGCAGCGAACGGACGAGGGTTGCCGTTTGGCTTCTTGGTCTCCACCCCGACGAGGTCGGCAACTTCCCATGTGATCTTCTCGAAGATCTTGCGCAGATAAATGACAGCGCCCGCGCCGAGGCCACACTCGTAGGCTAGCTGAGCACGTTTGACAAGGTCCGCGAAGGGACCGTCGACAGCTCCAATTCGGTCCGCCCGATCTCGAAGGTTCTCGGCATAGCGGTCAACGCGGACTTCGGGGGCGCGCCCAGAGATGTTCTCGTCAGCACTGACGAGAAACCAAGCTTCCACAGAGGCCTTACAGACCATACATCGCAACGTTGCGTCGATGCTGATCTGCTCAGCACCTAAACCGAGACAGTAGAGCTCCTCACCCGATTCGAAGGTACGCACATCACCACAGCCGCGGCAATGGAAGTTGTGGAATATCTTGCCCACTTTGATCTTCTTGTGCTTGCCCCAGGCGAGCGGGCGATCGTCAAGAAAGCCTTCGACCTGCGCGGAGATGACGCTCGGTGCTTTTGAAAGCAATTCAGACAGCCGCATGTCCACCCGCTTCCAGATCAGCGACGATCTCGTCGATAGAGCTGCGCAGCTCAGTCTGACGCGCGACGATGCGCGCGATCTCGGCATTGAGCGCCTGGATGTCCACGACCTCGCGCGTGTCCTCAGCCTCGACGTAGGACGACACGGCGATGTTGTAGCCATTGGCCGCGATGTCCTCGTTACTCACCAGCTTGGCGAAGTGGTCTTCGTCCTCGCGGAGCTCGTAGGCGCTGAGGATGTTCTGCTGGTTGCCCGGTAGCAGTTTATTCTTGTTGCCCACGCGCTTGCACTCGCCAGAGGCGTTGATGAACAGGACATCGCTGGTCTTCTTCGACTTCTTGAGCACCAGGATGCAGGTCGCGATGGTGGTGCCGAAGAAGAGGTCTGGCGGCAGCTGGATGATGGCGTCGACGTAGTTGTTGTCGATCAGGTACTTGCGGATCTTCTGCTCCGCTCCCCCGCGGTACAGCACCCCAGGGAACTCGACGATCGCAGCGGTGCCGTTGACGGCTAGGCAGCTGAGCATGTGCATTGTGAAGGCGAGGTCGGCCTTCGATCTCGGCGCCAGCACGCCTGCCGGCGCGTACCGATCGTCGTTGATGAGCAGCGGATCCGCGTCTCCGTCCCAGCGGATCGAGTACGGGGGGTTGGAGACAATCGCCTCAAACGGCTCGTCATCCCGGTGGGCTGGCTCGGTCAGGGTGTCGCCGTGGGCGAGGTTGAAGTCGGCGTAGTTGATGTCGTGCAGGAACATGTTGATCCGCGCCAGGTTGTACGTGGTCAGGTTGATCTCCTGGCCGTAGAACCCCTGGCGGACGTTGTTCTTGCCGAGCACCTTGGCGAACTTCAGCAGCAGCGAGCCCGAGCCGACGGCCGGGTCGTAGACCTTGTTGACGGACTTCTTGCCCGAGACCGCGATGCGCGCCAGCAGCTCGGAGACCTCCTGCGGCGTGTAGTACTCACCGCCAGACTTGCCCGCGTTCGCGGCGTACATCTGCATCAGGTATTCGTAGGCGTCGCCGAACAGGTCGATCGAGTTGTCCTCGAAGCGGCCCAGCGGCAGGTCGCCGATGGCATCCAGCAGCTTCACGAGCTTCTCGTTGCGACGGGCGACGGTGGAGCCGAGCTTGTTGCTGTTGACGTCGAGATCGTCGAACAACCCCTTCAGGTCATCCTCGGAGTCGGTGCCGAGCGCGGAACCCTCGATGTTCTTGAACACCCGCTCCAGCGTCTCGTTGAGGTTCTCGTCGTGAGCGGCACGACGGCGCACGTTGACGAACAGCTCGCTCGGGAGGATGAAGAAGCCCTTCTCCGCAACGACGTCACGCCGGACGAACTCCGCCTCGTCGTCGGGCAGCTTCGCGTAGTCGAAGGACTCGTCGCCGGCGTCGTGCTCTCCCCTGTTGATGTATGCGGTGAGGTTCTCGGAGATGAACCGGTAGAAGAGCATGCCGAGCACGTAACTCTTGAAGTCCCACCCGTCCACCGAGCCGCGTAGGTCGTTGGCGATACGCCAGATCGCCTTGTGCAGCTCAGCGCGCTGGGCTTCCTTTGTTGTAGGGGTCATGCGGGTCTGCTCCTTGGGGGATGGTGCTCGCGGGTGACTCGCGGCTCCTCGGATCGATGTGTCCGGGTAACTGAGGGATACTCTCACGGACCTCAGACGAGATCCACGAACGACGAGGTGTCAGTCCGCCAGGACCCACACTCGCTTGAGCGGAAGACGCGACTGGATGTCGTCCGGCAGGCGATCGTACGTGCGGAGCACGGCGTCGACGACTTCTTCGGCGGTCCAGGCTCTGAGGCGGAATTGTTGCTTGTACACCGTGTCTTTTGCCGGCCTCGTGAGTCCGCCCCACGCGACAAGCAGCCCGTGATCAGCGCCTTGCTCGTGGACGACGCCGCTCAGGTCACGGACGACGGCGTCCGACACCTGCCCGCCCGACTTCACCTGCACAACCACGCGAGGCGAGTCCATGCCGAGCACGCCGCGACCGGCGATCACGTCGATCCCGCGGTCCGCGCCGATCGGCGACTTCCTGCACACGAATCCCTCGGCTTCGAGGATCGCCGCGACGAGGACCTCCAGTCCGTCGCCCACGAACTCCTCCGAGATGCGCGTCATAATCCTGTCGCGAGCAACCTCGAGCAGATCAGTCTGCGTCTCCGGGTCATCGACATCGTCGTCATTCGTCGCCGCCCGGGTCGCCTTCGACGAGCTGGTGATCGCGAGCTGCCCGGGATCCGCGCCCGTCTGCATCAGCGCCTCCAGGCGCTCCTCCGCCGCGCCCCGCGACGGAGCGAAGATCGTCAGCGCGCTCCCAAGCGTATAGAGGAGGTCCTGCTTGACCGCGGTCCGCGGCAGGTCCGTGACCCTCCAATCCACCTCCACCACGTGGCGGCGATCCGCGGGCATGTCATCTCCGAGGTACCGGTAACCGCCAGTGACCCTGCCGAGCGCGATCGTGCCGCTACCACTCTTCAACGGCAACGCGAGCAGGTCGCCAGGCTGCACGCGTGAGCGTAGTGCGTAGAGCTGGCCGGTGTAGTTCGCGTGCGCCTTGGGGTTGTCCGCGTGAACCCTGGCCACGAGTTCAGCGATCTGCTCGCGCGATTCGTACGGTGTCAGGTCCGGTAGCTCCGACCATCCGCCGCCCGAAAACCCATGCTCAAGCGCCCAGTCCTCGCGCTCACCGTAACGGCCGGCCCTGATCACCCACGCCCTTGCCACCGCACGCTCCCTTCTCCCAGCCGAAACGACACTATCGGCTCAGCCTCGACGCGCATGGCAACGCAGTCTCGCCGACGTTGCCTGTGCGCCCGCAAGCCTGGAGCCTCACGTCGCACAGACGACGCACCGCGTCGCCGTGGGGCGCGCCCGCAGGCGGCCCTCCGGGATCGGTTCGCCGCATGACTCGCACACGCCGGCCTCGCCCGCGTCGAGGCGGGCGAGCGCCGCGTCGATGTCCGTCAGCTCGCGGCGTGCCGCCGCACTGAGGCCGGCCAGGCGCGACCACTCCCCCGACAGCGTCGCACCCTCGGGGTCGTGCTCGTCGTCCGCGGTCGCGTCGCCGCGGGCGGAGGCCACGCCCGAGAGGTCGGCCGCGCGGGCGGCCAGCGTGCGCTCCACCGCGCGGCGCTGATCGACCAGGGCTGCGCGCAGCTCGGCGACGAGCGAACCGGAAAGGACGGGGTGCTCCATACCCAGTTCAGCGCGACCCGCCCCGTCCGCATTCCCAGCCGGCCGGCGAGCAGTCCCGGCCAGCCGGGGCGCTACCCTTCCTCGACCGCCGTCAGCGCCGTCACCGCCGCGGCGGCCGACCAGGCCTGCGGGCGGCAGGCGGCGGGGTACGGCGTCGGCACCGAGGTCTCCAGGCGGGGGTCGCCGCTGTGCAGCTCGGGCACGCGGTAGACGAAGCCCTCCGCGGCGTCGAGCATGCCGTCGACCACGCGGCGCGCCTGCTCCAGGCCCGCGCGCACCATGCCGTGCACGGCGATCGCGGTGTCGTGCGTCCACACGCTGCCGCCGTGGTACGACAGCGGCCAGTACCCCGCCGCCTCGGTCGACATGGTGCGGATGCCGAAGCCCGACAGCATCGACTCCCCCAGCAGCAGGTCGGCGACGTGGCGCTCCTCGTCCGGCTCCAGGATGCCCGTGCCGATGAGGTGACCGATGTTGCTCGTGAGCGTGTCCACGGGGCGCTTGTGCCGGTCGAGCGCGACGGCAGGGTAACGGCCCTCGGGCGTGCGGACCCAGAAGGCGTCCGCGAAGCGGGAACGCAGGGCGCCCGCCCACTCGCGCAGGGCGGTCGGCGTGCAGGCGCCTTCCCCGCCGCCGAAGTGCTCCAGGAGTGCCGCGCCCCCGAGGGCGGCCTCGTACGCGTATCCCTGCACCTCGCACAGCGCGATGGGTCCCTCGGCGAGGCGGCCGTCGCGCCACTGGATCGAGTCGCCCGAGTCCTTCCAGCCCTGGTTCGCCAGCCCGGTGCCCGTGCGATCGATGTAGTCGATGAACCCGTCGCCGTCGCTGTCGCCGTACTCCATCAGCCAGCCGAGCGCGCGGAGCAACGTCGGGATCAGCGGGCGCACCTCGTCCTCGGGCATGCCCGCCCGCCAGGCGTCCGCGAGCAGGCACACCCACAGCGGCGTGGCGTCCACGCTGCCGTAGTACAGCGGGGGCAGCGAGACGTTCTCGCCCGGGATCTCGAGCGCGGACGAGCGCAGCTCGTGCAGGATCTTGCCGGGCTCCTGCGCAGTGGCTGCGTCGTCGACGTCGCCCTGCAGCCGCGCGAGCACGCGCAGCGTCGACGCGGCGATCGCCGCGTCGAGCGGCAGCATCAGGCGCGCGGCCCAGATCGAGTCGCGGCCGAACAGCGTGAAGAACCACGGCGCGCCGGCCGCGTAGAACTCGTCCTCGGGATGGCCCGGCAGGGCCAGGCGCAGCGCGTCCAGGTCGCCGAGCGCGGTCTCGAGCCAGCGCGCGAGCCGCGGATGGCGCTGCGCGACGCCGGCGGCGACCTCCGACGCGTCCCACGACACGGGCCGGCTCGCCGGCTCGACCACGAGGGTGTCGTCGTGGAGCGCGACGTCCCAGGATACGTGTACCTCGCTGCGGGCGGCCGCCTCGATGCGCCACGACACCACGACCGCGCCGGCCTCGGGCTCCACGCGCGCGCCCGGCGCCGTCAGCGTGAAGCTCTGCGCGCCGGCGCTGACGACGATGCGGTCGTCCTCGCCCGTCACGACGAATTCGGCGGCCGTCGATCCCCCCGCCTTCACCTCGTGCAGCGAGGCGAACTCCGGCGCGATCCGCATGCGCAGCGTCGTCGCCACGGGCACGTCGCGGCCGTTGCGCAGCGACCAGGTCTCGGTCACCGCCCGTCCGTCCACGCGCCGGTCGCGCACGAGCCGCACGCGCGGATCGGCGACCGACTCCTCGTCCAGGCCCCGCAACAGCCCCGCGAACACCACGCGCGACGATCCGTGCGACGACAGCGAGATCCACTCGATCCGGGACTCGTCGCACGTCGACTCGATCGCGCGGATGTGCCGCACGTCGCCGTGGAAGACGCCGTCGATCGCCGCCCCTCCCAGGTCGCCGTCACGCCCGGACCACACCTGCGTGGGTGCGCGGAGCGCGATGATGGCGTCATCGAGCAGGGGCTGGAGCAGCAGCTGCGCCCCTCGGGGGTCGGAGTTCATTCCTTGACGGCTCCTTCACTGGCGTTCATGATGCGGCGTTGGAAGATGAAGAACAGGACGGCGACGGGGATCGTCATGATCGCGGCCGCCGCGAGCTTGAGCGGATACTGGCTGCCCTGACTGAGCTGCCCGCTGGCGAGCGACGCGACGCCCTTCGTGAGGGTCGTCAGCTCCGGCGACTGCGTCGACACGATGAAGTGGCTCAGCTCGTTCCACGAGCCCTGGAACGACAGGATCACGATCGTGATGAGGGCGGGCCGGGCCATGGGTAGCACGACCGACCAGAACGTGCGGAAGATCCCCGCGCCGTCGATGCGGGCCTGCTCCTCCACCGCGACGGGGATCGACTCGAAGAAGTTCTTCATGATGAACACGCCCGCGGCGTCCACGAGCAGCGGCAGCACCATGCCCGCGTACGAGTCGTAGATGCCGAGCTGGTTGATCACGAGGAACTTCGGGATCAGCAGGACCACGGCCGGCACCGACATGACCGCGACCAGCGCGGCGAAGATCAGGCCGCGACCGCGGAAACGCAGGCGGGCCAGCGCGTACCCGGCGAGCGAGTTGAAGAACACCCGGCCGAGCGTGACCAGCACGGTCACGACCGTCGAGTTGGCGAACCAGGCCGGGAAGTCCGAGTTCAGGAACAGCCGCTCGTACGCCGCCCACGTGAACGTCGCCGGGAACAGCGAGGTCGCCGACGCGGCCGCCTCGGCGTCGGTCTTGAACGACGTCGCGACCTGCACGAGGAAGGGATAGACGTACACGATCGCGATCGCGATCAGCAGCAGGTACAGCAGGATTTGCGACGGTCCCGCGGTGCGGAGCCGGCGCCGGCGCGGCCCGGCGGGACGCGGCGTGGACGTCACGGCGCTCATCGCGAACCACCGCCCGTGGCGACCTCGTAGAGCCGCATCCGGCGCCGCGACACGGGCCGGTCGCGCAGCAGCCAGCGCTGCAGGATCGTCAGGATCACGATGATCCCGAACAGGATGAACGCGATCGCGGCGCCGCGGCCCCACTCCTGCGACAGGAACGCGGACTGATAGCTGAGGTATGCGGGCGTGAGGGTCGTCTTGCCCGGCGCGCCCTGCGTGCCGGTGTAGATCTGGTCGAACACCTGCCAGCAGCCGATCAGCCCCAGGGTCAGCACCGTGAACAGGGTCGGGCGCAGCTGCGGCAGCGTCACGCGCCAGAAGCGCTGCCAGCCGGTCGCGCCGTCCACCATCGCGGCCTCCTGCACCTCGCCGCCGATGTTCTGCAGCGCGGCGAGGAACAGCAGCATGAACGTCCCGGAGGTCGTGAACACCCCCATGAGGATGAAGGCGAACATCGCCACCGACGGCCCGCCCAGCCAGTCCCACCAGGACACGCCGAGGAACCGGTTCTCCATCAGCGCAGCGGGTCCCGACTGCACCCCCACGCCCGCGAGCAGGTTGTGGAAGACGCCGCTGGGGTCGTTGAACCAGTTCGGCCCGGCGATGCCGATCCACGACAGCACCTGGTTGACGACGCCGGACGTCGAGAACAGGAACAGCCACAGCACCGTGATCGCGACCGAGCTCGTGACCGACGGGAAGTAGAACGCGGTGCGGAAGATCCCGCGTCCGCGCAGGACGGCGCGGTTGACGAGCACCGCGAGGAACAGCGACAGCGCGGTCTGCAGCGGCACGACGAGCAGCGCATACCAGGCGTTGTTGCGCAGCGCGATGCCGAAGTCGCGCTCGGCGAGCCCGCCGCCCGTGGTCACGGCGGCGTAGTTGTCGAGCCCGACGAAGCCCACGCCCGACGAGAACGGGCTGCCGCGCCCCGTCCAGTCCGACAGGCTCACCCACAGCGCCATGAGCACGGGCACCAGGAGGAACGTGCCGAGGATGACGATCACCGGGAGGGTGAACAGCCAGCCGGCGGCGCTCTCGCCGCGCCGAATGCCCGAGGGCGCGGCGCGGCGAGAGCGTGCGGTGCGATCAGTCATGGTGCGAGCGGTCGTCTTACTCGACGATCGCCTCGAGGTTCGCCTGGACCGAGCCGAGGATCGCGGCGGGGTCGCCCGTGCGGAGCGACTCGAGCTGCGCGTTGAAGTCGCCGATCACGTCGGCGGCCCCGGCCTGGTTCGGCGGGAACTGGGCGTACTCGGCCCCCTCGAGGAAAGCGGTCAGCTCGGGGTTGGCCTCCGACCACGCGTCCGCGGCCGACTGGATCGACGGCATGGGGCCGAACGCCTCGGAGAACGCCAGCTGCTGGTCGGTGCTGGTGAGGAACTCGATCAGGTCGAGCGCCTGCTCCTGGTTCGGGCTGTCCGCGGCCACGCCCCAGCAGTTCGTGAACTGCAGCGTGCCCTGTCCGCCCGGACCGGCCGGGAGCGGCACGACCGTGTACTCCAGGTCCGGATAGTCGTTCGCGAGCGCGCCCGTGATCCAGTTGCCCTCGATCACCATGGCCGCGCTCTCGGCGCCGAACGCCTCGCCACCCCAGCCCGCGCCCAGGTCGGGAGCGAACGCGAACGAGCCGTCCTCGAGGTGCGTCTTAACGTACTCCAGCGCCTCGACGTTCTCCTCGCTGTCGGCGACCGCCTCGCCGTCGACGACGAGTCCGCCACCGGCCTGCGCCATGAAGACGCCCACGCGCTGGTACTCGGCGCTGAACGCAAGTCCCACGCGGCCGTCCGTGGTGAGCTGCTGCGCGACGTCCGCCAGCTCCTCCCACGTCGTCGGGTAGTCGTCCTCGGTGAGCCCCGCCTCCGACCACAGGCCCGTGTTGATCACGAGCGCGAGTGTCGAGAAGTCCTTCGGCGCGCAGTAGAACTCGTCCTCGAACGTGAAGTTCTCCACGAGCGACGGATAGAAGTCGTCCTTGTTCGCCAGCTGGTCGCCGTAGGCGGCGAGAGAGCCGTTCCCGGCGTAGCCGGCGATCGCCTCGGGTGCCAGGTAGAACACGTCCGCCGGCGTGCCCGCGGCGAAACCCTGGGACAGCTGCTGCGGCAGGTCGTTGGCGGCCTGCACGGTCGCGCTCACGCCCGACTCCTGCGACCACGCGTCGACGGCGGCCTGGACGGCCTGGGTCTCCGCGTCGCCGGACGATCCGATGAGGATCGTGAGCCCACCGCCGCCCTCCGTGGGGTCGGCGGTGTCCGCGGTGTCGTCGAAGCCCGAGCCGCAGGCGGCGAGGACCATCGTCCCCGACGCGAGGAGCGCGCCGATGCCCAGCGCCCTCCGTGTGGTGTGCCGTGTCATTGTCTCTTCTCCTTTGATGAGCCAGGCCGTGTGATGTGGCAGGTCGGTGCCGGTCTTCCCGGAATTTGAACGTTCAAGTACGATCATCCACGCTAGCACCGGCACCGCGCGTGTCAAGCCGGCGCGGCGCGCGCACCGCCGGGCGGCGCCATAGGATGACGGTCGGTCCCCAGCGATGACGAGAGGACGGGACAGTGGCGAAGGCACCCACGGTCGAGGACGTCGCACGGGCCGCCGGCGTCTCCCGACAGACGGTGTCGAACGTGCTCAACGCCCCCGAGATCGTCCGGCCGGCGACGCGCGAACGGGTGCAGCGCGCGATCGCCGACCTCGGCTATCGCCCCCACGCGGCAGCGCGTCAGCTGCGCACGCGCCGCAGCTCGACGATCGGCATCCGACTCAACCCATATGCGGGCGGGATCTCGGGCACGGTCCTCGACCGCTTCGTGCACGCCCTCACCGAGCACGCGGACGCACGCGGCATGCGAGTGCAGCTGTACGCCGCGCGCGAGGCGCAGCAGGAGATCGAGCGGATGCGGGACCTCCTCGACGGCGGCGAGATCGACGCGGTCGTGGTCACGGGCACGTTCCGCGACGACCCGCGCACGACGTGGCTGGCCCGCCGCGGCACGCCGTTCGTCTCGTTCGGCCGCCCCTGGGGCGCCGACGATCTGGACGACCCCGCCCACCTGTGGGTGGATGTCGACGGCGCTGCCGGCACGCGCCAGGCGACGCACTGGGCGCTCGCCCACGCAGGCCCCGACGTCGCGTTCCTGGGCTGGCCCGAGGGCTCCGGCACCGGCGACGATCGCGAACGCGGCTGGCGCGAGGCGATGCCGGCCGGCCGCGCTCCCGTCCGGCTCACCGCGGAGGAGAGCGTCGCGGAGGCCCGCCGGGCCGTCGCGGAGGCGCTGGCGGCGGGCATGACCCTCGACGCGCTCGTCTGCGCGAGCGACGCGCTCGCGATCGGGGCCCATCTCGCCGCGACGGCGGCGGGCCGACCGGACCTCCCGCTCGTCGGCTTCGACAACACGCCCACGGCCGAGGCGCTGGAGATCAGCAGCGTCGAGCAGCTGCCTGAGGCCGTGGCGGCGGGGGCGCTCGAGCTGCTCATGGGCCCGACCGGCAGCGTCGTGACGTCGCGCGTCGCCGAGCCCGGCGCGGCCCACGTGCTCGTCGAGCCGCGCCTCATCGTGCGCTGAGCACCCCGCACCGGGCTCCGCACCGAACGGCGCCGACGCGCGGCGTCCCCCGCGCTCAGCCCCGGGAGGCGTCCTCGCTCGCGTGCTCGTCGCTGAGGTTTGCGCCCAGCACCTCGAGCACGCTCGTGCGCGCGGCTCGAGCGGACGGCCCGAGGCGCTCGACGACGAGGGGCACCAGGGCGTGCAGCAGCACGGCGTGCGCGATGCGCGAGGTGTACTCGAGCTCGTCGCGGAAGGACTCGTGCACGGAGGCGACGACGAGCGCGTCGTCGGCGTGCTGCATGAGCGGCGAGGACGCGAAGGAGGTGACGGCGATCACGCGCGCGCCGCCCCGCCGGGCCGCCGCGGCGGCGCGCAGGCTCAGCTCGTTGGCACCGGAGCCGCTGATGACGACCAGCACGTCCTCTTCGCCCAGGTGGCGCGCGGCGACCTGCTGGCCGAAGGCGTCCTGCAGGACGTCCGTCTGCCGCCCGGCCGCGGTCAGGCGCATCGCCAGGTCCAGGGCGAGCGGGCTGGACAGCCCGTTCGCGACGCACAGCACGCGCCGCGCGCTGACGAGCGCCGCGACGACGCGCTCGACCACGTCCTCGGCCAGGAGGGCGAGCGTCTGCGGCAGGAGCGCGGCGAACCGGTCGATCTCGGCGCGCATGGCACCCAGCCCCGTCTGGTCGCCCAGCGCGGGCCGCGCCGGCGCGGCGAGCGCGATCTGCCGGGCAAGGGCGACGCGCAACCGCGGCCAGCCCGTGTAGCCGAGCTTCTGGCACGTGCGGATGACCGACGAACGCGCGACGCCGAGCCGGTCGGCGAACTCCTGCGCGGTCGACTCGACGGCGGTCGCCGGATCGGCCTGCAGCGCCTCGGCGATGCGCAGCTCGGCCGGACGCAGCTCGTTGCGGACAGCGGCGATGCGCACCGCCGGGGTGCTCTCCTCGGATCCGACCGTCATCTGGCTCCTTCCCCGTTCGGGCGTCTACACGGTAGCGCGTGTGCGTCGGCGGCGTCCGGCTCAGCGACGGACGTCACCCTCGGCGGTCACCCCGCCGTCGTCACCAGCTCGTCCAGCCAGTCGTACGGGCGTGCGTCCTGCACGCGCCCCTCGGGCAGCAGGCCGCCGCGCAGCGCGGCGCTCGCCACGACATCGACGTGGAGCGGCCACCCGGCCGGGTCCGGATCCAGCCCGCGCACGCTCACGCCCTCGGGCGCCCGCGCGAGGGCGGCGGCGAGCTCGGCCCGGGGCATCCGGTAGCGCTCCACGCCGTACGGCGGGGGCAGCGCGGCCGACAGCTCCGCCCAGGTCGGGGACCCGCCCGGAAGCTGCAGCACGGTGACGGACGCCCCGGTGCGGGCGCCCACGATGCGATGGATCGCGTCCTCGTCCAGCCCGCTCGCGGTGTCCAGCCAGCGCCGGGCCGCGGCGTGCTCCGCCGTGAGCGCCACCGCGTCCGCGGGGGCGGCGGGCACGACGGTCTCGGCGCTTCGCGAGACCACCGCGCCGTCGCTCACCGTGAAGCGGAGCACGCCGATGCGCTCGCCCGCATAGCCGGGCTGCACATAGGCGACGGGTCCGGTCGCGCCCGGGGCGACGCCCGCGGCGACGCGGTGCTGGTGCCCCGCGATGAGGCCGTCGAGCCCCGGCACGGACGCGAGCAGCCGCGCCGCCTGGTCCTCGCCCGTGTCGTACTGCGTGGGCCTGCCGCTGACGGGGTCGGCCTCGAAGCCGCCGTGGTAGCTCAGCAGCAGCACGTCGACGTCCCCGCGCAGCCGCTCGGCCTCGGCCGTCACGGCCGCGAGCGGATCGGCCACCGTGACGTCGACGACCGCGTCGTAGCGCGTGAGGCGCTGCAGGTGACCCGTGACGGCCCCGATGATCCCGATGCGCAGTCCGGCGCGGTCGAGCACGGTCGACGGCGGGAAGAGCGTCTCCCCCGCTGCCGTGCGGACGTTGGCGCACACGTACGCGGCGCGCCGCAGCGCGCTCGCACGGCGGGCCAGCACCGCCGCGCCGTGGTCGAAGTCGTGGTTGCCCGGCACGCCCACGTCGAGCCCGGCGTCCTCCAGAGCCGGAAGGATCGGATGATCCTCCGCGCGGCCGGAGAGGAACGCGCCGACCGCCGACCCGCTCAGGGTGTCGCCGTTGTCGATCCACAGCGACCGCTCGCTCCCGGCGCCGCGGATGTGCGCGGCGACCGCGGCGATTCCGCCGTCGGGGCGCTGGACGTGCGCGTGCAGATCGCTCGTCGCGTAGACGGTGAGCGTGCCGTCGGCTCTCATCGCAGTCTCCTTCGCAGGGCACCCGATACGGCGTCGATGAGCGTGATGGTCACGACGACGCCGAGCAGGATGATCGCCACGCGGTCCCAGCTGCGCGAGCTCACCGCGAACAGGATGGGCGTGCCGATGCCTCCCGCTCCCACCATGCCGAGGATCGCGGCCGAGCGCACGGAGATCTCGAAACGGTTCAGCGCGAGCGACAGGAAGTGCGGCACGAGGCGCGGCAGCTGGGCGTACACGAGCACGTGGGCGCGGGCGGCGCCGGCCGCCGTGAGCGCCTCGTCGGGCCCCGGTGGGAGCTTCTCGATCTCCTCCGCGAAGAGACGCCCGAGCATGCCGATCGAGCCCACGCCGATCGCCAGGGCGCCCGCGAAGGGCCCGGGGCCGACGATCACGACGAAGATGACCGCCAGGATCAGGTCGGGGAACGTGCGCAGGACCGTCAGGCCCACGCCCGTCACGCCGGGCAGCAGGATCCGCCGGATCCCCGGGCGGCGCGCGGCGAGGAACGCCAGGGGCGCGGCGAAGAACACCGCGAGGACCGTCCCGAAGAACGCGATCGCGACCGTGACGAGCAGCGCGCTCAGCAGATCCTCGCCGCTGCCGTCGTAGACGTACGCCCAGTCCGGCTCGGCGAAGCCGCGGCCGATCGCCGCCAGCACCTGCGGCCAGGAGGCGCCCAGCCCCCGGAAGCCGATGCCTTGGAAGGCCCACACCAGCAGCGCGACCACCGCGACGGCGATCGCGATGCGGCCCGGGTGTAGCCACGGCGAGCGACGGGCGGGCGCGGGGGTCGCGGGGGCGCTCGCCTTCCCGTCGTGCAGCGCGGTCACAGCATCCTCCTTCGCGCCCAGGCGCTCACGGCGTCGATCACGAGCACCACGGCGAACACGGCGATGACGATGACCGCCACCCTGTCGTAGCGGGTCAGACCCATGGCCGACTGCAGCGGCACGCCGACGCCGCCGGCGCCGACCATCCCGAGCACGATCGAGGCGCGCACGTTGATCTCGAGCACGTAGAGCGTGTAGCTGACGACGTTGGGCATGATCTGGGGAAGCACCGCGTGGACCGCGATCTGCGGGCGCGTCGCCCCGACCGAGGCGAGCGACTCGACCGGCCCGTGGTGGATCGTGTCGATGGCCTCGTAGAAGAGCTTGCTGATGAACCCGAACGTGAACACCGTGATGGCGAGCATTCCCGTGAAGGGGCCGATGCTCACGAGGGCCACCAGGAGCGACGCCACGAGCACGTCGGGGATCGTGCGGATGATGTTGAGGACGGCGCGCACCGCGGACGTGACGACGCGGCTGCCGCTCACGGTGGTGGTCGCGAGGAAGCTCACGGGCAGGGCGAGGGCGGTGCCGAGCGCCGTGCCGGCGATCGCCATCTGCACCGTCTCGCGCAGGGCGGGGAGCACGGACGGGAGGAAGGACCAGTCCGGGCTCAGCATCCGGCCGATCACGTTGCCCGCGCGATCCAGGTTGCCGAAGAGGCGTCCCGTGTCGGCCCCGACGGTGGCGCCGCTCAGAGCGAGCAGGAGGACGAAGGCGGCGGCGAAGGCGAGGTGCAGGGGCAGCCGCCGATGGATCGTGTCCGACAGCCTCACAGCAGGCCCCGCGTGGTGGCGGCCGGGTCCACCTCCGGACCGGCGTCCGCCTCGGGAGCGGGGGCTGCCGGCGCCGACTGTCCCTGCAGGGCGAGCGCGCGGTACTCCTCCCCGTAGATCTCGCTCAGCCGCTCGTCCGTCGCCTCCTGCGGCGAGCCGTCGAACACGACCTCACCGCCGCGCATCCCGATGATGCGCGTCGCCCAGCGGCGCGCCAGCGGAACCGAGTGGAGGCTCGTCAGCACCGTCAGGCCGAGCTGCTCGCTCACGCGCCGGAGGTCCGACATCACGCGGTCGGTGCTGACCGGATCGAGCGACGCCACGGGCTCGTCGGCGAGCAGGATGGCCGGCTGCTGCACGAGGGCCCGCGCGATCGCCACGCGCTGCTGCTGTCCGCCCGAGAGCTGATCGGCGCGCGTGTGGATCTTCTCCGCGAGCCCGACGCGGTCGAGCGCGTCCCGCACGAGCGCGTAGTCCTCGCGCCCGAACAGGCCGAGCGTGCCGAGCCACGAGGGCCGGTGCGCGAGGCGCCCGACGATCACGTTGCGCTGCACGCTGCTGACGCCCACCAGGTTGAAGCCCTGGAAGACCATGCCGATGCGGCTGCGCAGGCGACGCAGGCGACGTCCGGTGGCGCGGCTGACGGCCTCACCCTCGACGAGGACCTCGCCCTCCGTGACGTCCGCGAGCCGGTTGATGGTGCGCAGCAGCGTGGACTTTCCGGCCCCGGACAGGCCGATGACGGCGACGAACTCGCCGCGCTCGACCGTCAGGTCGATGTCGTGGAGCCCGCGCACGCCGTTGGGATACGTCTTCCCGACGCCCTGGAACGTGATCATCCGTCGTCTCTTCTCTCGCGGAGCGGAGGGGCCGGGCGGCGATGACCGCCCGGCCCCTCGCGCTCACAGGTCGCCGGCGCGCTCGGTGTACTCTCGCACGATGTCGTACGCCGCCTGGTCGGCCTCGGCGTAACCCTGGTGCGAGTACAGGCTCGACACGATCTCGTGACCCTCGGGATCCGCCGCGATGGCGAGGAACGCGTCCTTGACCTGCTGCTTCAGGTCGGCGTCCATCGAGGGCTGCACCGCGATCGCGTCGTTCGGGATGCGGTTCTCGGTCAGGTACAGCACCGAGACCTGCTCGGTGATGTCGGGGATCTCGCTCAGCAGCAGCACGCGGCCGCCTTCGAACGCGAACGCGGCGTCGACGTCGCCGTTCAGCACGGCCAGGATCGCGGAGTCGATGCCCGCGACGGTCGTGATGGTGAGGTCCTCGTGGATGTCGAGGCCGGCGTCCGCCAGCTCGACGACGGGGAAGATGTAGCCGCTCGCGCTGGCCGCGTTCTGCGCCGCGATCGTCGCGCCGCGAAGATCCTCGAGGCTCTCGATGCCGCTGTCGGCCCGCACGACGATCTCGCCGCGGAAGCTGTCGACCAGCATGTCGGTCGGCGTCGCGGTGTCGGGGTCCATCGCCGGGATCTGCGCTTGCAGGAGCACCTCGGCGGCGCCCTGGTCGTGCGCCAGCACGTACGTCGCCGGCGGCATGATGCCGATGTCGACCTGTCCGGCCGCCATCGCCTCGATGATCGTGGAGTAGTCGGTCGCGATCGTCACCTGCACCTCGCGCCCGAGCTCGTCGGACAGCAGGGAGGCCAGCGGCTGGGCCTGTGCCTGCATGTCGCTGTCGGTGCGGGTCGGCACGAACTGCAGGACGAGCGGCTCGTCCTCGTCGGCGCTCTGGCCGCCGCCGGCGCAGCCGGACAGCGCGAGCGCGAGGACCGCGGCGGCGGGCAGAAGCGTTCGGGTCAGCTTCCTGGTGTTCATCGGGTGGGCTCCGTCTCGTTGGATGTGGCGGGGTGGGAGGAGGGAAGGTCGTGGTCCGGCGCGGACGAGGCCCAGCGGCGGATGTCGGGATAGAGCGCGGGCAGGTTCTGACCGGCGAAGGTCGGCGTCGCGCCGTCGGGGGGCGAACCGACCAGCGCCGTGTCGCCGCCGAGCGCGTGGACCGGCTCGAGGTCGTTCACCCAGATGTCGCCGATGCTGAGCACGCGCCCCTCGGCCAACCAGGCGGCGGCGAGCTCACGCAGGCCGGCGGGCTTCCCGGCCGAGGCGTGCACCTCGTGGAAGCCGCCGCCGAGGCCGAGCGCGTCGAGGACGCCGTCCAGCCCGGTCGCGGGCGCGTTCGTCACCAGCGCGACGCGCACGCGCCCGCGCAGCTCCTCGAGCAGGGCCGCGATGCCCCGTGGCACGGCCACGGGGGCTTGCCCGCTGCCGAGCTGCGAGCGGCTGGCCCGGTATGCCAGCTCGATCTGCTCGTCGGTCGCGCCCGCAGCCAGGGCGTGCTGCCGCACGAGGTCGTAGCCGTCGAGCACCGAGACGGGATACGCGCCGCGCTCCTCGGCCGTCACGATCTCGGCGGCGACGCGGAGCTCGAAGCCGCGTGCCGCACCGAGCACGCGCTCGACGTGTCGCGCATAGGCGAGGACCGGCCCGGGCCCGATGGCCACGGTCCCGTCGAAGTCGAAGACGATGGTGTCGATGATGCTCTCCCGCTGTGGACGTTGCGTCTACGGTATTTCACTTACATAGACGAAATGACCACGGGGACGTGAACGATACGTAAACTCCGCGCGGCAGCGGGAAACGGAGCGGCCCCCGCACCTTCTGGGTGCGGGGGCCTTGTTCCGGCTCAGGTAGAGCGGTCTGTGGCGCGGGTCAGCGCGCGGCGCTTCCCTCGACG
This sequence comes from Microbacterium album, assembly GCF_014643695.1. GTDB lineage: Bacteria > Actinomycetota > Actinomycetes > Actinomycetales > Microbacteriaceae > Microbacterium > Microbacterium album. The sequence goes on along the minus strand of NZ_BMJY01000001.1, from coordinate 190,262 downwards.
TAGTCCTCGTCCTGGGACTTCCAGGCGAACAGGGCACGCAGCTCCTTGCCGGTCGCCTCGATGGGGTGACCCTGCTCCTTCTCGCGCAGCGCGAGGAACTCCTTCGCGCCGTTGTCCTGGTCCTCGATGAAGCGCTGGGCGAAGGCACCCGACTGGATGTCGGCGAGGACCTCCTTCATGCGCTCCTTGACGCCGGCGTCGATGACGCGGGGGCCCGAGACGTAGTCGCCGAACTCGGCCGTGTCGGAGATCGACCAGCGCTGCTTGGCGATGCCGCCCTCCCACATGAGGTCGACGATGAGCTTGAGCTCGTGCAGCACCTCGAAGTAGGCGATCTGCGGCTGGTAGCCCGCCTCGGTGAGCACCTCGAAGCCGGCCTGCACGAGGTGGCTCATGCCACCGCACAGCACGGCCTGCTCGCCGAACAGGTCGGTCTCGGTCTCCTCGGTGAACGTCGTCTTGATCACGCCCGCGCGCGTCCCGCCGATCGCCTTGGCGTACGACAGCGCGACGTCCCACGCCTGACCCGACGCGTCGCGCTCGACCGCGATGATGTCCGGGATGCCGCGGCCCGCGACGAACTCGCGGCGCACCGTGTGGCCGGGGGCCTTGGGCGCCACCAGGATTACGTCCACGCCGTCGGGGGCGTCGATGTAGCCGAAGCGGATGTTGAAGCCGTGGGCGAAGGCGAGGGTCTTGCCGGGCGCGAGGTTCGGGGCGATCGACTCGGAGTAGATCGAGCGCTGGTGCTGGTCCGGCGCGAGGATCATGATGAGGTCGGCCCACGCGGTGGCGTCGGCGACGTTCTTGACCTCGAAGCCCTCCTCCTGAGCCTTCGGCGCGGACTTCGAGCCGTCCTTCAGCGCAATCGCGACCTCGACGCCCGAGTCGCGCAGGTTCTGGGCGTGTGCGTGTCCCTGCGACCCGTATCCGACGATCGCGACCTTCTTGCCCTGGATGAGCGAGAGGTCGGCATCGGCGTCGTAGAAGATCTCGGTGCTCACGGTGGTGGTTCTCCTTGGTGGGTTGGGGTCTCGTTGAAGTCAGCTGCGCAGGACGCGCTCGGTGATGGACTTGCTGCCGCGGCCGAGGGCGAGCAGGCCGGACTGGGCGAGCTCGCGGATCCCGAACGGCTCGATCGCGCGGAGGAACGCGTCGATCTTGCCCTTGTCTCCCGTGATCTCGATCACGAGGGCGTCCGAGGCGTAGTCGACGACGCTCGCACGGAACAGGTTCACGACCTCGATCACGTTCGAGCGGGTCTGGTTGTCGGCGCGCACCTTGACGAGCACGTGCTCGCGCTGCACGCTCGTCGCGGGGTCCAGCTCCACGATCTTCAGGACGTTGATCAGCTTGTTGAGCTGCTTCGTGACCTGCTCGAGGGGCAGCTGGTCCACGTCGACGACGACCGTGATGCGGGACAGGCCCGGCACCTCGGTCACGCCGACCGCGAGCGACTCGATGTTGAAGCCCCTGCGGGCGAACAGCCCTGCGACGCGCGTCAGCAGGCCCGGCTTGTCCTCGACGAGGAGGCTCAGCACGTGGGTGGTCATGTCACTCCTCCTCTGCGAACGCCGGCGCGTGGTCGCGCGCGTACTGCACGTAGCTGTTGCTGACGCCCTGCGGCACCATCGGCCACACCATGGCGTCGGCGCTCACCACGAAGTCGATCACGACCGGGCGGTCGTTGGTCTCGAGCGCCGTGCGGATAGCCGCGTCGACGTCCTCCTCCTTCTCGACGCGCATCGCGAGGCAGCCGTACGCCTCCGCGAGCTTGACGAAGTCGGGGATCCGGATGGAGTCGTGGCCCGTGTTGAGGTCGGTGTTCGAGTACCGCCCGTCGTAGAACAGCGTCTGCCACTGCCGCACCATGCCGAGCGACGAGTTGTTGATGATCGCGACCTTGATCGGGATGTTGTTGATGACGCAGGTGGCGAGCTCCTGATTGGTCATCTGGAAGCAGCCGTCGCCGTCGATCGCCCACACGGTGCGGTGCGGTTCCGCGACCTTCGCGCCCATCGCGGCCGGCACGGAGTATCCCATCGTGCCCGCGCCGCCGGAGTTGAGCCAGGAGTTGGGGCGCTCGTACTTGATGAACTGCGCCGCCCACATCTGGTGCTGCCCGACGCCCGCGGCGTAGACGCCCTCGGGTCCGGTCAGCTCGCCGATGCGCTGGATGACGTACTGGGGCGAGAGCAGGCCGTCGCTCGTCGGCGCGTACCCGAGCGGGTACTGCTCCTGCAGCCCGCGCAGGTACGCCCACCACTCGTCGATGTCGGCGCGCTCACTCGCGCGCGGCAGCGCCGCCTCGAGATCGACCAGCACGTCCTTCAGGTCGCCCACGATCGGCACGTCGGCGGCGCGGATCTTCGAGATCTCGGCAGGATCGATGTCCACGTGCACGACCTTGGCCTTGGGCGCGAACAGCGAGGCCTTGCCCGTGACGCGGTCGTCGAACCGCGCGCCGAGCGCCACGAGCAGGTCGGCCTCCTGCAGCGCCAGCACGGCCGGCACTGAGCCGTGCATGCCGGGCATGCCGAGGTGCTGCGGATGCGAGTCGGGGAACGCGCCGCGCGCCATGAGCGTGGTCACGACGGGCGCGCCGCTCGCCTCGGCGAGCGCCTTGAGCTCGGTCGCCGCACGGGCGCGGATGACGCCGCCGCCGACGTAGAGCACGGGGCGCTCGGCCTGCGCCATCAGGGCCGCGGCGGCCTGGATCTGCTTGCCGTGCGCCTTCGTGACGGGGCGGTAGCCGGGCAGGTCGATGCGCGGCGGCCACACGAACGGCGCCTCGTCCTGCTGAGCGTCCTTCGTGATGTCGACGAGCACGGGGCCGGGGCGCCCCGTCGAGGCGATCTCGAACGCCGCCGCGATGGCGCCCGGGATGTCCTCCGGCCGCTTGACGAGGAAGGAGTGCTTCGTGATCGGCATCGTGATGCCGACGATGTCCGCCTCCTGGAACGCGTCGGTGCCCATGAGGGTCGAGAACACCTGACCGGTGATCGCGACGATCGGCACGGAGTCCATGTAGGCGTCCGCGATCGCCGTGACGAGGTTCGTGGCACCGGGACCCGACGTCGCGATCGCGACGCCGACCCTTCCGCTTGCGGATGCGTACCCCTCCGCGGCGTGACCGGCGCCCTGCTCGTGACGCACGAGGATGTGGCGCAGCTCGGTCGCCGACATGAGCGGGTCGTACACGGGCAGGATCGCTCCGCCCGGAAGGCCGAAGACGTCGGTGACGCCGAGCAGCTCGAGCGAGCGGACGACCGCCTCGGCGCCCGTCATCACGGGCGTCGACGCGGACGATGAGGAGGAGCGGGCAGGCGGCCGCGGCAGGGCCGTTGCGGGTTCGGACGGCATGGGGGTGCTTCCTTGGAATCGAATCGAGGATCTCCGCGAGGACGCGGATCAGCCGGTCGTCGCGCCCTCCGCAGCGGAGCGCACGAGTCGCGAGTACTTCGCCAGGACACCGCGGGTGTAGCGCGGGGGCAGGGGCTCCCAGCCGGAGCGGCGGGATTCGAGCTCAGCGTCGTCGACGAGTAGGTCGAGCGTGCGAGCCGCGATATCGACCCTGATCAGATCACCATCGCGCACGAGGGCGATCGGACCTGCGTCCACCGCCTCGGGTGCAATATGGCCGATGCACAGACCGGTTGTGCCGCCTGAGAATCGTCCGTCCGTCAAGAGTAGTACATCCTTGCCGAGGCCGGCGCCCTTGATGGCGCCGGTGATGGCGAGCATCTCCCGCATGCCGGGGCCGCCCTTGGGGCCCTCGTAGCGGATGACGACGACGTCGCCCGCGGAGATCCGTCCCTCGGCGAGGGCGTCCATCGCGGCGCGCTCGCGCTCGAACACGCGCGCCGGCCCCTCGAAGACGTCCGCGTCGAAGCCGGCCGACTTCACCACGGCGCCCTCCGGGGCGAGCGAGCCGTGCAGGATCGTCAGGCCACCCGTGGCGTGGATGGGGTCGTCGAAGCGGTGGATGACCTCCCCGTCGACGGGGTCGGGGTTCAGGTCGCGCAGGTTCTCGGCCACGGTCTTGCCCGTGACGGTGAGCGCGTCGCCGTGCAGCAGCCCCTCGTCGAGCATGGCCTTCATGATCACGGGGATGCCGCCGTGACGGTCGACGTCGTTCATGACGTACTTGCCGAACGGCTTCATGTCGGCCACGTGCGGCACGCGGTCGCCGATGCGGTTGAAGTCGTGCAGGCTGAGGTCGACGTCGGCCTCGCGCGCGATCGCGAGCAGGTGCAGCACGACGTTGGTGGAGCCGCCGAGCGCCATCGCGAGCGCGATCGCGTTCTCGAACGACTCCTTCGTCAGGATGTCCTTCGTCGTGATGCCGAGGCGCAGCAGGTTCACCACGGCCTCGCCCGAGCGGTGGGCGAAGTAGTCACGGCGCCGGTCGGCCGAGGGCGGCGCGGCCGATCCCGGCAGGCTCAGGCCCAGCGCCTCGGCGACCGACGCCATCGTGTTGGCCGTGTACATGCCGCCGCACGCGCCCTCACCCGGCGCGAACGCGCACTCGATGCGCTTGAGGTCCTCTTCGCTCATCCGGCCGGCCCGGCAGGCGCCGACGCCCTCGAACGAGTCGATGATCGTGATGTCCTTCTCGGTGCCGTCCGAGAGCTTCACCCAGCCGGGCGCAATCGACCCGGCGTAGAGGAACACGCTCGACAGGCCCAGACGCGCGCTCGCCATGAGCATGCCAGGGATCGACTTGTCGCAGCCCGCGAGCAGGACGGTGCCGTCCAGGCGCTCGGCCATGATGACTGTCTCGACGCTGTCGGCGATGACCTCGCGCGACACGAGCGAGAAGTGCATGCCCTCGTGGCCCATCGAGATGCCGTCGGACACCGAGATCGTGCCGAACTGCAGCGGGTATCCCCCGCCCGAGTGCACGCCCTCCTTGGCGCCCTGCGCCAGGCGGTCGAGGCTCAGGTTGCAGGGGGTGATCTCGTTCCAGCTGGAGGCGATGCCGATCTGCGGCTTCTCCCAGTCGGCATCGCCCATCCCGACCGCGCGGAGCATGCCGCGTGACGTGGTGGCCTCGATGCCGTCCGTGACGACGCGGCTGCGGGGCTTGATATCGGGCGTTCCGGACGGTGTTGCGAGGTCGACCATGTCGGAAGTCTATGCCCGTCGCGGAGGGCGCTCCGGCACGGCTCGCAAACCGCACCCCGCGGCGCTCGCGCGCCGCTCAGGATGCACGCGCGTCGGCCAGCGCGGTGAGCAGCTCGGCGAGCTCCAGCGGGTCGGCGACGCGCACCCGCGCGGCCGTCTCCCCCTCCCCCACGCGGACCCCGAGATCGCCCTCGCCGAGGCTGCGCAGGGCGTCCTCGTCCGTGACGTCGTCGCCCGCGAAGAGCACGGCGGTCGCCCTTGTCTCGGCGCGCAGGCGCGCGACGGCCGCGTCCTTGCCCTCGTGACGCCACGCGTACTCCACGACTCCGTGGCCCCTACGGCGGCGCCACTCGGGTGCCTCTCGGGCCATGAGCGCGTCGACCGCGGCGCGCGTGCTCTCCACGTCCTCCGGCGCCACGAGGCGCGTGTGCAGGGCGAAGCCGAACGCCTTGGCCTCGATCCACGCGCCCTCGACGTGCGCGACGGCCGCGCGCGCCCGGGCCTGCAGGTCGGCCGGATCTGCCGCAGGCGGCGCTGGGGCGGGCGCATCCTCGGCTTCGACCGCCGCGACGCCCTCGGGGCGCCAGAACTCGACGCCGTGGGAGCCTGCGAGCCAGACGCGGGACGCGTCGTCGTGCTCGCCGATCACGCGCAGGTCCACCAGTTGGCGGCCCGACACGAATGCCACGACCGTGTCCGGCAGCTCGACGAGGCGGGCGACGGCGGCGGCGGTCTCCGGGAGGGCGCGCACCGCCATCGGCTCGTCCTGCAGCAGAGCCAGCGTCCCGTCGAAATCGAGGGCGACCAGGAGGCGCTCGGTCCGCGCGAGCTGCTCGACGCTCGCCGTCCAGTCCGTCGTGCTCATGACAGTCCTCTCCGAACGTTCGGCGGCGGAGCCGTGCGTTCAGGCGCCGCGTCGCACCCGGCGCACCTTTTCGATGTCGGTCAGGAAGTCCTGCGACCAGTCTTCCACGTCGTGGTCGAGCACCCGCCTGCGCAGCGCCCGCATGCGACGCGACTGCTCTCCGGGCGACATCTCCACCGCGCGCATGATGAGGTCCTTCATGCCGTCGATGTCGTGGGGGTTCACCAGCAGCGCGCTGGTCAGCTCGTCGGCGGCGCCCGCGAACTCGCTCAGCAGCAGCACGCCGCTGTTGTCGATGCGAGAGGCGACGTACTCCTTCGCGACGAGGTTCATCCCGTCGCGCAGCGCGGTGACGAGCATGACGTCGGCTGCGAGATACAGCGCGACCATCTCCTCCCGCGGGAAGCCCTGGTGCAGATAGCGGATGGCGGTGTGGTGCATCGTGTCGTAGTCGCCGTTGATGCGGCCGACGGTCAGCTCGATCTCGTCCCGCAGCTCGGCGTAGGCGTCGACGCGCTGCCGCGAGGGGCTCGCGACCTGCACGAGCGTCGCGTCGCCCACGCTGAGCCGGCCGTCCTCGAGCAGTTCTCCGAAGGCCTTGAGGCGGTGGCGGATGCCCTTGGTGTAGTCGAGCCGGTCCACTCCCAGCAGGATCGTCTTGGGGCTGCCCAGCTGCTCGCGGATCTCCGTGGCGCGGGCCTGCACGTCCGGGTCCTGGGCGAGGCGGATGAAGGCGTCGGCGTCGATGGAGATGGGGTACGCCTTCGCGATCGCGACCCGCGGCTCGCCCTCGGCGGACGGCACGACGACCTCGCTCGACCGAGTCGTGTAGCGCAGGACGCGCCGGACCGATCGCTGGAAGTTGCCGGCGTCTGCCTGTCGCTGGAAGCCGATGACGTCCGCGCCCAGCAGGCCTTCGAGCACCTGTCGCCGCCACGGGAGCTGCGAGTACAGCCCGTATGCGGGGAAGGGAATGTGGTGGAAGTAGCCGATCGTGATGTCGGGCCGCAGCTCGCGGAGCATCTTGGGCACGAGTTGGAGCTGGTAGTCCTGGACCCAGACCACCCCGCCCTGCTCGACGACGTCGGCGGCCGCCTGGGCGAAACGCCGGTTGACCTGGACGTAGACCTCCCACCAGCGCCGCTTGTAGAGGGGTGCCGCGATCACGTCGTGGTACAGCGGCCAGATGGTGCCGTTGGCGAAGCCCTCGTAGTACTGCTCGATCTCGGACGCCGACAGCGCGACGGGAACGAGGCGGGCGCCCTCGAAGTCGAAGGGCGCGATGTCGAGATCGGGCTGGCCCGCCCATCCGACCCATGCCCGGTCGGGCTTGCGCATCACCGGCTCGAGCGCGGTCACGAGCCCGCCGGGCGAACGCCGCCACGACTCGCCTCCCTCGGACACCACTCGATCGACCGGCAGACGATTTGCGACGACGACGAGATCTGCGCGAGACATGAGGCTCCTCCATCGAGACTGGCGCCCACAGTATCAGCGCGATGCCCTCGCGCCCCCGCGACGAGCCGGGTTTGACCGCCGCATTCCCGCTCGGCTATACGGACCGCCTGCCACGCGCCGCTCCCCCGACGCAAGCCCCTGCGCGCCGCCCGGGGTGCGGCTACGGTGGGGGCATGCGGAAATACCTCCTGGGCACCGGCCTCCTCGGGGCGCTCGCGCACGGCTATTCGCTCCTCAGGGGCAGCGGGCAGCAGAGGTTCACGTGGCGCACGGCGCTGGCGTGGCTCAGCTGGTTCATCTCGGTTGCGCTCGCCATCGGAACCGTCGTCGACGTCCGTCGCGCGAGCCGCGGCCAGACCGTCTCCGACGACTCGCCCATCAGGGGCAAGGAGGGCAAGTACTACTCCGAGCGCGCCGCATCCCGCAGCCGCAGCGCGTCGCGACGCTGAGCGCTTCCCCACCCATGCCCGAGAAGGGTGATATGACGGGTGAATCCTGTCACGTCCTCGCCGGAATCCCGGACGGACGCCATGCCGGATGCATATTGTCCGGCATATCGTTTGCTCACCGCGCAACATCCGAATGACCGGTACCCGACCGCTCTCTTCGGCCCCCTGCTGTTGCGCACCCCGGCGATGTCGGCCGTGGCGCCCGCGCGCCGTCGGCGGCTACCCGGCGCCGGGTCACGCTTCTTCTCGAGCAAGGACGGTAAACCCCATGATGATCGGCACGCTCGACATCTCCCCCACACGTCTCAGTGACATGGTCGCCGAGCGCATCGCCAACGCCATCATGGACGGCAGCCTGCCGGCGGGCACGCGCCTGCGCGACCACGACCTCGCGCAGCAGCTCGGCGTGTCGCGCATGCCCGTGCGGGAGGCCCTGCAGCGGCTCCAGCGCGTCGGGCTCATCGAGACCGCCGCCAGCCGCTACACGCGCGTGACCGAAGTCACGCCCGAACTGGCCGCCGCGACCGCGGAGTTCGCCGCCCACTACACCATCTCCCTCCTGCGTATGGCCCTGCAGCGCATGACGCCCGAGCAGCGCGCCCAGGCCGGCGACGCGATCGACGGCATCGCCGAGCGCACCGGAGCCTCGGGAACCGTCGCCGCGGCGGTGCGAGAGCTGCAGGATCTCCTCCAGTCGTACGCCGCCAACGCGTTCATCGAGACGATGTCGTACGACATCGGAGTCGCCATCCAGCGGAACCTGATGTCAGCGGCGGGGCAGACGACCGAGAACGTCACGCACCTCCACGCGCTCGCGGACGCCGTCCGCACCGGGGCGGCCGACCGGGGCGAGCGCCTGATCCGCGAGTTCACGGGGCTCCAGCCCTGACGCGCCCTCCGGGCAGCGGCGCTCAGAGGATGCCGCGTGTCCGCGCGGTCCCCAGCATCTCCTCCCGGCGGGTCGCTCCGAGCTTGCGGTATACCGCGCGCAGCTGCGTCTTGACGGTGTTGACCGAAACGTTCAGGCGCGTCGCGGCCTCGGGCACGGAGAGTCCCTCCGCGATCGTCCTCACGACGCGCTGCTCCTGCGGCGTGAGCGCGTCCGTGGCGTCGACGCGCTCCGGGCGACGCATGCGCCGCTCTCGCAGCGCAACCAGGCTCGGGCGCTCGTGCCCGTCGCGCAGCAGCGCGCTGAGCCGAGCGTGGTCGTCGCTCGACGTCAGCGCGAGCGCGACCGGAAGCCGCTCCCGGTCCGACAGATCCACCGCTCGGCCGAACATCTCCCGGGCCGTGTCGTGGGCGCCCGCGCGCAGCTGGACGGCCGCGAGCGCCGCCCACGCCTCGATCATGAAGCGCGGCATGGCACCGCCCTCCTCGAGCGCCGTCATCGCCGCCGTCTCCGCCTGGCTCAGGTCACCGCGCTGCAGGGCCGCCGAGGCGCGCCGCGCCTCGGCGTACAGTGGCAGCCGGGTCCCGGGGCCCTTATCCAGCAGGCGCAGCGCCGCCATCGGATCCCCGCCGAGCAGCAGGCGGTACGACTCCGCGTACGCGATCGCACCCTGGTTCAGCGGCGCCGCCAGGAGCCCTTCCGGCGCGGCTTCGATCGTCCGCATCAGTTCTCGCCGGGTCTCCTGCACCACCCCGTCGTTGAGGTGCACGCCGTACATGGCGGTGGCCGTGGCCACGAGGATGCGATGATCCGGCACGTGGTCGCCTGCCAGCACCGCAAGGGCTTCGATGGCCCCACGGAAGTCCAGGCCGTCGCTCCGGCGCAGCGAGAGCGCGATGTAAGCCGGGGAGGCCCCCAGCGGGCTGCCCGTGTTGGCGTGCCACATCACCGAGGCTCGCCGCGTCCAGCGCTGCGTGGTCGCCGCTCGGCCGGCGAACGCGTGCAGCCATGCCAGCTCGGCGGCCGCGCGCGAGGCGGACACGTGGTCGCCGGAGGATACGGCCCAGGAGTAGGTCTCTTCGAGCTGCTCCTCCGGCTGCGTGTCCCAGCCGGTCCGCGGCATGGGTCCGCCGACCACGAAGGCCATCGCCCACTCGATCATGAGATGGGCGGCGTCGGTGGGAGCCTCGCCCCGCCGCGCCGCCTCGCGGAACGCGTCGCGCGCCTCGAAGGCGGTCTCCAGCGCGAGCGCGATGTCGCCGCCGAGCCGCGCCTGCCTGCTGCGCCGCGTGAGGTCCACCAATCGCTGGCGCACGGCCGAATCGCCGCGGCCCGCAGGGCCCGCGGGCAGGCGGAAGGGCGCCCGATACAGCACGTCCTGCCAGTGCTCCCTCCCGTCGATCAACCCGGCCGGGACGCTCTCGGCCACGAGCCGGAGGACGGTGCTGCGTTCCCGCGAGAGGTCGTCCCAATGTGCTTCCGCGATCGAGACGGCTCCTTCGCCGTCGCCCTCCGCGAGGGCGAGGTACACGGCGATGGCCGCCTCGCCGGAGGCTCCGCCGCTCACAGCAGTCCCCGTCGGCGCGCCGCGACGATCAGCTGCTGGCGGTCGTGCACCCCGAGCTTGCGGTGCAGTGAGCGCAGCTGGGTCTTCACGGTGTTCACCGAGACCGACAGGCGGGTCGCCGCCTGCGGCAGGGTGGCGCCGGTGGCGAGCGTCGCCAGCACCGCGCGCTCCCGCCGCGTCAGCCGCGGCACCTGGGGCACGGCGGGCACGGCCATGAGCCCGTCCAGCAGCCCATCGAGGATGGCCACGCGCCCGTCGCTCGGCAACAGCGCGGCCAGCCCGCGCAGATCCTCCGGGGGAAGCGTGGCGAAGCCGACGACGAGACCGTAGCGGACGACGAGCTCGAGCGCCTGGGAGAAGGTATCGGTGGCGAGGGCGGTCTCGCCCCGGTGGAGCTCGATGGCGGCCCGCACGGCGAGCGCGAAGACGCAGGCGCGAGGAGGCGCCTCCACGTCTCCGAGGACCTGCGAGGTGAGGGCGTACGCCCGATCGTGCTCGCCCAGCAGGTAGAGCACGGGCGCCGTGCGCCCATCGGTTGCCGCGCTGCTGCCGTTGCGCTCGCCGCGCTGCAGCACCCGCAGCGCCCACTCCGGGTGTCCTGCCCGCACGTGCAGGCGCGCCTGAGCCGCGCCGAGCATGCGGAGGTTGAGTGGAGCCTGCGCGAAGCCCTCGTGATGTGCGCTGACATCCGCGAGGAGCTCGGCGGCCACGGTGCTGGGATCGCGTTCGGGATCGTACCCGCTGACGAGCCCGCGGATGGCGACGCGGAGCAGGGAGTGCTCGCCGGGGTCGTCCATCGCCTCCAGCGCGGCGTGCGCCTCGCGGATCTCGAGCGCGTCGACGTGAAGGATCGCCTCGGCGAGCAGGTGGCTGCCGCGCGTGGGGTGCATCCCGGGGTTCTCGTCGATGAGCGCGCGGACCCTACGCAGGCGTGCGCGCGCGGCGTCGCTGCGCCCGGCGTGCGCGTCCAGCCAGGCGAGCTCGCCCGCGGCCGCGACGGCCCCGCGCGGGTTTCCCAGGCGCTCGGCCCACTCGTACGACTGCTCGAAGAGCGCGATCGCCTCGCGCTCGCGCCCCGCGAACAGGAAGGTGAGCCCCCAGTGCTCGTGCAGCTCCGACATCGCGTGCTCGGCGGCGGCACGCTCCTCGCACGAGGCCGTCGCCAGCTCGATGCGCGCTCTGTCCGCCCAGGCGATCGCGTCGCTCACCCGGCCGACGGAGCGCGCGATCGCCGAACGCGCCGTGTGCACGACGACGTGGTCGAGCAGCGGCATGTCGGCCGTCAGCGGGGGGATCGTGTCGGCGTACACTGTGGGCCGCAGTGGGCCGAGGAAGGTGTGCAGCAGCAGCTGTCGCAGCACCGCGAACGTGGGCCGGGCTTGCAGGAAGTCGTCCGGCAGCGCGTCGACGACGGCACGCAGCACCCCGAGACGGAAGCTCACCAGGTAGCCCCAGTGCCGCTCGGCCAGAGCGATCGCCCCGGTATGGTCCGACGCCGCGAGCGCGCGGAGGATGGCACCGACGAGCGCGTCGTCGTCGGTCGCCGATTCCGGCGCTGCGGACATCACGATTCGGAATCCCTTCGAATCCGGATTGGGGCGCGAGCCCGCCCGATGGTATTTTCGCGCGTTCTCCATGCCGTCATCGACACAATACGAGACTATGGGGGGGGAATCCCGCGGGTGCCCGGGGACTGCGTAATAGCACCCGATGCCCCCCGCTCTCAAGGCCCTCGTCGCGGGAGGGCAGAAGGGGAGAGGGTGTCGCCATGGCGACCACACCCGAAGAATGGACGAGCCCTACCAGCACCGAAGTCCGGGCGGTGTGCGATCGCCTCGAGGCGATCCACGCCCTGCTCCAGGCCATCGAGCAGCACCAGCGGCAACAGGCCCGCTACATCGGGCAGGCGGTGCAGGACGTCGACCCCGGGGACTGACGTCTGCGACCTGTGTCGGCGGACCGCCGCCTCGATCCGGCTCAGTCATCGCCGAGTCCCGCGCGCAGAGCCTCGAGGTCGACCGCGGCGATCCACGGATTGAGGGCCAGCAGCGAGCGACCGAACTCGCTGCGCGGAGTCCTCAGCACCTCCGTCGGCGGCCCCTGCTGCACGACGCGGCCGCGCTCGATCACGACGACTCGCTCGGCGAGCGACAGCGCGTCCAGCGGGTCGTGGGTGACCACCAGGGCGGTGCGCCCCGACGCGGCCGCGCGCAACGCGGCCCGCATGTCGGGCACCGCCGTCGCGTCGAGGGCCGCGAGCGGTTCATCGAGCAGCAGCAGCCTCGGATCGGCCGCGAGAGCGCGCACGAGAGCGACGCGCTGGGCCTGACCGCCCGACAGCTGGGCGGGCCGTCGCTGTGCGAGGTGTCCTGCGCCGAGCGCATCGAGGCGCCGTCCCGCCTCGACGGCCGCGGCTGGGCGCGCCAGGCCGAGCCGGTGACGCAGGGGGAACGCGACGTTGTTGCGCACGGTGAGGTGCGGGAAGAGCAGCGCCTCCTGTGCCAGCAGCGCGACCGGACGCCGGTGCGGAGGTACCGCCTCGCTGCTCTCGGTGTCGAGCAGCGTTTCGCCCTCGAGCACGATCCGCCCGCGGTCGGGACGCAGGAAGCCGGCGAGCGCCTCGAGCAGCGTCGACTTCCCCGCCCCGTTCGCGCCGATCACCGCGACGGTCTCGCCGGCACCGATCTCCAGCGCCACGTCCACGTCCCGATCGGCGACGTGTACCCGCAGCTCCAGGCCGCTCACCTGCGCCCCCGCAACTGGCGGGAGGCGGTGAGGAGCACGCCGACGAGCGCGACAAGCACGAGCAGCAGCGACAGGGCTACCGCGATGTCGGGGTCGACCTCGCGCTGCAGGTAGATCTCCAGCGGTAGCGTGCGCGTCGTGCCCTGGTAGCTGCCGGCGAAGGTGAGCGTCGCGCCGAACTCCCCGAGCGACCGAGCGAACGCGAGGATCGCCCCCGAGACGAGGGCCGGGAACACGAGCGGGAGGCTGATGCGCCGCAGGACGACCGAGGGCGACGCCCCGAGCGACGCCGCCACGAGCTCGTAGCGGCGGTGCTCGAGGCGCAGCGCGCCCTCGAGGCTCAGCACGAGGAACGGCAACGAGACGAACGCCTGTGCCATCACGACGGCCGCGGTCGTGAACCCGATGCGCAGTCCCCCGAGCTCCAGCACCTCGCCGAGCAGGCCGTTGCGCCCGAACGCATACAGCAGCGCGAGGCCCCCGACCACCGGCGGCAGCACGAGCGGCAGCAGCACGAGCGCGCGCAGGAGCGCGAGCCCCGGGAAGGAGCTGCGCGCCAGCACGAATGCCAGCGGCACCCCCAGCAGCACGCAGAGCGCCGTGCTCATGCCCGCGGTGCGGATGCTGAGGCCGAGGGCGTCCAGCGCGGTGTCCGTCGTGAGCAGAACCGGTAGCGCGGGCCAATCGACGCGCGAGAGCAGGCCGGCCAGGGGCAGCAGCACGAGCGCGGCCGCGAGGGCGGCGGGCACGTACACCCAGCCGGGCAGCCTGCCGTGGGCCGGTGCGGCGGCGCTCACGGCGCGCGGAAGCCGTGTGCGGCGAGCACGGCCTGCCCCTCGGGGCCGGTGACGTAGGCGACGAAGTCCCCCGCGAGGGCGGGTGCTGCCGAGGCCGCGAGCACGGCGATGGGGTACTCGTTCACCGCCTTCTCGGCTTCGGGGAACGGGACGCGGTGCACGCCCGCCCCGGCCGCCGCGGCGTCCGTGACGTACACCAGCCCCGCGTCGGCCTCTCCGCTCGTGACGCGCGCGAGCACGTCGGTCACGCTCTGCTCCTCGCTCGCCGGGCGCAGGACCACGCCCGCCTCGGCGGCGACGGCGGCCGTCGCGGCACCGCACGGCACCTGCGGCGCACACACCGCCAGCTCGACCCCCGGCTGGGCCAGGGAGGCGAGATCCTCGATCCCGGCGGGGTTTCCCGGGTGCGTGACGATCTCGAGTGTGTTGCGCGCGAAGGGCACCGGCGCGCCGTCGACGAGCCCGGCGTCCACGGCGCGATCCATGTTCACGACATCGGCGCTCGCGAACACATCCGCCGGGGCGCCCTCGGCCAGCTGGGCGGCGAGGCCCGAGCTGCCTCCGAAGGTGAACTGCACGACGACACCGTCGTGCGCCGCCTGGAACTCCCTGCCGATCTCGGTGAAGGCGCTCTGCAGCGAGGCAGCCGCCGCGACGACCAGCGTGCTCTCCCCCGTCGGCGTCGCGACGCCGCCCGAGGAAGACCCGCATCCGGCGAGCGCGGTGGCGCCGGCCAGCGCGAGTGCGGCGAAGAGGGTACGGCGGGACGTCATGGCCTCTCCTTCACGGCGTCCGGTCGCGAGCCACCTCGACGGTGACCTGTGTCGCCTTGACGCTGGCGACCGCCACCGTGCCGGGCTCGATGCCGAGTTCCTTCACGGCCTCGGTGCTCATCAGGGAGACGACGCGATGCGGGCCGCACTGCAACTCCACCTGGCTCATCACGCGGTCGGAGACCACATGCGTCACCAGGCCCACGAAGCGGTTTCGCGCGGAGGTGGCGACCTCACCGAGGGGATCCGCGGGCGCCGACGCCCGCTCCCGCGCGAACCGGGCGAGCGCCAGGCCGTCCACGACCTTGCGTCCGCGCGCGTCGACGGTCGCCTCGAGCACACCCTGCTCGGTCCAGCGTCGAACCGTGTCGTCGCTCACGCCGAGGAAGGCCGCCGCTTCAGAGATCCGTATTTGCGTCATCGTCGCGAGATTCTACACGCAGATACGGCGCTCTCGCGGGGATCCGTCACGCCGCGCGCGGATGCCCACCCCGACACACAGGCCGAGTCGGTGGGCAAGGCGCGGAGCGAGGATCCGCCCCTCCCCGGGGAGCATGCTCGAACCCAGGGAGGGGCGGCCCGGCCCACAGGGCGACGTGTCCGCGAGGGGGCGCGGACGTGTCCGGAAGAATACGCCTCTCGCGCCCGTGAGGGAAGAGGCAGCTCCGCGAGCCTCCCGGCAGGAGCGCCCGCCTCTCCCAGGGAGTCTTCCCCCCAAGCCTCGACCCGGGAGAGGCGGACGGTGCCGCCGCTCGGGGCGAGCACGACACCAACGTAACGAGACGCGGATCGGCGCTTCGAGGGCGTTGACATGGAAGGAAAACGAACCCTCGCTCCCCGACGGACCCGGGTCCGCGTTCGAGGGCGCCAGCGGTCGCGTGCCGACGGTGCGGCTACAGCCCGTCGAACAGGCCCCCGTACGGTGCTTCCTCGTCGCCGTTGTCGCGCGGGTCATACTGCACGGTCTCGATGGTGAACACGATTCGGCTGGCGGATGAGACGAGCACGCTCACTGAACGATTGCCGACGACGGTGAAGTCGACGAAGACGGGGCCGGACCGCGCCGCCTCCTCGATCCGGCGCTTCAGCGCTTCGACGTCCTGCCCCTGGGCGAGGTAATAGCTGCGGTCGTCGATCCCCACCTCTGTCCGCACCATCGTCTGCATGTCGCTCATTCGCCCCACGCTACGGCCGCTCGACCCACGGAGATACCGGGTTGTGCCGCTGGGCGGTCTCGTGCACCCCCTCGTTCACCCCCGGCGAGGCTACGCCGCGATCTGCTCCTCGCCCAGCCGGATGCCGCCGAGCACGCTCGCCGTCTCCGCGAGTTCGGCGAGCCACTGGCGATTGAGTTCCGGCGGTTCGGGTTCGTTGAAGACGAACCGGAGCGGGATCGCGGGGTGCAGCCAGATCGTGCTGCGACCGTGGCCGTCGGGATGTCGCCACGACACGGCGAAGCACTCGTGGCGGCGGAGCTTGGCGAGAACCACGACCTTGAGATGCGCCAGCGCGCGGTCCTCGATGACGATCGGCGGTTCGTTGCTGTCGTAGATGAGTGTGCCCATGGCGTCAACGTAGACCCGCCACGCCACTCGGCGACAGGGCCGAATCAACGACCCGATCGGCATGACCGAAACATCCCGATCCGAGACTGTGGGACGAATGCCGAGTATGGTGCGCCCCCAGGGACTTGAACCCTATTCCGCACCGCTGAACGGTGCGCCAACCGCGGAAATATGCGGGCGATGAAGGGGCCTCCGGGGGCGTCAAAGGTGGTCGATGTGGGCAAAGTATGGGCAAAAACTGGGCAGGCTCACGCCACGAGGCGCCTACTGCCCCGCTCACGCACTCTGCGCGCGGTCAGCGGATCATGCTGCATCCCCTCGGGGGAGGCGGCGACGCGCGCGAGCAACTGGTAGTAGCGAGCCGGACCGATGCCGAGCTCACGGATGATCTTCTCTTCCTTCGACCCGTTGTGGCGTGGGTGGGCGCGCTCGAAGTCGAGGAGGTCGGCAGGCGTGGGGGCAGGCATCGCCGGCCACGATGCCACACCCCTCCGACATAGGCTGTGGTCGTGCTGATCGGTCTGATTCGTCCCATGGAGTCCCGCGAGGTGCCCGTCGACGGCGAGTCCCTCGCCGACGTGCGCGTCCAGCTCGAGCGGCAGATCCCGCACGGATGGGAGCTCGTGGCCACGACTGTTGACATGCGCGCCGGGTCGACTGCGCTCAAGGCGGTCGGGCGGTTCGAGCGGCGCGACGGGCTCCGTGAGGTCGAGGGCGACACGATCGACGCCGTGCGCGCCGCGATGCCCGAGGGGTGGGCGCTGCTGCACGTCCGGCGGGTGTGATGGACGGCACCCAGCCGACGTGCCCGCACTGCATGGTCGTGATGCGACCGGCCGAGGGTGGGGACCGGTGCCCGGAATGCGGGCGCTTCGAGCCGTGGCCCGAGGTCGACCGACCCGGCACGGACGGGCCGGCGCTACCCGGTTGGTGACGGTCGCCGCTAGAGTCGCACTCATGGAGGCGGGATCGTGAAGGTGCTGTACGCGTTCGTTCGCGGAGCGGTCGGGGGCGGCGCATTCGGTGCGCTGCTCGCGTTCGGGCTCGCGCTGTTCGTCCTGGGTGAGTTCCATGCGTGGATGGTGTGGGCGTGCGCGGCAGTCGGCGCGATCGGGGCTGTCATCGTCGAACGCCTCCCCTCTCCGCACCGACGGGGCGGGTACGTGCCGGGCATGACGCCCAACCCCCACGTGATCAACTCGCCGGAGTGGCTGGCGCACGAGCACCGGATGCAGCAGGAGCGGCAGACAGAGCACCTGGGACGTATTGCCGACTCACAGCGTGACTGACCCTCGCTTGCGGCGCTCCGCGAGCTGCTCCGGCGTCGGTGCGGCGCTGGTGACGTTCGGGCCGTGGGAGCGCAGGAACGCCCTGTGCGCGCCCTCACATGCGACGCGCAGCGACGTCGCCCACCCGATCAGCTCGCCACGGAACTCGACCTTGTAGCGGAGCCCGCCGCCGGCGACACGGCGCAGCTCGATTCGGGCGTACTCCTTGCCGAGGGAGTCCAGCATCCGCCACCGGGCCGGCTCATCCTCCACCGCGGCCATGATCGGATGCCACTCGCGTTCGCTGCGCATAGACCGGTCCCCTTCTCCGGCCGAGAAGAAGAGCATACGCAGGCGCGCGGACACCGCTATGCTCGCGCTCGTGACCCCCGAGATGCCCGACCTGGGCGCGATCATCCTCGACGCCGTCCTGCAGGCGCCTGGCTTCCTGCTGTCGGCCATCGCCGCGAACCCCGGGCCGTGGGCCTTCGTCGGCGCGGCCGTCGCGCTCGCGCTCGTGTTCAAGCTCCTCGAGGGGCGCCTGCGGCGACGCCGCCGCTGACCCCGGACACGACGAAACCGCCCCTCCCGGGGAGCCAGCCACCGCGTGCGGTGTCAGTAGCTCACCCGGGAGGGGCGATCGTGCTTCGCGGGGTCGAGAGACCCCCATGTACTGCGTTCGATAGTGGAGACAGGGCGCCACTACGATTCGGCTATGGCTGAACCCCTTGCCGTCGGCGAACCCGCGAAGCATCGCCGCCTCGAACTGCTCGACGTGCTGCGATTCGTGGCCGCGCTGATGGTCGTGTGCTTCCACTGGTTCTTCAACGGGATCAACAACGGGAAGGTCAGCGAGGTCGGATTCGGCATGCTCGCGCCGATCGCCATCTACGGCTACTTCGGTGTGCACCTGTTCTTCTTGATCAGCGGCTACGTGGTCACGCAATCCGCACGCGGGAAGTCGGCAGGGCAGTTCGTCGTCGGGCGAGGGGTGCGTCTGTTCCCTGCCTATTGGGTCGCTATGGCGGCCACGACTCTCGTCGTTACGTTCTGGGGCAATCCAGATATGAAGGTCACGCCCGTCCAATTCCTCGCGAACCTGACCATGGTGCCCGGGATGTTCGATCAGAACGCAATCGACGGTGTCTACTGGACCCTGACGTATGAGATCTCGTTCTACCTTCTGGTGTTCGCCCTCATCATGGTCGGGCTCGGACGCTTCCTAGACGCGTTCTTCCCCGCGTGGGCGATCGTCATGCTCGCCCTCAACATCGCGTTGCCCTCGATCTCGAATCTGCCGTACATGGGGACGTTCTACGCCTTCTTCGCGTCCGGGGCGATCATGGCGTCGATCCAGTCGCGTGGCTTCAGCGTCTACCGGGTGATCGGACTGACCGCGGGCTTCGCTGCGTCCCTGTTGTTCGTCGCTCGGCGCTTCCCGTCCTGGGATGCGGGCCACGCCTTCTCGGCGTCCCTGCCTGTCGTTCTCGGGCTCATCACGATCTTCTTCGTGCTGATCGCGTTGCTGTGGATCCCTCGGGTTCAGACGCTACGGATCCCGCTCTCGCGCCCGACCAGTGACCTCACCTACCCGATCTACCTTCTGCACGCCCACATTGGCTATACCGTCCTGAACAGAGTCGGCACCAACGAAAACCTGTGGCTCGTCTACCCTGCGATGATCGTCGGTCTGATCGTCTCGGCATGGCTGCTGCACCGAATTATCGAGGTGGGTTTGCGGGACTTCTGGTATCGCGCGTTCGGCCTGCTTCGGGCACCCGTCGACGGGATGCAGTCCCTCCTTTCCCGTCGACGGGTGCCCGTGGCTCGCTGATCACACCGCGGCGCGCCAGTTCACGTCCAGAGCCCCCGCTGTGAGAGGGCTCCGGGTGACTCGGAAGGTGTTGGCGTTGACCGTGTCGACCGCCAGCGGGGTCGCAGTACCGCGGGGTGTGGCCACGATGTCTGTGGGCGTCTTGAACAGCCCGTGCGCGACTGTGACCGTCATGTTCCCATCGGGAATGGTCGCAACGCCGCGCGCTTCGCTCCTCAGCCCATCGTTGCCGCGAACCAAGACGTTCGCCTCCGATGCGGTGTTCTCAAACCGGATCGCCTGGAGGGTGTGCCCACTGATCACGTTCCCCTGCACTTCGCCGCCCCCCACAGCCACGGAGGACCCCACCACGTGGATGGCTCGCTCCTGCGTCCCGCCGCCCGTGTCTCGGTAGGTGCCACCGAGAGCGTGGATTTCGGCGATGCTCGCCGTCCCGGTGAAGGTCACACCCGCTCGACGATTGGACACCAGGAACTGTCCGTTGTCTTCAGTGACGATGCTGCCCAGGTAGACCCGCGGCATTGCAAGCGAGGTCGGGCTAGCAACGAACAGGACACCCGACTGACCGTTCCGACGAGCCACAATGCCGCTGAGAGGAGACATCTTCGCCGTGGCGCTGCGGAACTCGTAGCGCAGGCCGGACCGGGCATTGCCCTCCACAAGGACGCTGCCCGAGAATGTCGGCTCGCCGTATAGGTCGCCTTCGTGCCGGCGTACGACGATCCCGTCTCCGTAGCTCACAGCATCGGCCGGATCGCCGTTCCGCGAGTACGAGCCGCCCTCGAATCTGGCCGCGTCACCGACAGCTGCGCCCCACTGCGAGTTCCCGTAGGCCTCGCACGCGATGAACCGTGAGTTGGACTCCTTCGAGGCGAAGCCAATCCGGTTGCCGATCGCGAGGCAGTTCACGTATCGCGTCCCGAACGCGGGAGCCTTGTTAGGCATGAACTGGTCCTCGTCGAAGAGGCCGTTGTTCTTGTTGTTGATCGCGATGCAGTCGCGGACGACGAGGTCCTCTCTCGCCGTCCACGACCCCCGAGTGCCGATACCGATCCCAGACGCACCGATATTGCCCTCGAAGTTCCCCGTGTACCCACGCCCGCAGCCTTCCGCCCAGACACGCTCGATGATCGACCCCCCAGCGAGGAAGTCCACACCTAGGCCGGTCGCGAGCGTGTTGAAGATGCCGAGGTCGTGGAACCACGCGCCAAGGAAGTACTGGCCGAAGATTCCCTTGCCGAACTCTGGGTTGTACGCGCCCGGCTGGGTATAACCGTCACCGCGAATGTCGAAGTGGGCGAACTCCACGCCGAGAAGCGGGGCGCTCGCACCGCCTTTTCGGGTGAAGAGGCTGTATCCAGAGCCCTCAGGCCGGAACTCTGTGACCCCCCGTCCTCGGCCGATCCAGCGCACGCGTGAAGGGATTTCGTATCGTCCGTTGGAGGCCAGAGTGCCGATCGCGCCCGTAACTCGCATGGGGCCCGCCGGCAGCAGGATCGTGACTGGCCGGGAAGCAGCGACCGCTGCGCTCGACGCGGCAGCCGAGCACGCTCGCAGCGCGGCGGTGTCGTCCGCTACACCATCCGCGGCGACACCGAACCTACGCGCATCAAGCGTTAGCCCGTCGAGCTCAACGAATGTGTTCGATAGCTCGTCCGACTGGGCGAGCGCCTGACGCGCTGCCGGCGGCAGGTTGTTGTCCTCGTCGATGCCCACGGGCACGTACGTCATGCTGCTCCTCCGATCGTGAAGGTGCCCTCACGGGCGGGGTTCGGCGCGATCGCCACGGGATTGAGGATGAGGAAGGTGCCCTCGCGGTCCGGGTCGGGGACCAGCGGAGTGCCGGAGTGATCGACGAGCTCCTGGAGGATCCGCGCCGCTTCCTGCGCGACGCGCGAGGCCTCTTCCGTGGCGGCCATCGCTTCCTGCATCTCCTGCGCAGTCGGCAGGGGCACGGCCCGGTACTCGCCGCCCTGCACCATCGGCACGTCGCCATCCGCTGCGGCCCGCGGGTCCGGGATCACCTCGAGCAGCTGCCCGAGGACCGACGTCATCGGCGTCACCAGACCGCCCGACCGGACGAGCACCTGCGTCTCACCCGTCGCGACCTTGAACGCCGGGTAGATCCCGGTCGGGCCG
Organism: Microbacterium album; assembly: GCF_014643695.1. GTDB lineage: Bacteria > Actinomycetota > Actinomycetes > Actinomycetales > Microbacteriaceae > Microbacterium > Microbacterium album. Next base: position 168,786 of record NZ_BMJY01000001.1, on the reverse strand, counting down.
CTGACGAGCGTCATCGGCACGTCGCTGAGGTCCGTGATCGGCAGCGGAATCGTGAAGCCCGTGTCGGACGCCGCGAAGACCTCCGCCTGCGCGTTCGGGACGATCACGGTCGGGGACTCCGGGTCCACCGCGAGGGACACCGGGAAGAAGTCGATCATCGGCGCTCCTCTTCCTGCACAAGCGCGATGGTCGGGTCGGCGGGAAGCGTGGCGAGCACCAGGCGCAGCAGCGACACGAGCGCGGACAGAGCGGCCGCCTGCAGCACCATCGGCCAGTCGACGTCGGTCAGGAGCGTCGCGCCGACGAACCCGGCGCCCAGGGCCTGCGCGAACGTCTTCACGGTGCGCTCGACAGCGGCCAGCCACCACGGCAGGTCGACGCCCTCGACCTCCGGGAGGCCTGCGAGGGACGTGGCGAGCGACGCGACCGCGCCGAGCCCGCCGGCGAGGATAACCGTGAGCCACGGCACCTCGGTGATGAGCGTGGCCCCGAGGTAGGGCAGCGCGACGGCCACGGCCGTGTACAGGGCGCGCAGCGCGGCGTCGCGCCACCACAGCTTGCTGGTCAGGTTGGTGAGCATCGTCAGTCCTTTCGGGACGGGTAGGTGGGAAGCGCCTCGGGGCCGAGGCAGGGAGCGTCGATGATGACGCGACGGTGGATCGCGAGAGACTCCTCGACGATGCGGACGCGGCGCGCCGCGTCCTCCTCAGCGCACTCCGACGCCTCGAGCGCGACGAGCGCCTTGTCGCGCTCCGTGATGGCACGGTCGACCTCGGCACGACGTCGCTGCAGATGGCCCGCCCGGGCGTCCCGCACCCAGTCGAAGACCTTCGTGATGACGATGCCGAGGACCGTGGAGGAGCCGAGCGCGGCGACCAGCTGGGCGTCCATGAGCTACCCCCGGGTGCGTGGCTCGAACGAGTACTTCCGGATGAGCACCCAGCGGATGATGAACGGTGACGCGGCGAGGAGGATCGTGCCGAGCTGCGTCAGCCTGGACCCCGAGGACGTGAAGTGCAGGCTCACGACGACGAGCGCGTAGATGCCGAGACCCGTCAGGGTGAGCACGATCGACAGGCGCTCCGCCCACCACCAGCCCGGGAACACGGTCAGGAGGCCGCCGAACCCGCCGAGGAGGAGGAACGCCGACCAGATGACCGTGAGCAGCTGGCCGAGCTCGCCCTCGATCGTGCGGGGCGGGTGCAGGAGCGTGGCCATGCCGGTGCCGAGCACGACGGCGTAGATCGCCGCGTACGCAACCTTGAGGTGTCGCGGCTCGGTGATCGAGTTCCACAGGAACTTGACGACACGGGTAGGGCTCATAGGGCGGGACCTCCTCGAGCGGTGATCCGGTGCCGCATCAGGCGCCGAGCTTCTTCGCGATCCGGTCCAGCAGCGCCGAGATGCTGGGCGCGTTGCCCAGGACCGAGCCACCGAGGCGGTCCTTGACCCACGTCGTCGCCGCCGCACGCTCGGCCCATACGTAGCCGCCGTTCCTCGGGAGCTTGCCGATGTCGCCCTTCAGCTCGGGGAAGCCGAGGTCCCACATCGCGATGCTGAGATCGGCGTCGTTGAGGCTGCGGAAGTCGGGCCGCTTCGTCGATCCGGTGGTGAGGTAGCCGGCGATGTTCCCGTTCTGCACGTTCGGGTGGTGCTTGATGTACAGGCCGGGGACGACGGTCCAGGTGTGGCCGTCCCTCTCGCGACGAATGTGGATGGGCATGTCAGGGTCCTCCTCAGAGAAAGCCGCCGTAGCGGTCTGGACGGATGCGACCGCGGCAGGGGCCGCCCACGGGTCGCCGGTGTACTCGATGTGCCAGGGCTCCGCGAAGCCGTACCCGGCGGGGTCGAAGCCGTGGTCGCGAGCGTTCTGGCGGATCCAGTTCGACCGGGCGTTGCCCGCGACGGTGACCCCGGCGTCGCGCCCCGAGTCGCGAACGTCGAGCGCGTGGCCGGACTGGTGGTTCGACGTGCCGGGGACCGCGACGGTGCCCTCGCCAGACACGCGCCCCCACCGGACGCCGTTCCACCACCGGTAGTCCCCGTACGGGCTGTGCGCCCCTGCCCGGTACCGTTCCCGGAAGATTGCTTCCTGGTCCGCGTAGGACCGGTAGCCGGAGTACACGTGCAGTGTGATGCCGGGGAACGCCCTCTCGAACGCGGGCTTGAGCCGTGTCTGGAATGCGTGTGCGGTGCCCGGCGCGACGGGCCACCCATCGATCCGCACCGTGGTGTCGGTTCCGCCCATGACGGGCCTCCTTCTCAGCTCTCGGAGATCCAGTGGCCGGCCAGCGGGATCGGCGTGCCCGGTGCGAGGTCCGCGCGGGCGAACAGCAGCCGCCCGTTCGGCTCCACCACGGCTTCCACGCCGGCGATGTGGCAGGTGAGCAGCGTCCGCGCGCGCGGGCGGGACCCTGCCGGGACATGCGCTCCCACGAACCCCGCCTGCACGCGCTGAGTCGCGTTGCGGATGATGCCGCTGAGGTCCGTGCTGAACCCAATCCGCCGCACGGCGAGGGCCTGATACCCGTACTGCGCCGCCACCGACCAGGCTTGGTTCTGCGGCGTCAGCGTCACCCACCCGGTGTCGGTGTCGGGAGAAGGTGCTGACCGCCAGGTTGGCGTCCCGACAGCGTTGAGCACTCGGGACCACACGACATCCCCGATGCGCACGACGGTGCCCAGCAGGCCCAGGTAGGACAGGGCGAGCTGGTCGAACGCGAGCATCCCGCCGTCGCCCGGAATCACCCGGACGTCGATGATCTCCTGCACCTGCGACTGGCCGGCCACGACCCGCAGCAGCCAGAGCGGCTGCTCATCGACGATCCCCACGTCGGTCGCGCGGGCGGGGATCGCGCGCTCGGCGCTGCCCTGCACGATCGCGAACGTCGTCTGCCGTGTCTGCCAGTCCCGACGCGCGACCAGCAAGTCGTAGCGGGTGCCGCTGGCCACGGGCGCCGCTGTCAGCACCTCCGGCGCGTCGGACGTGTCCACGACCCCGTTGCCCCAGCCTTTGCCGGGAGAGATCTGCACCGCGCGGTCGCCCATCGCGACCGTGGCTCGCCAGTCGTCGATGCCTGCCACCCCGTAGCGGGCGCCGCCGGCCCTCCAAGCCAGATCGGCCCACTCCACCTCGGAGACGGTGCCGGCGTATCCGACGCTCGTGATCATGATGCGCTCCTCAGGTCTCGGAGAGCCGCGCTGAGCCGCGCGACCTGTCGGGCGAGCCGGCTGTCGCCGTCGTCCTCGATCTCCCCCAGGTGGGGTGTGATCGTCAGCCCCTCCTCGGGCGTGTCGTCGATCACCACCTGAGTGATGACCTCGACCGTGTCGATCTGCGGATGGTCCGCCGGCCCGATCTGCACCTGCACCAGATCCCCGACCTTGTACGCCCCGTAGCGGAACCAGGAGTTCTCGATGAGGTCCGCGGTCAGGGAGACCTTCGCGGAGCCCTCAGCGAGCGCCTCACGCCCGTCCGGGGACAGGTCCGTGACGCCCTGCGCCATCCGCGAGTCCTTGAAGATCTCCACCGGGAAGCCCCACTCCGCTTCCGCGGCCGGATTCGTGAACCGCTGGAACAGACGCTCGACGCCCTCACCCTCACCACCGACGACGACCTGCGTCGCCGTGGGGGCCGTGATCCGCCACGAGTAGTCGCCGAGCACCCCCGACTCCGCGGTGAGCACACGCGGGAACAGATCCCCCGCCTCGACCTCGACCACTCCGTCTCGGAGCGTCCAGGTCAGCGCATCCGCCTCGAGCAGCGGGACGAGCTTGTCCACCAGCGGATGCATGCGGAACTCCACCCGCTGCGCGGACCCAAGCTGCTTGTTCGGCGCGATCGTCCACCCGAGGCCCATCCGAGCGGAGAGGTCCGCACACGCGGCTTTCACGACCGTTTCCGTGGGGCCGGTGTAGCGACGGTAGGCCGCGGCGCCCTGGCCGCTGATCGGCGCACCAGGGACCTGCCACCCGAGGTTCCGGAACAGCCTGAAGTCGTCCTCGACGGTGATCGTCGTCCCGCCCTCCGGCCCCTCGCCGGCGAACTCCACGATCGGGCCGTGGATCTCCGACCGCCCGTTGACGAGCACCCGCACGCGTGATCCGGGGCCGAGGTCGGACCATGCCTTGTCGTCGTCATCGAACGTCAGCTCCGCGAAGGAGGCACCGTTCCACAACAGCTCGGCATGCACCGTGTTGGGGACGATCGTCTGTCGGAACTCACCGGTCTTGTCGTAGAGGACGAACTCGAGCTTGGCTGGGGCATCCAGCTCCATCCCGGCCCCCTCTCAGAACGCGCGGAAGTACAGCGGCACGAGCTCGACGCTCACCGCACCCCCGCCGGCCGCCGCGACATGCAGCGGCACCTCCCCGCCAGGAGGGACCGGCGCGAACCGCTGGAACCCCAGCAGGCGAGTCACGTCCGCGCCGTCCAACGTCGCGGTGACGTTCCGCGGGTCCGTGTCGATCCGCAGCACCTGGCCATCGAGGATCGGGAACGGCACCTGCACGATCGCTTCCCCGATGCCGACCTCCACCGGATCAAGCGGGCCCTCTAGGGTCCACACCGGCCACGCGTCCACGTCCCCCGCATTCGGGATCCGCGCGGACGCGAACGTCGACCCCTGCGAGATGTGCAGCGGTGGCGATCCATCCGCATCGAAGAACGGCACCGGAGCCGGCGCCCGCCACGGGCCACGCTTGATCGGCGCCCCCGCCCAGAACGGCTGATCGGCCTCCATCGCGACACCGTAGAGCGCCCACCCCCGGTACAGCGGATCCCGGTCGTACACCCACGGCTCGTCGAACGTCCCCGTGAGCCGCAGCTCCCGGGTCTGGTCCCCGGCGGTCACCCGCCACGTCCCCACCCGGTCGGGGTGGATCGAATCGAAGAACCGCCGGTAGAGCTCCAGCCACGCCGCCGACGAGTCCCGGTAGATGTACACCCGCCAGAACACGTCCCGCGCGAGCGCGCGCCACCCCCGAGAGCGTTTCCCGGGGATGGCGCGCGACGCCGAGGAGAACTTCTCCACCCGCGGGAAGTGAAGCCCCTCGACGCCATCTCGCACGAGCACGACACCCTTGCTCGGATCCGTCAGATCCCACACGGTGCCATCCGGAGCGACCCACTCGATCCCCAGCCCCACCCACTGCGCGGGCGGCACCGGGGGCGCGACAGGCGGCGCACTGAGGATGAGGACCATCAGACCTCCCCCGTCACTCCGGCCCGCCGGTTGCCACGGCGGCGCTTCTTCTCGACTTCCCGCACGAGCGCCTTCTCGTCGGTGACCTGGATCGTGCCGTAGTTCACGAATGCCGCGCTGTCGCCGGTACCCGTCTCAGACGGGCCCATGGAGCCAGCCACAGCCGATCCAGCACGCCGCTCAGCAACAGCCCCAGCGACAGTCGCGGTCACCGTGCCCATCGCGGCCTGCGCCCGCTTCGACGCCGTCGATGCCATGTCGACCAGCGACTCCGCGAACGCCGGCGCCTCGTCCTCCACCCCGAGCGCTGCACCCTCGACAACCCACTTCGTGGTGCGGCGCATCAGCTTCGACGGGGATGCGATCCCGAAGAACGACTTGAAGCCGTCGAACGCGGCCTTCGCGACGTTCGTGATCGCGTCGACCACAGCGCCGACCATCGAGCCGAGCCCGGCGATGATGCCCTGGACGATCTGCACGCCGAGGTCGGCCCAGTTCACCGAGGTCAGCCCGTTCCAGATCGCCTCGATGATCTGCGGGATCATCTCAACGATCTGCGGGATCGCCCTGATGAGCCCGACGATCAGCGACACAACGAGCTGGATACCCGCCTCAATCAGACGAGGCAGCATCCGCAGCAGTCCCGCGACGAGCTGAACAACGAGGTTGATCGCCGCACTGATCAGTTGCGGGAGTGCCCGGATCAGCCCCTGCACCAGAGACATGAGCAGCTGGATGCCGCCCTGGATGATCTTCGGCAGGTTCCGGATGATCGTGTCGAGCAGCCCCATCACGAGCGAGAGAGCCGCGCTGAGCAGCTGCGGGAGCGCCCCCACCAGACCCGTGACGAGGGCCATGAGCAGCTGCACGCCGCCGTCGATGATCATCGGGAGCGCCCCGACGATCGCGTCCAGCAACCCGGTCACCAGCTGCAGCGCACCCTGGATCAGCAGTGGCACCGCCTGCACGAGCCCGCCGATCAAGGCGGTCACGAGCAAGATCGCGGCCTGCACGATCATGGGCAGGTTGTCGGTGATCGCGGTGATCAGACCATCGACGAGCGCGAGCGCGCCCTCGACGAGCACCGGCACCGCCTCGATCAGTCCCTGCACCAGGGCCGTGACGATCTCGATCGCCGCGACCAGCAGCTGCGGGACCTGCTCGAGGATCGCGGAGACGAGCTTCGGCACGAACTGCGCAACCTGCTCCACCAGCCCGGGGAGCGCCGCGACGACCTGGTCGACGATGCCGGTGATGCTCTCCACCAGGGCGCCGACGTCCCCGCCCGACAGGGCGAAGCCCGCGAACGCCGCGGCGGCGATCCCGAGCGGACCGCCCAGCAGACCGAGCGCGCCGGTCAGCCCCGGGAGGAGCGCCGTGAGCATCGGGATCCGGCTCAGCAGACCAGCCAGCCCGCCCGCGCCGAGAGCGACGAACGCACCCGCCAACGGGCCGATCAGGCTCAGCATGTTCGACAAGCCGAGATCCGCCAGGGACGCGCCCTCACCGATCCTGTTGAACAGATCCGTGAGCCAGTCCATCGCAGGGCCGAGGACCCGCAGGAGCACGTCACCGAGCGCCTTCGCGCGCTCCTCTATGGGACCGAGCGCCGACGTCGCCGCCTGGATCAGCGGACCGATCTTGCCGTAGACACCCTCGAGCGCGTTCGCGCCGATCCGGCCCATGGCCGCGAAGAAGTTCTTCGCCGCGCCCGGGACGGTGGTGCCCATCTCCTTCGCGACCGTGCCCGCCGCGGACTCCGCCGCCCGCGAGAACGTCTCGAAGTCGACCTTGCCCTCGGAGGCCATCTTGAAGACCTCGCCGGCGGTGACTCCCATCTGCTCGGCGAGCTGCTGGTAGATGGGGATTCCGCGGTCTGCGAGCTGGCCGATGACGTCGTTCTGGACGCCGTTAGCCTGCGTGGCGGCCTTGTTGAAGATGGAACCCATCTCCTCCATCGACATGCCCGCCGCGGAGGCGTTGTTGGCGATGTTCTTGAGGTGGTTCTCGAGCTGCTCGCCCGGCTTGATCTGAGCCGCGACCGCGGACGCTGCGACCGTTACCGCCTCGCCGAGACCGAAGGCTGTGCCGCTGACGGACGCGAGAGCGTCCTGCATGATCGCGTCGATGCTCTCGACCGAGTGGCCGAAGCCGCGCAGCTTCGCCTGCGCCGTGTCGATCGAGTTGAGGCGGGAGAAGCCCTTCGTGAGAGCAACACCGATGCCAGCGGCAGCGACCGTTACAGCGCCGGTGGCCGCGTTCTGGAGCCCAGCTCCGAGCGCCTGCCCTGCCGCAGAGCCCGCTCGGCTGGCAGCGCCAACGACCGACTGGAACGCCGACGCCGCGGCGGAACCGAGGGGTCCGGACATCTGGCGCACGTGCCCGACGATTCGGGAGAACGCAGGGCCCGCGGACGCGCCGACCTTCGAGAACATCGCGGACACCTGAGTGGTGACCGGCGACATCCACGTCGCTACCCGAGTGCCGAGCCTGATGAAGGGCGACGCGATCGTCGTGCCGACCGACGCGATGACCCGACCGACCGGCGCGAGCGCGCGGCCAACGGCAGAGCCGACGCCGCCGAGCCAACGGCTCGCGACCGTCCACGCCGCAGCGAGCCGACCACCGACCATCGTCGCGAGCGACGTGAACGCCTTGGCCGCCTGGGCCGCAGCGTTCCTCGCCATGCGCCCGAGCAGCGTGAGGCCGGTGATGTCGGAGAGGGCGCGCGCGATGCCACCAATCGACCCGGCGATGCCTGTGAACGCCGACTGCGCCGCGTTGGAGTCCTTCCACCCGTCGCGGAGGTTCGACACCATGCCGCGCAGGCCACGGGACGCGGCCTGCGACGCGGCGGCGGTCTGCGTCGTCGCGGTGCGCAGACGGTCCTGCGCACCCTTGAGCCGGTCGGACGCCGCGGCGACCGCGTCGGTCGCGGCCTGGTGCCGGCGACGGGCCGCCTCGAGGCGCTCCTCGGCGGCGACCGCCTGCGACGACCCCTCGCCCGACTTCTCGATCGCCTCCCGCAGCCTGACCTCAGCGACGCGGACCTTGCCGGCCTCGTCCTGCTGACGCAGTCGCGCCTTCGACAGCGCCGACGACGCCGACGCGACCTCGCCGTTCAGCTTCCGCAGCTCCGCCGCGCCGAGGTTCCCCGCCGACGCGGACAGCGACGCCTTCAGGTCACGGCCGAGCGTGCGGCCAGCCTTCGATCCCGCGCCCTTGAAACCGCCCTCGAACGTCTTCGCGCCGGCGGCGCCCGCGGACTTCGTCTCCTTCGTGACGCGGGACTTGAACCCCGTCATCACCGGGAAGATGCTGATGTGCCCCGAACCGACCTCGGACGACATGGCACCTCCCGTCAGTTGGCGAAGACGATGCCCGCCTCAAGCTCGGCTTCCGCGGCCGCGACCTCGTCAGGCGTTGCCGTCTCCTTCGGCCGCCGCGGATTCTCCATCGCCCACGGCATGACCCGCTTCGACGCCTTCGCGTCGCCGATCTGCGCGATCAGCCCCAGCAAGGCCGGCATCGACGCCGGATACGCCCAGCCAGCGAGCTCCGCGCCGAACGCGGTCGACGGGTCGGCGGCGGCTTCCTCGATGAGGAGCTTCGCCTCACCCCAGGTGACGGCGTCACCCAGATCCGAGAGCCCCACGCCGAAGGTCTCGCGCAGAGTGCGCGCTACGGTCCCGCGGTGCTCCCGGATGGTCTGGGCGACGCTCAGGATTCCGGGCGGTTCGCTCCCTGGATTCGCTGCAGCACGTCGAAGTACTTCGTAGCCATCTGGGCGACGTCCGAGATGTCCTGTCGGCTCAGCGCGCTCACGTTCTCCTCGCCGCCGACCACCTTGATCAGGGCACGGAACTGGTCGATCTCGTTCTCGTGCTCGGCCTGCAGCGCGTCAACATCGTTGAGGCTCAGCGCGAGCGACGCCTTCACGATGGTTCCGTCGAAGAAGCGACCGACGAACGTGCGCTCGACGATGATGTACTTCACCTCGGGCGCGATCGCCGCGATCGCCTTCTCCTCGTCCTCCGGCGTCCACGCGTCGAAGTCGTACTCCTCCACCGGCGCTTCGGGCTTCGCCGTCTTCGGGGATCGTGCGGCCATGGTGGCCCTCCAATCGGGATTGTCGGGTTCGGGTTAGAGGCTGGCCGGGGCGACCCGATAGCACCCCGGCCAGCCGGTCTGCGTCAGGCGTCGGCGTCCACCGACTCACCGGGGGCAGCGGGACCCCACTGCCAGAACGGGGCGCCGTTGAACAGGTCGTCCTCCTGCCAGGTGAACGTCACCGCCTGGCCCTCCACCTCGCCGCGGGTCTGCTGGTCGGCCTCCACCGCCGTGACCGACGCGACACCGATCTGGCGCTTCTCCTTGCCGCCGCGGTACTTCGTGACGACGAGCAGGATGAACCGGTTGTCCGGCAGCGACGAGGACACCTCGATGACGCCGTTCTCGTCCGGCTCGGCGCCCTCGATGAGCTGCTGCACGGCGGCGTTCTGCTCCGCGAGGTTGATCACCACGGAGCGCGTGCCATCGCCCGCGAGCGTGTAGCCCTTCTGGAAGAACTCGATCGGGTCGCCCGATTCACGAGCCGGTGCGGGGCCACCATCGACCTTGTACAGGCCGAGGCGCTTGTAGACGGCGGGCAGCACGAGCGGGCTCGCACCGAGTTCCGCCTTCGCGATCACGTTCTCCGCATCGACCGGCGCGTACGCGGCCATGCCCGTGATCGGGACACCAACGGCCTCGAGGTCGTTGCCCTGGTTGTCGGCAGCCATTGCTTCTCCTTCGCATGACAAAAGCCCCGCTCATCACGGGGCCGGATATGGGTGGGAGCGGTCACGTCGGCTGCCGACGCATCCGCGGTATCGGGTTCAGCGGCTCACCAGGAGCCCACGACCGTGTACCCAGCGGTCATGTACCGGCGGGCCACGTCGAGTTCGTCAGCAACGGCATACGGGCCGTTGCACCCGCTCGGGTCCACTGCCGCGATCGGGCAGCCCTCCACGAGCGGAAGATCCAGGTCGAACAACACTCCAGCCAGCCAGCGCGCGAGGTCGTTCGCCGGCTTGTCGTTCTGCTTCGATCCCGCGAGCACCGACGCGCCGATGGAACGGTCGAACGTCACGTGCGACAGGCGGGAACCGGAGTCGTCACGGATCACGATGAGCGGCCGTGTGAGCGGCGCAGACAGGTTCGCCGGCTCCTTGTTGCTGACCGTCACGTTGTGCCCGTCAGCGGCCGCCTGCGCCCGGACGTAGCTGGTCAGCCAGAGTTCGAGGTCCGGGGGCGTGACCCTCACGACTTCGCCGCCTTCAGCGCCCGGGCGAGGTTGCCCGTCTTCGACTCGATCAGCAGCGTCTTCGGATCGTGCCCGACGACCCGGTACACGCGCCGGTAGCGGGACTCTCGCACCACCACCCGGATCTGGTCGCGATACGACCCTGTGTCCACCGGGGCTGTGCTGCGGGCCACGCCCGCGGCGCGCTCGGCGGCGTCCTTCGTCAGAGCATCGACACCCGCCGACTTCATGATGTTGTCGAAGTAGACGTCGTTGAAGTCGACCGACGTCTGGTCCCTGTAAGCCATGCGACACCTCCCCGGTCAGCCGACCGCGCGGGTCAGCGGGATCTCCCGCTCCGGGGTCCATCCCGTGAACGGGTGAGTGTCCGACGCCGGCGGGATGCCATCGATCGTGTAGATCGCACCGTCCTCGCCGTCGCGGATCTTGTCGCCCTTGCGCACGTCCGCCGGCCCGCAGTACAGCGACTTCGCCTCGAGCGCCTGCGACCGAGTCGCGCCGCCCAGCATCGACGTCGAGGTGTGCGCGACGAACGCGCCCTCGATGGGCTGCACGTCCGGTTCGGACCAGTCCTCGCCGATCTGCTCCTGCGAGTAGGGGTCGAGGATCGGCTTCGCGCGAAGGCGGTACACCGTCTTGCCGAACGGGAAGCTCATCCGTACCGCTCCGGCCACAGGCGGGCGATGGGGCGTTCATTCGGGAACGACCCGACCGGCAGCCCCGCGGCGGACGATGCGCCGCACAGCGCCCGCAGGGCGCGGCGGGGCTGCCCGTCGAACGCCGACGCGATGTCGGCGTACTCGACCCGCGCGGGCCCGATGGCCTGCGACTTGATGAGGTGCGACCCCCGCGCGGCCGCGGTCTTGTAGACGCGGCGCAGGATCGCGATCGCGTCCTTCTGCTGCTCCGACCCGTCCGGGAACGAGTCGAGGCAGGGGGCGATGTCGCGACCGATGATGAGCACCTCGCGAGCGAGGTCCTCATCGGACCCGATCTGGTCGTGCGTGATCACGGCACCGCCCCCCTTCTCGTTACTTCTTCGGCTTGCCGACGAGACCGACCGACTGGGCGTGCTTCACGCCCTCCTCGGTGAACTCGTCACCGACCGGCGCGCCGCGGTACACGTACCGCTCGCCACCGGACTTCAGCGGCAGAACGGCCACCGGGCCGATGACCTGCAGCTGCGACGCGGCCTTCTTCGCCGCTTCGAGGCGTGCGCGCTCGGCGTCAGCCGCCGCCTGCTCAGCCGCGGCCTTATCCTCGGCGGCCTTCTTGGCCGCGACGTCCTGCTCGGCCGCGGCCGATGCCTGCGAATCGGCTGCCGCCTTCTGAGCGGTGGCCTTCTGCTCGGCAGTCTGCGCGGCGGCCATCAGAGGCCCGTCCCCACGAGCTGGACGCCGGCCAGCGGCTCGGTCACCACCGGAACGGTGACGCGGCGGCCGCGGACCTTGTAGCCCTCGGTGTCGTCGTCACGGATCGACTTGACCTCGACGCCGAAGGCGCCGGCCGAGACGTAGCCGGGGCCCCCGAGCTTCTCGTCGGCCATGCCGCCGAGGTTGTCGCGGTCCACCAGCAGCGGGTTCGCGCCCTGGAAGTGCGGCGTGGTCGCCCACGTCACACCGAGCGCGTTGACCGGCAGGTTGCCCTGGATGGCCGTCTCGCCCGACTCGCGCGGCAGCGCCTTGTCGTCGATGAGCATGCCGATGACCTTCGCGTACTGCGACGGGCGCAGCACGACCGTGTCGAGCTCGAAGCCGAGCCCGAGGTCAGCACGCTCCGCCTGGATCGTCAGCAGCGACTCGACGGCCGCGCCGGCCGAGTCCCACGCGCCCGAGTTGAAGGTGCTGGACACGCGCGACGCGATCACCGCCATGGCGACCGAGTCCACGAAGCGGATGATCGTGTTGCTGACGCGGAGGATGCCGCGGTCGACCGGGGTGCGTCCCTGACGAGCGATCTTCTCGTCCGAGATGATCGTGTCGAGGCCCCACTTGTCGGTCTTCGCCGAGACGACCGTGCCGTCCTCGAGCACGACCGTGGGGTACTCGCCGAGCGGCGCGACGGCCTCCGGGTCGTCCGCCGCGAAGACGGGCTCACCGGTCTCGTAGAAGATGCCGCCGCCGGTCGCGTCGAACCGGCCCTGCAGCAGGTAGTCCGCGATGAAGCGCATCTTCGTGATGTCGGCGACTCGTCGGGCGATGAGTCGCGGATTCGCGAGGAACAGGTGAAGCTGCTCCTTGGTGAGCGTCCCCGTAGGGTGCGCCACCGGGTAGGTGAAAGACACGTCATCTCCTCTCAGATGAACAGGACGTCGATGACGTCGTCGTTGGCGGTGGCGGCCGCGAGGGCCAGGCCGATGGGGTTGGTGCCGTCGCCGACCGTCGCGATCTTCCCGTCCGCGGCGGAGATGACGGATGCGCCGGCCGCGATCGCACCGGCCGCGGTCAGTCGGTGGACGCCGCCGGCGCGGGTGAACACGGTGACGCGCTCCCCCGACTTGGCGTCGAAGCCGGCAACACCGACCACCGCCGCCGAGTCGGCATCAGCGGGTCCGACCGTGCGATCGCCGGTCACGGCCACGAGACGGCCACCGGTGACGTCAGCGGAGGCGGTGAAGGTGACTGCCTCGCCGGGCTTGAACTTGGGCAGGTAGTCAGCCATGTCAGGCCTCCTTCTCGTTCGAGCCGTACACCTGGGCGTACAGCGCGTCGTCAGCGCTCGTGAGCGTGTCGGAGTGGCCGACCTCGTCGACCGGCACGGCGGCGCTCTTCGGCAGCGAGGCGAGGATCGCGGCGATCCCGTCCTCGTCCTTGTCCAGCTGGGCGCGCCAGCTGTCCTTCGAGGCGGCGGCGATGCGGCCCTCCTTCAGCGCGGTAGCGACGATCGCGTCGCGACGCTGCGCGTCGATGGACTCCTTCGCCTGGCGGCCCGCGTTCGCGTCGCGCTGCAGCTGCTCGAACGCAGCCTTGTCGACGACGATCGCGCCCTCGGGCACAGCGTTGTTGACGACAGTCGCCGTCGGGGCTTCGGCCTGCTCCTCGAGCGCCTGGTCGAGCGCTGCGAGCAGCGTCTCGTCCGAGGCGTCGGCATCGGTCACGCCGAGCCGCTCACGGAGACCAGCCTTGATGGTGTCGCTCACGGTGAGCTCCTCCTTCTGGTTGGGGTCACCCGGCTCGGACGAGCTCGGGAGCTTCGCGGAACCCGCGCGAACGGCGGCGCGGCGGCCGTCCGATCGTGCGAACACCGACAGGTCGAACTTCGCCTTGGCCGAGGCGGCGTCACCGACGCCCTCGATCCGGTCGGCGAGCTTCTCCTGCACCGCCTGCTCGGCGGTGAGGAACCAGTCCTTGTCCATCTCGGCGAGCCAGTGGTCGACGGTGTCGCCCGTCTTCGCCGCGTAGACGCTCGCGATGTTCCGGTCGCAGTGCTGCTCGAGGTCGTCCGCGACTGCTCGAAGGTCCGCCGCGTCGCCGATGACGATGCCCCACGCGTTGTGGATGTACAGCTCGCTGTTGCGCATCATCACCAGCTCGTCGCACGACGCAGCGATGAACGACGCCGACGACGCAGCGATGCCCTCGACGATCGCGACCGTGCGCGCCGAGTGTGCGCGCAGGGTGTTCATGATCGCGATGCCCTCCCACACCTCGCCGCCCGGCGAGTTGATCAGGAGGCGGATCTCGCTCGTGTCCTCGGGCAGCTCGTCGAGCGCTCGCGCGAATTCCTTCGCGGACACACCCCACGGGCCACCCCAGCTGTCGATCGGGTCGTACAGCCGGATCGTCGCCACCGGTCCCGCCGTCTTGCTCGACGGCAGCTCGGCTCGGATCGGTGCTCGCTCGCCCTCAGCACGGCCGAGCGGTCGGAACGGATTCATGCGGCCTCCTCGGGCTGGTTGTTCGGCAGACGGCTGACATCCGGCCCGTCGCCGGTGAGGTCAGCCCCAGCGAGCCTGATCAGCTCGCGTGCCTCGTCTTGTCGGAGCGGGACCTTGTCGGTGGCGAGGTAGACCTTCTGCGCGACCTCCGCCGCCGCCCGCGCGTTCTCGGCGCCCGTTGCGCCGGCGTCCGAGCCGCTGATGAGTTCCTCGACCGGCAGGCCGAACATGTCTCGCACGTATGCACGCAGCCCTTCGTCGACCACGACTGCGCCGCATTCGATGAGGGCTCGGATGGATTCGGCCGTCACCGCCTGCTGCTCGCCGATCGCCGCCGGCACGAGCCGCGGTGCGGGCTCGTTGGGGCCCCAGTTCAGGTCGACCAGGTCCTCGATCACGTGCTGCTGGGTCACGTCCGCGATGTGCTGCGCGACGGCGTTCAGCGAGTCCGTGAAGAAGTTCGCGAACGTCGATCCGAGGGCCCACGATCCCGTCTCGGTGCCGAGGTTCAGGAAGTGCGCGAGCACGGCGCGGGCGATCTGCTCGTCGTAGTAGCGGATCGGCTTGTCCGTGTCCGGCAGCCGACCCGTCACCCCGATCAGCTCGAGCTTCGCCTTCGGCGGGATCGACGCGCCCGCGGCCTCACCGGCCCGGAAGTTCTTCGTGAGCTCGAGCCCGGCGTCCTTCTCCGACGCGAGCCACCGCTCCCGTTCCTCACCCTCGATGCCCTCGGGCAGCTCGGCGCCCGTGTAGACGGGCATGCCGAGGCCGTTGCGCTCGGCGGTCAGTGCCTGGATGCGCAGCACCCGATCCTTGAGGAGCCACATCTTGTACGCCGAGCGGAGAAGCGACTCGCCCAGCCAGTTCGCGCCCTCGCGCTCGTTCACGTACGCCACGAGACGGTCGACCGGGATCCGCACGTCCCCCCTGCCTGCGGTGCCGTGCTGGCGGATCGCGACCAGGCCGCCGTCCTTCGCGACGTCGATCTCGGAGATCGTGCGTGGGGGGCGCCACGCGAGCTTCGTGAGGTGCGCCCGCCCGCCCGCCTGGTCGTAGACCTGCTCGAAGAACGAGTGGCCGTAGACGAGCTCCAGCAGCGCCAGCCGCAGGTGCTCCTTCCACGAGAACCGGCCCTTGGTGCGCAGCGGCGCGACCGGCGCCCGGCCCTTCACCGGAAGCCCGAGGTCGGCGGCCACGAGGTCGATGACCTCGGGCCGGCACCCAGCGCCGTCGATCGCCCACTCGGTGCGCATGATCGGCAGCGTCACCGCGCGGAGCACCGACTTCACCTGCGGATCCTCGCGACGCATCCGATCGAACACGTCGATCGACTTCGGCCACTGCAGATCCGGGTTCGTCTCGTGCGTCTCAGCGACGAGCGTCCCCCACGTGACGAGTCCCGCGTCAGCCTGGTATCCGATCTCAGGCACGTCCACCTCCTCGTCTAGAACCGCGCGTGCGCGAGGTTCGCTTCGTCTCGGGCGACGTCGTCGCGGGTGATGGCCTGCGCCTTCGGAGGCGGTGGCGGTGGCGGCTTCTTCGGAGACGCCTCGGACTTGAGCACGCCCCACAGCGCCCACGTGACCGCCTGCGCCTGGGTCACGGGCTTCGTCTTGTCCGACTGCTCCCAGGTGACACCAGCGCGGCCGATGTTTCGCGTCGTGGCTAACTCGAGGGACTTTGTCACCTCTGGCTGATCCCGATGCGGGACCATCCCGGCGTTGACGTACTCGATGAACAGGGTGTGCGCCGCGGCGATCTCGTCGAGGTTCATCGCCAGGTACTTGATGCCTGCCTGATCGAGCGAGGAAAGCACAGCGGCCGCGTTCTTCGGGTCGAGGACCACCAACGCGTTGCCGAGCTCGGCCTTGAGCTCCTTCAGGTCGTCGGCCACCCAGAGCGTGCCGCGCGCCGTCTTGTGGTGTTCGACCGCGATCGCGTCGGTATCGACCCGGACCGCCTTGCCGATCGTGGCGAACCCGCCGCCACGACCGAGCGCCAGCGACAGCACGACGCCGTCACCGACCACCGCGGCGTCCTCCCTGGCGTGCCGCTTCCAGACGTCGAGGTCGAGCTCGGACAGCTTCGCCGCAGCCTCCGGTCGCCGGCTCGGCCAGATCGACAGACGCTGGCGCCGGTACGAGTCCTTCGACATGCGCCCATCGACGCCGGGCTCGCCACGCTCGTCGGCGATCTGCTGGAGCGTCAGGCCGGGGCGATACCCCAGGCCGGGGTTGCCTGCGGCCGCGACCTCGTTGGAGTAGATGTCAATCTTCTCCGCGAGCTCCGGATCGTCCGATCCCTCCGGGTTGAACTCCATCCACCCGGTACGAGGGCTGTTGCCGGCACGTCCACGATCGCGGACGCCTTCCCAGTACTCGGCGTCGTTGAGCTCGTCCGGGACCGTCCCGAAGAACAACACCTGCGTGTTCTCCACCGATGACATGGTCGGGAGCAGAGCGTCCATGGCCGGGATGGAGGCTTCCTGAGCCTCGTCGACCACGAGGTCGTCGATCGTGAAGCCGACGCCGCTGTTGCGCGAGCGCGCGAGGTACAGCAGCCGATTCCCGTTCGCGAGCTCGAAGCCCTCCTCACCGTGAGCCGTGCGGATCCCTCGGGACCCTCCACGCAGCTCGCCCATGAGCAGCGCGGAACTCTCGATGATGAACCGCATCCGGCGGAACATCTCCTGCGCGGTCTTGAACTGGTGCGCCGTGTACACGATCGTCCGCGGCGACCCATCCGGCTTCGGCCAGAGGAACAGCTTCGCCAGGCAGAACGCCGTGATGATGTCGCCCTTGCCGTTCTGCCGCGCGACGAGCTCGCCCCACTCCGTGCAGGACCACATGCCGAACGAATCGATCGACAAGATCCCGTCTAGCGACAGCTCCTGCCACGGGTCCAGCTCGCGGCCAGCGACCGTCCACAGATCGAGCGCGTCCTCCACGAGCGTCCCCGCGCGCGGCGGAAGGGTGTAGAGCCTAGGCTCCTGCAGCCCTCGCAGCACGTGCCGCTCGAGCTTCGGCGAGTTGGTCGGCAAGCGTGACCCCCTTCACCTGCCCATTGCCCTGAATCTCCGCGATCTCCCGCACCGTCTCCCGCTGCTCCCGCATCAGCAGATACGCGCGCGCTGGGTTCGACTGGCGAAGCGCCGGCAGCAGCTTCCGCTGCTCCTCGAGCAGCTCCTTCAGCACCTCGAGTCGGGACACATGCCCGTCCTCCGTCGTCGGAGTCGGCGCAGGAGGCTCCGGCGGTGGCGGCGGTTCCGCTTGTCGCGCTACCCGCGCTGACGCCGACGTCGACCGCGCCGCGTCGTGTTCACGCTGCGCAACACGGCAGGCGTCGTCCACCGGCTCCTGCATCCGCAGATGCCGCTTGTACGCGGTGTACGTGCCACACGGAGCCTTCGCTCGGGGCATCAGGGCACCTCCGAACTGGTGTGGCCCGACAACTGGTGCGGAGCACCAATCCGTGCGGGGAGAAACGCGCCAGGACGGCGCGGGAGGTTGGCAGCGACCGGGAGTCCCTGAATTTTCTGGGCGCGGTCAGGGACGCTTGGCTCGCCAGGGATGGTCCTTGGGGACGCGGAAGACTCGAGGACGGGTGACGAGCTCCCTGTGTCCGTTACGTCGGCGGGTCCGGGCCCGGCCTTCACGGTCGGGACATGGTCCGATACCGACTAGCCATCGACCTGCTATGACGTACACGGGGTCGCGGGTAAGCAGGCGCTTGAGCCCCTGTCCCTCGATGGATCCGGGGCCGGTGATAGCCGCGACGAGGCGGCCATTCTCCGGGCTGTAGGCGTGGCGCTTGATCATCGGGTATCTCCCCAGTCGGTCAGCGGTTTACGAGCACCGAGATGATGGTGCCGATGCTCACCCCGACGCCTATCCCTGAGACGAAGACGGAGGTGAACGCGAGGTGCAGGTGCGCCATGGGACGTTGCCGCGTCTCGGTCGCGGCGTTACGGCGTGCCATGCTCGCGCCCCATCGTCCAGGTGGCCCAGGCCATGCGGAGGAAGGCCAGGGCGAGGCCACGTCGCCACCGTCGGGCGCTGAGCGTGATGCCTGCGCCGTTGCCGGTGGCGTGCAGGTCGGTCGTGACGGTGCCGACCTCGGTCGGTTCACTGTCGCCGGTGGCGACGAGGATGCGGGTCGTGAGGGTTCCAGCGATGGCGGCCACGGGTCACTCTCCCTTGTGGGTGGCGATGGACGGCAGGACGTGCGGGAGGAGCGTCTCCCGGTCCTCGGGTGTGAGGCTGGGCGCGTCCCACAGCTCATCGGCGGTGATGCCGCGTGCAGCGTGCAGGCTCCGAGGCGTGACCACGGCGACGGGCTCGATGCCGGCCGCGCGCGCTTCGTCGTTACCTGCCTGCTTCGTCGGGGCCAGCACGATGATGCGACGGCGCGGGTCTGGGACGACGTCCACTTGCTCCGGCTCGCTCGGCTGGCCGGAGTCGGGCACGGTCGTGGTCGTGTCGGGGGCGCCCTCAGCGATGACGACGTCCACCTTGTGGATGGTGTTCACGATGCCTCCCAGATCTCGACGGGTGCGTGGTTGCTCTTGCGGGCGTTGCAGTCGCGGTGCATCGGGACGAGCACCTGACCGACGAGCTTGCCGCCGTTGGCGATCGCCTCGTCGTGGTCTGCGGTGAAGCTGCGGCGGTGCGTCGACGGCAGGTCGGGGTCGATCTGCTCTCCGCATCCCCAGCCAGACCGGGAGCCGTACCCGCACGGCAGCTTCTCGACCTTCGTGCGCCGCTTCAGGGCGGCCTGCTGGCGCCGGTAGGCGCGGTGCCCCTTCCCGTCGCGGATCGGGTGGCTGCCCATATCGTCTCGCTCCCCTACTCTCGGAACGTGCTCGCCTTCCTCGCCGCCATCGTCCCGATTCTGGGCTCCCTCTACAGCGGCGCTTCGTTCCTGCTCGAGCACGCTGCCCTGCGTCGAGAGCGTCGGATTCGAGAGCATGTGCAGAAGTTGGCGTACGCGCGCCTAACTGACGCTGAGGCGCGGTCAGCCGTGCGGTCACGACTGGAACCCGGAGTGTTCCACAGTCCGTACGACGAGGTTCACGAGTTGCAGGTGACGCTCCTCAAGGCGCACGGCCTGGAGCGCGCTCCTTCGCTCTCCGAGGCGGACATAGCGTTGGCGATGTCAGGAGCGCCGGCCTCGCAGGCGGAGCGGAGGAGGCAGACCGTGTTACTGGTGACGGCCACCATCGGCGTCGTCCTGCTCGCGTTCGACGCTATGTGAAACTGGTCGGCCGGCCGAGCGGGAGAGTGCTCGAACCGGCCGACCAGACACGTTGCATGCCCCTGCCGCAGGATCATCCGACTCTGACGTTAGGGGCGGTCAACGAGAGCGGGTCAAACGCGACACGCCGAGAGTGTCGCACGACGCCGATAGCATCCGGCGCATGGTCTCCTTGCTCGTCTCCATGTACGTCGTGTCGGCGGCGCTGCCGCTGTTCGGTCTGATTCGTCTCGCGTTGGGTGCCCACGAGGGGCTTGCGGAGTTGCGGCGGGCTTCCCCTCTCGCGGATGGTTCGAACGGGTCCCGCGCTCAGATGAACGCGATGGTGGGACCGTTGGCTGACTTCCTGCTCTCCCGTCCGCGGGCGGCCCTGGTTGACCTCGCGTTGATCGGGGTCGGGCTGGTGGTCGGGGCGACGGCGAGCATCATGTCGCTGTTCGTCGGGTGACGGAGTCTTCGTGCTGTGCGTACGGGTCGATCGACACACCGCAGTCCACGCACCAGCGGCGGAGCGTGGTGCCGTCGTAGGTGCTGATCTCGTCGAGGTCGTGTCCCTCGTGGGATGCGGCGTCCCGGGGTATGCGCTCGCGGACCAACTCCCGGTACTGCCGGTCCCACCACTCCGGGGTCTGGTCGAGCTCGGCGCGGATAGGCGCGGGGACCGGGTCAGGCACGGTTGTCTCCCTTCTCGACTTCGATAGCCTGCGCCTCCACATAGTCGGCGAGCCGCCACACCCGGCGGCGCAGGATCGACACCTCGAGCGCCCGGCGTGGGCCAGTCTCCCGGGGCGTTGCCAGGGCCTCCCGGAGGCCGGCGAGCACCACGTCAGCGTTCACCATGCGTGGCACGGTCGTCTCCCTTCTCGGTGAGCGCTGCCCGCGCTGCGCGGAACGCGAGCGTCTGCACGACCTGCTGCGGCAGTGGCTCAGGGTGCGGGCGCACCTTCGCCTTCTTGACGACCTCCACCCGGCCGTTCTCGTCCACCGTCCAGACGCCGCAGTCCCAGGTGTCGAGCTGGTGCATCCCGTAGTTGCCGCCGATCTGGTCGTGCAGGCTCTTCGGCACGGCGAAGACGAACCTGTTCACGACAGCAACCCACGGCGCGCGCTTTCGGTACGTGTCCCGCTTCCAGTCCGCGAGCGACACCTTCACCTCGATCGCCGTGCGTTGCAGGCTCCTGACCATCAGCGCGTCAATCCGACGAATCGGCTTCGCCTCTGCCCTCCGCTCGTCCCACAGGTGGTCGTGGATGACGACCTCGGGCACGACCGCCGCGTCCGGGTGGGCACGGCGGATCGCGTCGAGGATGAACTGCGCGTCCATCACTCGCCCCCGTCCTCAGCGAGCGCGGCTTCCAGAGCGGCGCGCATGCGCGGGCGGTTCCGCTCCTTGACGTGCTCCGCGACCGACTCGTACGCGCCGGCATGAGTCACGGACTCGAACCACGACGCCAGTGCCCGCTCTACCGCCTCGTCGGTGATCTTCACGACTCGCTCCTCTCTCGGATGTCGAACGCGGCGATCAGGGTGTCAGCGACGCCTTCCCACGTGGTCACGCACTCGGTGCACCCACACTCGTAGTCGGCGTCGTTCTCGCCGTTCTCGTATCGGCACCCGTCCCGTCCACAGATCGATCCTGAGTACGACCGCCACAGCTCGTGGGCGAGCGCCTCGGGGGTCACCGTCTCCCTTGTGACGGGAGAGGCCGGTGGGTCGTCAGCACGCACGAGACGATGCACGCGACCTCGGGCCGACGCGAACGCGAACTCCTCACGCGTCAGCACCCCCTCGGGGCAGTAGATCGACCCGTCCTCCATCACCCGCACGATCTCGGTCGTCGCGGTCTGCGGATGGATCACCTCGTACCAGCCTGTACCGCTGTTCGCCTCGGCGCGGGCCTCCTGAGCAAGATCAGACATGACTACCTCCGTGCTGGTTGGTGCGGTGGCGCGCGAGGTTCCGTGCGCTGAAACTCCCGCCGCATTCCGGGCATGTGGCGCGCGCGGTCCAGGCCGCTCGGCGGCACTCTCGGCAGGCACGCCCATTGCCGGAAGGGTTCTTCGTCACGATGGTGTTCTCGGGCGTGAACTCATGACCGTTCTTGCAGTGCGTCTTGCGGGCGTTCAGGGCAGACAGTCCCTCGCCGCGAAGCACGTTCTCACCGTTCGTCACGACCTCCATGTGCGCCGGGTTTACGCACAGCCGGATCCGGCACAGGTGGTCGATCACCATGCCATCCGGGACCGGGCCGTTCACCGTCTCCCAGGCGAACCGATGCGCGCCGATCATCTGCCGCTTTGTGATGGCGAAGCGGCCGTACCCGTAGGTCGTCGCCGCCGTCCAGAGCCAGCAGTCGCCAGACTTGTCAACCTTCGACCAGAAGCGCGCCTCGATGTCGGTCATGACTCGTTCCCCTCTGTCAGACGGCTCTCGTATGTGTGTCCGCCCGGTCGGTGTGCATTCAGCCACGCGACCTGCGTGTCCGCGTCGAGGATGCTCGTGCCCTCGATCAGCACGAATCCGTCATCACGCACCACGTCCCACCGCTCAGGCTCGTAGTTAGCGGGCGTCTCGCCCCACTGGTCATAGGTCGGCGGTGTCCAGCTCATGCTCCCTGCTCCTTCCCCTGCGCCCTGATCCGGGCGGCGATGGCGTCACGGATGAGGCGGGCGACAGCTCCGAGCGGGGCCGGGTGCGTCTCCGCGATCTGTGCGGCCTTCTCGCGCTCATCGTCGCGGGCAATGGCGATCATCCGGTCTATGTCACGCCCCGCTTCCCTCAGTGCCTCGGCACGGACGGCCTCGTTATGCGCGGCCAGCCAGCGGTCGAACTCGGCGCGCTTGGCGGCGCGGTTCGACTCGACGTGGCTGTCGTGTCCCGTCCAGCCGTGCGCCTCGCGCACCTCGTCCAGGCTCGGCGTGTACGGCTGCTCGATGTCGGTCACAGTCCCTCCTCCGGGTCGATGTCTTTCCGCCAGTCCCCTCGACCTGGCAGTTCTTCCTCGTCGATCTCCACCTGTGTCTCCTTCTGCTTCGCCTTGAGTCGGGCCTGGTGAATCGGGTCTGCGAGGAGTCGTCCGCGCCACCATGCGAGGAGCACTTCCTCGTCGACGACGCGGCGGCCGCGGTCGTCGAACGTCATGGGCATGCCGCGTGCTTTCCAGCGTCGAATCGTGCGGCGGGACCGGCTTACTCGCTTCGCTGCCTGCCGGTAGTTGAGCCAGACGGTCATGGCGACACCT
Source organism: Microbacterium album (assembly GCF_014643695.1). Classification (GTDB taxonomy): domain Bacteria; phylum Actinomycetota; class Actinomycetes; order Actinomycetales; family Microbacteriaceae; genus Microbacterium; species Microbacterium album. The sequence continues at coordinate 145,906 of NZ_BMJY01000001.1, read as the reverse complement.
GCCGTGGCTTCCCGGCTCTCTGTGCCAGCTCGAAGGCGCTGATGCCGTCCCCGTCGAACGCGCGGTACCAGAAACCGAGATAGGCCGACTTCTGCCATGCGTGCCCGTACTCGTCGATGATCACGGCGCGGTCTGGCATGGCTTCAAGCTCCCGGTGCGTGCGCGCGAGCCGCGGGTTTTCAGCGGGTGTCTGTCGCTCATGTCGGCTTCCGTTCGTACTGCTGCCCGCACCGCGAGCACCGCCCCACGGGGAGCGCCGGCCCGATCCCGCCCGGTACGTCCATCCAGTCGATGAGCACGGCGACCTCCCCGCACACGTGGCACGGGCGAGGGCGAGCGCTGCGGGCCCTCGGCGCGGCCTGCCACCGGGCGCGGGACTTCCGCACCAGGGCGAACAGGTGCTCTTCCGAGTCCTGCAAGCCCGTTTCCGCGGCGATCAGCGTCTCCCGGTCCACCAACCAGGCGACGACCTCGAACGCGTCCGAGCGGGCCTTCCTGGCGTCGGCGGCGGCGCGGATGCCCTGCACCTGGCCGGCGCGCCACCAGGACGCGCGGAGCACATGCGGTGGGTGCTCCCCCAGCAGTTCCGCGACCTCGAGCGTGTACGCCGCCAGTGCACCCCAGAGGTCGTCGGCGTCGTCCACCGCGTCGATGCTGAACGGCACCGGCGCCTCCCTCGACGAGCTCGTTCGTTCCTTGCCGTAGCGGGCCGAGTCCGACGAGATCCGCGGTGTCGAATCGCGCATCAGTTCGAGCAGTCCCGGCACGTGGTCGAGGTGCCACTCGTAGCGCTTGGTCCATGCCGTCCATGCGGGGTCGAGGGCGAGGGTCGTGGGGATCGTCATGCTGCTCCCTTGTCCCGAAGCTCGTTCTGGTCCCAAGCGGCCAGGCCGAGCTCCTCACGGATGCGGAGGACCGTCCTCGGGTTCACCCGGATCGTCTCGGCGACGCGCGCGTCGGACCACCGCTCAACGTGCAGGCGCCGCACGCACTCGCGGCGCTCCTCCGGCGTCAGACGGACGCTTTCGCCGGCGAGGGCGAGCTCGACGGCGGTTTCATCGATGACTCCGTCCTCGTCAGGGACAGGAGGCTCGATGTCGTTGTCGATGTCGTCCCACGCCAGAGGCGGCAGCCATCGGCGTCCCTTCGCGAACCGGAGAGACCGGGAGTAGGCGATCTTGTCCCGCCACGAATCGCGCGGCGGCAGCGTCGACCAGAGCTCGTCGAACAGTGCGGCGACCTTCCGATGCAGCGCAACGGTGACCTGTGTGCGCTTCATCACGGAGGTGAAGTTCGACGGCTCGATTCCGAGCCGGATCGCCAGTTTCGACTGCGACCATCCGATCGCGACGAGCGCCTGCAGACGGCGGTGCGTGCCGCGAGCGGGGATCTTCGCGCCGGCGGCCAGGGCGCTCAGGTCGGGCTTGACGGCGAGGATGCGCTCGGCGTTTTCGCGCTTGATCCGCTTCGGGATCTCGCCCTTGCGCGGCCCCGGGTCCTGTCGGCCCCAGATGATGTTCCTGACGGGCGTGACGCCGACACCAGAGAGACGAGCGACCCGCTTGTAGCCGATGCCGAACTCGCCCAGCATCAGCAGGTGCTCGCGCACCGGCTCCGCATCGACCAGGCCTGTGTCGAACCGGCCGTACGCCTTCAGCTTCGCGCGCCGCTGATCGGTTTCGGCGCGGTGCTCGCTGCACGGCGTACACCGGCACTGGTGCAGGTTGTAGCAGACCAGCGACGCGGCGTGCTTGTGCTCCGGCGGGCAGATCTTCGGGTCCTTCACGCGCGGCGGCAGCTTCTGGTGCTGGCCGAGCGTGCCGGCCTTCCACGCGGCCTGATAGTGGGCGCGGCAGAGCCTCCGCGCAACGGACCGCGCCTCGCATCCCGCGTGCGTGCATACCCTCGGGCCCGCGCTCATTCCGCACCTGCCGCGACGTCGGCCGCGCGAGCGGCGAGGCAGTCCGCGCACTTCACCTGCGCCCAGTCGGACACGACCCGGCGCCCGTTCCTGCCGCAGTACGAAAGGCCCGCGCGGCGAGGCATCGGCGCGCACACCCGGTGAGCGTCCGGAGTGGACTTCGGCTGCGGCTTCCACGCGTCCCGCGACTGCTTGATCGGTCCGGCGCTCATGGCGTCTCGTCCACATGCTCGAGCGCGAGAGCGAGCGACCCGTGCGCGTCCAAGGCTTCGTAGAGCGCGCTGAACGCTTCCTCGGTGGTGTCCGGGTCGATGGTGCCTCGTGCACGCTTGCCGAGGTAGTCGAGCATCAGCTCCGACGCGGCGTCCGCGACTGCTTCTTGCGCCTTCACGAGCGCATCCCGCGTGCTCATGACTCGATCGCGTTCTGGTTCGACACGTAGAGCGCGTACATCGTCTGGCCGCGGCCGTCGACCATGTACGGCAGCATCACCTCGTCGAGCGTCGCGAGCTGCGCGTCGATGAGCGCGGCCTGCGCCTCGAGCCAGTCTTTCGCGATCCGCCACGCCACCCGCGCCGCGTGCTCCGGCGTGCGGTACTTCGGCTGCACTCGATCAGCCTCGAGGGCCGCGAGCACTCCGGACGTCCGCACCGGGAGCTCGAAGTCCCGAGGGCCGTACGCCGTGCGCATGGTGAAGCCGAGGCCCGCCGGCGTCCCGTCGTCATCGAACAGCGTCGAGATGCGCGTGACGCCGCGGCGCGCGAGCGCTCCGGTGATCTCGCCCATCGTTTTCTCGACGCTGATCGTCGTCGTGTAGTCCTTGATCGGCATCAGCCGACCTCCCCTGCCATGTCCACGTCGAACCCGTGCCGCATCACGTCCCGCGAGAAGTCCTGCTTCAGCGCGGCACGTGCCTCCGCCGCCGCTTCGATGAGCTCGTGCGCGAGTCGCTCGGCCTCGTCGATCGCGAGGTCCGTCTTCTTCCGATCCGTCGTCAACAGGACGCGGTACTCGTCCGTGATCTCGACCTCCGCGATCGTGATCCGAAGTTCAGCCGTGATCGCCACGAGACACCTCCTGCACCCGCAGAGCGTCGGCCGCGGCCGGATACTCCCTCCGGAGGTACCGCAGCACTTCATCGGGGTACGCGCTGTTGATCGGACCCCCGCCGATGCCTCCCAGCGCAATCAGGTTCGCGATGCGCTGCTGCTCAACAAGCGCGAGCGTCGCCTGCGTGTGCGCGATGTGGGCCGCGGCGCTGGCTGCTGCCGAGATCCCCGCCGCCAGCAGATCCCCGGCCCTCCCGAGATTCGTCCACGCCTCCTTGGCAGCGTCGATCCGCTCGCTCATGCTCCTTCTCCGTCCAGTCCGAGGCCAGCGCGGATCTCCGCGCGCAGCCGGTTCATCCGCGCGACCCGCTCCCGCGCCACATCAGTCGTCGCCCGGCTCCCCGGATCGTGATCCAGCGCCGACGCGCCGAGCTTCAGCACCGCGATCCGGTTCGCCAGGCGCAGCTCCGCCGCGACGTCGTCGATCGCGTCGACCATCCGGCGGCCCTTACTGCCCGTGGCCACGGAACACCTCCCGAGCCTTCTTCCCGTCGCCCAGCGAACGGATAGCCGCCACCGAGACCACCAGCGCCAGCACGGCCACCACGACAGCGAGCGCGAGCGCCGCCACCCAGCCGAAGATCTCCCACGGATTCATGTCTCTCCCTTGCTTCCTGTCTTCGTCAGCCGAGCGTCGGTTCCCACGGGAACGCCTGCCCCCGCAGCAGCCGCGACGGCCACTCACGCCTGTCCCGGTCCCCTCGCCACCGCACGAGGCTGAACGTCGGCACGCGACCCTCGATCCGCTTGTCCCGCCGCAGACCGAGCCCGAACTCCGGCCACCCGAGCAGCGCGGACGACCCGCGCGGCCGCAGGTCGCGCTCCTGCGCACCCGCGGACGCGTGCCCCGCGTGCGCCTCGATGAGCATCGACACGCCCCGCTCCCGCAACCCGTCCAGCACCGACAGCACCGGGGCGGCGTCGTCGTCCGACTGGATCGCGCGCGGCACCAGCCGGTACAGCGGCCCGATCAGCAACAGGTCCGGCTTGTGCGCGTCGATCAGCCGGTGGATGCGGCCCTGCTCATCCGGGCGGGTGATGTCCATCGCCGGCGCACACCGGACGTGCACGTACGGGCGCGGGTCGCGCCGGCCGCGCGTCGCCGCCTGATCCGTCATCCCCGCGACCGACCGCTGCCACTGCCGTTCGGAGTTCTCCGCGTCGATCACGAGCACGCGCTGCGGCTCGATCTGGTGGAACTCGGTCGGGTGCAGGCCCGCCGCTGTGAGGATCGCGAGCTGCCGCAGCAGCACCGACTTCCCCGACCCCTCGGTGCCGGTCAGCATGAGCCGGTCCTGCCGTTCGAGCAGTCCCGGGATCACCCAGTCGTAGGCGAGGTCCGCGTCGGGCACGTTCAGCAGGTCACCGAGGGACTTAGCCTCCGCCGCGGCCCCGCCGCGCTGCGACAGCTTCCCGAGCGCGTCGAGCGTGTCCCGCATCGCACGCACCGGGTCCTCGGCCGTCGTCAGCCGCGACCCGATCGCAGCGAGCGCGCGCCGCATCGACGCCTCCCGCACCAGCCGCGCATAGTGGGCCGCGTTCCGTGCAGTCGGCACCTGATCCGCCCAGGACGACAGGGTGCCCAGGTCGATGCCGCGCACGTCCCACGCCGCGAGCTGGTCCCACACGGTGAGGAAGTCGACGGGCTGCTTCTCGGCCACCATCTGGCACACGCCTGCGAAGATCGCGCCGAGGCGGATGTCCTCGAAGTCCGCGGCGGTGACCTCGGCCTGCACGTCGCCGATCACGGCGGGGTTCTGCAGCATCGCGCCGATCACGTACCGCTCCGCGAGCGCGCGGCCGTCCGGCTGCGGCGCCGGCTCCGTGTACGGGTCCTCCGGCGGCATCTCGTCGTAGGTCATGCCGCGCCCACCGCCCGCTGACCGGCGCGCCCACGCCGGATCCGCTCGAGCGCAGCCACCGCAGCCGCATCCGGCTCGATCCGGTTGCCCCACTCGTCCGTGCGCTCGATGCCCGCGAGGCGGATGCGCTCGGCGTTCGCCCGCACATGCGCCGGCACGAGGTACTCCTTCGACTCCATCCGATGCATCCGCACCGCCTCCACCGCGACGTCGTAGTCGAGGTCCGCGACGAGCTCGTGCCACGCCAGCACCGTCGAGTCCCCGATCTGCCGGTTGTCGATCACCTGGATCCGCAGCAGCAGCTCGTTCGTCTGCTGGATGTTCACGCGATCCCCCTCTGCTCAGCCCCGACGAGGGCCTGCAGCCGGGCGCCGCGCTCGAGGCCTTCACGCAGCCGGTCATCGGGGGCTGGCTTCGTCGAGGCCCGCTCGCCCTGCCAGCGGTGCGCCTTCCGCATCCAGTTCCGCCACGTCGCGACCCAGTCGACCTTCGTGGCGTCCTTGCCTGACTTCGCCCGCCAGTAGTCCACGAACTCGCGCGTGTGCACGACGACGTCCAGGCCGGGAACCTCGGCGGCCGCCCACGCCTTCATCTCGGCGGTCAGCACGAACGGGTCCGGGATGCGGGAGCCGCGCTTGCGCGGCCTTACATCTACGTTCTTTCCGTTACTACGTCCCTTATAAGGAGTGCTCGAGTTTGACCGCTCACTAGATGAGCGCTCAGACCGCTCACCCTGAGCGCTGTGACCGCTCACCTCTGAGCGCTCAATCTGAGCGGTCAGCAGGATTCGGTAGTCGTTCACGGCCCGCTGCGACTCCCGCGAGATCTCCAACAGCCCCTGCTCCGCGAGATCCTGCGTCGCCCGCCGGAACGTCGCCACGGACATGCGCGCCTTCCGCGCGAGCTCCTCCTGCGACCGCTTCGCCTCGCGCGCGAACACCACGTGCCCCTCGTCGTCGGCGATGTCAGCGAGCGCGAGCATCGCGACGAACGCGTTCCCCTTCAGGTGCGCAGCCTGCTCGCTGTGCCACACGAGATTCGTGACCTTGACGCTCACCGCGCTCCTCCTTCCACTTCCACCGCGCGACCATCGCGCGTCAGCAGCCACCAGCTGCCTGAGTTCCGTTGCACCCGCACGTTCTCCGGCTCGAACGCCGGGCCGACGCCGTGCGCCGAGATGAGCACGCCCATCTCGATCGCGCGCGCCCGGTTCGCCTCCGCCCAGCCGTGATCGCCAGACACACCGCTTCCGCACAAGACCAGGCCATCCGCCGGCGACACCTGTCGGGAGGTGCCGCCCATGCCGCGCGGCTTGCGGTGGTGTAGCGACCACGCCATGCCGCGCTCATGCCACCGCAGCGGCTTCCGGCACATGAAGCACGCCTCTCCCTCGCGCTCGAAGAAGATCAACCGGACCATCGCCGCCGGGAACTTGCCGCCCGCGCTCATCGCCGCGACCTCGAGCTGAACGGCCGCATCTCCGTACCGACGCGGCGCAGGTGGATACTGACGTTCGACGAGTGGATCCCGAACGCATCACCGATCTCCGTCGTCGTCGATCCGGCCTCGTACATTGCTCGCATCGCGAGCGCGCGGCGGTGCAACGCAGCACGTCGAGCGGCGGCGCGTTCGGCCTTCTGCTGCGCGGCTCGTGACCGATATCCGCCACGCTCCGCCATGCGCCGCTCGAACTCCGGACGATCTTCTGCGTCGTGCAGCGCCCGGTGCTCGGCGGCGGAGAGGACGACCAGGTTCTCGGGACGGTTGTCGCGGCGTCCACGGTTGCGGTGGTGCACCTGCAGGTCATCGTCGGGCATCCCCATCACGAATCGGTGCTCGTACACCTCGACGTAGTCCTCGACGCCGACCTTCCAGCGCAGCTTGATGTAGCCGGCGCCGGTCAGGTAGCGACGTGGCTCGCCAGCGGGGATCGGGTCGCCAGCCCTCAGCGTTCGGATGCCCATCAGCCGGCCCTCCGAGATCCCGCGAGCGAGAACGTCAGCTCCACCAGCCGAGCGATCGTCTGCACCGCCGACTTCTGGTCGTCGACCAGGCGGGCCACGGAGCGCGCGTACTGGTACGCCCGCTCCGCGACCGCCGCCTCGTCCGCCTCCGTCGCGGTCAGCTGCTCCACGCGAGCGGCCTTCTCGTCGACGGTGAGCTTCTCGGCCTTCGCCTCCTCCCGGACCTGCATCTGAGCCTTCGCCGTCGCCCGGGCCAGGGCCCGCGCTGCGGTCCCGCGGAGGTCGTCGGCCTCCTTCACGACCAGCACCATCCGGCCGGCCGCGGCCTTCAGGTTCTGCAGCTCAGCGATCACGTCGTCAGGGGCGACGATGTGCGACGGATCCGGCGTCGGGGTGACCTTCTCGCGCACGTAGTGCGACCAGGCAACCGCCGACGCGGGATCCGTGATCCGGGCGGGAGGCAGCTCGCTCATCGGTCGAACGCTCCTACCGCGACGACGTCGACCATGTCTCGCTCTGCGTACTCGAACACCAGCTCCGCACCCCGGACGGTGCGGGCCAGCACCCGGATGCCGGCAGCGAACGGCGGACGGTCCCGCCACACCTTCAGCACGACCAGATCCATGTCGAGCACCCGGATCGTGTCACCGGGCTGCACACCGTCCGCCGGGATCCGACCAGGCACCGTGTACTCCGGGCGCGCGAGGCCCGCACGGCGCCAGTCCGGGCCGAGGATCGCCCCGTCCTCCGTGCGCACCACGGGAGCATCGACGACGGCGCTCACGACGTCGCCCCCGGCCAGATGCGGCGAGCCGCGGTGATCCGGAGATCGGTCACGGGGAAGCTGATCGCTGCGGCGTCGAAGGATGTGCGGCCGGTCACGACAGGGTCGCTCACGACTGCCGCGAACTCGCCCTCCGTGTCGTCCTTGGTGACCACCCACACCTCGCCGGGCTTCGCGTCGCGCCACGGCTTCGGCTCAGGGTGAGCATCGAAGTAGGCACGAGCGGCATCCTTCACCGGCCCCGGAATGGTCGTGCCACGGACGGAATCAGCGAAGTCGCCAGTCGGCTCATGGATGACCCGGACGCGGCGCTCCTCGCGCGGGTACACCACGTAGTCGGGGTTCTCCGGCCACCGCCACCGGCCGAGCTGCTCGTCACGCTCGTGCAGGAAGAACTCACGGAGAGCGGCCGTGCGATCGAGCGCGAGGTGAATGACACCGATCCCGTTGTCGACCTGGGCTTCCAGCCCCGCCGACACGAGCCGCACTGCCACCCCGTTGCTCGCCTTGAACTCGTTCATGACTGCACCTCCCCACGCGCCACCGCGGCCCCGTACTCCGCCGCCACACGCGCCTCGTACTCCTCCTCCGACTCAGAACCAGTGCTCTCCGGTTCTGTGCGCCCGTCCTGCGCGAGAACATCCGCCGCGGGTGCATCCGGAGCGTCCTGCGCTTCTGGTGCGCTCACAGCGCCGCGCGGCTTCCGCGCCACCGTCCGCGTCGCACGCGCCGCCTTCGGCTTCTCCTCCACCGGTTCCGGAGTCGCCCCGTCCTCGAGCTCCTCGATCGAGTACGCCATGCCGAGCAGGGCGTCCGCGGCGATCAGACGCCCGACCTCAGCAGTCGCACGAGCAACGAGCATCGCGCCCGGCTGGTTCTTCCAGTTCGCCTTGTTCGTCAGACCCAGAGCGCGGGCTCGGTCCATGTCCCACACGGAGGTCTCGATCTTGTCCGTGCCCTTGCGGCGACCCTTCACGATCGCGCGGTGCGACGTGGACTCCTCGACCCAGATCTCGTGCCCGTGCGACTGCACGATCGCGCGGATCGTGATCGCCCGGAACGCCGGCGTGCCCTGGATGACGTCCATCGACCGCAACGACGCCAACGGAGCCAGTCCGATGCCCTGACCGGTGACGATCGCGGCCGCCGCCTCCTCCGGCTTGCCCTGGTACGACTGCGGGACGAACGACGTCTTCACGAGCGCACGAGCCGCAGTGTGCGCCAGCTGCAGGTCACGCACGAACCGGAGCAGCTGCTCAGACCCCCACTCGACACCCGCCTCAGCGGTCGGCTGCGCGGCCGCGACCTCGCCACGCTGCGGCGCGAGCTCCACCTCCGTGCCGTGCTCCTCCACCGGGGCCTCCTGCTGCTCGGTCATGCCGCCACCCCCGGCAGGTACATCGCGTCGCCACGCAGCGCCTCGATGTCGTCCTTGCGGTTCGCGCGCGCCGACGCCGCCGTCGCGAGGAACCGCTGCCACACGTCGTCGCCGCGCTGCATCGGGTAGACGACGTACGTGTCCGCCTTGATGTGGATCGCGACGTGATCGGTAATCCCGAACTCCGACAGCGGCACCTCGCCGCCGCCGGTGCCGAGCACGAAGTCGAACCGCGAGTACGCCTCGAGCTGCAGCGCCGTCTCGCCGTAGATGTCCTTCGACGTCTTCCAGTCCGCGAGGAACGTGCGCCCCGGGAACCGGCGCGACCGGAACAGCAGATCGAACGTGCCGCCGTACCGGTGCTCGAGGTTCACCCCGGGCGCCTCAACGAGCAGCTCCTCGACCTCCCACTCGTCCATGAACCGGACAGCGGACTCGACATGGCCGGCGAGCTCGTCCGGCACAGCGACCTCCTCGCCGCGCAGAATCTGCTCGGCCAGGTTGTGCACCTCGGAGCCGCGGCGCGCGGCCTCGTCACGCACCTCGTAGCGGGACTTCTTCAGCCGGTCGAGACGCTGCGAGAACGGCAGCTTGGACAGCTCGTCCCAGTGGTCGACCGCGTAGTCCGCGACCACGTTGCCGTTCCACGCCTCGAGGGCCTTCTTTCGGGCGCCGTCGCCGAGCAGGGTCGTGACGCCGTCGACCTTCTCGCCATCGATGTAGTACGAGTGCCCTCGCCCGTGGTTGCGGCGCTTGAACTGCGGAAACAGCGTGGGCGCGCTCATTCGTCCACCTCGGGCAGATCGAGCGTGTCGACGCCCGTCCGCTGCTTCATCGCCGCGTCCCGGAGCTTGATCGCCGCCACGATCGCCTTCTCGTCGTGCAGCGGCTCGATCGAGAACGCCTTCACCACCGGGTACGTCTCACCCGCCAGCGTCTTCGTCACGACCTCGTCGAGCGTGTACGTCACGATCGCGACGATCGGCTGCGCGTCCTGCGCGTTCGCGATCAGGTCGCCCTCCATGCCGTAGAACCCGTTGCGCTCCTCCGGCGGCACCCCGCGCGCGAAGCTGGTCGGCTTGGTCTCCATGTCTGCCTCTCTCCCTGTTGTGCGGCTCAGGCCGCGTCTGCTGTCGGCCACGCGATCCGCGCGTGAGCCTTCGACTGGGCGTCGCTGTACGGCAGCGAGAGCCCGAGATGATGGGCGCCGGCCGCAGCCAGCGCGACGGCGTCAGCGACGTCGTGGTTGGGGATGTGCGCGCCGGGGACGAGCGCGCGCACCGTGTCGAGCACCTGCGTCTTGCTCGCCTTGCCGCTCCCGGTGGCGAGCAGCGCACGACTGCGTGGCTGCACGACCACCACCCGATCCGGCGAGACGACCCGCGCCATGAGCTGATCGATGAGCATCCACCGCAGGCCGGCGCGCTCGTCTGCGAGCGACAGAGCCGTGCGCGACCCGAACGACGGGCCCTCCACCACAGCGAGGTCGAGCGTCGCCGGGACGAACGCGAGGATCTCCCGCAACATCACCCGGATCCGGCGGCGCGTGGCCGCCACGGTCGCGACTTCCGGCTTCGCCGCCCGGGCACGCCATGTGTCCCAAAACGGCGCCGCGATCGGCGAGCCCGCGTTCCACTCCACGACCGCCACACCCGAGCACGTCAGGCTGGGGTCTACGCCGAGGACGTTCACAGTGGCCTCCACGTGAACAGCAGGTCGAAGCCCTGCTCGACCGAGCCGCACGGGATGTGCTTCGCTTCGTCTCGGAGCAGCCACCGCGCATGCGCCAGGTGCTTCTCACAGGCGAGCACAGCGCCACCGCAGACTCGGCAGATGATGGTGTGGGTCGCCGCGTGCTCCTCGCTGTATCGCTCCTCACACCGAGGCTCGAAGTCGAGCCCCTCGAGCACGACCGTCTCCTGATCCAGCAGCACGCTCACAGGACCACCGCCGCCACAGCCAGGCCGACCACATCGACCACGAACAGCACCGCACCAGCCACAGCCCACGGCTGCCACCAGCGGACCGGCTTCGCCTCGAGATCAGGCAGCGGGAAGCTCATCGCACACCACCGGCGGCCCGAGCATCGACATCTGCGATGAGTTGCTCAATGGCGTGGTCGACCGGGCAGTCGCACCCGCCGTCGCAAGCGAGGTGCCTGCCGTCCCGGCAGTCCAGGCACACCGGGGACACCACGTCCGCGACGACACCCCACAACACGAACGGCAGCGCCGGCCACACGAACACGACCAGGAGCACCAGGCCGGCCAGCACGAACCCGTTCACGACCCCGGCGTGCAACGCCCCAGCCATGCACGCGACCGCGACGACGAGCGCCGCCCAGCGCACGGCGATCACGACTGCTCCCTCGTCGTCACGACCGTGGACTCGACCCACGTGTCGATATCCCGCGAGCTGTAGGTCACCGTCTTCAGCGTCGGCTTGTAGTACTTCGGCCCGACGCCGCGCTTGCGCATGTCCTTGAGCCGGTCGATGGTCATCCCGGGGACCCGCTCGCACACCTGCTCAGGCGAGAGCCACTGCTGCTCCCCTGCCTGCGCCTTCGAGCGCAGCGGCACGACGTTGGCGGCCATCAGGCGGCCTCGCTCCGGGCGCCGTTCGTCGCCTCGCTCGCGTCCGGCCGCGGCACTGTCGTCACGACCTCGCCGAGCGCGAGCCCGAACGCGTGAGCGATACCGATCACCGTGCGAAGCGACGGCTCCTCGCCCTTCTTGAGGCGGTTCAGCGTCTCCCGGCTCACGCCGATAGTCCGCGCGAACGCCTCGTCGCTCTTGATCCCCGAGTGGTCCTTCAGGCGGTCGAGCAGACCGGGACGAATCACGCCCATCATGTCGCTCGCCTGCTCAACTGTCCGATTCATGCGTCACGCGTCCGATATGTCGCTCACTCTGTCAACCGCGTTCGTCAATTGACTTGTGCGTTAGACAGGAATGACTCAGGATTAAGACATGGTCAACGTGAGCATGAAGTGGATCGACGAGGTTCGAGGCAAGGACTCCATCCGCGAAGTCGCCCGCCGAGTCGGGATGAACCAGGGCACTCTCAATCGGCAGATCAACCTCGACCAGCTCTCCTTCGAGACGGTCCGCGCGGTGTGCCGGGAGTACGAGCTCCCGGTCATCCCGGCGCTGGTCTCGACCGGACACCTGAGCCGGGAGGACGCTGGGATCGACGCGGCCGCGACCGCCCTCCGCTCGGCCACGGATGAGCAGATCGTCGAGGAAGTCGCGCGGCGCCTGCGCGTCTCCTCGATGGACACCGCCTACGACGTTCCCGTCAGCGAAGTGCTCGGGAACGTCACGCACATGCGGCCGAATGTCGGTGGCAACGACCAGGCTCTCGGCGAGGTCGCTTTCGAGAGCGACATCGACCACTCCCAGGACACCGACGACTACCACCCCTGATCCGATGCAGCAGCTACTCGCCCTCGCCGACGAGCTCGGCCTCACCGTGATCGAGCACCGCGGCCGCAAGGTCGGCGGCTACCACGACGGGTCCCGTACCGTGCGCCTCAACCCGCACATGCCGCGGCGGCTCGCACGCTCCGTTCTCGCGCACGAACTCGGGCACGCCGTCCACGGGCACACGCCGACGATCTTCGGGCCGCAGCACGCCCGCCAGGAGCGCGCAGCGTTCGAGTGGGCCGCACGTCTCCTCATCGACCGAGACGCTTTCGCGGAAGTCGAGCGTCTCCGCGACGGGCACTCCCCCTCGATGGCGTACGACCTCGACGTGACCGTGGAGATCGTCGACGCCTACAAGGGGATGCTGCTCCGCCTCGGTGACGTCGTCTACGAACGTCCGAAGATGGGCGCCGGACAGTGGGACCACCGCGAGAACGTGGCACAGGCGTCCTGATGGCAGGCAGCATCAGCTCCTACTCGACCGCGAAGGGCAGGCGGTACCGCGTCCGCTACGTGAAACCCGACAAGTCCCAGACCGACAAGCGAGGGTTCAAGACGAAGCGGGAAGCCGAGGTGTTCCTCGCATCCGTGACCGTCGCGAAGGCGACCGGCGAGTACATCGACCCCGCCCTTTCTCGGATCACCGTCGGGCAGCTCGCGCCCGTATGGCTCGCTGGCAAGAAGGTCCTCAAGCCGTCGTCGTACGACCCGCTGCCTCGCGCCTGGCGGAACCACGTCGAACCGTTCTGGGGTCACCGCGAGATCAGGTCGATCGTCCCTTCCGAAGTGCAGGCGTGGCTCGCCGGCCTCGCCTCCGAGAAGTCCGCGTCGACCTCACTGCGCGCGCTCGGCGTGCTCGCCGGGATCCTCGACATGGCGATCGCTGACGGGCGCATCAAGAAGAACCCCGCCCGAGGGCTCGAGAACCGACCGAAGAAGCCCAAGAAGAAGGCCGGCCGCAGCTACCTATCCCACCAGCAGCTCGAGCTCCTCGCCCGATGCTCCGCCCGTCCCACGCTCGTCCGCGTCCTGGGATACACCGGGCTTCGCTGGGGCGAAGCGACCGCACTGCGCGCACGACATGTCAACCAGCTCAAGCGCCGACTCCACGCCGAGAAGAACGCCGTCACCGTGAACGGCGTCGTGCACGAGGGAGAGCTGAAGTCCTGGGAGGACCGACACGTCCCCTACCCCGCCGTCCTGGGCGCCGAGATCGCCGCGCTCCTCGACGCGCGCCGACCAAACGACCTGCTGTTCAGCAACCCCGATGGCGGATTCCTCCGACGCGTGGAGAACGGAACCGGCTGGTTCGAGGGCGCCGTCTCCCGCGCCCAAAAGATCGACCCGACGTTCCCCCGCATCACCCCGCACGACCTACGCCACACCGCCGCATCGCTCGCGGTCAGCGCCGGAGCGAACGTGAAGGTGCTGCAGCTCATGCTCGGGCACGCTTCAGCCGCCGAGACGCTAGACACCTATGCGGACCTATTCGACGACGACCTCGAGTCGGTGGCCGTCAAGCTCGACGCCGCTGCGCGCGCAGCCACGTTCAGCCCTGCATGGGAGCTGGCGCTGCAGACTGCCGGATGAAGACATGGGCAAAACGTGGGCAGGACCGGTTCCCGACAAACAGAAGAAGGCCCGCGATCCCTACTCTCGTAAGGGATCGCGGGCCTTCTGCGAATGGTGCGCCCCCAGGGACTTGAACCCTGAACCCACTGATTAAGAGTCAGTTGCTCTGCCGATTGAGCTAGAGGCGCATGGCCGGGAGGAGCTCTCCGCTCCCGCGAACCGAGGGTCCACATTACCAGGCCGGCGGCGTGCGCGCGAATCGCCGGCACCTCGGAATCGAGCCGGCCTCTCATCTCACAATCCCTCGTGCGGGCGCCGGCTGCTCGGCGCCGGTCGCCGACGAGGGCGTCAACCCAGGGCGTCATATGACGGAAGATGGCTGATCTGGTCGGTTTCCTTGAAGCCTCGCCGGTATCCTTGAGCGGTGAGTTCCCCCGCGTCCGCCGCCTCGTCCGATCGCCCGTTCGCGGGCGATCTCCGCGCGGACCTCGACTTCGCGCTGCGCCTCGCCGACGCCGCGGACGCGCAGACGCTGCCACGCTTCGACTCACCCGATCTCGACGTGTCACGCAAGGCCGATCACACTCACGTGACCGAGGCGGACCTCGCCGCCGAGCGTGCCATTCGCTCCCTGCTCGCGGCAGAGCGCGCCGACGACGGCGTGTTCGGCGAGGAGTACGGCTCCGACGAGCGCACTGGGCGGCGCTGGATCGTCGACCCCATCGACGGCACCGCCAACTTCCTGCGCGGCGTGCCGGTGTGGGGCACCATGATCGGGCTGGAGGTCGACGGGGCCGTCCGGCTCGGCGTGGTCAGTGCGCCCGCGCTGGGGCGCCGCTGGTGGGGCGCCGAGGGCCTGGGCGCGTGGACGGCCGCGGGCGGCACCGCCCGCCCCATCGCGGTCTCGCGGATCGCCGCGCTCGAAGATGCGAGCGTGAGCTTCCAGAGCATCGCGCAGTGGGACGACGCCGGCCACCTGGACGCGCTCGTGGCGCTGACCCGGCGCGTGTGGCGCGACCGCGCGTACGGCGATGTGTGGTCGTACATGCTGCTCGCCGAAGGCCGGCTCGAGGTCGTCGGCGAGTTCGACGTGAAGGAGTACGATCTCGCCGCCGCCGCCGCGATCGTCACCGCCGCCGGGGGCCGGTTCACGTCATTCGACGGGGAGCCCGGCATCGCCTCCGGATCGGCGCTCGCCACCAACGGTCTCATCCACGACGCCGTGCTGGAGGTGCTGCACAGTGCCGGGAGGACGAAGACCGGAGGGACGGGGCCCTTCACGACCGGCACCGCCTCGGTGACGACGTGAACCGCGGCCGCCGCAGCGCGCTCCTCGCGCTCGCGCTCGCGCTGACGCTCACCGCGTGCTCGGGCGGCCCCGACCAGCCTCCGCCCAGCGAGCACGAGTTCCCCTCTGCGATGCCCAGCGCCGACACCACCGGGCACCCCGCGGAGCCCGGCGAGACGCCGGCGTGCGACACGATCATCCCCACCTCCCTTGCCGCCGAGTTCACCGGCTTCGGGATGACGGCGCTGGAGGAGGAGTTCCGCATCGGCGAGCACGTGATCGAGGGCGGCATCCAGTGCACGTGGGGTGACCACGACATCGCGACCGATCACGTGCAGATCTACGGCTGGGCCCCGATCGAGCCGGCGCACGCCGCCGAGATGCAGGAGTACCTCGAGGCGCAGCAGTGGCGGCGCGAGGAGGGTCAGGGGTTCGTGTACCTGACGGAGAACTCCGACTTCGCGACGACCGTCGACGACGACGGTTACGGGATGACCTACGCCTTCGGCGACGGGTTCGTCCTCCTCGCCGACACCAAGCAGGGGCTTGCCCTCGTGACCTGGCGCGGCTGACGCCGCCCTCTCCCCCTCTGCGCTCCCGCGCATCCCGCGCATCCCCCGGTCCGCTTCTTCGACACTCCGCTCGCCGTCGGCCGCGCCGCTGCGTCCTGCCGGTCGTCACTCGGGCCCGCCCGGCTCAAAGCCGCGCCCCGGTCCTCCCTGCCACGCCGTTTCGCTGCGGTCAACCCACGCGCGCAAACGGCGACGACCGTCTTACATGGGATCCCACATCCACACGCGGTAACCGAAGGGAAGACCGATGTCGCAGAGCTATGGTGAGGTGCCGCCCGCGGGGAACGGCACGGGGGCGTCCTCAGGCAGGACCGAGGCCGCCAAGCAGGAAGCAGCCGAGGTCAAGGACGTCGCGCAGTCCGAGGCGGGTCACGTCATCGAGACGGCGAAGGAAGAGGCGTCGTCCGTCGCGCACGAGGCGAAGTCCCAGGTGAAGGACGTGTATGCCCAGACCCGACAGGAGCTGACCGAGCAGGCGGCGTCACAGCAGCAGCGCGTCGCGGACGGCCTGCGGTCGATCGGTGAGGAGCTGGAGTCGCTCGCACGTGGTTCGGAGAACCCCGGCCTCGCGACCGATCTGGTCCGCCAGGCGTCGACGCGTGTCTCGGCGGCGTCCTCCTGGCTCTCGGATCGCGACCCGGGGTCGCTGCTGCACGAGGTGAAGTCGTTCGCGCGGCGCAAGCCGGGCATGTTCATCGCCGGTGCGCTCGTCGCGGGGGTCGTGGCAGGCCGCCTCACGAGGGCGCTCGCCGAGAACGCGTCCGACGAGCACGGGTCCTCCGGCTCGACGCCGAGCGGGAGCACGACCGGCGCGGCGGGCGCGGGGACGACGCCGCCCGCGCCGACACCGCCCATCACGCGCCCGGCGACGGGTTCACCGGGGGTCGGCGCCACGGGTGCGGCCGCGGCGGGCGTCACGGCGTCCGGGGCCGGCGGAACGGCCGAGTACCCGTCCGCGGCGGAGCCGACGCCGATGTACGACAGCTCGCGCGCCGCCTACACCGAGAACGCGTCGCCCGACGGCGGGGCCGGCACGGGAGGGGCCTTCGACGATGGCCGATGAGCACACCCCGTCCGAGGAGAAGGCGGCGACGACCTCGCTGGGCGAGCTGCTGGGCGAGGTGACGCAGGATCTGTCGCTGCTGATGCGGCAGGAGATCGAGCTCGCCAAGGCCGAGCTCAAGGAGTCGGCCTCACGCGCCGGGAAGGGCGCCGGCATGATGGGCGGCGCCGGATACGCCGCTCTCATGGCCGTCTTCTTCCTCTCTGTCGCCCTGTGGTGGGGCATCGGGCAGCTGATCGGCCTGGGCTGGTCGGCGCTCGTGGTCGCCCTGCTGTGGGCCGTGATCGCCGCAGCCCTGTTCCTCACGGGACGTAACCAGCTCAAGGAAGTCAAGGGCGCTCCGCGCACCGCGGAGACGCTGGGGAAGATCCCCGACGCCCTGAAGAGAAATGAGGAGAACCGATGACCGATTCACCCGACGCGATCCGCGCCGAAATCGAGCGCACCCGACGCGAGCTCAGCCAGGACGCCGATGCCCTCGTCGACAAGGTGACGCCCTCCAAGATCGCGCATCGCCAGACGCACAAGATCAAGGGCGCATTCGGCTCCCTTCGTGACCGCGTGATGGGCGCGGCCGACGACGCCGCCTCGTCTCTGCACGACGCGGGCTCATCCGTGGCCGACGGTGTCTCCCACGCGACGCACCGGGCGGCGGGCAAGGCCGAGGGCAATCCGCTCGCCGTGGGTCTGATGGCCTTCGGCGCGGGTCTGCTCATCTCGTCGCTCATCCCGGCCTCGGCCAAGGAGAAGCAGCTGGCCGACGACGTCAAAGAGCAGGCCCAGCCCCTGATGGACGAGGCGAAGCACGTCGCCCAGCAGGTGGGATCCGACCTGAAGGAGCCCGTCCAGGATGCCGCGGCGGCCGTGAAGGAGCGCGCCAGCGAGGCCGCCTCCCACGTGCAGTCCGACGCCCAGGACGCGGCGGGTCACGTCACCGACCGCGCCCAGCAGGCGCGGGACAACGTCGGCGGCGCGTGAGCCGGGCTCGCTGATCCGGCGAGCAACGCGATTCACACGAGACAGTGGCGGTGGCCGGGGAGCCACCGCCACTGTCGGGAGAGGACACCATGAGCAGCAGCGAGTCGTCGCGGCGCGAGCAGAAGCACGCTCCCCACGAGGAACACCCCACCAAGCCGGACTCCCTCGGGGAGATCGAGAAGCCGTCGTGGAAGTACGTGCTGAAGAAGACCGTGCGCGAGTTCTCCCAGGACCAGTGTCCCGACCTCGCGGCGGCCCTGACGTACTACGCCGTGCTGTCTCTCTTCCCTGCGCTGATCGCCGTGTTCTCGCTGCTCGGCGTCGTCGGGCAGGGGCAGCAGGCCGCCGACGCAGTGCTCGGCATCGTGGACTCCGTGGCGCCGGGAGGTGCAGCAGACACGCTGCGCGGACCGATCGAGTCGTTCGCGAACTCGCCCGCCGCGGGCTTCGCGCTCATCAGCGGTCTCGTCCTGGCCATCTGGTCGGCCTCGGGCTACGTCGGCGCCTTCTCGCGGGCTCTCAACCGGATCTGGGAGATCGATGAGGGCCGACCCTTCTGGAAGCTCAAGCCTGCCCAGCTCCTCGTGACGCTGCTTGCGATCGTCCTTGTCGCACTCGCGGCTGTCCTGCTGGTCGTATCCGGCCCGGTCGCGGAAGCGATCGGCGAGGCTCTCGGCATCGGTGAGGCGGGCCTGCTGGTGTGGCAGATCGCGCGCTGGCCCGTGCTCGCCTTCATCGTCGTCTTCATCGTCGCGGTGCTGTACTACTTCACGCCCAACGCGAAACAGCCGAACTTCCGCTGGATCAGTGTGGGCGCTGTCATCGCGATCGTCGTCTTGGTGCTCGCGACCCTCGGGTTCGGGTTCTACGTCGCCAACTTCTCGAACTATGAGCGCACCTACGGTTCGCTCGCCGGGGTGATCGTCTTCCTGCTCTGGCTGTGGATCGCGAACATCGCGCTGCTGTTCGGTGCCGAATTCGACGCGGAGATGGAGCGCGGTCGCGAACTGCAGGCCGGAATGCCCGCGGAAGAACGGATTCAGCTTCCACCCCGCGACACCAAGAAGATCGACAAGGCCGCGGAGGCCGAGGAGAAGGACCTCGCCGAGGCCCGCGCGATCCGCACCGGACGTCAGCCGCGCGACCGCTGACGCCCCGCATCCGGGCATCGCGTCCGGGCATCGCGTCGCCGGTTCATCGCGTCCCGCGACGCCGTGGAGCGGCGAGGTGATTCGCAGCGGAAAAGGAAGTATGCGCGGGAAAGGGAATCGGGGCGGGGGCTGTACCCGAATCAG
Organism: Microbacterium album; assembly: GCF_014643695.1. Lineage (GTDB taxonomy): Bacteria > Actinomycetota > Actinomycetes > Actinomycetales > Microbacteriaceae > Microbacterium > Microbacterium album. The sequence continues at coordinate 126,695 of NZ_BMJY01000001.1, read as the reverse complement.
CCCCCGCCCCGCTCTATATCCCAGAGAACCAGTGAAACCGCAGTCCCCAAACTGTCGGCCTGGTCTTTATGAGGCCCCTCCCCCGAGGAGGCCTTGATAAAAGGATGGCGGCAGGCCATCCGGCTGTCCAGCTTTATCGGGAGCCTTGACAGCGCGCCCCTGGATAGGTTAAGCGCGAGCCGCCGACACTCGGCTCGTCGCTGCCCCCACGGGCACGGCGCGGCCCCGCCGAGAACATCCGCGAGACACGCTGCATTCCACGGACCAGGATGTCCATATCGCCCCGTCCCGTTCGTCTCTACGACGACACCCATCCTCACGAAAGGGAACCCACGATGAAGTACCTTCTGATCCTGGCCGCCGACGAGTCCACGTACGCCGAGCCCGGCTCGACTGAAGCCGAGGCCGAGATGGCGCGCTTCGCGCAGCTCGATGAGGAGCTCCGGGCTGCCGGCGCTCTCGTCAGCGGAGAAGAGCTCGAGCTCGCGAGCAGCGCCACGACCGTGCGGGTGCGCGGCGGGAACGTGACGCTGACCGACGGCCCGTTCGCCGAGACGAAGGAGGCGCTGGGCGGTTTCTTCATCATCGACGTGCCCACGCTCGACGACGCCATCGGCTGGGCCGCGAAGATCCCGGTGGCCGAGTACGGCGCGGTGGAGATCCGCCCCATCCGCGAGTGGGAATGAGCCTGGAGCAGACGTTCGCGGAGCACTGGCCGCGGCTGGTGGCGGTGCTCGCCCACGACACCGGCGACCTGGGGCTCGCCGAAGACTGTCTGCAGGACGCCTTCGTCGCCGCGAGCGAGACGTGGGGCAGCGAACCGCCCGGCAACCCGGAGGGCTGGCTGTACCGCCTCGCGAAACGGCGCGCGATCGATCGACTGCGTCGCACCCGCGCGCTCCGCGAACGCCTGCCGCTCCTCTCCCCCGCTCCCGCGTCGTCGCAGGACGACGTGCTGCTCGGCATGGTCTTCGCCTGCTGTCATCCCGCGCTCGGCCTCGAAGCGCAGGTCGCGCTCACACTGCGGTACGTCGCCGGGCTGACGACGGAGCAGATTGCGCGAGCGTACGTCGTACCGACCGCGACGATGGCCAAGCGCCTGGTGCGGGCCAAGCACAAGATCCGCGCGTCCGGGATCCCCCTGACCGTGCCGGATGCGATCGAGGACCGGATCCGCGCGGTCCTCCAGGTCATCTACCTCATCTTCACCGAGGGCCACGCCAGCCGCGATCATCCGCGGCTGGTCCGCGGCGACCTCTGCGAGGAAGCGGAATGGCTCGCGACCACGGTGTCGCAGCTGCTGCCGCGCGAACCGGAGGCCCTGGGGCTCGCCGCGCTGATCGCGTTCACCGACGCACGCCGCTCCGCGCGCTTTGACGGGCGCGGCCGCCTGGTCCTGCTCGAGGATCAGGACCGTTCCCGGTGGGACGGGGAGCGGATCCGCCGGGGCCACGAGCTGCTGCAGCGCGCGTCGGGCATGGGCCGCACCGGCCCGTACCAGCTGCAGGCAGCGATCGCCGCCCTGCACGCATCCAGCCCCTCGTACGACGCGACCGACTGGGAGGCGATCGTCGCGCTCTACCGGCGCCTATTCGCCGCACAGCCGTCACCCATCGTCGCCCTCAACCTCGGGGCGGCGGTCGCGATGACGGCCGGCCCCGACGCGGCTCTCGCCTTCATCGATGCGCGGACGGACATCCCGCACGATTACCCGTATCTGCCCGTCACCCGAGGCAGCATCCTCGAGCGGATGGGCCGCCCCGCCGACGCGGTCGCCGAGTACCGCCGTGCGATCGCGCTGCTGCGCGATGGCGCGGAGCGGGACGACCTGCTGCGCCGCACGGCCGCCCTCGAGGCCGCCCTCAGCTGCGCCGACGGACCTTCTCCTCCAGGCCGGTGATGATCAGCTCGAGGCCGAACTCGAACTCGGCGTCCATGCCGTCGGGATCGTCGGCGGGGTCGCCGTCGGCGATGTAGTGCCCGGACTCCAGCAGCGGCGCGAGGTGCGGGAAGCGCTCGGGCGTGATGACCTCCGCGAGGGTCTGAACGCCCTCGGCGGACACGGCGAGGGGCCCCTGCTCATCGAGGCTCTGCTCCAGCTCGACCCACGCGCTGACGTGCTGGGAGATCACCAGGATGGTGGCCGTCTTCTCGGTGTCGTCGAGGGGCAGGTCCTTCATCGCCGCCAGCCCGAGATCCGCGACGCGGATGCTGTTGGGCATCAGGATCGAGACCGGCCCCCGCGGGATCTGCAGCATCCACGGCCGGGCACGGTAGGCCGCCCGCACCATCACCGCCCACGTCCGCAGGGCCTCACGCCAGTCGTCGGGCAGGGTGAGCTTCTCGGGCACCGTCAGCGCCGCATCCTGCATGAGCCGCAGCAGTTCGTCCTTGCCGGAGACGTAGCGGTACAGCGACATCGTCGTGAAGCCGACGGACGCGGCCACCGCCTGCATGGTGACGGCACTCAGCCCGTCCTCGTCGGCGATTCGCATGGCCGCCTCGACGATCCGCTCGTGACTCAGTGCACGGCTCGGACCGCGCTGCGGAACCTCCTGCATGCCCCAGGCGATCGCGACAGCCCGCGGCAACCCGGTCTCCGTGGCGTCCGTCATGCCGGCCATTCTCCCATCCCGATTCCGAGCCATCCGCCGCCCACGAGCCGAGCACTGTGTACTTCATAGACTGTGTATGACATACTCACTATATGTCGTACACAGATACGCCCCTCATCGAGGTCAGGGGCCTCTCGAAGAGCTACCGCCGACAGCCGGTGCTCACCGACCTCGACCTGACCCTCCCCTCGGGAATCCACGCCCTCCTCGGCCCCAACGGGGCGGGCAAGACCACGCTGGTCAACATCCTGTCCACCCTGATCCCCTTCGACCGCGGTGAGGTGCGCGTCCTCGGGTTGGACGTGCGCCGCGACCGGAAGCGCCTTCAGGGGATGATCTCGCTGACTGGGCAGTACGCGGCCGTGGACGGCGCGCTGTCGGGCATGGAGAACATGCTGATGATGGGGCAGCTCTTCGGGCTCTCCCGTCGGGACGCCAAGCGGCGCGCCGACGTCCTGCTCGACCGCTTCGATCTCACCGCAGCCGCGGGCAAGCGCGTGTCGACGTACTCCGGCGGCATGCGGCGCAAGGTCGACATCGCTGCGAGCCTCATCGCGTCCCCGCGGCTGATCTTCCTCGACGAACCCACCACCGGGCTCGACACGCGGAGCCGGCAAGCGCTCTGGGACGAGATCAACGCGCTGGCGGCCAGCGGCACCTCCATCTTCCTGACCACCCAGTACCTCGAGGAGGCCGACGTGCTCGCCGAGCGCATCCTGGTGCTCGACGCCGGCCGCATCGTCGCCGACGGCACCGCCGCTCAGCTGAAGGAGCGCGTGGGCGGGTCGACGATCCAGCTCCACGACGACGCCGGGCACATCGTGGAGACGCTCCCCACGCACGGCTCCGCGGACGACCTGGCGCGGCAGCTCGCGCGCATCGCCGAGCGCCGCCCCGACGTCAGCGTCACCGTGCGCAAACCCACCATGGACGAGGTCTTCCTCGAGCTCACCGGACAGGCACCCGCCGACACCGCCACGAAGGAGGTCGCCCGATGACCACGACGATCACGGCACCCGAGCGGGTGCCTTCGAGCGGCACGCCGATGGCGGGCGCCGGCTTCCTCACCGCGCTGCGCGTCTTCTCGGCGCGGAGCCTCACCCACTCCTTCCGGGACGTCGAATCCCTCCTGATGGCGGTCATCCTGCCGATCATGCTCATGCTGATCTTCACGTTCGTGATGGGCGGGGCCATGGACGTGACCGGCGACGGCGCCGCTTCGCGGGAGGACTACCTCTCCTACGTGCTGCCGGCCATCGTCGTCACGGCGGCCGGCTTCGGGGCCTCGTATACGGCCGTCGTCGTCAGCAACGACATGACCACGGGCTTCATGAACCGGCTGCGCACGATGCCGTTCCCGTCGTTCACGGTGCTGCTCGGGCACACGGTCGCGTCCATGGTGCGCAACCTGCTCGCGACGGCGGTGGTCTACGGGGCTGCCTGGGCCGTGGGATTCCGTACCGACGCCTCGCCGCTGCAGCTGGTCGGATCCGTCGGCCTGATCGCCCTGTGGATCCTGGTGATCACTGTCGTCTTCGCGGTCCTCGGGATGGTCGCCGGTTCCGCGGAGGCGGCCAGCGGCTACGGCTTCATGCTCCTGTTCCTGCCCTACGTCTCCTCGGGCTTCGCGCCGGTGGAGTCCATGCCCGATTGGCTGCAGGGCTTCGCCCAGCACCAGCCCATGACGCCCATCATCGACGCCGCGCGCGCCCTGCTCAACGGCGAGACCCCGGGCAGCGAGTGGTGGATCGGCATCCTCTGGTGCGCCGGCTTCATCGTCGCCGCCGTCTGGACTGCCGCGGTGCTCTTCCCCCGGAAGGTCGCACGCTGAGGCCGCACGGATAGCCCGGCGGTCCGCCCGCCGGGCTGTCCGTCGGCCGCGGGCGCCGCTACGCTGACGTCGTCACGCCCGCCCCCGGCTGTCTGGTGTCCCATGAGTGCCTTCAGGTCCCTGCGCGTGCTTCTCGCTCTGCCCGTGCTGCTGTGCGGATGAGCTGACCGGAAGGACATCATGAGTCGCGCGGCTCCGCCCGCACGTACACGCGCGATGATCGCAACTCTCCGTCTCGCGGGGGATGTGGGGTGCGGACGGGTCCCGCAGAATCTCCCCTATGAGCGGAACAGTCTTCACGCCCGGCACCGATGTGGTCACGCCGCGCGGACGCGGTGAGGTCGTCGATGTCCGGGCGACCCCTTCCGGCAAGTTTGTGATCGGCGTCGAGAACACCAACGGCGAGGTGACCTACTTCACCGAGAAGGCGCTCCGCCTCGCGGAGGACGAGACGGACCTCTGAAGCGAGCGGCGCCTATCGGCCGTCGGTACGCGTCGGAGCACTCGGGATGACCGGGGTAAAGTCGCGTCATCGGCGACGCGCGACGGAAGGCAGCACCTCGGTGACTACACGACCATTCACCGGCCCGAGTCACGCGATCGGAGCGGTGCGAGTGATACCACGCGGTTGTTCTGGCTATGAAGCGCATAACGGGGCGTCGAAGACTCCAGTTCGGCACCTTGAAGGCTACGAGCCGTTTCAGGCGTGGATCGAATCGCGGGGCTTCGATGTGGCACGCATCGCGGAGAGCGTGAGCAGCTTCGGAGACTTCATCCGCGCGCAGAACGCGGAGGTTCGCGAATCGATTCCGGAAACCGGCGCTGCTGTCTTCCTCGGGAACATCCTCGTGCACTCGCGCGCTGACGCGGAGTGGCTGATCTTCGAAGGTGAGTTTCCGAGCGTGGGGCCGATCCCTCACTGCTACGAGCCCCTGCACCTGCTGCGCTTCATCGCGGAATCCGGTGAGCCGGAATACGATGCGGCCGCTCAGAGCACCCGAACGTGGGCTGCGGCGTCTGCATAGACATATCGGACCTCGAACCCCCCTGGATAACATGGCGAGCATGGCCGCGGAATCGACACCCCAGCGTCTTGAGGTGGAGCCGACGACCTCCGGGGCTGCACGTCTGTCGCGCGTGATCTGGCCGATGATCGTCGCGCTCGTGTCGATATTCGCCATCGCCGGCATGTGGTGGCTCGCCGCTCCACTTGGAGGGGAGGAAACCTGTCGGTCGATTCTGCCCGCGGGTCCTGGCTGTGCCCCTGACTCGCGCATCCCGAACGCGAGCATGTGGTCGATTGCCGTCGTTCTGACCGCCGGAGTGTCGATCTGGGCGGGGCTGAGCCGACCGAGACTTCGTCGCGCCTGGCTCAGCCGCGCCGCAGGAGCACTGGCCATCGCCTTGGCCCTCACGGGCTATTGGTCCGTCCTCTACAGCTAACGCGATCATCACCGCGCGGGCGGGTGTTCTCGGCGGCAGGCTAAAGCGCGGATTTCACGGCCGCGCTATCGCCGGTCGAGTGCTGGCCTGAGGAGTACCTCGCCGCGTATCTCGTACAGTCCGGGCACCGGGTGAGGAGGTCGTGAGCGCAGCCGACGACGTGTTCGAGGAACATCTCGGCGTCCTCGAGCTGAGCGCGTTGCGTGCGGATCCATCGGAGCCTCTGTTCGATGACCTCGGCACGGCCCGCTTCATCGCGGTGAAGCACGAGCCTTACCTCGGCGAGGCTCATGCCGACGCTCTGGCAGGCCTGGACGATGCGGAGGCGACGGATGTGCTCCTCGGTGTAGATCCGATGGCCCGATGGGGCGCGATTCGGGACGACCACGCCCATATCGTGCCAGTGCCGCAGCACGTGGGCGTTGACGCCGACGCGTCGCGAAGCCTCACCGATCTTCATCGATGCGCGTCCTTCAGTCTTGACTTCAGGTGAGCCTGAAGTCTTAGCGTCATCCCATGCTCGCACACACGATCCGCTGCTCCCTGACCCGGTCCCGGTTGTCGTCGACGGAACGTCCATCGCCACGGACGCCCGCAGCGCGCATCGATGCGCTTGCCTCTCCGTGGTTGGATCCCGTCGGGAAGGTGGCGTTCTACCAGCAGATTGCGGCCCTGACCTCCTCCGATACTCGTGACGTGGCAGAGAAGCTGGGCGCTACCCGTTGTCCCGTACGTATCGGCTGGGGCCGCGATGACCCCTGGCTGCCCCTCCGGCAGGCGTACGAGCTTCAATCCAGGTTTCCCGACCATCCGGATGTGCTCGTGCTCGACGACATTGGGCATCTGGCCCCCTACGAACACCCGTCGGCGGTGGCCGCCTCGCTCCGCGATTGGTTCACCCCTCGGGCGAGAACAGATGCAGCGAGTGTTCGAGCAGTTGCGCGGCTTGGGAGCCACTGCTCATAGCAACGGCGGCTGGACTCTGGGGGACGGGACGTACTTCGGCTGGCACACCAGTAGGAAGTACGACGATACGCTCGATCTCAAGTTCCCTGGTATGGAAGAGACGAAGAAGTTCCATTTGGACGACGAATGCTGAGATTGTCGGAAGTGATCCTCGTCACGAATCTCGATGACGATGCGACGCTGTGGGAGTTCGCTTCTCTTGCCGCCCGGGCTCTCGGGTTGGACGACGCGCCGCAGGTCGTCCCGGATCCGTTGGTGCAGCAGTATGTTCTGCGCTGCATCGAGGAGTTGGTGTCACTCGGGCTGGCTTTTCCGCTGACGTTGGGACGTGATCCCGTCACCGGGGAGTGGACCTTGACGTTCTGGGACACCGACGCGGAGCAGACCGTGGAACGCGTCCGCAAGGAGTGGGGAGAGATCACTGAACCTCTCTTCTCCGCCATGGTCGTGAGCCTCTCCTCCACCGATGCCGGGACCGCGCTCGGAGAGCAGCTCTACGCAAACGGCATCCAACCCCTGCCGCCGGTATGGCGTCCTCCCGCTCACAGGAGCGGGGGCGGCAAGACGCTCGACACCACGGCCCTGGGCTTGGAAGTCGATCGAGTTCCGTTTGAACGAATACTGAGATTGTCGGAAGAGTTCCTCGTCTCGAACCTGACAGATCCGGCGACGCTGTGGGAGTTCGCTGCGCGTGCCGCGAGGATCCTCGGGTTGGACGATGCAGCGAAGGTCGTTTCGGATCCATTGGTGCAGCACTATGTGTTGCACTCCATCGAGGAGCTCGTGTCGCTCGGACTGGCTCGTCCGATGACCGTGAAAAAGGACCCCGAAACCGGGATGTCGAGCGTCACGTCCTGGGACGCCGGCGCCGCGCAGACCGTGGAACGCGTCGGCAAGGATTGGGGAGAAATCACCCAGCCCTTCCTCTCCACAATGGTCGTGACCCTGTCCCCCACGAATGCCGGCGTCGCGCTCGGAAAGCACATCCTCACCGAAAGGGAAGCCCAAAGGAACAAGGACCAGCCGCCACCAGAGCCTCGAAGCTGCTCCCGCTCCTAGGAAGCAACCAAGACCCATAAGGCGCAGTCGAGCAGCGCGGCTTGGGCGGAGGAGACTCGCGGACGCGCGCGCAGGGTGGGCGCGAAGCGAATGGCAGCGGGCGACGCGACACGCGTGGTCACCGCGAGTTCACGGGGCGGGCGTACGGTGCGCATTGCCCCCCGGGCGGGCGGGGTTGTGAGGATCGGCACCTGGCACGAGTTCTTGAGCAGGGATCGAACGCGCGCTGAGATCCTCGACTTCGGGCGAATAATGGGAGGCAAATATGGCTTCGACACCCACTTCTAGCGGGCAGGCCCCCGAGTTCCGGGTGCTCAGACTGAAATCGCATTCCGGGGCGCAAATCTGGATCAACAATCTCGGTGGCGTTCATAAGTTCGACGTTCTTCAGGGGGCTCGGTTCGAGCCATCGAGCGTGACGGCAGATCCGCACGGACGGCTCGGAGACCTGATCGGGACAGGCTGGGCCGTGTTGCTCGCGACGTCGCAGGCCTTCGTCGAGGCTGTGCGCGAGGCGGAGTTGACGGGATGTCAGTTCCTGCCGCTCGAGGTGACCGGGCGAGAGGACATCGGGCAACTGTCGTTGTTGCAGGTGCTCGGACGGTGCGGGCCCAAACAGAAGGTCGAATACGGGGAGAGAATCGACCGCGACTCGTGGGACGGGTCGGACTTCTTCGTCGCGCCGAACTATGGCGGCATCTTCTTGTCCCCCCGGGCCGTCGAGGTGCTGAGACGCGCAAAACTGTGCAACGTCGACCTGGAGCCGCCCCGCGCCATCTTCGACTGACCGCGCGACCACGAACCGGTGCCGACGGGAGCGCAGCGCGGGGCGACGCGGCGGCCTTTCCCATCCGGTAGGCACGTTCGAAAAGCGCCTGCATCGAGACGCCCCACTCGGCTTTGAGGTCGGAGAGCTTCCCGAGCGTGAGGTTCGTCAGCTGTGGACCGATCACGTGCGCCGGCATGAGGAACTCGGGAACGACCTGTCCGAGTCCGACGTCATCGCTCGTCGCGACGCGCCGGTCGACGCGCAGCCCGACCTGGCGAAGGCGGCTGGCCTCGCCTACCGCTTCGCCACCCTCGATGGGGCTCGCGATGGGTCGCTTTGAAGTCGCTCAGAAGGTCATTCAGGCCGATGGGCTCGGTGCCGCAGGTCCGACGCGAACCGCGTCCGAAACTCTCAAGTGGCATGTAACACATCAGCGTCTGCCGGAAATAGACCGAATGAGGACGCCACCCCCGGCGCTCTTCATAAGAGACACCGAGCGGAACGAGGACGACATGAAAAGAAAGCTGGCCGCTGCGCAGGAGCGCGGCGACGCGAAGAAGCACATCAAGAAGCGCGCACGGCTCGCCCTGATGGCAGCATCCACTGCGATCGGTTTGACCATGGCGACGACGGCTCCCGCGGCCGCCGCGACGCATGACGTCAGCGCAACCCTGAACTGCGCGGGAGCCCTGTTCCAGTCTGGCAATTTCCGGGCGCACACAGCCGGCAGTGGCGCGAGTCTTCAACTAACGGCCAACGCTCACTGGGCAAGCGTGTGGACACTGCGAACCGGCCTACGCAACACGTCCGGCACCCAGGTCACGGCGACACTCGAACAGGCTCCGACGAACCGGAGCAAGCACTCCTACAAGACCTCCAGCGGAAGCACCTCGATCCCGAACACCTCGCTCGCGATGAACGCGAGGGTCGGGAAGACCGAAACGACCAGCGGGTGTGTCGCGCTCTGGCCTCCGACGTTCAGTGGGATTCTCACCCTGTGAACCGTCGACGGAGCGCTGTGGTGGTCGCGTTGGCGTTGAGCCTCGCGGCCATCACGGCGTGTAGCGCATCGAACCAGAGTCAAACGGTAGGAACGGAGCGCGTGCTCAATAGCAAGGAGTATGTCGAGCTGTACAAGCAGATCGCCGCGTCTTTCCCGGAGGAGCTTCCGCCGGGGGTCACGTTGCCCGATGAGCCTCCCCATATGGATGGGAACATCGGTGACGGCAACGCCGGAGCGGCTGCCTACTTCTTCTGGAACTGCTCATGGGAGGACGTCTATCTGAGTTCCCAGGATCCGGCAGCTCAGGCGACCGCTATGAGAAACATGCGCAAGTTCCAGTTGACAGATTGGGCGCTTGCCCACTATTCGGATCCGGACGGTATCTGGGATAAGGCGCTGGATGCAGCTGAACTAGGCGACTTGACGCAATTGCGCGGGTGGTACGACTCCGACTGTGGGTACTACCGAGAGGTCGAAGGAAAGTGACGCGCACTGTTCCGGTCCTGCGACGCGCGCTGGGCGCGGCGGTCGCGGGGAGCGTCGTGGCCGCTCTCGCCGGTTGTTACGTCAGCAGTAGCGAGTCGGTGTCTGACCCCGACAACACCGAGGTGGTAGCAAGCGCGACCGTTACGTCGCGAACGATCACCGACGTGCTCACGCTTGACGTCACGGTGACCAGCGGGGCTGACTATGCCATCACAGCGAACGCAGCCGGCAGGCTGAACGAGAGTCAAGAAGGCTACGCGTTCTCCGGCGCAGACGGCGTCGCGCAGCCGATCACACTCCCGGCAACGGTCACCTCGGTGCAGCCGCTCGCCGCTCTTGAGGCCGAGGTCGGGGAAGGCACACCTTTGCTGAGCGCCCACGATTCAGCGCTACTGCTCATGGCCACGCTCACCCCGGCGCAGGTGCTTCGCTTAGCCGGCCGCACGCCCAACGCAGCCCGAGCGCAATTGACCGGCTCGACCGGCCCCTTCGACTGTACCCTCGCCGATCCACGACCGACACACGATGGCGACGTGTATGCGCTGTACTGTCGCCTCCCCACGGACGTCCCCAGCGTCGTCGGCGCAACGGGGCTGCTGGCACTCACTCTCGACGAGCGTGTGGACGTCCCATCGCTACCTATCGACGCGGTTGCTGGTACTCGCGAGCGCGGCATGGTCTATGCCGGTGAGGGCCACGAACCTCGCCCCGTCGAACTGGGCATCACCGACGGCGCATACATCGAGATTGTCAGCGGCGTGAAGGTGGGAGACGTGGTGCGGATTCCGAGCCCCTCGCTGCTGGGTTCCGATGGCTGACCGGATCATCGGGCTTGAGAACGCATCGCGTACCCTCTCGGGCGGCGCACGCGTCCTGCACGAGGTGGATTTGGAGCTGCGGGCTGGCGAGTCGTTGGCGATCGTCGGTCGATCCGGGTCAGGAAAGAGCACGCTGCTGTCTTGCCTCGGTCTTCTCGCCCCGTTCGACCGCGGCACCTCCTATCACCTCGGCGACACGGAAATCATGAGCTTAAGCGAGCGCTCAGCGGCCAGGTTGCGCGCAACGTCAATCGGATTCGTGCTTCAGAACTCCGGACTCGTTGCCCATTTGAGCGCCCTGGAGAACGTGGAGCTGCCGCTCATGCACTCCAGCAGCGACGGATTTCGGGACATCCGGCGCCGGGCGTTCGAGCAGCTCGACCTGCTGGACATCGGCCATCTCGCCCGCCGCCGCCCCGCTCAGGTCAGCGGTGGTGAACGTCAACGGATCGCGATTGCGCGCGCGCTTGTGATCGGGCCTCGTCTCATACTCGCTGATGAGCCGACCGGCGCACTCGACGAACAGACGGGTGCTCTCGTCCTGGATCTCATGCTTGATCTCGTCCACCGTACCGCCGCCGCGATGATCGTGGTCACGCACGACAGCGACGTATCCTCACGAGCTGACCGAACGCTGCACGTCAGCGAAGGCCGCCTACATGAGCGCGAACGGCGGACACGATGAAAATCTTGCGCGTCGCATTCCAAGGGCTTCGCGGTGCACCCGTTCGCAGCACGCTGGTTATCCTGACGCTGACCCTCGGCATGCTCGGCTTCGTCGCGGTCATCAGCGCGACGGCCGTGATGCGACAGGCCGTCACGCAGAAGGCGATCCTCACCGGTGGCGACGAAGTCACCGCGCAGGTTGCCGCCTCCGGTGTACGCTCCATCGACGTTCTGCAGCGCACCATGTCTCAGCTGCACGATCGCGCCGATGCTCACAAGGTAGCCGCGACCCTCGAAGACGCCGACGTCGGGATCTGGGCAGGGAACGCCCGCCTCGACAACGTCGCCCTGACATTCGCGACTCCGAGCCTGCGAGAGATCCGTCCGTTCCCGCTCATCGCGGGACAGTGGATCTCGGGCCAGGACTCTCTCGCGCCCCGCTTGGTGCTGAACGAAGCCGCCTATGCGCGTCTCGGCACGGGCGTCGCGGTAAGTGCCGGAACGAGGGAGACGAGGCTGGATGCTGTCGTGATCGGCATCATCCGGGACGGGGACGACCAGCCTCACGCCTACCTCAACCTCACCGACTTCCTCCGTTTCAAGCCGACCTTCGGCGCGGTGATGATCGTCCTGAACGGTCCGACCCTCGTGCCGGAAGACATCGCCGGGGTCGCCAGGATGCTCGCTGAGCTCGGTGCGCCGTTCACTCCAGGAGACGCCATCCGGACTGACCAGGTCGACGGACTCGCCTCCGAGGTCGCGACCACCGCACAGGTGCTCCTCGTCCTCGGTACGCTCGCCCTCGCAACGACGATCGTTGGCATCCTCAACATCGGGCTCGCGACTGCCCGCGCCCGTTCCAGAGAATTCGCGCTCAGACGGACGATGGGCGCCAGCCGTGCGAACATCGCGAGCATTGTGATGCTCGAATCCCAGATCCTCGCTCTCATCGCCGCGGCGGTGGCCACTGCCGCCTCAGTCGTTCTCTTCCCGCTCGTCGTCGGCTCCTTCGGGGATCAACTCGGGATCGAAGCGCCGCTGTATGAGCCGTGGTATCCGCTGGTCTCTCTCATCGTCGCGACCGTGACCGCCGGCCTGAGCACCCTTGTCCCCGCTTTCCTAAGCTATGGGCGCGACCTATCCGAAGTCATGCGAACCTAGGCCACGCTGCTGAACCAGGCTCCGACGCCTGTCGCCCACCGAGCGCGGGAGCGAGCGCTCCTCCCCCTATGACATCCGCGTCGGACTCCGATGTAACATCCCGTTGGCCTGCGGAAATAGGTCAATTGGAGGGCAGACTCCGGACGAGCGTCGGAAGGGAGAGGCGGTGGTCGTCGAGACGTTCACGAGGTTCTACCGGCGCTACTACCGCCTGATGCTCACCGTTGCGGAGCAGCGTGTCGGCGGGTTCTCGGATGCCGAGGATATCGTCGCCGAGGCGTTTCGCATCTCTTGGGTGCGGTATCACGACGGGGAGGAACTCACCCTGCCCTGGCTCTACCAGGTGCTACGCAACGTCATCGGAAACGAGTACCGGCGAGTCAACCGGGCAGACCAGTTCGCTGCGGCAACTGCTCCCCTGACGCTCGGTCATATCCTGGGGCCCGAGACCGCCGACGCGGCTGAGGTTCGCGAGGTCATCCGCTCGCTGCCGCTCGAGGACCGGGAACTGCTCTACATGGCGTATTGGGAGGACCTCAGCGGCGATGAGATCGCAGCGATCCTCGGGGTACGTCCCGGCACCGTCCGTGTGCGGCTACTTCGGGCGAGGCGGAAGGTCGGGTCACTCCTAGATTCCAACTCTGCGGCACAGAGAACGGAGGCGAACCATGGACGAGATTGAACGACGCATCCGCGCGGCACGTCCGGTAAGCGGCCACCGCGACCTCCCGCTGACCGATCGAGCCAAGCGCGAGCTGGCAGAGTTGATGCTTGCCGAGCCGGAACTTTGCGACGATTACAGACCCGTCTCAGCACGACGCTCTCAATCCCGTTCTCGTTCTCAGCGCCGACGCAAACGACGCCTGGCCGGCTTGGGGGTCGCTGGCGGAATGGCCACCGCGATCGGGATTTTCGCAGCCGCCATGGTGCTGGCGCCCCAGTCCGTTCACGCCGCCACCCCGCCGCTGCTCGCGATTCGGCAGGATGCCACTCCTGCGGAGGAGCTTCTCACACGGATGAGCGAATCACGCGAACGTGCAGCGTCGGCGGTCCCGACCGAGGTAGTGACAATCAGGCTCCAAGCGTGGACTCTTCACACCGAAGACGACGGCATCGCCACTTCCACGGTCGTTGCTCCCGAGAGCTACGAGCTCACGAGAACCGCCGGCGGAGCCTACCGCACCGTCGTCACCGCTGCGCAGCCGGTCGATCGCAACGGCGACCCCATTGACTCGGATGAAGCGCCGGAGCCAGGCGGAGTCATCTGGGAGGAGAACTGGGGCCCCGGCGAGTACCAGTTCTTCTTCCCGGACGCACTGCCCGAGAACGCCGAAGACATCCGTGAGTACTTGATGGCAGCAACGGGCTCGACGGAGCCGTTGAGCGCCGTGGAAGCTATCCAGGCGACCAACGACCTCCTCTTCGAACAGAAGCTCAACCCGCGCCAGGAAGCAGCTCTGCTGAGCTACTTCGCCGAGCTGGCTGACCTGCATACCAGCGGATCGGTCAACGACCGACTTGGGCGGGATGGTATCGCCTTTGTGGCGCACGATCCGAACCAGCCCGACTATGACAGCTACCTCATCGTGTCCCCGGAAAGCGGGCGGATCCTCGCCACCGAGGTCGTCTATCACGGCACCGAACGGACCGACATCGATTCACCGTCCGTTGTCAACTACTACGCATGGGAATAGGACCACAATGGCCAAGAAACTCGTTCCCGCCGCAATGGCGATCGCCGGGATGTTGTTCTTCACCGCCCCAACCGTCACTTTCGCGGCCGAGACCCCAACCCAGGACATGCAGGAGCGAGTCGAAGCCGCTCTAGCGGACCGCCCAGGCGGTGTCCAGACGTCGTGGAACGAGGTGAATTGGGATGACGGTCGTGTCGTTCTCACGCTCGACCCCACCAGTAGCCGAGCTGGCTCGAGCGTTGTGCTCGCCACCGACGTCGTCGCCCTCGCAGCCGTCGGCGGATGCGCCAGCGGCACGTTCTGTGCATACAACCAGACCGGGTACAGGGGTGACAAAATCACATTCTCCACGTGTGCCAGCAGCCACAGCGTGTCCGGTCTCGTCGGCTCAGTCAGGTCGATCGCAAACTCGCGCAGCAGCGGTGTTGTACGCGCATACAACGGCACGACCTTGCTCGCAAGCGCGACCGCAGGGAACGGCAGCAACGTATCCGGAACAACGAACAAGTTAACCTGTTCGTGAAGACACGACCATCAACGCCCTCGGTCCCCGAGCAGCGGTCCACCAGCTGAACCCGATCGGTGACAGGGTCTCACGCAGCACCAGACCATGACCCCCATCATCGACGCCGAGCGCGCCCTGCTCAACGGCCAGGCACCGGGCAACGAGTGGTGGATCGGATAGCCGCGTCAGGCGGCGATCCGCTCCTCGCTGAGCCGGCTACGGCAGAGAACGTCGCGCGCTACGCTCCCCTCATGGACACAACGGAACCGCGATCCGAGGTCGACCTCGCGATCGAACGAGCTCTTGAGGCGTCGAACCTGCGTGCCGGGGACTCCCTCGGCGCGTCCGCAGCGGTTGTCGTGGAAGACCGGGATCTCTCCGCCGCCGAGTCCGGCGAACTCGACGGCCCCGACGGCGACTGACCGGCGAACGGCGCGGCCAGCGTCCTGCGTGCACAGAAAACCCCCGCGTTCCATACTCTCGTAAGGGAACGCGGGGGTCATCCGTAAGTGCGACAACGTCCGTGGAGCTGGGGGGAATCGAACCCCCGTCCAGCGCTGAGTCTCTGGGGCTTCTCCGGGCGCAGTCTGTGGAAGCGTTCTGCTCGGCCCCGACCTTTGTCACAGACACCTAAGTCGACGGGCCCAGTCGAGAAAAAGTCCCGAGTGACGTCCCGACACCGTCACTCAGCAAGATCCCTAGATGACGCCAGGGTCCGTGTCGGGATCAACCACGGTCTGACGGACTATCGGGCTCGCTTAGGCAGCGAGGGCGAAGTCAGTGCGCTTGGATTCGGCACTTATTGGTTCGCAGGGAGCGTTTACGAGATAACCCTGCATCCTCGGCCCGCTTCTCGCAGATTCGCAAGCACTGTCGAAACCGATCAGCCCCGTGAATCCCTCTTGCGAAGGAGCCGTTGTCGCACGCTGTGGAGTTGTGAACGCGACGAGCGCGTTGCCGTCCCGACGCTGGGGTCGAGCGCCCGGACGAGGTGTCCGAGCATCACAGACTACAACGAACGACGGCGGCGCGCCATTCCCGCCGCTCCCCGCGACGATCGGGCGCGCCCGCGGCGCCGCGTAGCGCTGCACGATGAGAGGATGTGCGAGGCCGGTCCCGCCCACTATGGTGAGCGAATGGCAGACCCGAGCCGCCCCTCCTCCGCGCCCGCCGATGCCCGTGCCGTGCCCCGCCGCGACGGCATCGGCGAGCGCCTCGCCGAGATGATCCGAATCCCCACGGTGAGCGCCCACCTGGACGCGACCGGGCACGAGCCCTTCGAGACGTTCGTCGCACTGCTGCGCGAGCTCTACCCGCTCGTCCACACGCACCTCTCGCTCGAGCGGATCACGGACCTGGGGCTGCTGTACCGCTGGGCGGGCACGGGCGTCGGCGACCCGATCGTGCTGATGGCCCACTACGACGTGGTGCCGGCCGACGCCGAGGACGGATGGACGCATCCGCCGTTCTCGGGCCGCATCGTGGACGGCTGGGTGCACGGCCGCGGCGCGCTCGACGACAAGGGCCCGCTGCTGGTGGTGCTCGAGGCCGTCGAGGACCTGCTGGCAGCGGGATTCGCGCCCACGCGCGACGTGTACCTCTCCTTCGGCGGCAACGAGGAGACCTTCGGCGACGCCGCGCGCACGATCGCCGCGACCCTGCGGGAGCGCGGCGTCACGCCGTGGCTCGTGATCGACGAGGGCGGCGCCGTGGTCGACGCGCCCCTGCCTCTCGTGCGGGGACGCGCCGCGATGATCGGCGTCGGCGAGAAGGGCATCGCGACGTTCCGCCTGGAGGCCCGCGGGGACGGTGGCCACGCGTCGGCCCCGCGTGGCGTCACCGCGGTCGGACGGATCGCGCGCGCGGTCGAACGGCTGAACGCGGGCACGTTCCGACCCCGCACGCCCGTCTCGATCGCTCGGATGCTCGGTGCCTTCGCGCAGCGGGCGCAGGGGCCCGCGCGACTCGCGCTCCGGCTGCTCGCCGCGGCGCCGCCCCTCACGGCGCGCGTCTTCGCCCTCGCCGGCGGCGAGCCCGCGGCCCTCGTGCGCACCACCATCGCCGCCACGATGCTCGACGGCGGCTCCGCTTCGAACGTCCTGCCCGCGCGCGCCTCGGCCACGCTCAACGTGCGCATCCTTCCGGGCGAGACGGTCGAGGGGGCGCTCGCGCGCATCCGGCGCCGCGTGCGAGACCCGAAGGTCGCGGTCACGCTCGTCGAGGGCAGCGACCCCTCCCCCGAATCGCCCGCGAGCGGCGGCCCGTACGACGCCGTCACCTCCGCCGTGCGCGCCGCGTATCCCGACGCGCTGCCGGCGCCGTACCTGATGATGCAGGCCAGCGACGCGCGTCACTTCCACCGCTTCAGCCCCGCCGTCTACCGCTTCGCGCCGCTGGAGATGTCCGCCGCGCAGCGCGCGAGCATCCACGGGGTCGACGAGCGCGTCGAGATTTCCTCGCTCGAGCGCGGACGGGACTTCCACGTGGCGCTCCTGACGGGCCTGCCGGCCGCACAGCCCGGGAGCATCCGGTGATCGCCCGGCGGACGGTGCGGGCGCGCGCGCCGCTCGGGGCGCTCGCGGGCGTGGTCGGGTTCCTCGCGTTCGTGGAGTTCACCAGCGGCGTGCTGCAGGGGTACTACACGCCGATGCTGACGGACATCGCGCGGCACCTGCGCATCCACGACGCCGACGTCAACTGGCTCGAGGGATCGCAGCTGATGCTCTCGGCGCTCATCGTGCCGATCTTCGCGAAGCTCGGCGACATGGTCGGGCACAAGCGGATGCTCCTGGTCTCGACGGCGCTCACGGCGATCGCGTCGCTCGCCCTGCCGTTCACGGATTCGTTCGCGGTGTTCCTGATCGCCTGGGCGCTGCAGGGCTTCTACGTCGTGTGGCTGCCGCTGGAGATCGCCCTGATCTGGTCGCGCTCGCGCTCGACCGGGGCGGGCGCCGCGGTCACGGCCAAGGCCGCGGGCCTGCTGGTCGCGGCGCTCGAAGCGGGTGCGATCTCGGGCGCGCTCGTCGGCGGCGCCCTCGTGGACGCCCTGCCGCTGTGGCTCGTGCTGCTCATCCCGGGCATCGCGGTCGCCGTGTGCTTCGTCGTGATCCTCTTCGGCGTGACGGAGTCGCCCGACCCGAACGGCGGGCGGTTCGACACGACCGGCGCGGTGCTCCTGACGTTCGCACTCCTGGCCTTCACGGGCGGGCTCAGCCTCCTCCGGCTCGATGCGGGCCTGACGGCGTGGGCGCTCGTGCTGGTCGGCCTCGCGCTCATCTGGCCCTTCGCGCTGTGGGAGCTGCGGCACCCGGACCCGCTCATCGACGTGCGCATGTTCGCGGACGCGTCGTTGTGGCCGGTCTTCCTCACGGCGGGGCTGTTCGGCGTGAGCGTCCTGGGCGCCCAGGCCCCGCTGTCCACGTTCGCCCGCACCGACCCATCCGTCCACGGCTACGGCCTCGGCACCGCCGGGTTCGCGACCTCGCTCATCATCGGGTTCTACCTGATCGCGATGATCGTCGGCGCCCTGCTCTACCCGCTCGCCGCGCGGCGAGTCACCCCGCGCGCGACGCTCATCGGCGCCACGCTGCTGGTGGCGGCCGGGTATCTGCTCTTCCTGCCCTTCCACGCGTCGTACGGCCAGGTGGTGACCAACATGGCGATCGCCGGGATCGGGTCGGGCGCCCTGGTCGCCGCCCTGCCGGCGGCCGCGGCCGCGGCCGCTCCGCTCGCGCAGACGGGCGTCGCGACGGGTCTGACGAACGCGGTCAAGACGGTCGGCGGCGCGATCGCGTCGTGCATCTTCGGCATCGCGCTGCTGAACGGCGCAGCGGAGGTCGCCGACAGCACGGCCGGGTCGTTCGCGGGTTACGTCACCGTGTGGATCGTGTGCGGCGGCACGGCGGTGCTCGCGGCAGGCGCGCTCACGCTCGTGCCGCGCACCGCCTTCACCGACCGGGCTCCGGATCCGGCGGCCACGGCGACCGGCACCACGTCATCCCTGTGAGCGGGCGTTCCAGTCGTCCCACCGGTCCATGAGCTGTCCGATGGCGGCGTGGAAGCGCGCCGTCGCCGCGCCGGGAGCCGTGTCGCCGAAGTAGTGGCCTACCCAGTGGCTCAGCCGCTCGGCCGCGAGCGGGTCGCGGCGCACGCGGTCCACCTCCGCGACGATGTCCCCCGCGTCCTCGGCGCGCAGCCACTCGCACGCCGACAGGTACCCGCCCTCGTCGACCTCCGCGGCCGCATCCGCCGGTCGCGCCACGAGGAGCGGACGCCCCGTGGCCAGGCGGTCGTAGATCATGGCCGAGATGTCGACCACCGCGACGTCCGCCGCCGCCAGCTGCCAGCCGACATCCGGACCGTCGTCGAACACGTGCTGCGCGCGCGGATCGGCCTCGTTCGCGGCGCGCAGGGCCTGGATGATGCGCTGGTTCGCCGCCCCGAACTCCGGGTCCACGACGCCGCTTCGCGGGTGGGGCCGGTAGATCACGCGGTGCCGCCCCGTCGCGAGCAGCGCCGACACGAGCGC
Organism: Microbacterium album; assembly: GCF_014643695.1. Lineage (GTDB taxonomy): Bacteria > Actinomycetota > Actinomycetes > Actinomycetales > Microbacteriaceae > Microbacterium > Microbacterium album. Next base: position 107,151 of record NZ_BMJY01000001.1, on the reverse strand, counting down.
TTCGCCGTGGGAGCGCACCGACCCGTAGCGCGCCGCGGGACGGTCGCCCTCCCACGTGGGCGCGTACAGGACCACCGTGCGCTCGTCGGCTTCGAACGGCACCTCGCCCTCGTAGTGATCCGCCTGGGGGCGCCCGATCTCGATCGTGCGGCGGTCGACGTCGTAGTCCCACAGCGTGCGGGAGAGCCGCTCGCGTGCCGCCTGTCCGGCGACGAGGGCCACGTCGTACGCCTTGAACTGGTTGGTCGTCATGTACATCTTGTCGGACTCGCCGTGGTTGATGAACACGTGCCACCGCTGCCCGTAGCGGAACATCTGGAAGTTCCGCGTGTTCTGGTTCACGTACAGGACGATGCGGATGTCCTGGGCTGCCAGGAACCGCTCCATGTCCCCGACGCCCGGCACATAGGCCACGGGCAGCGCGTCGTCGTGCAGCAGCGCCGCGGCCCCCGTCGCGTTGCGCGCCAGGACCACGACCGGCCACCTCTCGGCGAGCCCGGCGAGCGGCCGGTACCACTGGCGCACCTGGTACATGTTGACCTCGCCGTCCGCGAAGTACACGGCGATGCGGTAGTGCCGGGCCGGATGCGGGGGTCCGGCGGCGAACGCCGCGCGGAGGTCGCGCTTCGCCTGCCGAGCGGCGAGGGCCTTCCGGAAGAGCTCTCCTGCCTTCTTCACATCCCGCGCCAGTCCCACCTGACAACCCTAACCACGGCTCTCCCAGCGCCCGCGTGGGATGATCGTCGAATGCGTAACGATCCCGCCGAGAGGCCGCGCGCGCCCCGGCAGGACGACGAGTCCCGCGCGGCGCCCGAGGTCGCACCCGGGGCGGGCGTGTCCTTCGTGATGCCGGTCCTCAACGAACGGGACTATCTGCGCCGCGCGGTCGAGACCGTGCTGCGGCAGGAGGTCGACGGACCGGTCGAGCTCGTGATCGCGCTGGGCCCGTCGAGCGACGGCACCACCGAGCTGGCGCGCGAGCTCGCCGCCGAGGACGACCGCATCGTGCTCGTCGACAACCCCGCGGCCGACATCCCGGTCGGGCTGAACGCGGCCATCCGCGCGAGCACGATGCCGACGATCGTCCGTGTGGACGCCCACTCCGAGCTGGCGCCCGGCTACACCGCGCGGGCGCTGGCGACGCTCGCCCGGACGGGGGCGGGCAACGTCGGCGGCATCATGCGCGCCGACGGGCGCACGCCCTTCCAGCGCGCGGTCGCGCGCGCCTACAACTCCCGGGTGGGCCTCGGCGGCGGCGCCTACCACGGCGGGGACCGGGAGGGAGAGGCCGAGTCGGCCTACCTCGGTGTCATCCGGCGCGCCGTGCTCGAGGAGGTCGGACTGTTCGACGAGAGCATCCGCCGCGGCGAGGACTGGGAGCTGAATCTCCGCATCCGCTCCGCGGGCTACCGGGTGTGGTTCGATCCGGCACTGTCGGTCACGTACTGGCCGCGCGAGAGCTGGCCACGCCTGGCCCGCCAGTTCTTCGCGACCGGCACGTGGCGCGGCGAGCTCGTGCGACGCTACGGGCTGCGCAACTCGCTGCGCTTCTTCGCACCGCCCGCGCTCGTGCTGGCCGTCGTGCTCAGCATCGTCGCCGGCGTCCTCCAGCTGACGGGGACGCTGACCGGCGCGTGGGCGACGCTGGCCTGGGTCGTGCACGCGCCCGTGCTCGCGTACGTGCTGCTCGTCCTCGCGGTCGCGATGGGCCCCGGGGGCGGGACGGGACTGCGCGACAAGCTGTGGACCCTCGCCGTGCTGCCCACCATGCACCTGTCGTGGGGCGCTGGGTTCCTGGTCGGCGTGGCGCACGGCGCGCAGGACACCGTGGACACCTCGCGGCTCGACGGCCGCAACACTCCCCTCCCCTGAACGACTGAGGCCGGTGGGAGCCTGCGCGACCGGCCGCGGGGTCAGCGGTCGCGGCGTCAGCGGTCCAGCAGACCCTGGTCCAGGATGCGCGCGACGACGCGCTCGGACGCGCGGCCGTCGTCGCGCGCGTTGAAGCGGGCGGTCCACGCGGCGTACCGGTCGGCGTAGGGCGCGGGATCGTCCGCGAGTGCGGCCACGAGCTCCTCCTGCGTGCGCACGAGCGGCCCGGGGGCGCGCCGGGCGAGGTCGAAGTAGAACCCGCGCAGCTGGCCGCGGTAGTGCTCCATGTCGGGCACGAGGAAGTACATGGGCTTGCCGGTGACGCCGAAGTCGAACATGACCGACGAGTAGTCGGTGATGAGCGCGTCGGCCGCGAGCAGCAGCGGCGCGGTGTCGGGATACGCCGTGACGTCGATCACCCGCGGTCCCGCCACGTCCGCGCCCGGAAGCAGCGTGCGCGAGTGCCCGCGCACGAGGACGACCGCCCCGGTCTCGGATGCGAGCGCAGCGGGGTCGAGGAAGTCGACGATCTCCTCGCGATCGTCGCGCCACGTCGGGGCGTACAGCAGCACGCGCTCGTCCGCTCCGATGGCGAGCTCGGCACGGACCGCTGCCGCGTCCCCTGCGACGAGCAGGTCGTTACGGGGATAGCCCTCCACCCACAGCGGGCGGCCGAAGAACGCGTACGCCTTGCGGAGCACGGTCGCCGCATAGGGGTTCTGCGCCAGCAGCACGTCCCACCGCAACGACTCCTTGACGACCGCCGCCGCGCGGCGGGGCGCGAAGCCGGGCCGGTGCAGCGCGAGGCGCTTGAGCGGCGTGCCGTGCCAGGTCTGCAGCACACGCTGACCGGGGCGGCGCACATAGCGGCGGCGCAGCCAGTCGTTGACTATCAGCAGGCGGGCCGCGCTGCGCGCGCGCCACCACTCCGGGCTGCCCTCCGCGACCGCGACCGCGCCGTCGGGGACGCGCACGGACAGGTCTACGACGCTCCAGTAGCGGGTGATGCCGGGCGCCACGCGCGACAGTTCCCGGTCGAGGGCGAGCGGGTTGCAGCCCGCGCCGCGCCCGTAGAAGCTCTCGAAGAACACGGCGTTCTCGAGCGGTACGGAGCGGTCGGCGTACCGGCGTTCGAGCGCTCCCTGGGCTTCCGGATCGTCGTACAGCGGGTCGACCGGGGGGCCGACGACGAGGAGGTCGCCGCGCAGCTGTGCGCGGAGCCCGGCGAACACGCGCAGCGGGACGGACCCGTCGAACTCGGCTCCGGGGACGCGCACCCGGTACTCGCCCGACGGCAGCGGCAGTGGCGGACCGCCCCACCGGGGCACCCGCAGCGGGAAGCGCACCTCCCACGCGTCGTCCCGCGCCTCGATCCGCCCGGGCACGCGTGCGCGCCTCCCCTCGAGCCACGCCTCCTCGGGCGCGGCCTCTGTCCCCGCGATGACGAGCTGTGCGTCGTCCGGCTCGAACCGGGCAGAGATCATCGACGGGCCTTCCGGACGGGGACGTGTTGCCGGCGCGCGGGGCGCCGTCTCGAGTCTGCCCCGTGGGCCCGGCTCCGCGCGATAATCGCCTCGTAGACACGCTGGGCGTTGCGCCCGTCGTGAAACGCGTGGACGCGGATGCTGAGCGCCCGCGACCGGCTCCGGCGGGCGTCCGCCTCGGCGGGGTCGCGGAGCACGGCCTCCAGGTGCGGGACGAGCTCCTGCCAGCTCGTCGCGACGTCCGGCCCGGCCACGTCGACGTAGCTGCCGTAGAACCCGCGCCGCCGCGCATACGCCGCCACGTCCGGCGCGAGGAAGCACACCGGCAGCGGCACGAGCGCCGCGTCGTACACGAGGGAGGAGTAGTCGGTCACGAGCACGTCGAGCCCCGGCAGCGCGGGCGTGACGTCGGCGAGCAGGTCGGCCCCGAGCATCCGCACGTGCCGGACCCCGGGCGGAGGCACATACGCGCCGGCCCCGAGCCGGTGGGAGCGTATCAGCAGCACGGCGTCCTGTCGGGCGAGCACGCCCTCGATCGCCTCCCAGTCGGCAGCGCCCGGGATGGCGGGGTCGGGCTCGCCGTCGCGCCAGGTGGGCGCGTAGAGCACGAGGCGCGTATCGGGCGCGATGCCGGGCACGAGGCGCTCTAGGAGGGCGCGAGCGGCGTCGCGCCGCTCCTGCGGTGATCCCGCCGAGAGCACGTCGACGCGCGGCTCACCCGTCACCACGACGCGGTCGTCGCCCAGCCCGAAGGCGGACTCCAGGCGCCCGCGCACCAGGTGGGAGGCCGCGGGCAGCACGCGGATGCGGCGGGCGGCACGACGATACATGGCGCCCAGGAGACGGCTGATGAGCGGCGCACCCCAGCGCACCGGGCTGCGGAGCGTCTCGGCGGAGTCCAGCCCGATGCGCTTGAGCGGGATGCCGTGCCACAGCTGGGCGATCACGGCCGGTCCGCCCAGCCCGCCCCCGACCCCGTACGGGTTGACGTCGCCGAAGCCGTACGCGACGACGATCACACCCGCGCGCGCGGTGGCCCAGAAGCCGCGCAGCGACGACTTGCGGATCGTGGGGATGCCGAGCGCGGCGGCGGCCCGCGCCTCCCGCCGGTCGTCCGTCAGCCAGACCGCATCGCGGCCGTGCTCGGCGGCGACGTCCCAGACGGCCAGCGGGCCGTCCCCGATGCCCGCGCCGCAGCCGAACACCCAGCGATCCGTGCGGGGGGTCAGGAGCGTCACGAGACGGCCGAGCGCGTAGAGCGGCAACCGCGCGATCTTCCGCGCGTTGCCCGCGCCGAAGGAGAACGAGGCCACCCCGCGAGCCTATGACATGCGGCACCGCGGCCGCCCGGGGTCGGCGGGCGGCCGCGGTGCCGCTCGGCGTTACTCGAGCGTGCCGAGCGTGACGTCGATCGTGTGCGACTCGCCCCCGCGCACGTAGGTGAGCGTCGCCTCGCTGCCGCCGGCAGCCGCGCGGACCTGCGCGGTGAGGTCGACGGCCGAGGCGATGCGCGTCCCGTTGAACTCGGTCACGATGTCGCCCGCACGGAGCCCCGCCTGCGCCGCGGCTCCGCCGGGCGTCACGTCGGAGATGAGCGCGCCCGCGGTCGTGGCGTTGCGGTCCGAGCTGGCGGGCATGACGCTCGCACCCAGGAGGCCGTGCGTCGCGACGCCGTTCTCGATCAGCTCGTCCGTGACGCGCTTGACGACGTTCGAGGGGATCGCGAAGCCGACCCCGATGGATCCGCCCTCCTGCGTCTGTCCGGTCGCGGTCGCGATGGCGACATTGATCCCGATGAGGCGTCCCTCGGAGTCGACCAGCGCACCGCCCGAGTTGCCCGGGTTGATCGCGGCGTCCGTCTGGATCACCGCGATCGAGATGGACTCGCTCGACTGGGGCCGGTCCTCGCGCCCGGGAATGTCGAAGAACCAGGGGCTCTGGCTGTCCTCCGGGTTCGGCTGCGCCTGGTCGCCCCGCTCGGGGGCAGCGGCGGAGGCGATCTGGATGCTGCGGTTGAGCGCGCTCACGATGCCGGTCGTGACGGTGTTCGACAGCCCCAGCGGCGCGCCGACAGCCACGGCCGTGGCGCCGACGTTGAGGTCGGCGGAGTCGGCGAACTCGATCGGGGTGAGCCCCTCGGCGTCGGCGAGCTTGATGACCGCGAGGTCGTAGATCGGGTCGGTGCCCACGATCTCGGCCGGGTAGATCCGGCCGTCCGCGGCCGTCACGCGGATGTCCGGGTTGCTCGTGGCGCCGCCGAGCGTCACGACGTGCGTGTTCGTCACGACGTAGCCGTCCTCGCTCAGCACGACGCCGGACCCGCTTCCGGCGCCGGATCCGTCGCTGACCGCGAGCGTGACGACGCTCGGCACCACCTCGGTCGCGATCGCCGTCGCCTCGTTGACCGAGCCCGGGTTGTTGACCGTGATGCTGGAGGTGCCGCCGGTCGCGCCCTCCGACCCCGCGGGGGCCCACAGGACGTTGCCGGCATACGCTCCGCCGAGCCCGGCTGCGCCGCTGACGAGTGCCGCGCCGACCAGGAAGGCCGTGAGCTTGCCCGCGCCCACCTTGCGGCGCTCGGCCTCGCCCTCTGCGCGGCCGTCGTTCCCGGCCTGCCGCGGGTCGTCGCCGTGGCCTCCTCGGTAGTCGTGCGGCAGGGGCTGCGTGGGCTGCGTCAACTGCGCGGCCGGGGCGGGGTACGCGCCGTATCCGGACGGATGGGGCGGCTGGTGCCCTCCGCCGTATCCCTGACCGGGCGCCGGGGACTGCGGACCGTGCGCGGCGTGCGCGCCCTGGGGCGGCTGCGGAGCCGCGACGGGGTACGGCGGCTGGCCCTGCGGCGCGGGCGGACGCGGCGGGATGTGAAGGTCGTGCGGCGCGCGGGGCGGCTCGGGCGCCGCGCCGCGCGGGGAGTCCGCGGCGCCGTCGGGCGCGGGCTGGCCAGGGTTCTCGTCGGGACGCTGCGTGTCCATGGGTGCTCCTTCTTCCAAAGCCCCTCCAGCGTGACGGGGGTCCCTGTGTAGCGGCTATGACAGCCGTATGGTGCCTGTGTGACTCTCGCCGCAACGGCTCGGCGTACTCTGGCGGGATGCAAGACGTTCCCGGTGCGTGGAGCCGGACCGCCCGAGGCGCCGGCCTGCTGCGGCCGGACGGCTCGGTCGCGAGCACCATCTTCGCAGAGATGACCGCCCTCGCCGCCCGCACGGGCGCGATCAACCTCGGCCAGGGATTCCCCGACGAGGATGGGCCCGCCGAGGTCCTCGACGCGGCGCGCGAGGCGATAGCGATCGGCGCGAACCAGTACGCACCGGGTCCCGGAGTGCTCGAGCTGCGACAGGCCGTGGCGGAGCACCAGGCGCGCTTCTACGGTCTGACCGTGGACCCGGACCGCGAGATCGTGGTGACGACCGGGGCGACCGAGGCTCTCGCGGCGGCGCTGCTCGCGCTCGTGGACGGCCCCGACGACGAGGTCGTCGTCTTCGAGCCCTACTACGACTCGTACGCGGCGTGCGTGGCGCTGGCGGGCGCGACGCTGCGCACCGTGCCGCTGCGCTGGCCGGACTTCCAGCCCGACCTCGACGAGCTCGCCGCGGTCGTCAACGACCGCACCCGAGTCATCCTCGTGAACGACCCGCACAATCCCACGGGTGCCGTGTTCGGCCGCGAGGTGCTCCAAGAGATCATCCGGCTCGCGCATCGGCACGACGCGGTGATCGTGACGGACGAGGTGTACGAGCACCTCTCGTTCGACGCGCCCCACGTGCCGATCGCGACACTGCCCGGCGGGTGGGAGCGCACGCTGTCGATCTCGTCCGGGGGGAAGACGTTCCGCACGACCGGGTGGAAGGTTGGCTGGATCAGCGGACCCGCCGAGCTGGTGACGGCAGCGCTGACCGTGAAGCAGTTCCTGACCTACACGAGCGGCTCGGCGTTCCAGCCCGCGATCGCGGTCGGCCTGCGCCTGCCCGACGAGTTCTTCCACGGGATCGCCGACGACATGCGCAGGAAGCGGGACATCCTCGGCGCGGGTCTGGAGGCAGCGGGGCTCGCGGTGTCGCGCCCGCGGGGCTCCTACTTCACGGTGGCGGACGTCGCCGCTCTGATGCCCGCGGACGGTGACGACGCCGCCGATGCGGAGACGTTCTGTCGCGACCTGCCCGAGCGTGCCGGCATCGTGGCGATCCCGGTCACGGCCTTCGTCACGCCGCCCCACCGCCCCCACTACGCCACGCTCGTGCGCTTCGCGGCGTGCAAGCGCGTCGAGGTGCTGCGGGAGGCGGCGAGCCGCCTCGCGTCCCTGCGCGCGTGACCCGGCGTCGGCCGGTGGCGCGGGATCAGCGCGGGACGACGCGGTAGCGGCGCAGCTGCAGCGCGGGGTTGACGCGGCGGACGTTGTCGATCGCGTCCCGGTCCGCCCAGGCCACGGCGACGTCCGTGGCGGTGCCGACGGCGGCAATCGCCACGCCCTGCGGATCGACCACGGTGGAGTGCCCCACGCCGAGGGTGGGCGGGTGGTCGGCCGCCGCGACGTACATCGTGTTCTCGATGGCCCGCGCCGTCAGCAGCGTGCGCCAGTGATGCTCCTTGAGCGGGCCGCGCACCCATTCGGCCGGCACGAGGGCGACGTCCGCACCGGCGTCCGCGAGCACGCGCGCCGCCTCGGGGAAGCGGAGGTCGTAGCACGTCATGAGACCGAAGCGGAGGCCGCCGACGTCGAACGTCTGGGGCGGCTCGAGGGTGCCGGCCTCCACCCAGTCGGACTCGCGCTGACCGAACGCGTCGTACAGGTGCTGCTTGCGGTAGACGGCGCGGATCCCCGAACCGTCGACCGCCACGACCGTGTTGCGCACGCGCTCGCCGTCGGACGCGCGCTCCGTCAGCCCCGCCACGACGAGGATTCCGAGCTCGTCCGCCAACCCCGCGAGGGATCCGACGAACTCTCCCTCGAGCGGCTCGGCGTTGAGGGCGAGGCTGTCGTCGAACGGATCCGTGAAGTAGCTCGAGTACTCGGGGAACAGCGCGACGGCGGCACCGCGCGCCGCGGCGCGGCGCGCGAGACCCGCGATCGTCTCGCGGTTGGCCGCCCTGTCGGCCGTGGGGGCGAACTGGGCCACGGCGATCCCTACCGGCGGGTTCATGCTCCTCCTCGACGCCGAATGAACCTCACGGCGATCGGCACGGCGATCCACAGCACGACGATCAGGCCGCCGAGCACGGCCGCGGCCGTCCGCGACGCGACCTCGTCCACGACGACCCCGAACACGAACGCCACCACGCCCACCAGGAGCAGCGACACGATGACCAGCGCGACGAGCAGCGCGCCGTGGCCGTACGTGACGATCGTGCGTTTGGCCCCGCCCCGGAACAGGATGCGGTGCAGCGCGACCGGCGCCAGCGCCACGATCGCGCTCACGGCGGACAGCACGATGAGCACCAGGTAGAAGGACCGCTGAGCCGGGCTCAGGTCCGCGAACGCCGGCTGGAACGCCAGCGCGAGGAGGAACCCGGTCAGGATCTGCGTGCCGGTCTGCAGCACGCGCAGCTCCTGCAGCAGCTCGATCCAGTTGCGGTCCTGCCGCTCGGCGGGCGTCTCGTTGCGGCGCACCGCGTCGTCGGAGATGTCCTCGCCGGTCATGACCCCATCCTCGCCCCGGGCGGGCGCCGGGGCAAACCCCGTGCCGGGCGCGCGGGTTTCGGTACGACGATCCGGCTTACACGGCACGCACCGCGTTCCGCGCGCGTTCACCTGTTCGTTGCTTTCTGTTCACGTAGGGTGAGGGTTCCTCGTGCCCGCCCACCGCGCGGCCGAGCGGGACGTGCAAGCAGAAGGAGGGACGCGCTCTTGGTGTCAGAACGAGTCGCCGCGCGGCCAGGTTCCCTTCTCGGCATCAACACCCGCCCCGCAGCACCGCTGCTCGTGCTGCTGCTCCTCGCCGATGCGGGGCTGATCCTGCTGCATCTCTCCCTGAAGGTCTTCGGCGAGCCTTCGGGGTATACGTTCGACCTCGGCGCGGAGCGAAGCTACGGCGAGTTCATGAACTACCTGAAGATGCTGTGGTCAGCCGTGCTGCTCCTCATGCTCGCCGCGAGGCACCGGACGCCGGTCTTCGCCGTGTGGGCGGTCGCCTGTGTCTACATGCTCGGCGACGACTGGTTCCAGTTCCATGAGAAGTTCGGCTACTTCTTCGCCGCGCAATACCCCGAACTCGGCCCGCTCGCAGCTCATGTCGGGGAGCTGGTCTGGATGCTCGCCGCCGGGCTCGTCGTGCTCGTGCTCGTGCTCGTCACGCACGTGCGCGCCCCGCTCGAGGCGCGCAAGATCTCGATTATCCTGCTCGCGCTGTTTACAGTTCTGGCGGCCGTTGCCATCGGGCTGGACGCGGTGCACCACATGCTCTTCAGCCACCCTGTGTTCGACGTGCCCTTCACAACCGCCGAGGACGGCGGCGAGTTGCTGGTGATGACCGTGATGACGGCGTTCCTCTTCGCCACCGCGGTAGCGGATCATCGTCCTCCGCTCCGTGGGCTCCTCGCGCGCATCGCGGAGCTGCCGCACCGGAGCTGACCGTGTCGCCTATTCACGCACCGGCTGCGGCCCGCCGGGCCCTGCGCCGGGTCGCACGACGCCGGCCTCGTAGGCCAGCACGACCGCCTGCACGCGGTCGCGCACGGCGAGCTTGGCGAGCAGCCGCGTCACGTGCGCCTTCACGGTCGCCTCGCTGAGGAACAACTCGGCGCCGATCTCCGCGTTGGAGAGCCCGCGCACGATGTGGAGCCAGATGTCGCGCTCGCGCTGCGTGAGGTCGTCGAACGTCCGGGCCGGCTCCGCAGCGGCCTCGGGGGCACGCAGGTACCGCTCGATCAGGCGCCGCGTGACGGCCGGGGCCAGCAGCGCCTCGCCGGCCGCGACCGTGCGGATCGCGTCGACCAGGCGCTCGGGGGAGGCGTCCTTCAGCAGGAAGCCGGAGGCGCCGGCCTGGAGGGCGCGGTACACGTACTCGTCGAGATCGAACGTCGTCAGGACGAGCACCCGCGGAGGCTCGGGCAGCAGCCGCAGCCGCCGGGTCGCCTCGATGCCGTCCATCCGCTGCATCCGGATGTCCATCAGCACGACATCGGGGCGGATGCGCTCCGCGAGCTCGACGACGACGTCGCCGTCGTCCGCCTCCCCCGCCACCTCGATCCCACGGCCCTCGAGCACGCCCACGATGCCGGAGCGCACGAGCGGGTGGTCGTCGACCACGACCACGCGGGGAGCGCTCATGAGCGCGTCACCGGGAGCTCGGCTTCCACCGACCAGCCGCCGTCGGGCGTCGGTCCGGTGCGGAAGTCGCCGCCGTACACCCGCACCCGCTCGCGCATGCCGAGGATGCCGTGACCGCCGGGCGGCGAAGGCGCTGCGGGCTGCGTGCCGGCGCCGCTGAGCACGACGACACGGACCCGCTCCGCGTCCGTGCGCACCGAGACGGTGACCGGCGCCCCCGGCGCGTGCTTGCGAACGTTCGTGAGCGCCTCCTGCACGATGCGATATCCGGCCAGCGAGATCCCGTCGGGCACGGTTGCCTCCGCACCGCCGGTCTCGAGCCTGACCGCGTGACCCGCCGCTCGCGTCTCCGCGACGAGCTCGGCCACCCGTTCCAGCCCCGGCTGGGGCGCGTAGTCCGCTTCGTCCTCCCGCAGCACCCCGAGGAGGTTGCGCATCTCCTCGAGCGCCTCGTGCGCCGTCCGCCGGGTGAGCGCGAGATGCGTGCGCGCCCGATCCGTGTCCCGGTCGAGGAACTGCTCGGCGGCGGCCGCCTGCAGCGCCACGACCGACACGGCGTGCGCGATGACGTCGTGGAGCTCTCGCGCGATCCGCGCGCGCTCGAGAGCGACGGCCTCCCCCGCCGCGCGGTCGGCGCCCTCGCGGGTACGAGCGACGGCGAGCCCGCGTTGGCGCACGATGCGTCCCGCCGCCCAGGTCGCGCCGACGAAGAACAGGAGGAACAGGACCCCGGCGTTCTCGATCCCGGGTGCGCCGAAGTAGCCGAGCGCGTGCCCGCCCAGCATCGCGACGATCGGCACCGCCCCGAGCAGCGCGCTGCGCCATACGGGCGACACGTGAGACGCCACCGTGAACGCCGCCACGAGCAGGCTCGGGAACGGGTTGAACGTGGCGTGCGCGCCGCTCATGGCCGCGTGTGAGAGGAACACGACGGCGAGCACGATCATGACGGTGCCGGGAAAGCGTCGCCGTGCGACGAGGGGCAGCGTGACCGCAAGCGCGAATCCGACCTGCGCGGGGAGGAACGCCCCCGGCACGAGGAGCGCCTCGGCGACCGCCCAGGCGGCGAGCGCGGCGGCGACCGCGAGATCGAGCGGCGAGGTCCACGCGGGCAGGCGCATCGGCCGGGCGGGCGGGGATGCGGTCATGCCGCCATGCTAGGGGCGGCGCGGGCGACCGCGATGCCGACTCGGGTATCGCGGGATGGCGACTTTCGTCGATGAACCGCTCGCCCTGAGTTCACGCACGCTCGACTCTCGGACGATGCCGGCCGCGGACGGCCGCTCCTAGCGTCGGAGACACCCGATCCCGGGCTCACTCACTCGACCGAGAGGTTCCCTCATCATGACCACCACCCGCTCCGCCCGCCCGGCGCCCGCCGCCGCTCACGTCGGCCGTGGACCGTCCGACCGCTTCGCGGCTTGGGCCGCCGTGCTCGCCGGCGTGTTCTCCATCGTCATGGGCACGTCGCAGCTCGTCTTCCCCCAGGACGAGGATCCCGCCATCGATCCGCGTACCCGCGTGCTGCTCGTGCTGTTCACGCTCATCCTCTGGTCGCTCCCCGTGATCTACCTGGCGCTCACGCGCCGCGCCGGCAGCCGCTGGCCGGCATGGGTCGCGTCGACGGGGAACGTCCTGCTCACGGTCGGCACGATCACGAGCGCCGCGAACGGCATCGACCTCGACTTCTTCCCGGCCGTGGCCCTCACCGCCAACGCGCTGTGGTTCATCGGCTCGATCGCCCTGGCCGTCTCACTGCTGCGCGCCAAGCGCCTGCGCGCGTCGCTCGCCTGGCCGCTCATCATCCTGCCGGTGCTCACGCTCCTCGGCTCTCAGCTCGGCGGTGGGATCCCCGTCGGCGCGTATCTCCTGCTGCTCGCGGTCGCGCTGTTGCGCGGCAAGGCGGACCGCCCGGCCCTCTGAGCGCCCGCGAGACCGCGCCGTCCTCGACGGAGCACGCCCGGGACGGGACGGCGAAGAGCCGCCCCGTCCCGGAGGTGTGCCTCAGCCGACCTCGGCCGGCCGCTGTGCGCGGCGACGGATCACCAGGAGCGTCCCGCCCGTGGCGAGGGCTGCGAGGGCGACGCCGACGAGGAGCAGCGAGACCGTGCCGCCCGTGACGCCGAGCGCGGAATCGTCACCAGCGGCTGCCGCGGGCGCGACGACCGTCAGGTAGTCCCAGCCGATGACGTCGCCGTCGGTGGTCGCCACCGCGAGGCGGTGCTCGCCCGCCGGGGTGTCGGCCGGGATCGTGTACACCACGACTCCCGCGCCCGACACGACGCCCGCTCCGAGTTCGGTCGGCTCGGAGAAGAGGTAGCCGTCGAGCTCGGCGCCCGGCTCCGCCATGGGCACGACCACGTCGACATCCTCACCGGCGACGACGTTCGTCGGAAGCGAGATGAGGCCGCGGAGCGATTCGAGGAGGCTGTCCTCCGTCACGCCCGACGGTGCCGTGCCGTCATCCGGTCGTTCCGGCTCGCTCGGCTGCTCCGGCTCGGCGGGCTCATCCGGGATCCCCGGCTGCTCCGGCTCGCCCGGCTGCTCCGGCTCGCCCGGCTGCTCCGGCTCCGTGGGCTGCTCGCCCGGGTCGCCGACGGGGAGGGCCGGTGCGAAGGCCGTGCGCATGCGCGCGTCGGCCTGCTGCTCGAGGGCGTAGCCCATCGCCAGCACCTCGGCGTCCGACCAGGCGGTGCCCACGAGCTGCAGCGACATCGAGTAACCGTGGCCGTTGACGCCGACGGGCACGACGACGGTCGGCAGGCCCGCGTTCGACGTCGGAACACCCGTGGCACGGTCGGCGGTGTGCTGGTTGGTGTTGCCGTCGTTGTTGAACACGTCGCTGATGAAGCCCGGGTACACCAGCACGTCGACGCCGTTCTCCGCCATCCACTGGGCGTAGATCTCCCGGCTTGCGGCGCGGTAGTCGATCCAGGCCCTGACCTGCTCCTCGGTCATGGGCGTCGCGGCGCGGTTCGCGCGGGTGTTGTAGGGCAGCACCCGCTCATCCGCCGCCAGCTGCGCGCCGGACGCGAACGGGAATCCGGGGTTGTCCGCGATGTAGCGGGCCCAGCCCTCGTCGCCGCGGTTACCGCCCGGCGCACGCCCGAGCGAGGGGGCCGGAGCGTCGATCCGCACCAGCGACGCGCCCGCGGCCTCCAACTCGGACAGGCGCGCCAGCGCGGCCGCTCCCGTGTCGTCGTCGGCCCACGACGAGGAGAACGAACCGGGGAGATATCCGACCCGCGCGCCCTCGAGGGCGCCTTCCTCGAGCAGGACGGTCCAGTCCTCCGGGCGGTGCTCGTCGGCGTCGACCGTCAGGATGTCGCGCTCGTCCGTGCCGGTGGTGGCGTTCAGGATCATCGCGAGATCGGTGACGCTCTTCGCGATCGGCCCCGCGTAGTCCTGGCCCCACGTGAGCGGCATCACGCCCGCGACGGAGGCCATGCCGTCGGTCCCGCGGAACGTCGCCACGCTCGCCCCGGTCGCGGGAGCGTAGAGCGAGACACCGGTCTGCGATCCCATCGCCGCTGCCGCCAGGTCGGCCGCGACCGCGACGGCCGAGCCGCCGCTCGACCCGAACGACGTCTTCGAGGGGTACAGCGCGTTCCACGTCTGCATGTAGCCGCTCTCGCTGTAGCCGCCCGAGTACGCAAACTCCGAGGTGTTCGTCTTGCCCAGGATCACCGCGCCCGCGTCGCGGAGCAGCGCGACCTGCGTCGCGTCCTGAGCCGGGAACCACCCCTCCAGGGCCTTGGAGCCGCCCGTGGTGGGCATGTCGACCGTGTCGTAGACGTCCTTGATGCCGATCGGGATGCCGAGCAGCTCGCCGGTCTCGCCCGCGGCGCGCGCCTCGTCCGCCGCGCGTGCCTGCGCGAGGGCGTCGTCGGCGACGGCGATGAAGGAGTGGAAGCCGAACTGGCCGCCGTCGTACGCCGCGATGCGGTCGAGGTAGGCCTGCGTGATCTCCACGGAGGTCGTGACCCCCGCGGTCATGTCGGCCTGGAGGTCGGCGATCGTCTTGTCGACGACGTCGTACCCGGACGTGGTGACCGCCGGCGGAGCCGCGGGCACGCCGGGCACGTCGAGCCGGATGACATCGGCGCACGCCCCGTCGCCCAGCTCCCAGTTGCTGATGGAGCAGACTTCGTCCAGCGAGAGTCCGCCGAGGTCGGGCGCGGCCGCGAGCGCGGCGAGGTCTTCGGCCACCGCGGCCACGGCACCCTCGCCCGCCGCCTCTGTCGCGACGAAGTGAAGGAGCGATCGGGATTCACCCGCGGGAACGTCCACCACGTGCACGTATCCGTAGAAGTTGGCCTCCTGCCCCTCGGGCACGTACGGGGTCTCGAACGGGTTCCGCTCCTGGTTGCCCAGCCGGTCGTACTCGCCGACCAGCGTGCCGATCGGGCGCTGCCCGGCTCCGGGCTGGGCCACGACGTCCCAGGACGGACCGGCCTCCGACGAAGCGCGGATCGTGCCCTGCTCGTTGCCGCTGCCGTAGCCGAGTGCACCTCCGAAGGACACCTCCACCGAGATGCTCTCCTCGCCCGTGTTCGTGATGCTGTCGAAGAACCTGAGCAGATCGGCATCGTCCGCGACATCGATACGCCGCGTCAGCGCGGCATCGCCGTATGCCACGGACTGGGTGGAGATGTAGCCGCCCTCGGCCTGGGTCAGACCGAAGCCACGAGCCATCTCGCCGTCCATGCGCACGGCCGGGTCACCGGTGCGGACGAAGAGGTTGCCAAAGCCGTCCACGCGCGATCCGGCGAGCGCTCGGATGCTGCCGGTGTCGAGGGAGGGGCGCTCGGCGTCGTGGATCTGCCACTGCGCCCCTCCCCCGCTCGTGACGGTCGTGACTGCTGCGGCCGGTGGGGCCACGAGGGCGAGGGAAGCGGCGACGGCCGCCGCCCCGAGGAGGGCGCACGCGCGTGAGTGCCGTTGGGGGATCTTCATGGGGTCCTTCCGGATCGGTGACCCGGCTCACGCTATTTCCGGCGTATTTCACTATCCGCATAGTGACGTTTCGGGCAGGTTACCGTCGTGCCCGGATCGTGTCGGCAGGGTCGCGGGGTGAACGCCGCGGCGGCCGCAACCGCCGGCAGAGGGCTCCGGCATCCTCTGCCTGAACCGTTGCAGCGGGAGCCCGGCGTGTGCGAGATTTTCAAGGGGGACGCTGCTCTGCCCGTCGCGTGTCCCCGAACGGAGCTTCCTTGCGCGCAGTCATTTCCGCACTCGCACTCGGCGCTGCCCTCCTGGCCAGCCTCACAGCATGTACGGCGTCGCCGCAGGTCGCCACGGCGACCGTCGGGCCTGACGGTTTCGAAGCCGTCCTGGAAGGGGTGAGCGTCACTGGCGGCCCGGGGGTCGCGCCCGAGGGCACCCTTGTGACGCTCGAGAAGAGCGATGCTGCGCTCGAGTCCGGCGTCGACATCCCGCTGAACGCCCTCGCCCAGGGAGTGAAGGTGCGCCTCGGTGACGGTCTGCAGCCGGAAGAGCCGATCACGTTGACATTCGATATCGACGAAACAGCGATCTCGGAGGAGGAGTGGTCGACCGACAGCACTCTTGTCATGCTGTCTCGATCCGAGGGCGGGGCCGTCGATCTGGTCGAAACGGTCCGCGAGGGCAACACCGTCACCGCCACCGCCGAACACCTGTCCTGGTTCTGGCCGGCCCAGGTCGATATCGGCCACCTGCTCGAAGAAGTGGCCGCGTTCGTCGCTCACGCGCTCGACGCGGACCTCCCGCCGCCCCCGTGCTTCGAGAGAACCGCGACTGCGCCGAGTGGACTCGAGTACTTGATGCTCGCCGCCGGCCCCATCTGGCCGTGCATCTCCGCAGACGGACAGGAGATCACCGTGGACCTCTACGCGGCCACGTCCTCGCCTTACCGTGCGAAGTCCTCCCCCGCCGTAGTCGGCGAGACTCTCCCGGGCACGGATGGCGACGGGGTGCTGCACGCCCTCGCGAGCGAGTACGTGCCCACGGCAGAAGGCGGCGTCGTTTTCGGCGGGGGCACCGCCGCCCGTTTCACCTTCGATGTGCACGAACCACCCGAGCTCTTCGAGGCGCAACAGGACCTCGGCATGCTGATCGGGTCGGTGCTGCTCACGCTCCTCGACATCATCGTCGACGACAGCGTCACCCTGGACGGCGCCGGCAAGTACGACTGCCTCGCCGGAACCGTCGAGACCGGCGCCGATATGTCGAGCGCCGATGGGCAGAACGCCGAGCGCGTCTTCACAACGGTCCTCGACTGCTTCGCCACGCTCCCCGGCCTGGACCACGGGGCGAAGCTTGTGCTGGGACTGTTGGGCGCGGTTCCCGCCCTCTTCACCGAGTTGGTGGTCGGCATGGCCACCGAGCTCGACAGCGAGCAGGCGGTGAAGCTCGCCGTCAGCTCGCGGCTCCCCTCGTGGCCGATCAGCTTCGACGGCATAGGCCCGATCATCGTTGACGAGACCACATGGGAGGAAGCCGCGTCCTGGGGCCCGTTCACCGGTGAGGTCTTCGAGGCACCCGGCCTCGGCGTCTGCGCCGCCGGCGGCTGGTATGACACCGGAACGATCTACGACGGTGTCACCCTCGTCGCGGAGAACGCGGGCGAACGACCGGACACGGTCGACGTTGTGAGCGTCGGCACCTCGGCGCACACGGGGATCGCCGCTGAAGTACGCGCCACAACCGCCGAAGGCATCGGCCTAGGCGCCACCGAGGAAAGCGTCCAAGCTGCCTACCCGGACGCACAGACACGTCCAGCCTTCGACGAACCCGAGGTCGCAACCGAGTACATCCTCGACGACGGCGACGACCGCGCAATCGTGATTTACGTTCGCGACGGCGTCGTCACGCGGGTCTCCGTCGGAAACCTCCCGGCCGTGGAGTGGACGGACGGGTGCGGGTAGAGCGAAGGCCCCGGGACTGACACGGCCCCTGCTCGCTCAAGACGACCGGGTCGAGGTGTGACCCTGTTCCGGCCGCTCGAGCTGGCGCCACAGGTGGATCCAGCCGACCGGTCACAGGTCGTGCCCACCGGAGGCTTCGATGTCCTGGCCGGTGATCCAGCCGGCGTCCCTCGACGTGAGGAACGCGATGACCTTGCCGACGTCCTCCGGCTCCCCGATCCGCCCCAGCGCGACGCGCGCCGCGAGGTCGGGGATGATCTCGGGGAAGCGTGTGAACGCGTCGTCGCCGAGCCGGGTGCGTGTCACGCCGGGCGAGACCGAGTTGACGCGGATGCCGCGAGGAGCGAGTTCCTTGGCCAAATAGCGGGTCAGCACCACGAGTCCGCCCTTCATCGCTCCGTAGACCGAGTAGCCGACGGAGAGTCCGGTCGAGTGGGTGGAGGTGCTGGTCGTGTTCACGATCGCGCCGCCGTCCGCGATGAGCGGCAGAAGCTCTTTGGTCAGGAAGAAGGGTGCCTTGAGCAGGATGCGGTGCAACCGGTCCCAGAACTCCTCGGTCGCGTCCTCGATCGTGGTGGCCGCTCCGACGCCGGCGTTGTTGACGAGCGACGTGATCCGCTCCTCACCCCATCCGGCGAGCACTTCCGAGACGCGCTCTCGGAACACCGGGAACGACGCCACGTCCGCGACGTCGAGGGCAAGGGCCGCGGCTCGGCCCCCCTGCTGCTCGATCTGGGTGACGACCTCCGCGGCGCCCTCAGGGTGACTGCGGTAGGTCACGATCACTGCCGCGCCACGCCGCGCGATCTCGACGGCCGCTGCTTGCCCGATCCCCGCACTGCCGCCAATGATCACCGAAACATCCATCTGCGTCCTCCTCGTGTTTCCTGGTGCTTCCAGCACAGCACCAGGCTCGGGCGTGGCCTAGACGGATCGTCGCGGAGCCTTGCTCGATCCTGCTCTGAGCGACCGAATCGCGATGGACGCGCACCGTTCGCCCTGCTTCAATCGTGGAATGGACCTGGGAGACGTGTGCCGCCTCATCGACCGGCTCGCCGGCTCAGAGACCACGATCATCGACGGCATCGTCGCCTCCCGAGTCGAGAGCGAAGGCCCACCGGAGGGATCGGTGACCGGGACATCGTTCGTCCTCATGGCCCGCGGCTCGAAGCGCATGGCGGTCGGCGATCGATTGTTCGAGTACGGTGCGGGGCAGTGCCTGGTCACGTCGGTCGAGGTGCCCGTCACGGGTCACTTCTTCGATGTCAGCCCTCGCAAGCCGGCCCTCGGGTTCGCCATGACCCTGCGTCCCGCGATCATCGCCGACCTCCTCTTACAGAGCCCACCGCCACCGCGCGGCCCCGTCCCCTCGGGCATCGCCGTCGCGGACGCCTCGGCCGATGTGATCGACGCCGTCGGCCGGATGGTGCGCCTCATCGAGCGGCCGCAGGACTGTGCCGCGCTGGGGGCGCTGATCGAGCGCGAGCTGCATTGGCTGGCACTCACCGGGCCGCTCGGCCCCATGGTGCGCCAGCTCGGTCTCGCCGATAGCAGGCTGAGCCGCGTCGGGCACGCCGTGCGATGGATCCGCGAGCACTACGCGGATCCGTTCCGGGTCGATGACCTCGCACGGCTGGCCCGCATGAGCCCTTCGGCGTTTCACCGCAGCTTCCACGCGATCACCGCGCTCAGTCCGATCCAGTATCAGAAGCAACTGCGTCTTCAGGAGGCGAGGGTGCGTCTTCTCGCCGACCCGAGCGACATCGCCGGTGCCGCGTATGCCGTCGGGTATGAGAGCGCGTCTCAGTTCAGCCGCGAATACCGTCGCCAGTTCGGCGCTCCCCCATCCATCGATGCCGCACGGCTTCGGGATGCCGACCTCACGTCGGCGTGATCACGGTGCGCACAAGCAGCGAGGCGGTCGCAGCGCCCGGCGGGAAGGAAGCGGGGCGGGGCTGCTTCGAATCAGCTTCCGCTCCTCCCCCTATCCCCGAACCGGCGGACCCGCGGCCACCTCGCTAGCGACAGAAGTCCGACATCAGGACTGCAGCGCCGCCACGCGATAGTCTTCGCGCGCAACCCGCGAGTACGGCGCGGGACTCACCACCGCACGGATCGGAACGATCTCGGTGGACGGCACCATGTGCGGGCCGTAGCCGCCGCCCGCCTCGCCCCAGTGGATCACCACCTCGTCGCCGATCTGGACGCTGTCGTCGACGAGTGCCATCGAGAGGACCGACCGTTCATTGGCGGTATAGGCCGTGTACGCGGAATTCCCCACATCGCGGCCGTCGAGGGTCAGGCGATCGTAGTGCTTGTCCATCTTGTCGCACATCACCGGCAGGTGCAGGAAGCGGACGTCCCGCCCCCCGGGTGTGAGCATGTCCGCGAAAACCGCGGCAGCGTCCTCGGTGTTCCACCGGAGCGTGACCTTGCGCAGGGAAGGCTCCTCTCGCCGGGCTACAAGGGCATCCCGGCCGATGAAGTCGTGGTCGAAGTGCACGAGCTTGCCATAGCCCACGTCATACGGGGTGCGGTAGTAGTCCTCGACTCGTTCACTGGCGAAGCTCCCGCTCAGGCGCACCATGCCCTCGTTGTAGTTTCCGGGCATCCACTCTCGGAACGCCCGGGTGCTCTCCCCCGCGTAGACGCCCGGGAGGACCGCCTGATACCAGCCGGACTCGATGGCGCCGATCAGGTAGGCCGCGCCGCCGACCAGGCACAGCCCGAACTCGCGCCCCGCCTCCACGATCGCCTCTCGCACGGCGACCCGGTGCTCATACGGCCCCCAGATCTCCAGCCCGAGAACGCCCGCCATGCCGTGGCGCAACGCGCGACACCGCTGGCCCGCGATGGTGATCTCGGTCATGTGGAAGAACTTCACGTCGCCGATCGGGCCGCCGTTCAGCTTCTCGATCAGCGGACCGGCAAGCGGACCCTGGATCTGATAGCGGAAGTCCGGACGCTCGTTCGCGAACCCGTTGGGATACACCGGTGCCTTCTCGTCCGCGGAGATCTCGACGTCATACGCTCCGGTCTCCGCGTGGAACGCGATCCAGTTCTGCACGAACCCGGCACCGTAGATCGCGTACCTGCCCTGCTCGAGATGGAAGACGATCGCGTCGCCGATCAGGTCACCGCGATCGTTCACGGCGATGATCTGCTTGGCCGTGCCCGGGCCGAAGGCGCTGAGATCGTTCGCGGACACCTCACCCAGCAGCTGAGGCGCGTCGGGGCCGGCGAGCAGCAGGCCGTCCATATGATGCGTTTGGTCGAAAAGCGCCACTCCCTCGCGCCAGGCGCGCGTCTCCCGCTCCCACAGCGAGAACTCTCCCGGGATCACCGGGATGATCTGCTGCGGCCGGAACTTCGGCGGCGCGTCCGGGCGGTCGTACTTGTGCGCTCGGAGGAGGTTCAGCGCGCCGCCGGCCTCCTTGATCATCGAGTCGAGGCTCTGCGCCGATCCGTGCGCGTACAGCAACGTCATGTGCGGTCTCCTTCGTCCACGTGGATTCACGCCGAGAGTAGAATCAGAACGCACATTCTGAAATCGGTGTCGGCGATACCAGGCATGCTTCGCGTCGAGTGACAGACTCTTCCGCATGGCAACCAGCCCGGGGCTGCGACCCCCTCGCCAGGCGCGATCGCACCTCACGCTTCAGCGCATCCTCGATGCCGGGCGCGCGGTGTTCGCAGAGAACGGCTACGACGGGTTTACGATCGCCGAGGTGTGCCGCCGCTCCGGTGTCTCGGCCGGTGCCGTCTACACTCGGTTCCGCGACAAGGACGCTCTCGTGCTCGCCGTGCATGACCACGCCATGGCTGGCCTGCTCGACGAGGTCCGCGCGATGTTCGCCCCGGCGCGTGAGTGGGATGAGCTACCGACGGCCGTTCTGGTGGAGCGCGCCGTGCAATTGCTCTTCGCGCACTTTCGCCGGCATGCTCCGATCGTGCGCGCCGCGATCCTCCGGGCCGCGGTGGACCCCACGCTGCGCGCGAGCGGAGCGCGGGCTGTCGAGGCGATGTCCGACGCGTTCACGGCGCGTTTGCTCGATCGCGCCGCGGATTTCCCTCACCCCGACCGGGCGGCGGCCGTACGCTCGGCGTTCGCGATGTCGTTCGAAGCCGTATCCTGGGACGTCGCGTTCGGGGCCGAGTTCCGCGCGACCGGCGCCCTCGGCCCCGATGACCTGGATGAGCGCGTCCCCGCGCTGTGCCGGATGCTGCTGCTCACTCCTCCCGGCTGAGCGGCGAGCCGCTGTCGAAGCCAGGCCATCCCGGTTCACGATGGCTTCTATCGCCGGGTGGATGTGGTCATGGTAGGCCCAAGCCAAGTTGACTACCGGCAGGGGTGCCGTGCGGCACCCGTGCGGCAGCGTAGCCACCCTGATGGTGTGGACACTGCCGCCGACACCAGGAGGCAACTGTGATCAACCCGAGGTTCACGGCGACCGTGGCAGCACTCGCCCTGACAGCGCTCACGCTCGCTGGCTGCAGCAGCGACGAGCCGCCAGCCGCGGCGAATGACGATTCCACCCCCGCTGTCGAGATCAGCGACGAAGCGCAGGCGGCGCTCGATCGGGCGTACGAGGGCGTCGGATCGACGCTCGAGGACCTCGAGCCCGCCACTCCGCCGGAGGGAGTCAACTTCTACGTGATGTCCTGCGGCGAGCAGGTCCCGACGTGCAGCACGCCCGCCGCGGCAATGGTCGACGCCGCGCGCTCGGCCGGCTGGAACGCGCAGATCGTCGACGGCAGGCTCAATCCCGAGGGCTTCGCGACGGCGATCCGCCAGGCCATCGCGGGCGGCGCCGATGTGCTCGTCCCTGTTGGCATCGGCTGCGGTGCAGCAGCGTCTGCCTTCGCGGAGGCGAAGGCCGCCGGCGTGACCATCGTGGGCGGCGGCGGAGTGGACGACTGCGACCCGAAGGTCTGGGACTCGGAGCGGCTTTGGTTGGAGAACCCCGTAGCGCCGACGATCTTCCACACGATCGGCCATGTGAAGGCGGAGTACGCCTTCGGCAAGAGCGACGGCGACGTCAAGGCGATCGTCCTCAACCAGAGCACGAACGTGTGGGGCGGGTGGATCACCGAGGCATTCGAGGGCCGACTCGAGGAGCTCGGCGGCGGCGAGGTGGTCGAGGTCATCGACGTGTCCGACCCCGAGATCGCGGACGGCTCGTATCTGCAGAAGGTCACGAGCGCGCTCCTGGCAAACCCCGAGGTCAACACTCTCACCGTCCCCACGGATGGGATGCTCACCACGGGCCTGGCTGCTGCGATCACGCAGGCGGGATACGCCGACCAGCTGACCGTCATCGGTGTCTGGGGCTCGGAGGGGGCGATCGACATGATCCGCGAAGGCCAGCCCGGGATCACCGCCACGGTGGGTGTCGCGCAGGTCTGGGAGGCCTGGGGCTCGATCGATACCGCTATTCGGATCCTCAATGGCCAGGATCCGGCCTACATCGGCCAGTCGATCCAGGTCGTCGACCAGGATCGCAACCTGCCGGAGTCGGGACCGTACGACGGCAGCATCGACTGGAAGTCGAAGTTCCTCGAGGCGTGGGGCAAGTGACCTCCGTGACCTCGCCCGCGGGGGCGGCTGCCGCCGTCCCCGCGGGCTCCCTCGCATTGCGTCTGCGGGACTTGGACAAGGACTTCGCCGGCACGCGTGCCCTGAACAAGGCGTCGTTGGCAGTGCGCCGGGGCACGGTCCACGCGCTCCTCGGCGGAAACGGGTCCGGGAAAAGCACGACGATCAAGATCCTCGCCGGCGTCTACACCGCCGACGCCGGCGAGCTCGAGATCTTCGGGCGCGCCTACGATCTCTCGCACTACAGTCCGACGACCGCGCAGGACGCAGGATTGCGGTTCGTCCATCAGGACCTCGGACTGTTCAACGAGCTCTCCATCGAGGAGAACTTCGCCCTCGACAGCGGCTATCCGCGTCGCGGCGGGGGCATCGACTGGCGCGCGCTACGACACCACGTGCGAGCGCTGCTCGAGGAGTACGAGTTGAAGCTGGATCCGTCCCAGCCCATCAACACGCTTCGGCCGTCGGACCAGACGATGGTCGCCATCGCTCGCGCGCTCCAGGGCCAGACGAGCGGTCAGGAGCGCATCCTCGTCCTCGACGAGCCCACCGCGCGCCTCGCCGCCCACGAATCCGAGCTGCTCCTGGATCAGGTGCGGCGCCGAGCCGAGGCCGGGCAGACCGTGATCATCGTGAGCCACCGCCTGCGCGAGGTGCTCTCCGTCGCGCACGACTTCACGGTCTACCGCGACGGACGCGTGGCGGGAGCTCTCGTCGACGCCGCACCGAGCGAGGAGCAGCTCATCGAGCTCATGGCCGGCCGCTCGGTCGCCGCGCTGCGCCCTACGGGCCAGGCGTCGCATGCCCGCACCGAGGTGGTGCTGAGCGTGAAGAACCTGCGCTCGGGTCCCGTGAAGGGGGTGAGCTTCGACGTCCATCACGGCGAGATCCTGGGGCTGACGGGGCTGGTCGGGTCCGGTCGATCCTCGGTGCTCAAGACACTTTTCGGCGAGTTCGCGCCGTCCTCCGGCGACATGACCCTCGAGGGGAAGCGCTACGCGCCGTCATGCGTCAGTCAGGCGGTCGCGGCCGGTGTCGCCCTCGTTCCGGAGGACCGTGCGCGGGAGGCGGCGTTCGCGGACCAGTCCGTGAGCGAGAACATCTCGGTGGCCCGGCTCAAAGAGAACTGGTCCGGCGGGTGGATGCCGCGGAAGCGCGAGCGAGACGCCGCTCGCAGGCTGATCGCGGAGTTCGGGATCAAGACGGCCGGACCCGACGCGCTGCTGTCGTCGATGTCGGGAGGCAATCAGCAGAAGACCATCATCGCGCGATGGCTGAACCGGGCACCGCGGGTGCTGCTGCTGGATGAGCCGACACAGGGTGTGGACGTCATGAGCCGCGCCGACATCTATGCGCTCATCCGTGAGGCGGCGTCCCGCGGCTGCGCCGTGATCGTCGCCTCGAGCGACCTTTCCGAGATCAACGCCCTGGCCGACCGGACGCTCGTGCTCTCGCGCGGCAAGATCACCGCCGAGGTGCAGGCCGGAGAACTCGACGTGGACGGCCTGAACCGGCTGGTCCTGCGCGAACGCCCCACCTCCCCCGCCGACCCCGCTGACAAGACGGAGCCGAACGCATGACCAACAGCCCCCAGACCACCACCAACGGAAGCACCGCGTCCACGGCGACCGTGTCGATCCCCGTTCAGCGCACACCCTCCGCGCTGAAGCTGCTTGAGCGCTACGCGATGCCGCTGCTCACCGTGCTGGTGTTCGCGTTCTTCGCATTCTTCCCCCCGTCCTCGTCGGCCTTCCCCACGGTCAACAACCTCAACGTGATCCTGGGAAGCCAGGCCGTCGTCGCGCTCGTGGCCATCGCCGCACTGTTCCCCCTGGTCTGCGGCTACTTCGACTTCTCCCTCGGCGCCACCGCCGCCGTCGCCCAAGTCCTGTGTGCGGGACTCATGGCGCACTGGGGGCTCCCCCTGCCCCTCGCGATCATCATCCCCATCCTGGTCGGAACCCTCATCGGCACGGTGAACGGCTTCCTCGTCACCCGTCTTGGGATGAGTCCGTTCGTCACGACACTGGGTATGGGCATGCTGCTCGGCGGCATCACGATCTGGTACACCGGAGGTCAGACCATTATCAGCGGGATCGACCCGGCGATCTTCGTGTTCGGCTCGACGCGCTGGTTCGGCCTGCCGGTCGTGTTCTTCATCACGCTCGCTGTCGCAGCGGTCGCGTGGTACTTCTTCACGCACACGCCGTTCGGGCGCTCGCTGTATGCGATCGGCTCCAGTGCCACGGCCGCGAAGCTCGTCGGCGTGCCGGTCACGAAGAACGTGTGGTGGAGCTTCATCATCGCCGGCACGATCGCGGGCGGAGCGGGTGTGCTTCAGCTCGCCCGCATGGGAAGCGCGGGCGCCTCGGACGGCAACGCTCTGCTGTTCCCGGCGCTGGCCGCCGTGTTCCTCGGCGCGACCGCGATCCGGCCCGGCTTCTTCAACGTTGCCGGCACCGTGATCGGCGCGATCTTCGTCTCGGTGGCGGTCAGCGGCCTCGCGCTCTCCGGCGCCAGCGGCTGGGCGTCGTCGGTCTTCAACGGCCTGGCCCTGCTGACCGCGGTCAGTCTGTCGACGTACCTGGGCAGGCGCAAGCGCCAGGGATCGTAGAGGCCTGAACGAGGAGGGAAGCCCGGCGCGGAGACGACGGGCTTCCCTCCTCTCGGTCTCAAAGCTTCACCCGTGGCCACACCCCCGGCGACGATAGGTCTTATCGTCTTCGTGCACTGGCCGGTCTCACCCGGGACAGATTGACTGATCACGCGCGCGCGATGAAGCGCACGTGCGGCGGCGTTGCCAGCCCGGAGGGACGACGTCGCCGCCTACTCAGGAGGCAACCCACTGTGATCGCACGCAGGTTCACGGCATCCATCGCGGCACTCGCCGTCGCATCGCTGGCTCTCGCCGCATGCAGCACCGAGGAGGCGGACGCTCCCGGTGCGGACGACGCCGTCGCGAGCGTCGAGGCCCAGGAAGCGCTCGAGCGCGCATACACCGGCATCGGTTCTACCCTCGAGGATCTCGAGCCGACCAGCCCGGAGGAGGGGCTCAAACTCTACGTCATGTCGTGCGGTGAGCAGCTGGCGAGCTGCCACCTCCCGTCGGTCGCCGTCGTGGAGGCCGCCGAGGCAGCCGGCTGGTCCGGGCAGATCGTCGACGGCAAGCTCAACCCAGAAGGCTTCGCCACGGCGATCCGACAGGCGATCGCCGGCGGTGCCGACGTCCTCGTCCCGATCGGCATCAGCTGCGGCGCTGCTGCAGCGGCGTTCGCGGAGGCGAAGGCCGCCGGTGTCACGATCGTGGGCGGCGGCGGCGTCGACGACTGCGATCCCCAGGTGTGGGACAGTGAGCGCCTCTGGCTCCCCGACATGCAGAGCAGCTTCTTCCATGTCTTCGGGGAGCTGATGGCGGACTACGTGTACGGCAAGAACGACGGCGACGTGAAGGCAATCGTCATCAACTCCACGACGAACGCCTGGGGGCCGTGGATCACCGAGGCGTTCGAGGAGCACACCGCCGAGCTCGGCGGTGAGGTGCTCGCCGTGATCGACGTCTCCGATCCCGAGACGGCGAACAACTCCTACCTGCAGAAGGTCACCAGCGCTCTGCTGGACAACCCGGATGCGAACAGCCTCATCGTGCCGACGGACTCTTACCTCGAGACCGGGCTGGCAGCGGCGGTGAGCCAGGCCGGCTTCGCGGACCAACTCACCGTCATCGGTGGCTTCGGGGGCGACGGCGCCATCGACATGATTCGCAACGGCCAGCCCGGAATCACCGCCACGGTGGCCATGGGCAACGGCTGGCAAGGCTGGGGATCGGTCGACACCGCGATCCGCGTGCGAAACGGACAGGCCCCGGCGTTCATCGGTCAGTCCATCCAGGTGGTGGACGCGGCACGCAACCTCCCGGAGTCGGGCCCGTACGAGGGCAGCGTCGACTACCGGGCGCTGTTCCTTGAGTCCTGGGGCAAGTGATCGACGAAGAAGCCCGGCCCCTCTCGGGGCCGGGCTTCTTCGTCGATCAGCGGCGGCTCAGTGGGGAGTGCCGAGCTCGGCGGCCGTGCCGTCCGCTCGAACGGCGCGGAACGACGCGGCCGCCACGAGGATGTCGGAGAACCGGCCATCGGGCGCGATCCGGTAGGAGATGACGCCGAGGAACTCGAATCGGTCGCCCTTGGCCACGGGACCGAACAGCGACGCCGCGTTGTCGCGCTGCGCGACGAACCGGGTCTTCATGCGGATCGCGGCGTTCGTCTCCGAAGCGATGAAGTCGCTCGGAAACAGCTCCTCCGTGAACGTGTCCCAGATGCCGGCGTAATGATCCTTCATCGCCTGCACGCCCCAGTACTCCAGGGTTCCGTTCTGCACGTGCAGATCCGGGTGCAGGTAGTCGTCGAACGCCGAGTCGTCGCGCGCGTTGAAGCGCGCGATGTAGTCGTCGAACTTCTCCTTGTTCATCGAGTCTCCTCGCTCATCGTGTCGCCTCGGACAGGCCGGCGAACGTCTCTGCGATCCAGTCCGCCGTGTACTGGGCGACGTAGGGCATGTTGTCGAGCCCGATGTGCTCCGCGCCGCCCTCTTCCTGGGTGAAGATGCGCAGCTCCCTCTTCGGGGAGTTCACCGCGGCCTCGTACTGGGCGTGCGCGTAGTCGACCGAGATCTGGCGATCGCCGATGCCGTGCGTGACCAGGAACGGCACGGAGATCCGATCGACCACACCGTCGAGCGTCATCCCCCGGGTCCGCTCAAAGAAGTCATCGAGATCGCTCGCGCCGAAGACCCACTGCACGTGGTCCCAGTAGTGGGGAACCGGGTTCTCCCCCTCCCTCTGCTGGCGCTTGCGCTGGACCTCCGCCCAGTTGTAGTTCGCGCCCCACGCGACGACGAGCCGCACCCGCTGCTCGAACGCGGCCGCGCGCGGCGCGTAATAGCCGCCGAGCGACCAGCCGACCAGGCCGATCCGCGACGCGTCGGCCTCGGGAAGGTCCGTCTCGACCCAGTCGATGATGGCGTTGGCCCACACCTCGGTGTCGTAGCGCGCGTGCAGTCCGCGGAGGCGGAGCGCCTCCCCCGAACCGGGGCAGTCGACCATGAGCGTCGCGATCCCCCGCTCGGCAAGGAGCTCGGCGAAGCCCGAGTACACCATCATCTCCTTGGTGGAGTCCAGCCCGTTCCAGAGCACGACGAGCGGCACGGGTCCGTCGGCGGCGGGCACCGAGCGGAAGTATGCGGGCAGCTGCGCGCCCTCGTAGGGGATCTCCACCCGCCGGATCGGCGCTTCGGAGTACTGGATGTGCTTCTGCAGCAGGTCCATCGACTTCCGGTACGCGTCGTTGCGCCCCTCCCACTTCGGGGACTGCAGGCGCTCCGCCTGCGACGTGTACAGACTGGCCCGGTAGAACTTCTCGCCCGCGCCGCGGGTCCATCCGCGCGAGAGGTCGGCCTCGGCTGACTCGACCAGGCGATCCGCCACAGCCTGCCATGCCTCGTAGAGCTCCTCCGTGCCCGCGTCGTCTCCGTGCTGCGAGGCCTCGAGCACGGGGCGGCACGCCTTGTCGATGTCGTCGATCAGTCCTCCGTTGTTGAGGCATGCGACGACCGACATGCTCCAGACGTAGTTGGTGGGGAAATACATGTACATGATGCTCGCCTCTGAAATCAGGCCTGCGCGGAACGGACGGCGTCCGACAGGAACGTCGCCACGCCCGACAGGAATTGGCCGCCGTCCGCGGAGATCTCCGCGCCGGTGACGAAGGACGCGGCATCCGACAGGAGGAACACCACGACGGCCGCCACCTCGCTCGGCTCGCCGCCACGTCTCAGCGGGGACACCGCGAGGTTGGCGTCGAGGAACGGACGGGGCGCGCTCGCAGTCATCTCGGTATGGATGTACCCGGGGTGCACCGCGTTGACGCGGATGCCGCGCGGGCCGAGTTCGGTCGCGGAGGTGTGCGTCAGGCCGCGGATCGCCCATTTCGACGTGGTGTAAGCAGCCGTGTAATGGCCGGTGAGCCCCGCGGCGGAGCCGATGTTGACGATCGATGACCCGCCCGCCATGAGGGGTAGCAACGCCTGCGTGCCGAGCATCGCGCCCGTGACGTTCACAGCGAGCACGTGATCCCAGTCGCCACGCTCGACCGCACCGATCCGGACGCGGTGTGTGACACCCGCGTTGTTCACGAGGCCCTTGACGCGCCGGCCCATGAGTGAATCGGCGAGCGCCGCCCACGCCGCTTCGTCCGTCACGTCGAGGCGACGATACTCCACGGTGCCGGGCAGTTCTTCCGCCTGGGCGAGCAGCTCGGGCGCCTCCGCACGCACATCCGCCGCTACGACGTGCGCACCGTTCTCCGCCAGCAGCAGCGCCTCGGCGGCGCCCTGGCCCCCCGCGGCACCGGTCACCACGAACGTCTCGCCGGACAGACCCGGAAGCCGAATCCCGCTCATGTCCCCACCGGACCCTTCCGATCGACCAGTTCGATGAGATTGCCCTCGAGATCGCCCACGTACGCGAAACGAGAGGCCGGGTCCGGAGACGCCGCGGGCGGATTGACGATGGTCGCGCCCGCCTCGACGAGCCGCGCGAACTCTGCCTCGAGGTTCGCGACCCGGAAGCAGAGGTGGCCCCACCCGTGCGTGAGCATGGCGTCGGCGGCGTCCATCACCCGCTCCGGCGGTATGGATCCGCTCCGCTCGAGCAGCTCGATGGCGAGACCATCGGGACCGGTCAGGAACGTCCCCCGGAGGCCCAGCGCGGCCACGGCGAAGTCTCCCGTGCGTTCGAACCCGAAAGCCCTCTGATACCAGGCGGCCATCGCATCGAGATCGCGAACGGACAGGCCGATGTGATCAAGCCGCATCATCGGCTCCCTCCCGCGGACCGTGACGCATGAGGCTGTCGCGCACGTCGCCGGGAAGAACCTCCAGGACATCGTCCTGGAACTCTGCCCCGACGAGCACGAACGCGACGCGCGCGATCGTGTCGCCGCGGTTCGCCCACGCATGGTCGGTCCCCCGCTGGACGAAGATGTCCCCGGCTCGCGCCGTCACCTCGCTGTCGTCGAGGATGAGGGTGATCTCGCCCTCGAGCACGATGCCGTAGTCGATCGACTCGGTCCGGTGCATGGGTGACTGCAGGCCGCGTTCGTCCAGGTGCCCCGGCAGGAACTCGTTGATCCGGATGCGCGTGCCACGCGCCGGCGGCGGGACGGTGATGGCACCGGCCGTCGGGTCCTCGGCGCCCGCGTGGATCGCCGCCGGCACCGTGGGCGTGACCCATACTTCGTGGAACGCGACCCCGTCCTCCGGGAGCTCGCGCGTGACGGGGACCGGGCCGTCGCTGACGACCACGGACACCCCCGCGCCATCGTGCCCCGTGACGATGCGACGGGGAACGCGGAAGCCGCTCACGGGGCAGCCACCAGCTCAGCGAGGGCCTGCGCCATGACGCGACCGGGCTGGGCGTCCGGGGACCCCGGGTGGCACTCCCAATACGCGAGCTGCAATGAGGCGTCCACGACGCCCTTGATGCGTGGGATGCGCCGCTCCTGGAACTCGGTCAGGTGCGCCTCCAGGTCCCCCTCCCGCGTGACGTAGTCGGCGATGAGGAGCGCGTCCTCGACGCACTGCGCCGCCCCCTGCGCGATGAGCGGAGGGACGGCATGAACCGCCTCGCCGAGGGCGATGACGCGCCCGCGGTGCCACGGCTCCTCGACGAAGATCCACTCGATCTCCTGGAAGTTGAGGTAGGTCGACTCGTTCAGCGACTCGCGCAGCCAATCGAACTCCCCGTGGAACGGCTCCATGAGGCGCTTCATCTCTTGCCAGTCCGGCAGATCGTTGGGCGTGCGCTGCGGCTCGCACAGCACGAAGACGTAGCACTGCGTCGCGCTGATCGCGGTGTACCCCACCTTGTACGCACCCTCGTCCCCGGGCGCGGGGTACGCGATCCCTCCCGTCATCTCGGGCAGCCTGTTCGTCACACCGCGCCAGATGCCGAGCCCGCTCGACGCCCGCTCGGCCGTGATCCCGAGCTTGGGGCGCGTCGACGACTTGATGCCGTCGGCGGCGATCATCAGGTCCCAGAACTCCGTGGTGCCGTCGCTGAGGAGCACCGAGACGGAGTCGCCGTGGTTCTCGAACGAGACGACCTGCGTGCCGAGCCGGAACTTCACGCCGAGTTCAAGGGCTCGTTCCACGAGGATCTCGTGCACGTCGGCACGCAGCGCGCCCAGCGTCGCCGGGAGGTCCTCTCCGCCCGTCTTCGGCGTCTGCAAGCGCATCATCACGCTCCCGTCGGCGTGGAACAGCGTGACGCCGTCCGCCCCGAAGCCGCGGCGGAGGATCTCGTCCACCACCCCGATGTCCTGGAACACCTTCAGGGCATTGCCCTGCACGGTGATGCCGTGGCCGACGCGGGCCCACGCGGGCGCTCGTTCGACGAGCGTCACGTTCTCAACGCCCCGCAGCGCAAGCGCGATCGCGGACGTGAGACCGGTGAATCCGCCACCGAGGACTAGCACGGAATTGACCGTCATTTCTTCACCGACTCCAAACCGGGCGCTCCCTCGCACCCCGTGGAGACGCTATTGCCCGTGCGGCGTCCGACGGTAGCGGCAGTGCCCGATGCCAGGCATCGGCGAACAGGCTGACCCGCGCAACTCAGGTCTCAGGCACGCCGCCGCGCGCTGCTGCGGCGATCGTCTCTCGCACCCAGGCGTGGGCAGGATCGCTGGAATGCGCCGGGTGCCACCACAGCCGCTCGATGAGCACGACGGTCTCGAAGGGCGTGGGCACGGCCACCGTTCCCGTCATGCCGCTGTTGCGCTCGACGAGCCGGCGCGGGACCACGCTGATCAGGTCCGTGCCCGAGACGATCAGCGGGATGGGAAGAAGCGAGGACGTCGTCACCCTGACGTCGACCGTGAGGTCGAGCTCATGCATGCGGCGCTCCGGCCCGGTCACGTGTCCCGGTCCGAAGTCACAACGGACATGCGGCAGCGCCAAGAAGTCGTCGAGCGAGATCTGCCCGCCCCCGATCGCCGGGTTCTCCCGGTCGGCGATCACGACGTACTCGTCCCGGAACAGCTCGACGCTGTCGCTGTGGATGCCCATTCCCGGAACCGCGACCACGAAGTCGTGAGCGAGCAGATCGCGCTCTCCTTCCGCCGGGCTCTCGGGAAGCCTGCGCAGGTCGAACCGCAGCCCGCGGGCGGCGCGCAGGAGCCGGAAGTACGGGCGCAGCTCGACCGCCGCGTAGTCGGTCAGCTGTACGCGAAAACGCCGCTGCGCCTCGCTGGGGTCGAAGGTCTGCTCGACGCCGAGCGCCCGCTCGACGAGCGGGATCGTCAGCTGCACCTGCGGCAGGAGCTGGCGCGCAAGCGGTGTCAGCTCGTAATCACGTCCCACACGCACGAGCAACTCGTCCTCGAACTGCCCGCGCAGCCTCGAGAGCGCAGCAGACATGGTCGACTGTCCCATGCCGATGCGCTCTCCCGCACGGGTGACGTTGGCTTCCTCGAGCAGCGCACGCAGCGCGACGAGGAGATTCAGGTCCGGGTCGTCTCCGCCCACAATCACTCTCCTTCGAGTTCCGCCCCACATTACCGATGCGTGTCGGTGCAGAACGTCACGACCGCACACCGCCGCCGTCCGCGATGTGTGGTATCCATCGGGGCAGTGGTCGGAGGACGTCGAGCCGTCTTAGATTCGGAGCGCGCTGTATCCGTGCGCGCACATTCCACGAAAGGTCGATGATGACTGAGCGACTCGTCTCCCATCTCCGATACGCGGCGCTTGCCGTGCCCAACTTCGACGAAGAGACCGAGTTCTTCAAGAAGCACTGGGGCCTGACGGAGCTGGAGCGGACCGAGGACCTGGCATACCTCGTGGCCGAGGGGTCCCCCGAGCCGTACATCCTGCGCCTCCGTCGCGCTGAGAAGCGCATCGATTTGGTCGCTTTCGGAACGAAGGACCGGGGGGACCTCCACAAGCTGGCGGACAAGCTTCACGCGGAGGGCGTGCAGTTCGTCCACGAGCCCCGCGAGCTCTCGCAGCCCGGTGGCGGCTACGGATTCCGGGTGTTCGACGGCGACGGGCGGGTGCTGGAGTTCTCGACGGAGGTCGAGCTTCGGCAGTCGCGCAAGATCCGCGAACGTGAGCCGATCCCGGTCAAGCTGTCTCACGTCGTGTTCAACTCCGCGGACCTCAACACCAGCGCGCAGTGGTACATCGACCACCTCGACTTCGCGATCTCCGATTCGCTCGTGACGCCCGACGGGCGGGAGCTGATGCACTTCCTGCGCACGAACCCGCACCACCACTCGATCGCGATCGCCCAGGGACCTCACCACTCGCTGCACCATGTCTCTTTCGAGATGCGCGGCATCGAGGAGTGGATGCGCGGCACCGGCAAGATCCTCCGCTCCGGCACCCGCATGATCTGGGGACCGGGCCGTCACAACGTGGGCGACAACACGTTCGCGTACTTCCTCTCGCCTGCGGGAAACACGATCGAGTACACGACCGAGCTCGCCGTGCTCGACGAGGACACGTGGCACCCCTCACGCATGGACGTGAGTGACTTGGACACCCAGGACCAGTGGGGCACGGCCGCGGAGATGAGCGAGCTCGTCGCGCGCGAGTCGTTCAACGACATCGACAAGGGACTGTTCGTCGCACCTCCCGTGTGACGATCGGCGATCGCCGGCGGTGCGGCGGGGGCTCCCCCGGGTTTCGCCGGCGATCAATCACTCACGGGCACGACGGACGAGCCCCGGAGCGACGGGCTCGAGGAGGAGCAGCATGGCACGGCTGGCAGGGAAGATCGCGGTCATCACGGGCATCGGCGCCGGGATGGGGCGCGAGGCCGCTCGGCGGTTCGCGGCGGAGGGCGCAAGGGTCGTCGGCTGCGACATCGACGTCGCCGGACTCGAGGAGACCGTGCGCCTCGTGCGCGAGGCGGGCGGGGAGATCACCGGCCACGCTCCGGTGGACGCCGGGGACGCGCGCGCCGTGGAGGCGTGGATCGACGAAGCGGCGTCCGTGTACGGCGGCATCGACGTGCTCTACAACAACGCATCCATCCAGCGATTCGGCGCGATCGATGAGATCAGCGTCGAGGACTGGGACTTCGCGATCGACATGGAGCTCAACATCGTGTTCTACGCCGTTCGTGCCGCGTGGAAGCATCTGAAAGCGCGGGGCGGCGTGATCGTGAACATCGGCTCCATCGCCGGCACGCGCGGCGTGGAGTTCATGCCGCAGAACGCCCACGGCGCGGCGAAGGCGGGCGTCATCAACCTGACCCAGCAGCTCGCCGTCGAGGGCGGACCGCACGGCATCCGCGCGGTCTGCATCTCCCCCGGCTTCATCCAGACTCCCGCGACGAAGTTCCTCGTCGATGCCCCGCCCTCACCGCTCAAGGCAGCGTGGGACCGGACGCCGTTGGGCGGCGTCGGTCAGCCGGCGGACGTCGTCAGTGCCGCCGTCTTCCTCGCATCCGACGAGGCCTCGTGGATCACGGGAATCAACCTGGTGGTCGACGGTGGCAGCACCGTGCTCGGCTGACCATGTCGCACGCTGAGGCGCCGCGTGCCGAGGCCCGCCTGACGGCGCCGATCCTCGGCGTCCTCGGCGCGCTCGCGATCCTCGGCCCCTTCGGCACCGACATCTTCCTCCCTGGCCTGCCTGCCATCGCCTCGGAGTTCGATGCGCCCGCCTCCGCCGCGCAGCTGTCCCTCAGCGGCTTCACCATCGGCATGGCCGCGGGACAGCTGATCGCGGGGCCGCTGTCGGATGCGGTCGGCCGGCGACGGCCGCTGCTCGTCGGCTCTGCCACCATGGCGCTCTCGAGCGTCGCTGCGGCCATCGCGCCCAGCCTCGTGCTGCTGATCGCGGCGTGCCTTGTGACAGGGCTGGCCTGCGCGGTCGGGCTGGTGCTGTCGCGCGCGGTCGTCGCCGACCTCACACACGGCCCCGCCGCGACGCGGGCTTACGCGATCCTGGGCGGGATCCTGTCGATCGGTCCGGTGCTCGGGCCGATCGCGGGGGTCGGTCTGATCGCTCTCGGGGGCTGGAGGGCCACGTTCGCCGGCCTGGCGCTCTTCGCGGCGGTCGCATGCGCGGCCGTGCTGCTCGTGGTTCCGGAGACCCACGCGCCCGAGCGGCGCCTGACCGGCGGGCTGCGCGCCATGTCCTCGGTCGGCGCCCAGGCGTTCCGCTCGCGGAGCTTCCTGGGCGCCGCGCTCGTGACCTGGCTCTCGTTCATCGCGATGTTCGCGTACATCGCGAGCTCACCGTTCGTGATGCAGACGGTCCTCGGCTTCTCTCCCCTCGGTTACGCCATCGCGTTCGGGATCAACGGCGTCGCGCTCCTCGCGACGAGCCTTCTCTCCGGGCGCCTCGCGACCCGCGTCACCGAACGCACGCAGATGACGCTCGGCCTCGGCATCCAGGCAGCGGGCGCGCTCGCGATCGTCGTGGCCGTGGCCGCCGATGCTCTCACGCCCTGGCTGCTGCTTCCGGGCATGTTCCTGATCGCCGCGCCCATGGGCTTCATCGTCGGCCCGGCCATCGCGGAGTCGATCAAGGATCTGCGCCACGCGGTGGGCACGGCGACGGCGGTCCTCGGCTCGATCCAGTGGCTGCTCGCGGCCGGGGTGGCCCCCCTCGTCTCGGCGGCCGGCGAACAGGCGGTCTGGCCGCTCGCCGCCATGACCGCCGCGCCGATCGTGCTCGCCCTGGTCGCCCTGCTCGCGACGCGTGCTCGCGCCACCACCGCCACGACGGCGATCGAGGGGTCCCCGCAATGACCACGACCTCGACATCCGCATCACTTCGCAATCACCGGGAGGTTCGATCATGACCCGCATCCACATCGCGGCAGACCACGGCGGCTACGAGATCGGGCGGGCCCTGCAGGCTCGCGCCCTCGCGGCCGGCCACGACGTCATCTGGCACGGCCCCGACGCACTCGACCCGGGCGACGACTACCCGGCCTTCGCCGTTCGCGTCGGCAAGGCCGTCGTGGACGACCAGGACGCGGCGCTCGACGCGTTCGGCGTGCTCGTCGTGGAGGATCCCGCGTTCGCGGTCGTCGCCGCGAACAAGGTCACGGGCGCACGCGCGCTGCCCGCGGTCAGCCCGAACGTCGCGATCGCCGGGCGCAAGGGCGTCGACGCGAACGTGCTCGTCCTCGGCGGCGACGCTCTCGAGCAGATCGCGTGGCAGACGCTGATCGCGTTCGTGACGACGAAGCTGGACCACGCCGTCGACCCTGCTCGTCGCGTCCTGCAGATCCAGGAGTACGAGAGCGCCGGGACCATCGAAGGGTGGGCGGTGCAGCTCGAGCCGGAGCAGGTCGCCGTCCAGCACGACTGAAAGGCACACGATGAGCAGAGCAGCGCTGTACGACCGGGTCGGCGGCCCGGAGGTCCTCCGCGTCGCCGAAGTGGACGATCCCGCGCCGGGCCCCGGAGAGGTGGCCGTGCGGGTCCGCGCCGCAGGGCTGAACCCCGTCGATGCGAAGCTCCGGTCGGGCGCGTTCCCGTCGGACTCGCCGTTCCCCCGCCGCCCCGGGGCGGACCTGGCGGGCACGGTCGAGGACGTGGGACCGGGCGCGTCCTACTGGGACGGCACCGCGATCGAGGTGGGCGACGAGGTGGTCGGACGCGGACAGGGGTCGATCGCCGAGCGCGCCGTCGCTCAGGCATCCGACCTGGTGCGCCGCCCGGCGGAGTTGCCGGTCGAGACCGCCGGCGGCCTGGACATCGCCGGCCTCACCGCGGTCTCCTGCCTCGCCACGATCCCGATCGGCGCGGGCGACACCGTGCTCGTCGGGGGCGCGGCCGGCGCCGTCGGCCTGATCGCCAGCCAGCTCGCGCTTCGCACCGGAGCGAGCGTGATCGGCACCGCGTCGGAGCGCAACCACGACTTCCTGCGCTCGCTGGGCGTCGTGCCCCTGGCCTACGGTGAGGGCCTCGCCGAGCGGCTGGCCGGACACGAGATCACGGCGGTGATCGACTGCCACGGCCGCGACGCTCTCGATGCGGGCGTGTCGATTGGGGTGCCGGTGGACGGGATGGTTGCGATCGCCGACCACGAGGCGGTCGCCGAGCTTGGCGTGCGCAACGTCGAGCGCGAGGCCCGCACCGCGGAGAATCTCGCGCGGCTCGTCGACGACCTCGCCGCCGGCAGCCTCGTCCTGCCCGTGGCGGCGACGTACTCGCTCGACGAAGTCCGCGAGGCCTTCGCGACGCTGGAGGGCTCGCACGCTCCTGGCAAGGTCGTCGTTCTACCCTGAGCGGTGGCCCCGACGCGCGTGCATTCGTGAGCCGCGCCGTCCCGGACCCGCTCGTCCGGGACGGCGCGGCTTCCGCGTCCGGACGACCGCGCACCACACGGACGCGAGCACCTCTAAGCTGGGCGCCTCGAGGAAGGGAGTCCATCATGGCCGAGCCCGCGCATCCGCTCCACGCCGAACCGCTCCCGTGGCTGCTCGAGCGGACCCAGAGCGTGGTCCTCGATGAACTCCATGCGCGTCTTGAGGCCGCCGGTTTCGACGGCTTGCGCGTGCTCCGCCACGGTCGGGTATTCCGTTTCATCGAGGCGGAGGGCTCGCGCGCCCAGGATCTTGCGATCCGCACGGGGCTCGCAAAGCAGACCATTGCGGAGGTCATCGAGCAGCTCATCGCCCTCGGATACGCCGAACGGGGTCCGGATCCCTTCGATCGGCGCGCGAAGCTCGTCTGTCTCACTGAGCGCGGCATCGCGGCTCAGCGGCTCGCGAGTTCCGCACTGCGGGAGATCGAGGGGCTCTGGGAGGAGCGATTCGGGGCCGACGAGTACCGCGCCTTCCTGTCGGTGCTCGGCACGATCGCGTCGGATCCGCTCACAGCCCGAGCGAACTGAGGTATCGCTCCGACGGATTGACAACGCGCGCCTCGCCATCGACGATCGATTTAGACAGGCAGCCTGACTAAATTGCGGCAGCCCGAACGAGGAGGTTCACATGTCTGCGGTTTCCGCATCCATCGACGTCGAGACCGAGCAGGCGCTGTTCTCGCTCGTCAAGCGCGAGCGTCTCGCTCGTGACCAGGCCGATTGGGACGT
This sequence comes from Microbacterium album, assembly GCF_014643695.1. Lineage (GTDB taxonomy): Bacteria > Actinomycetota > Actinomycetes > Actinomycetales > Microbacteriaceae > Microbacterium > Microbacterium album. The sequence continues at coordinate 68,910 of NZ_BMJY01000001.1, read as the reverse complement.
GCTGCTGGACAGCTACTGGCCCGACGGCGAAGTGCGTGTGACCTGGTTCGTGGGCTCGCCCGCCGACTTCGTCGAGCAGTCGAAGCATCAGCTCGAGTCGGGCCGTGGCCGTGGGTACCACCTCATCAACCCGGTGTGGGCGGAGGTCCACGGCGACCGCGCCATCGTCGAGAGCCAGGGCAACATCTTCATCCGCACCCAGGTCGACGGCGTGCCCTGCGACATCACGGTGTGGACCTGGTGGTTCTCCAAGGCCGAGCGCCGGCAGGGCCAGTGGAAGCTCATGACGTTCGACGGCATCTACTTCAAGGACCGACTGGACGTCATCGACCCCGACGACTCCCTCACGATCGACTACTCGCTGCTCGAGGGCGCCCGCGAGCCCTACCAGCACCTGCACTACCTGAATCGCAAGAACGGCTATGACGGCTACCTCGATCTCATCGCCGTCGACCGGCCCGGCCAGGTCGACGAGTTCCACGCCCAGGCCCGGGCCTGGGCGCGAGGAGAGCGCTGACGGCCACACACCACCGTTTCCCTTCCACAAGCTGCAAAGGAGCTGCTGATGTATCAGGGAAGTCCGCCCACCAGGGCACGAGGTGCTGCCCGGCGCCTCGCACTCACGACCGCCGCGATGCTCGCGCTCGTCGTCTCCGGCTGTTCCTCGGACGCCGAGCCCGACGGCGTCGCGCCGACGAAATCGGCCCCGGGATCGGCCGCCTTCCCCGCCGAAGAAGCGCTTGCGCACGCATACGAGGGCGTTATGGGCGCGCCTCCCGAGGCTCCCGTCAACCCGATCGACGGTCTCGATGCCTGGATCGTCTCGGTCGGCGAGGCGAGCCCCACGGGGGCGATCCACACCGCCGCGCTCACCGCGGCCATGGACACGCTGGGTTGGCGCAGCAACGTATGCGACGGCCAGCTCAATCCCGGCGGCTGGAGCACGTGCATTCGCCAGGCCATCGCAACGAGCCCGGACGTCATCTTCACCCACGGCATCGACTGCGCGAGCGTCGCGGAGGCGTATCAGGAGGCGAGGAACGCGAACATCGCGATCATGGGCTCGGGCGGCGTCGACTGCGATCTGACCGGCGGCGAGCCGCTATGGACCACGCACCGCGTGCTGATGCCCGAGTGGGAGGACGAGCGCGGGTACTACGACGCGATCGGCGCGCTCGCGGCGGACTGGGTGATCGGCCAGACGGACGGCGCGGCGAAGGTGCTGCTGCTTGACTTCATCGATCCGGCCTGGGGTCCCTGGATGCGCGACGGCTTCCTCGAACGCATCGCCGAGTGCGACGGCTGCGAGGTGACCGAGACCGTCGAGATCGCCAATGCCGACATGGGGCCTGCGCTCGTGACCAAGTTCGAGTCGGTGTTCTTGGCCAACCCCGAGGTGAACTCCGTCTTCATGCCGCTCAGCGCCTGGGCGTCGATGGGCATCGGCCAGTCGATCATCGCCTCGGGGCGTAGCGCCGACATCCACGCGATCGCCGGTTTCGGCGACTCGTCCGCCCTCGACGCGATCCGCGGCGACCTCGGTCTGGATGCCCTTGTGGGGGTGCCGCACGAGTGGACGGCGTGGGGCGCGGTCGACACCATGCTGCGCGCGTTGCAGGGCGAGGAGGCCCAGCCCATCGGAGCGGGCATCCAGATCATCGACAAGGACCACAACATGCCGGAGTCGGGCGGCTTCACGGCCGGTGTCGATCACGAGGCCGCGTACTCGGCCCTGTGGGGCGTGGCTGACTGACGCACCGGACGAGCACGGAAGGCACACACCCAGTGGCATACGACATCGCCGTCGACATCGGCGGCACCTTCACCGACTGCATCGTGGTCGACGAGGACGGCGGGCGCACCGTCTCCAAAGCGCTCACGACGTACGGCTCGCTCGCCACCGGGGTGCTCGACGCGCTCGACGTCGCCGCCCAGCAGCTGGGAACCACCCGTTCCCTGCTGCTGGGCGGCACACGACGGTTCGTGCACGGCACGACGCAGGCCACGAACGCCATGGTGACGCGCACGGGTGGGAAGACGGGGCTCATCACCACCCGGGGACACGAGGACACGCTCGTCATCGGACGGGCCTACATCAAGGTCGCCGGCCTGGGGGAACGCGATGTCATCCACGCTTCGCGCCTGTCCAAGCCTGAGCCGCTCGTGCCCCGATCCCTGACCCGCGGGGTCACCGAGCGTGTCGACGCTTACGGCGACGTGCTCGTGCCCCTCGACGAGGACGAGGTGCGCGCCGCCGTGCGCGAGCTCGTCGCCGAGGGCGTGGACGCGATCGCGGTCTCGCTGCTGTGGTCGTTCCTGGACGACGCCCACGAGCGGCGCATCGCCGAGATCGCCCGCGAGCTCGCGCCCGACGTGATGCTGTCGCTCTCGCACGAGGTCGCCCCCGTGATGGGCGAGTTCGAGCGGGCCGCCACGACCGCCGTCAACGCCTACATCGGCCCGACCGTGATCGGATACCTGCGTGATCTCGAGGACCGGCTGCGGAGGGACGGACTCGCCCGTCCAATGCTCGTCATGCAGGCCGGCGGCGGCGTCACGTCGGTCGAGGAGGCGCGCGCGAAGCCGATCGTCACGCTCGACTCCGGCCCCGCCGGCGGCGCGCTCGGCTGCCTGCACCTCGGGCGCCTCTACGACGAGCCGAATGTGATCTGCACCGACGTGGGCGGCACCACCTTCGACGTGTCCGTCATCCGCGACGGCAGGCTCCCTCTCACCGAGGAGCCCGTCGTCGAGCGATACACGTTGCGCCTGCCCAAGATCGACGTCGAGCCCATCGGCGCCGGGGGCGGGAGCATCGCATGGATCGACGAGGGCGGCATGCTGCAGGTCGGCCCGCAGAGCGCCCGTTCCATGCCCGGCCCCGCGTGCTACGGCCGCGGCGGCACCGAGCCGACCGTCACGGATGCCGACCTCGTGCTCGGTCTGCTCGATCCCGACGCGTTCCTAGGCGGCCGCATGAGGCTCGACCTCGATGCAGCGCGGCGCGCGCTCGCCTCGCTCGGCGATCGTCTCGGCATGACCGCGGACGAGGTGGCGCTGGGGATCTTCCGAATCGTCAACGCCCAGATGGCCGACCAGATCAACCGCGCCACGATCGCGCGCGGTCACGACCCGCGAGAGTGCGTCATCGTCGCCTACGGCGGCGCCGCCCCGACCCACGCGGCGTTCTACGGCGAGGACATCGGTGCCAAGTCGATCCTGGTCCCGGCGGAGTCGACCGTCTTCTCGGCCGAGGGGATGCTCACATGCGACCTCACGCACTCGGCCACGCGCTCGCGCACGTTCGACTGGCCCCTCGGCGAGGACGACATCGAGCTGCTCGAGAGCGGTCTGCACGAGCTCTCAGGACGCGTGACCGAGCAGTTCGCTCGCGAGGGCGTCGACACGAGCGAGATCCGCATCGAGCGCTCTGCCGGTGTGCGCTACCGCAATCAGTTCATCTCGCTCGACGTACCGCTGCCCACACGGGCTCTCGACTCCGCATCCCTCGAGGCGATGTACGCCGACTTCTCCCGTGAATACAGCTCGCTCTACGGACCGGCCTCGTTGCTCGAGGGCTCCCCGATCGAAATAGATCAGCACCGCATCGTCGGGGTGCGCCGGATCGAGCCGGTGCCGTTCCCGGCATTCGACCTGAGCGACCCCGATCCGTCCGCGGCGCTCCTCGGCGAGCGCCCGGCGCTGTTCCCCCTGCGCGGACGCGTCACCACGCCCGTCTACGACGGCGAGGTGATCCGTCCCGGCCACGCCTTCACAGGTCCCGCGATCATCCAGCGGCCGGGCGACAGTGTGGTCATCCCACCCGGCTTCGCCGCGCACGTCGACCGCTACCGCACGATCGTGCTCACCCGACAGGAGGATCCGTCATGACCGATGTCGACCCGATCACGTTCGAGGTGATCCGGCACCGCCTCTGGGCGATCAACGACGACCAGGCGCGCACCGCATCGAGCCTGTCGGGCACCGCGATCGTGCACGAGGGCTACGACTTCAACGCGGGGCTCACCACGGCCTCCGGCGACGGGCTCTTCGTGGGCGCCTACGTGCTCCACCACGCCACGGGCATCGACGACTTCGTGAGGAAGATCGTCGAGCAGTGGGGGTACGACGACATCCGCGAGGGCGACGTGTTCTTCACGAATGACCCGTGGTGGGGCGCCCTGCACGCCAACGACGCCGTGCTCGCGATGCCCAACTTCGCGCAGGGCACCCTCGTGAGCTGGTCGGGCATCGTGATGCACGAGCAGGACGTGGGCGGTTCCGTGCCCGGCAGCATGGTCGCGACCGCCCAGGATCAGTTCGTGGAGGCCCCGCTGCTGCCGGGTGTGAAGATGGGCGAGGGTTTCGCCTTGCGGAAGGACATCGAGGGCATCTGGTTGCGCAACAGTCGCACGCCCACGCTGAACCGCCTCAATCTCCGTGCACGGCTGGGAGCCATGCGGCGCACGCACGACCGGATCGTCGAACTCGTCGAGCGCTACGGACTCGAGACCGTGCTCACGGTGCAGGATCAGATCGTCGAGCACGTGGAGCGGGTGGTCCGTGCCCGTCTCGCGGAGATCCCCGACGGCGAGTGGTTCGCGCGCGGCTACCACGACCACGACGGCACGCACGACACGATCTACCCGGTGGGGCTGGCACTGACGAAGACGGGCGACCGCGTGACGTTCGACTTCCGCGACTCGGCGCCTCAGGCGCGCGGGCCGATCAACTGCGCGCGCCCGGCGCTTGAGGGAGCCGTGCTCGGCGTCGTGCTCATGGAGCTCTGCTACGACCTGCCGTGGTCGGTCGCCGCGCTGAGGCGCGTCATCTCGATCGAGTCCACACCCGGCACCGTGATCGACGCGCTGCCGCCGGCCGCCACGAGCGCAGCGTCATTCATGGGCACGCTGACGGCCCAGGACACGTCGGTGCACGCCATGGGGCAGATGCTGCTCACCTCCGCTCGGCACCGCGAAGAGGCCCAGGCGACCTGGAACCCAGGCATGTCGGGCTGCACGATCGTCACGCCGCCCACGAGCTTCGGCGAGGAGCCCACGCTCGCGTTCATGGCCAACCACTTCGGCGGCGGCGGCGGCGCGCGCGTCCACTCCGACGGCGTGAACACGGCCGGCCCGTTCCATTCGATGAAGGGGCGCGTGCCCGGCATCGAGGTGCTCGAGCAGCGCGGCAAGGTGCTGTGCACGCACCGCCGCGAGCTGATCGACAGCGGGGGGCCGGGGCGGTTCCGCGGAGGCGTCGGCATGGAGTACGGCGTCATGCCGTACCGGACCGGTGTGGTCTCATCGCACTCCACGATGGCGTCCGGCGTCATCGTGCCCGCGGGCCGAGGCCTCGCCGGCGGGTTGCCCGGTGCCACGGCGAGCACCCGGGTGCTCCGGGCCACGAACATCCGCTCCGCCCTGGCCGAGGGCCGCCTGCCGACATCGGCATCCGAGCTCACGGCTGAGCGCGTCGACGTCGAGGCCCCCAAGCAGCACACGACCGTCACGGAGGACGACGTGATCGTGGGCACGATCCAGGGCGGGGCCGGCTATGGAGATCCGTTGCTGCGCGACCCCGAGAGCGTGCTGCAGGATGTGCGGTCCCGGTACGTGAGCCCCGAGCAGGCGGACGTCGCCTACGGCGTCGTAATCGTCGGCGACGAGGTCGACCGCGAGGCCACGGAGGCCGTCCGGGCGCGCCGCCGCGAGGCGCGACGCGCGGTCGGGTCGGCCCCACCCCGGGTCGACGGCGACGTGCTGCACCCGGTCGCGGATGTCGTCGAGGTCGTCGACACGGGCAACCGCCGCACACAGCGCTGCAGCATCTGCCGCACCGAGCTGGCGGCAGACGACGAGAGCTTCGTGGCCGGCGCGACGACGCGCGAGCTGGACTGGGGCGTCGCGGTGCCGGGGCTCGGCGACCGCGTCTCTCCGGAGTACGTGCTGCGCGAGCACGCCTGCCCGGGCTGCGGCGTGGCCCTGGCCGCCGACGTGCAGCACCGCGACGATGCGCCGCTGGCCAGTCGCCTGTTCCCGTCGAAGACGCTCGCCCCGGTCCAGAGCTAGGACGACCCCATGACGCGTCGGCTCGAGGGCAAGGTCGCGGTGATCACCGGCACGGCGGGCGGGCAGGGAGCTGCCGCGGCAGAGCTGTTCGCGCGCGAGGGTGCCATGATCGTCGGCTGCGACGTCAAGGCGGAGGAATCGGCCGCGGTCACGCAGAGCGTCTGCGCGACGGGCGGCACCATGGTGTCGCTCGAGCCGTGCGATCTGTCCTCCGCCGCCGGGGCCCAGCAGGTGATCGACCTCGCGATGGCCACGTTCGGGCGCATCGACGTGCTCTACAACAACGCCGGCCGGCCCGCGTTCGCGCCGGTCGACGTCATGACGGACGAGCAGTGGCGGTTCACCATGGCGAACGAGCTCGACAGCGTGTTCTACACGAGCCGCGCGGCGTGGCCCCATCTCGCGGCAAACGGCAAGGCCGTCATCATCAACACCGCGTCGCTCAACGGCCACCGAGTCGTGCACGGCCTGCCGGCCGCCGCCCATACCTCGTCGAAGGCAGCGGTCTCGGCGCTCACCCGGCAGCTGGCGATCGAGGGAGGGCCGCTCGGCATCCGCGCGGTCTCGATCTCGCCCGGCATCGTGCTCAGCCCGGCCACAGCCGCGCAACTGAAGGATCCGGAGGCGAGGCGGGTCGCGTACGAGCACGTCGTGCTGGGACGGCTCGGCGAGCCGATGGACGTGGCTCACCTCGCGCTGTTCCTGGCGTCCGACGAAGCCTCGTGGATCACCGGAGTGGACTACCTCATCGACGGCGGCGGATCCATGCTCTGACCGCGGGCGCGCGGGCCGCGAGTGGGGCCGCACGGCGATCCCGTGCGGCCCCACTCGCGGGCTGTCAGCCCTTCCAGACCGTCTTGAGGTTGCAGAACTCGCGGATGCCCGCGGCGGCGAGCTCGCGGCCGACGCCCGAGTCCTTCACGCCGCCGAACGGCAACTCCGGGTAGGAGGCGGTCATGCCGTTGACGAAGACAGCACCGGCGTCGAGGTTCTGGATGAACCACTCCTCCTCTTCGGGGTCGTTCGTCCACACCGACGAGCTGAGCCCGAAGGTCGTCCCGTTCGCGATCCGGAGCGCCTCCTCGCGGTCCGCCACGCGGTACACGCTCGCGACGGGACCAAACGCCTCCTCGAGGTAGAGGCGCATGTCCGGCGTGATGTCCGCGAGCACGGTCGGCTCGTAGAACCATCCCGCGCGATCCGGGATCCTGCCGCCCGTGACGAGGGTCGCCCCCTTCGACACGGCGTCCTCCACCTGCTCAGCGAGCTCGTCGCGGCCCGACTCCGTGGCGACGGGACCCACATCCGTGGACTCCTCAAGCGGGTCGCCGACCGTGAGCGCTGCGACCTTCGCCCGGAACTTCTCGACGAACTCCTCGTAGACGTCCGTGTGCACGATGAATCGCTTCGCGGCGATGCACGACTGGCCGTTGTTCTGATTGCGGGCGGTGACCGCGACGCTCGAGGCCTTCTCGATGTCGGCGCTCGGCATGACGACGAAGGGATCCGATCCGCCGAGCTCGAGCACGACATGCTTGACCTCGGATCCGGCGATGGAGGCAAGAGACCGGCCCGCCGGCTCGGATCCCGTCAGGGTCGCGGCCTTCACGCGTGGGTCCCGCAGGACGCGCTCCACGCCGGAGGCGGGGATCAGCAACGTGCGGAACGCCCCGACGGGGAAGCCGGCGCGCTCGAAGAGGGTGTCGAGATACAGCGCCGACTGGGGCACGTTGGAAGCGTGCTTGAGCAGCCCCGCGTTACCCGCCATGAGCGCCGGCGCGGCGAAGCGCAGCACCTGCCACAGCGGGTAGTTCCACGGCATGACGGCGAGCACGACGCCGATGGGCGCGTAGCGCGTGCCGGCTGCCGACGCCCCCACGGCCGATGGGTCGCTCAGCGGCTCCGGGGCGAGAAACGTCTCGGCGTTGTCCGCGTAGTAGCGCATGCCCTTCGCCGACTTGAGCACCTCGGCGCGCGCGCCCTTGATCGGGCGTCCCATCTCGATCGTGATCAGACGAGCAAGCGCGTCGACATCGCCTTCGAGTAGTTCCGCTGCGCGCCGCATCCACTGCGCGCGCTGCGCGAAGGTCGTGGAACGCAGCGCCTCGAATCCGGCCTGCGCGGACGCGATGCGCCGCTCGACCTCAGCGTCGTCGTGCGGCTCGAACGTCCGCTCGGTCTCGCCCGTGTACGGGTTGACGGTGGCGATGGCCATGGATCAGCTCCTCGTCGAGTGGATGCGAACGACGCGAGCGTACGCCACTCCCACCCTCATGCGTGCATCCACGGAACCGATGCCTGCTATGGGTCCTGACGCGCGACGCGGATTCTGGACACTGGATAACCTCGCGGCAGTCCCACCCTCCAACGAAGCAGGGAGCCCCCCATCATGCGATTGTCACAACCCGTCAGTGTGTCCGCCATTGCCGCCTGCGTCGCCATCGGAGCGGCGGTCCTCACCGGCTGCGGTTCGAGCGCGGACGCCTCTGGTTCCCCTGCGGAGACCGTAGCCGTCAGCGTCGGCGTCACGCCCATCGCCAATGCGGCGACCGTCTACCTCGCCGAGGAGCTCGGCTATTTCGCGGACGAGAACCTCGACGTCACGCCCACCATCATCCAGGCCGCAGCCGCCGCGATCCCCTCCCTGCAGAACGACGAGCTCCAGTTCGCCCTCGTGTCCGCTGTGCCCACCATCACGGCCGCCTCGAAGGGCCTGCCGATCAGGGTCGTGGCGTCCAACGACCGCTACAACCCCGACCCGGAGGCTGTCGATGGCGCTGCGCTCGTCGCGTCAGCGACCAGCGGTGTCACGTCGCCGAGCGAACTCGCCGGCGCGACGATCGCCGTCGTCGGCCTCAAGTCGGCGCCTGAGCTGGCCCTCCGGCTCGCGCTTCGTGGCGCCGGCGTGGATCCCGAGAGCGTCGAGGTGGTCGAGATCCCGTATCCCGATATGGTGTCGGCGCTGACGTCGGATCGCGTCGACGCAGCGATCGTGGCCGACCCCTTCCTGTCGCAGGCCAAGGCCGCGGGCCTCCCGGTCGTGTCGCAGCCTTTCCTCGATGCGCTTCACGGTGAGGCCGGGACCACGTGGGTCGCGAGCGAGCGCTTCCTTCAGGCTCATCCGGATGCGGGGCAGGCGTTCGTGCGCGCCATCACCAAGGCCGTGGCGTACGCGGCGGCCAACCCGGATGCCGTGCGCGACATCATGGGCTCATACACGGAGATCTCCCCGGAGGCCCGTGCCGCCGCGGTCCTGCCGTACTTCGACTCGACGATCGACGGCGAAGACCTCCAGTTCTTCGCCGACGCGCTCGTGACCGAGGAGTTCATCGATTCCGCCTACGACGCCTCCGGCCTGCTGTGGACGCTTGATCGATGAGCGCGGTGCAAGCGGAAGAGCGACCCCCGGGCGCCCTGGCTGCGGGCGCCCTGCGGCTCGCCCTGCCGCGGACGCTGCCGAAGCTGGCGTTCGTCGCGGCCGCGGTCGCCGCGTGGCAGCTGTGGGCAGGAGCGGGCAACCTCGGAGCGGTCCCGACGCCTGTAGAGGTGACCGTCGCCCTCGTCGGCATCGTCGCCGACGGATCGGTCTGGTCACCCCTGGGCGTGACGCTCAGCGCATGGGCGATCAGCTTCGTCATCGCCTCTGCCATGGGTCTCGTCGTCGGGTTCGTGCTCGGGGCCAGCAGGCTCGCTTACCGGCTGTCGGTCTTCGTGCTCGATTTCTGCCGCACGATCCCTGCCCTCGGCCTCGTGCCCCTGGTCGTCCTGATGTTCGGAGCGAGGATGCAGAGCACCATCGTCCTCGCCGTGTTCGGCGCGGTATGGGCGGTGCTGCTCCAGACCATCTACGGCGTGCGCGACGTCGATCCCGTCGCCAGGGACGCCTTCCGCTCATCCCTGGCCCGCCGGCGCGACGTCGTGATCCGTCTCGTGCTCCCGAGCGCAGCCCCCTACATCGCGACCGGCTTACGGCTGGCTGCCGCGGTCTGCCTGCTGCTCACGCTGAGCGCGCAGATCGTGATCCCCTCCCCCGGCATCGGTCAGCAGATCGTGCTCACCCAGCTCGGCGGGGCGATCCCCAAGATGTACGCATACATCGTGCTGTCGGGCGTCGTCGGCGTGGCCATCAACGCCGCGTTCGTCGCGCTCGAACGCATCGTCCTGCACTGGCACCCCGCCCATCGGAAGGCCATCCGATGATGAAGCGCCGCGCAGCCGACTTCGGGATGGGACTCATCCTGCCCCTCCTGCTGATCGCCCTCTGGTGGGTGACCAGCACCGCCGCGGACTCGTTCTATTTCCCGCCGCTCCCGCACGTGCTCGACGTGTTCGCGGACCTGTGGGTGTTCGACCTCGTACCAGTGCATGTCTTCCCCTCGCTCGCAGCGATCGGCCTGGGGTTGGGCATCTCGATCGTGCTGGGCGTGGCGCTGGGAGTGCTCCTCGGACTGTCCCGCTTCGTAAGCGACATGGTCAGCCCGGTCCTACAGTTCCTGCGGTATCTGCCGGCTGTCGCGCTCCTCCCCCTGGCGATCCAGCTCATCGGCATCGGGCTCGAGATGCGCGTGCTCATCATCGTGCTGGGGGCGATCTGGCCGATCCTGCTGAACACGATGGACGGCGTGCGGGGCATCCATCCCGCCGTCGGCGACGTGGCGCGCTCGACTCGACTCGACGGGCCGACGTGGATCTTCCGCATCGTGCTGCCCGCCGCGAGTCCGCAGATCTTCACCGGGATCCGGGCGAGCCTGGCGGTCGCCGTGGTCCTGATGGTCGCGAGCGAGCTGCTCGGATCCTCCCGCGGGATGGGCTACTTCATCTTGGAGTCGCAGCGGCAGTTCTCCATCCCGGAGATGTGGTCGGGGATGATCCTGCTCGGCATCATCGGCTACCTGCTCAACGTGATCTTCGGGCGCGTCGAGCATCACGTCCTGGCCTGGCACAGGCTGTCACGGAGCTGAGAGAAGCACATGGAAGACACCTCACCCATCCTTTCCGTCGAGCACCTTCGCAAGAGCTTCGGGCCGAAGAAGGTCCTGCAAGACGTCACCTTCACCGCTGCGGAGGGGGAGTTCGTCTGCATCGTCGGACCCTCGGGCGCCGGCAAGACCACGCTCCTGCGCTGTCTCGCCCGGCTCGCGTCGGCGGACGACGGGCGCGTGGTCCTCGCCGGCCGCCCGGTCGAGCGTCCTCCCGCCGAGATGGCCGTCGTGTTCCAGGACTACAGCCGCTCGCTCATGCCCTGGATGCGCGTCGAGAGCAACGTCGAACTGCCGCTGCTCCGGAGTCGTCTCACGCGCGGGGAGCGCGCGGAGCGCGTGCAGCAGGCCCTCATCGACGTCGGCCTGCCTGACGCCGGCCGCCTCTACCCCTGGCAGATGTCCGGCGGGATGCAGCAGCGTGTCGCGATCGCGCGCGCTCTGGCGTATCGCCCGTCCGTGCTCGTCATGGATGAGCCGTTCGCGTCCGTCGACGCCCAGACGCGAGCGGACCTGGAGGACCTGACCCTGCGGCTGCGTGATCGGCTCGGCGTGACGATCGTGCTCGTGACGCACGACATCGACGAGGCCGTCTACCTCTCGGACAAGGTCATCGTCCTCTCTGGCAGCCCCGCCACGGTGACCGCGGCCATCCCGGTCCCTCTCGGGTCCGAGCGCGAGCAGGTCGCCACGAAGGCCCAGCCGGAATTCCTGCGGTTGCGCGCCGAGATCCACGGCATGATCATGCGATCGAACACGGCGTCGCGGAGCGTCGCGTGAGCACGCCGCTCCTGCCCCCGCGCAGCGCGCGACGCGTCGCGGACGAGGTGTTCCGCATCCTGCGAGACCGCATAGTCAGCGGCGCGCTTTCGCCGGGATCGCGTCTCGACATCGACGCCATCACGGCCGAGTTCGACGTGAGCCGGACGCCCGTGCGCGAGGCCGTGCTGCAGCTCGAGGGAGCGGGACTCGTGGTACGACAGCCATATCGCGGTCCCATCGTGGCGGGTGTCGACCCCGGGCGGCTCGAGGAGATCACGGCGTTGCGCATCCAGCTCGAGGGGCTCGCGGCCGAGCTCGGGGCACCGCGCCTGGCTCCGTCAGAGCTCGAGGCCATGGAGACGGCGCTGCGCGACCTCGATGCCCTGGGTGCCGTGACCGGTGGCTCGGTCGGCGACTTCAACGAGCTGAACTGGCGGTTCCACCGCATCCTGTACGCGGCGGCCGCGGCACCCGTCCTGCTGCGCACGCTCGACGCGCTTCGCGTCGAGGCCGATCGCATCCGCCTGCACTACGACTTCCCTCTCACGCCGGCTCGCGATCAGCATCGGCGGATCCTCGACGCCTGTGCGCGGCACGACGCCCCTGCGGCACGACAACTCACCCAACAGCACATCCTCGAAGCCCATCTCCACAGCACCGGCAACGACGTCGTGGCTGGCGGCCCCTTGGCGGCCGTGCTTCGCACCGTGGAGCACCACACCCCCACAGAAAGGACACCTCGATGAGCGACGACGGATTCCTCGCCGAACCTCCCACCCTGTTCCTCACGGACGCCGACGTGGCCGAGCTCGCCGACTGGGACAGCGCGATCGCCGCGCTGTCCGCGGCGTACTCGCGTCCCGAGGACCCGCAGCGCACCCCGGAGCGGGTCGTGGCGACCACCGACGCCGGCTGGCAGCGTCACATGCCGTCGGCGCCCGCCGGAGGGCGGCTCGGAGGCTCCAAGACGATCGCCGCGTCCATCCGCAACGGTGTCGTGAGCTACCTGATCACGCTTTTCGACCAGAATGACTCGCGCCTGGCCGCGCTGGTCGACGGAAACCGGATCACGGGCATCCGGACCGCCGCCACCGCGGCCGCCGCCCTGACGCGACTCGTGCCGTCGGGTCCCCTGACGGCGGCGGTGGTCGGCTCCGGCTTCGAGGCGCGTGCCCAGTTGCGCGCTGCCTCCCGGGTGGTCGACATCCGAGAGGCGCGTGTGTCCAGCCCGACCGCGGCAAACCGCGAGCGCTTCGCAACCGAGCTTTCCGAGGAGCTCGGCATCCCCGTCACCGCCGTCGCCAGCTCGGAGGAGGCGGTGGGCGGCGCGAGCCTCGTGCTGTGTGCCGCGCGCTCCCGCGACGAGACCCCGACGGTGCTCGCCGACTGGGTGGACGACGACGCGACCATCGTGTCCGTCGGCTCGACCACGCCGTCCCAGAAGGAGCTCGATCCTGCGCTGATCGGCCGCGCCGGGCTGATCGTCGCGGACGCGCTTGCGGAGGTGCTGCACGACAGCGGCGACATGATCGCCGCGCGCGAGGCCGGATACGACCCCGACCGGGTGACGGTCTCGCTGCACGACCTCCTCGGAGGCGTGACCGGACGCCCCGAGCGCGGCATCGCGATCTACAAGTCCACGGGCAGCGGCTTCCAGGACATCGTCCTGGGCGAGCTGCTCTACGACCGCGCCGTCGAGCGCGGTCTCGGCACGCCGCTGCCGGTCGGGATCCTCACGATCCGCAAGTAGGCCATCCACATCGGCCCCAGCCTCACATCCAGCCACACAGAGAGAAGGAACATGGCCAGCTACACCAAGTCCGAAGCCCGCGAGTGGGCGCGCGAGCGCCTGGTCGGCGCCGTCAACTGCACGATCCCCTCGTTCACGAACGACCTCCGGGGCATCAATGAGAAGGGCATCCGGCACGACATCCGCCTGGCGAAGGAGCACGGCTTCCTCGGCACGCTCGGTGTCTCGGAGGTGAACATCACGCTCCCCGAGTACATCGACTTCCTCGAGATCATGAAGGACGAGGCGCGGAACGACCTCGTGATCGTTCATCACGCGAGCTGGTCGACGCTCGAGCAGAACATCGAGGCGGTGCAGCGCGCGGAAGCCGCCGGCGCCGAACTCGTGCTGCTGTCGTACCCGCCGAACTTCTACCCCGAGTCCGAGCAGGACATCTACGACTACACGAAAGCCGTCTGCGACGCGACGAACCTCGCGGTGATCCTCTTCCCGATGTTCCTGTGGGGCTTCAGCCAGCGCATCCACCCGTCCGACATCCCCGCGCGCCTGATCCGCCGGATGCTCGACGACATCCCGAACATCGCCGTGATCAAGGCCGAGGGCGGCTTCCCGAGCATCATGGGCATCATCGAGGCGCACCGTCTGTTCGGCGAGGAGGTCGTCATCTCGTGTCCGATCGAGGGCGAGCTGCTGCCCCTCGGCCAGCTGATCCCGATCCAGCTGTCCGCCACGAGCGACCACGAGTTCTGGGGGCCGACGATCCCCCACGCGATGAACCTGCTGCGCGAAGGCAAGTTCGACGAGGTCACCGAGCTGTACTGGCAGATGCACCCCGCGCGAAAGGCGAAGGGCGCCATGGCGCAGCTGCTCAACGGCGGCCACTTCATCGACCGTCAGCTGTGGAAGTTCCAGGGCTGGCTGCGCGGATACAACGGAGGGCCGCTGCGTCTGCCCACGCAGCGCATCCACGACCCCCAGATGAACATCCTGCGCAAGGGCCTGATCGACGCGGGCTTCGAGCCCAGCATGGATCCGTTCAGCGAGTTCTTCGTAGGACGCAACCCCGCCTGAGGGACACGCCTGCTCCGCGGCCAGGGCGGTCGCGGAGCAGGCGCCCCCACCTCCGGCATTCGACCATCTTCAAGAGCAAGGGAGCTTCCATGACCACCACACCCGACTTCATCCCCGCGCGTCGCACGCACGTCGAGGCATCCGCCGTTCAGGAGGCACTGGTCGCCATCGCCGACGCGATCGGCGCTGAGCACGTCATCACCGGCGATGGCGGTGAGTACCGAGACCCGTTCCAGCCTGTCGGATGGGACGCCTTCGCCACCGCCGGCGTCGTTCAGCCGGGCAGCACGGAGGACGTCCAGGCGATCGTGCGGATCGCCGCGGAGCGGAACGTGCCGGTGTGGGCCCAGGGTCAGGGACGCAACAACGGCTACGGCGGGGCTGCTCCCCGGCTCTCCGGCGGGATCACGATCAACTTCCGCCGCATGAACCGCGTCCTCGAGCTCGACCCGGAGCTCGGCGTCGCACTGATCGAGCCCGGCGCGAGCTTCCAGGACATCTACGACGCCATTGAGGCGGCGGGCGCCGACCTCATGGTCAGCGTCCCCGACCTGGGATGGGGGTCGATGGGCGGAAACCAGCAGGACAACGGCCTCACCTACCTGCCCTACGGCAAGGACTGGCGCAACATCTGCGGTCTCGAAGTCGTCACGGCGGACGGCGAGCTGCTGCGCACCGGCATGGGCGCCATGGAGGGCAACGCCTCGTGGAACCTCTATCGGCGCAACCTCGGCCCGACGATCGAGCCGCTGTTCTTCCAGGGCAATTTCGGCGTCGTGACGAAGCTCGGCCTCTGGCTCATGCCGAAGCCGGACGCCATCACGAACGTCCACGTCGACGTCAAGCGCGACGAGGATCTCATCCCGCTGGTGGACATCCTCCGCCGGCTGCGTCTCGACGGCACGATCGACGGCGTGCCCTGCATTCTGAACACGCTGCTCATCGCCAGCACCATCGCCAACCGCGACCACTGGTACGAGCCCAAGGAAGGCATCATCCCCGACCCCGTCATCGACGAGATCGCGGAGAAGATCGGCGTCGGCCGCTGGCATCTGCGATTCGCGCTCTACGAGGGCAAGGAGATCAACGCGATCAAGCTGCGGAAGGCGATCGACGCGTTCAACGCCATCCCCGACGTCAAGATCCGTCACACGACGACGGGTCCGGACGAGTGGCCGACTCTGGAGGACCCCTCCGACCGGGTCTACTCGGGCGTGCCGAACCTCGACTGGAGCGGCATGGCGGGCTGGCGCGGTGGCGAGCACGGCGGGCACATGAGCTTCGCCCCGGTCGCGCCGCTGTCGGGCAAGCAGGTCTATGAGCTGCAGATGTGGCTCAAGGAGCAGTTCGAGCGCAACGGCATCGACCACACCGCGGACCTGATCGTCGTCAACGAGCGCTCGCTGTGCAGTGTCGCCGGGATCACCTTCGACATCGACGACGAGCAGGCGACCGCCGAGGGATACCGGGTCATGCAGGAGCTCGTGCGGGAGGCAGGGAAGATCGGCTACGGCGAGTACCGCGCGCACCTCCACTTCATGGACCTCGCGCAGGAGCAGTATGGCTTCAACAACCACGCCTACCGCCGCTTCGTCGAGAAGATCAAGGACGCCGTCGATCCGCGGGGCATCCTCAGCCCCGGGCGCCACGGCATCTGGCCGGCCGCGCTCCGTTCGGAGCGATGACGGACGACCGGCAGGACGCCCAGCGGGTCGTCCTGCTCACGGGCGGCGCGCGCGGGATCGGGGCGGCGATCGCCGAACGTCTCCGCGCCGACGGGTTCGTGGTGGCCAGCCTCGACATCCAGCGCCCGCCGGAGCCGCGCGCCGGTGTGATCGATGTCGTCTGCGACATCACCGACCCGGGAGCCGTCGATGCCGCGGTCTCGACGGTGCATGCCGAGGCGGGTCCCATCACCGCGGTCGTGCACTGTGCTGCCTACCAAGTGCTGGGGGCGTTCGCCGACGTCGATCCGGGGGTGTGGGAGCGGACGTTCCGAGTGAACGTGGGTGGCGCGTTCACCGTGCTGCGCGCGGCGCTTCCGGATCTGCAGCTCTCCGGACGCGGCCGGATCGTCCTCATCACCTCATCGAGCCAGTTCGCGCCCCCCGCGGGCATGACGCACTACATCGCGAGCAAGGGCGCGCTCACCGGCATGGCGCGCGCCCTGGCGACCGAGCTCGGGCCGCTCGGGATCACCGTGAACGCGGTCGCACCGGGGCTCACGGCGACCGAGCACGCGCTCGCCGACGTGCCGCAAGCGCACTTCGATGCCACGCGCGGCCGGCAGGCGATCCCGCGCACCGGACGTCCCGAGGACGTCGCCGCGGTCGTCGCGTTCGCGGTGTCAGACGACGCCGCATTCATGACGGGGCAGACGCTGCTGGTCGACGGTGGAGAGAGCCGCATCTGATGCACAGACTCGGGAGCCGTGCCAGCCATCCTGTCGGCCGATGGCACACATCCCCAGCACGCGATGTCGCCCGGCCCCGACAGCTCGAAGAATGGCCTCATCAGCAAAGGAGCTACCCATGCGTTTCGTCGACCTCTCGATGCCCCTCGATGACGTGATCCCCGTGGATCCGCCGTTCCTGCGTCCCCGGATCGAGTACAAGGACCACATCGCCGGACGCGAGGACATGCGGGCGATGTACGGCATCCTTCCTGAGCAGCTTCCCGAGGGGCAGGGCCTCGCCGCCGAGACGCTGACCCTCACGACCCACGCGGGCACGCACGTCGACGCTCCGTGGCACTACCACCCGACGATGAACGGCGGCGAGAAGGCCTGGACGATCGACGAGGTGCCGCTGGACTGGTTCTTCCGCCCCGGCGTGAAGCTCGATCTCCGCCACCTGCCGACCGGGCACGTCGTCACCGCCGCAGAGATCGACGCTGAGCTCGAACGGATCGGCGTCGAGCTGAAGCCGTTCGACATCGTGCTGATGCACACGGTGGCCTCCGCAGCGTACGGACGCGACGACTACATCGACACGGGCATCGGCTTCGGCCGCGAGGCGACGCTGCACCTCACCGGCCAGGGCATCCGCGTCGTGGGCACCGACGCGTGGGGCTGGGACTTGCCCGTCAGCGCGAACCGGCGGCTGTTCGAGGAGACGGGCGACCCGTCTGTCGTCTGGGAGGGGCACAAGGCGGGGGCCGACGTGGGGTACTGCCAGATCGAGAAGCTGCAGCACCTCGACGAACTGCCACCCACGGGATTCACCGTCGCGTGCTTCCCGGCGAAGGTGCGCGGGGCCTCGGCCGGTTGGACACGGGCCGTCGCGATCCTGGAGGACTGACGGATGCGCATCGCACGCTGGCTCCATGACGGGTGCGTCCAGGAGGGGCTCGTCCACGACGGCCGCGTCCTCCCGTTCCCCGGCGCGACCTCCGTCCAATCGGTGCTCGAGTCAGGGCTGGACGCGGCGCTCGAGCTCGGCGGCCGGCTGATCGACGCATCCTCCGGATCTGAACCCGCTCTCGAGGCGGTCAGGCTGCTCGCGCCATTGAGGCCCACCACGATCCGCGACTTCGTCGCGTTCGAGGAGCACGTGGAAGGCGTCGCGGTCTCAGTGGACGGCAAGGGCGGCGTCCCCGAAGAGTGGTACCGCTACCCCACCTTCTACTTCACGAATCCGCACTCGGTGCTGGGGCCGGCAGACACCGTGACGCCGCCCGAGACGCAGGCGCTGGACTTCGAGCTCGAGGTCGCGGCCGTCATCGGGAGGCCGCCACGGCATGGCGGGAACCTGACGGCGGCGGAGGGAGCGGCGGCGATCTTCGGCTACACGATCATGAACGACTGGTCGGCCCGAGACGTCCAGGCCCGGGAGATGAAGGTGCGCCTCGGACCCGCGAAGGGCAAGGACTTCGGCACGACGCTCGGCCCCTGGATCGTCACCGCGGACGAGGTGGCCGACCTCGTCGATGAGGAGGGGTTCCTCGCCCTGGCGGTGGAGGCGCTGATCAACGGCGAGCGGGTCGGGCACGACCTCCTCTCCAACATGGGGTGGCCGTTCGGCGAGCTGGTGGCGTACGCGTCGCGCAACACCCGGGTCGCCCCGGGAGACGTGCTCGGCTCGGGGACGGCCGGAAACGGCGGATGCCTGGGCGAGCTCTGGGGCCGCAACGGCTCCCGCACCCCGTCACCGCTCACGACGGGCGACGTCGTCACGCTCGTCGTGGAGCGGCTCGGTGAGCTGACCGGGACGGTCGGCGCCCCTGTCGTCGTCCCCGAGATCCCGTCCGCTCGCCCTCGGGCGCGTCAGCGCGCCCGCTGACATCCCCTTTGCGCTCGGTTCCCCCGCCGGCGTGGGATAAGAGGAAAATCGCACCGCCGGCCCGCCGAGGTCCACGCGTGGTATCGCGGTCGGCGATGCCAGACATCGCGAACCCCGGGCGGCGATGACGGCATGCTGGCCCGAACGAGACGCCCAATGGCGGGCGTCCCACGGCAGCGCTGCCGACGTCCCGAGCGTGCGGCGCTGCCACGACGCATCAGGAGGAAACAGTGATCAATGCAAGGAGCGCCGGCTCGCTTGCCGGCCTGGCGATCGCCGCGCTTATGCTCGCGGCGTGCGGCGGAGCCACGCAGCCGGGGGACCAGACCGGTTCGGGTGGAGACGACGAGCTGTCCGAAGCGGCCGCCGCCGCGCTCGAGCTGGCCTACGAGGGCTACGGCTCGACCCTGGAGGACCTGGCGCCGACGACGCCGCCGGAGGGAATCGACTTCTTCGTCATGTCGTGTGGCGAGCAGCTCCCCACCTGCGCAGGACCGTCGGCCTCGATGGTCGAGGCCGCTCAAGCCGCCGGGTGGAACGCGACCATCGTCGACGGCAAGCTCAATCCCGAGGGCTTCGCCACAGCCATCCGGCAAGCCGTCGCCGCGGGCGCCGATGTCCTCGTCCCCATCGGGGTGAGCTGCAGCAGTGCTGCCGCGGCATTCGCGGAGGCCGCCGAGGCCGGTGTCACCATCGTCGGCGGCGGCGGTGTGGACGACTGCGATCCGAAGCGATGGGGGTCGGAGCGCAAGTGGCTCCCGGACCGCTCGGCCTCGGAGATCTTCCAGACGATCGGCGAAGTGCAGGCCGACTACGTGTTCGGCAAGAACAACGGAGACGTCAACGCGCTCGTCCTCAACTCGACCTCCAACGCCTGGGGGGCGTGGATCACCGAGGCCTTCCAGGCCCGGCTCGAGGAACTCGGCGGCGGCGAGGTCCACGTGCTCGACATCTCCGACCCGGAGACGGCGAACAACTCGTATCTGCAGAAGGTGACCAGCGCTCTGCTGAGCAATCCCGAGATCAACGCCGTGACGATGTCCACGGACTCGTACCTCGTGACCGGTCTGGCCGCCGCGATCGACCAGGCCGGCTTCGGGGACCAGGCGGTCGTTGTGGGCGCCTTCGGCAGCGAGGCGGCGATCGACATGATCCGCGAGGGGCAGCCGGGGATCACCGCCACGGTCGGGATCGCGCAGAACTGGGAGGCGTGGGGATCCATCGACACGGCCATCCGGGTTCTGAACGGCGAGGAGCCCGCCTTCATCGGGCAGTCGCTGCAGGTCGTCGACGCCGACAACAACCTGCCCGACTCGGGTCCGTACAACGGATCCATCGATTGGCAGTCCAAGTTCCTGGAGGCATGGGGCAAGCAGTAGCCCCGCAGTGCCGTGCGCGGATCCCCGCGATCCGCGCACGGCACGGTCCGGCCGCCCGTGCAAGGCCGCCCCTCCCGATGCCTGTCATCGAGGAAGACACATGGCCGCCCGTCGCCCCCGCCCCTAGCGTGGGGGCGACGGGGCACACCCGACGAAGACGTTGAGAAAGGAACCCCCATGGCATATGTCTGCAGCGCCACCTGGATCGCCAAGCCCGGTGAGGAGGAGACCGTCCGCACCGCGCTGGAGCACCTCTCCCCCGCGTCGCGCGAGGAGCCCGGCAACCTCTATTACCAGGCCTACCAGAGCCCGGAGGAGCCGAACATCTTCCGCATCTTCGAGGTGTACGTCGACGAGGACGCGTTCAAGGCGCACGCGACGTACCCCCACTTCGAGAAGTGGGCTCTCGGATCCGCGATCCCGGCGCTCGAGACGCGCCAGCGCGACTTCTACGAGACTCTGGACTTCTGATGCCGCGCTACGCCCGTTACGTCGAGAACGGCATCGTGCACACGGGTGTGGTCCGCCACGGCCGTGTGCACGACATCCCCCGCGACCTCGACATCCTCACTCTTCTTCAGGCACCGGAGCACGAGCGCACGGACATCCTGATCAACACGGGTCGTCAGCAGCGCAAGCCCATCGAGGACACGCGCCTGCTGGCTCCCGTGGAGCCGCGCGCGCTGCGCGACTTCGTCACCTTCGAGGCGCACATCGCCGGCATGAAGAAGGGCGAGCCGGGCGATGGTTCCGTGCCCGAGCAGTGGTACGAAGCGCCCCGGTTCCTCTTCGCCAACCCGTGGTCCGTTGTGGGTACCGGCGCCGATATCCCCATGCCCCCCTTCACGCAGCGGCTCGACTTCGAGCTCGAGGTCGCCGCGATCGTGAAGCACACGGTCCGCGACCTCGCAATCGAGGATGCCGCCGAGCACATCGCCGGGTACTGCATCTGGAACGACTGGTCCGCGCGAGACGTCCAGGGCGAGGAGATGCGCGTCGGCCTCGGTCCTTCGAAGGGCAAGGACTTCGCCAACACGCTCGGCCCGTGGATCACCACCCCGGAGGAACTGCGCGAGTACCGCGACGGGGACCGCTACGACCTCCCCATGACCGTGTCGATCAACGGCGAGGTGGTCGGTTCCGACAACCTCAAGAACATGTCGTGGTCGTTCGAGGAGATGCTCGTGCACGCTTCTCGGGACGCCTTCGTCGGCGCGGGCGACGTCTTGGGCTCCGGTACCGCTTCCACGGGGGCGCTCTCCGAGTCCTGGAGTCGCACCGGCCAGCTCACGCCTCCGCCGTTGCAGGTCGGCGACGTGGTCAAGATGGAGGTCGAAGGGCTCGGCGAGATCACGAACCGCATCGTGGAGACGACCAGTCCCGCCCACACGGTTCCCCGCGCCCGCCGCACGTACGGCCCCGACCGCCTCTGAGCACGACAGACCATAGACTCGTTTCCGGACGAGACGATGGGGCGGTCCGAATGAACGATCTGAGGCGCATCGACGCGAATCTGGTGGTGGTGCTCGACGCCGTCCTCCGGGAGCGAAGCCTGACGAGGGCGGGGTTGGCCGTGGGGATGTCTCAGCCGGCCGTGAGCGGAGCGCTGGCGAAGCTGCGCGCGCTGCTCGATGACCAGCTGCTCATCCGCAACGGACGCTCGTTCGATCTGACGCCGAAGGCCGAACGGCTCCAGCCCCTGGTCCGAGACGCGCTCCGGGAGGTGGGCCGCACCTTCAACCTCCGGCCGATGTTCGACCCCGCCACGAGCGATCGCCGCTTCCACATCTGGGCCTCGGATTACGTGCTCGCGACAATGTCGAGCACGCTCCGGGGCATCCTCCGGGACGAGGCACCGGACACATCGGTCGAGTTCGGCACCCTCACCGGGCAGCAACCGGTGAGCCCGGTGGATCTGCTCAGGGCCGATGTGGTCATCTCCTCCGTCAACCGGGGGATCCCCGGCAAGCGCCAGTCGCTGTTCTCGGACAGCCTCGTGTGCATCGCCAGCGCGGAGAACCCGCGGCTCCGGGGGGCGCGATTCGAGCTGGAGGATCTGGCCGACCTCCCCTACGCCCAGGTGGTGTTCGCCGAGAACGTCATCACGATCTCGGACGATGCCCTCTCGGCAGCCGGCATCGAGCCGCGGGTGGCCATGACCCTGCCCGGCTTCCTCTCGCTTCCGTTCATGATCCAGGGGACGGACATGTACGGCATGGTGCCTTCGCGTGTCGCCGAGCTCTATGCGGAACCTCTCGGCCTCGTCGTCGCGGACACGCCGCTGCCGCACTCCACCCTCATCGAAGCGGTCTTCTGGCACCCGTCCAAGACCAACGACCCGGCCCTGCGCTGGCTCGTCTCGGTGCTGCGCAAGACGGCCGAGGTGGTCGAGTTCGGGACGGAGTTCGCCGAGGTCTGGCCGGCGCCGCCCTCGCAACCCCGCCCCTCTGGTCAGACGACCCGCTCGGGGTATCCCACCGATGCGTCCCGGAGGGGCGGGGCCACAGCGATCGCTGCAGCACGCTCAGGCGAGGAACTGTAGGTGTCCTCCGCGGCTTCGAAGTCCGCTCGACCTCCGGGATACGAGACCATCCAGGTGAACGTCTCGTTCTCGCGATCGAGATACGCCCAGTCCACGCGGAACCCCGCAGCGGCGCGCAGGGGCAGGATGCGCGCCCGCCACCACGCCACGAACTCGTCGGCCGTACCATCGGCCAGACGGTACCGCCGGAGCATCACGGTGCGGTCCTCCGGGACGACCATCAGTCGCTCACCATCGTGCCGCCGTCGACGATGATGTTCTGCCCGGTCGTGAAGGACCCGGCGGGAGACGCGAGCCACAGCACGGTGCCTGCGACATGGCTCGCGTCGCCGAAACGACGCATGGGCGTCTTGGCCAGGCGCACATCGCGACCGGCGCCCTCGGTGATCGGCTTGGCGAAATCCGTCGCGATCACACCCGGCGAGACGGCGTTGACCCGCACGCCGTGCGCACCCCACTGCACGGCGAGGTTTCGCGCGAGCTGCGCGTTCGCCGCTTTGGTGATGCCGTACAGGCCGATGAGGGAGTTGCCGCGCAGCCCGGCCAGGCTCGACATGATGATGAAGGCGCCGCTTCCGCGCTCGGCCATGGACGGGATCGTCAGGTTCGCCAGCCGGAGCACGCTGCTCACGTGGATGTCGAACATGACATCGAGCTGAGCGTCGGTGCTCGTCAGGTGCGGCCCCGTGTCCAACGCCACTCCCGCGTTCGCGAACACCGTGTCGATGCGGCCGTGGTTTTCGAGCGTCCAGGAGACAAGCGCCTCGAGCTCATCCCTCAAGCGGACATCGCACGCCCGGCCGACCACCGGCAGGCCGCTCGCCGCCAGGGACGCGGCGATCGCCTCCGGTTCCTCGGACGCGAGCCCGCTGAGCACGGTCGTCGCGCCCGCGGACGCGAGAACCTGGGCGGTCGCCAGACCGAGGCCGGAGGTCGCCCCGGTGACGAGCGCCACCGTCCCTTCCAAGGAGAACAGCTCAGCGGCGGTCGGCGTCCTCGGAGAAATCATGGCGTCAGGCTAGCCACGCGGGCGCGCCGGCGGCGCTCGTCAGCGACGATGCCTGGCATCGCATGCGCCGGCCGACGCACGGCTCCTCACGAGAGTCGCCGGATCCTCGAACATCCCGCCCGTGCCCTCACGTCATCGCGGACAGCTGCGGAGCGCGCTTCGTCTCTGTGATCACGCCGCTCGGGGCGTCTCCGCGGGCTGCGAGTTGGATATTGCTCCAGACGGCGGCGATCCGTCGCTGCACATTCTCCCAGCCGACGCCGGCCATGTGCGGAGTGCAGACGACGTTGGGAAGGGTCAGCAGCTCGCTGGAGAGGCTCAAAGGCTCGACCGCGTAGACATCCAGCCCGGCACCCGCAATCGCTCGATCACGAAGCGCCCGGATGAGCGCGGCCTCATCGATCACCTCACCCCGCCCGACGTTGACGAGAATGCCGCTCGACCTCATCAGGGCCAGCTGCTCCGCGCCGATGAGCTTCTCCGACTCCGCGTTCAGGGGAAGGCTGACGCAGACGACGTCGGAGCGGCTCATGAGTTCATCCAGGGGCACGGGCTTTGCCGCGATGAGCTCGGAGAGCGTCAGTGGAATCTCCGCGGCGTCGTAGTAGATCACCTCCGCGCCGAAGCCGTGGTGCACGATCCGGCCGATCCACCGCCCGATGTTCCCGAGCCCCACAATCCCCACGGTCTTGCCGAACAGCTCGCCGTACGAGGTCTCGTCCAGGTCGGGGCGCCACTTCCCCTCGCGCAGCAACTGCATGGAGGACGGAATCCGCCGCAGCAGAGTAAGGATGAGAGCCACGGCGTGCTCGCCGACGGAGATCGAATGCGTCTTCATCTGCGCGACCGGGATCCCGAGCTCGTTGAGCACGGGCAGCGGCAGTTGCCCGTAACCCGAGCTCATGTACTGCACGAATCGCACCTTCTTGGCGGCCCGGAACACCTCTTCCGCAACCTCGACCCCGGAGATCAGGAAGTCGGCGTCCTCCGCAGCGCGACACATGTCAGACACCGTCGTTCCCGCAGGCAATACGGTCAGCTCGAAGCCCTCCGGCGTCGCCTCGCGGAGGCCATCGATGTAGTCCTTGAGCGGGTTGAGGAAGAGGACTCTGTATGTCATCGTCGCGGGCCTTTCGCGTCTGTCGTCGTAGCGAGGGCTGAGTTTCACGACGCCAGGGCCGCGAGCACGGCCTCAGTAACGTCGTGCGTGCTGGCGGAGCCGCCGAGATCCGGAGTCCGCGGGCCTTCGGCGAGCACGATCTCGACGGCTGCCTGGATGCACTGGCCGGCACGCGTACACAGCGGGTCGCTGTGGCGCTCTCCCAGCCACTCGAGCATCATCGCGGCGGAGAGGAACATCGCGATGGGATTGGCGACGCCGCGCCCCGCGATGTCCGGAGCGCTGCCGTGCGAGGGTTGGAAAACGCCGTGGGTGAGACTGACGTCGGCCGAGGGTGCGATGCCGAGACCGCCGCCGATACCTGCCGCGATTTCCGAGGTGATGTCGCCGAAGATGTTCTCCGTGACGATCACGTCGTACCGCTCCGGGTCGGTCACCATGTACATCGCGCCCACGTCGATGTAATGCTTGGCGCTCTCGACATCCGGGTTCCGTGCAGCGACTTCGTCGAACACCTTCTCCAACAGCACGTTGCTGCGCAGCGCGTTCGACTTGTGCAGGAGCGTGACCCGGCCCGGGGTGCCGCGCTTTCGGCGGGCGCGTGCCTGCGAGAACGCGACGTCGAAGAGCTTCTCGGAGGTAGCGCGTGTGATCGTCATCCGGTCGGTTGCGCTTTCGTCGTTCGGTTCGTGCAGGTCGCCAAGACCGGCGAACATGCCCTCGGATGTCTCGCGGATCACAAGCATATCCACGTGCTGGTTCTTGAGCGGACCCTCCACACCCGCGAACAGCCGCACGGGTCGCAGGCTCGCGAACAGCCCGTAATGAGCGCGCATCTCCACCTGCGCGCCGAGCTCGAGGCCCTCAGGGCCGCGCACGTCCGGCAGCCCCATGGCGCCGAAGAGCACTGCGTCCTTGGTCTCGCCGATTTCGTCCATCTCCGCCGCGGTGATCTTCCTGCCGGTGCTCCTGTAGAGCTCCGCGCTGAAGTCATAGCGCGTGCGGTTCAGCCGGATGCCGTAGTGCGCTTCGCACTTGTCCAGCAACGCCAGGGCCGCGTCGACGATCTCGATGCCGATCCCGTCGCCGGGGATCACGGCGATCTCATAGGGCTTCGTGCGCATGGCAATCGCTCCTTCTTGTGTCTTCGTGGTGGTGTCTGGTCGAGTGAACTGTTGACTCGTCGCCGCGCTCATGCGAGCAGGGTCGCAAGCAGCGACGTGACGAAGAGCACGAGCACGCCGCCCACGCGGTTGGTGAGCGCGGCAAAGGGCATGAGGTGCATACGCCCTGCGGCGCTCAGCACGGCGACGTCACCACTACCACCGGTGTCGGCCATGACCAGACCGGGCGTGATGGCTGCTTCGAGGAAGTTCATCTTCACCGCCCAGCCGAGCGCGCCGGAGGTGAGGGTCGCGACGATCACGGTGATTACCGTCAGGGGAATGAACGCCGGGTTGGCCAACGAGGCGAGCACCTCCTCGATGTCAATGAACGTGAGGCTGACGCCGACGAGGAGAGCGGGGACCAGGAACGCGCCGATCAGGTCGCCCCACGCTGTCGCCGATTCCTCCAGACGTGCGGGGAACAGACCGAACAGCTTCACGATCACGGCCGCGATAATGGTCCAGGCATAGGGATGGAGAGCCGGCAGGAACGCGCCGAGCACCTGCCCGAGGACGAACAGCGTGCTGGCGATCGCGAGCCCGACACCCAGTGCGGCGAACGCGGCGGAGTCGAGCTTGGGCGGCATCGTCAGTTCGTCCCGCCGTCCCTCGATGCGCAGCAGCTGTCCGTTGCCGTTGAAGCCGACGAACAGCTGCTTACGGCGTCGCCCCATACCGTTGTAGACCCCACCGATGAGGATGCAGACGATATTGGCGAGGACGACGGCGGACATCAGGTCTCCCATGAAGTCAGCAGAGTCGCCGCCGAGCCGCTGCGCGTACATGTCGGCCATGGGCACGGCGCCGAGGCCAAGACCGCCCGCCATGATGGGCGCGGCGATGAAGAGGATCGCTTCGAGCAATCCGAAGCCCAGCACGGCACCCACCGCACCGACGATGAGGAAGGTCGCGGCCAGGCAGCCCACAAGCGGCACGATAAAGCGAGGCCCCGCCTTCATCAGCAGCGCTCGAGGCATGCCCAAGACGCTGCCGACGATAATCGCGATCACAAAGAAATCCAGAAAGCCGTAGCCGTCGACGAAGTTTCCCACGACCGTCCTGAACGACTCCGGCATGACTCCCGCGAATGCGACCAGCGCGGGGGCGAACGTGCACAGGATCGTGGGCAGACCGAAGTCCCTTACGACGGGCACGAGATTGCCGATCCAGGCGAGCAGCCCGCCGAACAGAAGGGTCACGGCGAAGCCTGCGAGCATCGTGTCCGGCAGCGCGCCAGTGATCCCCGCGACAAGAACCACCGTGAACAGCGCCACGAAGATGACGGGCGGAAGGCCTGCGATTCGCCGCCACGCTGGCACGCTGCCTGTCGTGGTGGTCCCGATGGACGACGTGGGCGGAAGGACGGCGCGCCGCGCGCCGGTCTCAGTGAACGGTTTAGACATCGTTGTCTCCTCGTCTGTGCGCGGGTGCGGACGCGATCCGCCCTTCGCTTTTCACCTAGTGGGAAACACACTCCCATTGGCCGCAAGAAGGGTAGGAGAGCATGCGCGTCAGCGCAACCCCGCCCGCTACGCCGGCCGGGTCGTCGAGGCGACGTGACTCAGGCGTCGAGTTCGTCTGCGATGCGCTGCGCCGCCTCGCGCAGCAGGTCGCCGTGGTCCCCGCCAGGGGTCGACCGGAGCCGCGCGACCGGTACGACCACGCACAGCGCGGCAATCAGGGCTCCGTCTACGACCACGGGAGCGCTCACTGAGGACAGGCCGGGCGTTCGTGATTGAATCACCTCGAACCATCCGGTTCGGGCGATCGAGTCCTCTGCGCGGGGGGTACGAGCGAGAACCTCCCCCGCCGAGCCAGCCGGCAGGGGGACGCGCGCGCCAACCGGAAGCGTCACGCGCAGAGCATGCGCCGTCTCTGCCGAGAGGCGGCATACACGATAGTCGCCGCTGCGCACCCACAGCTGCACACCCTCGCCGCACTCGTCCCGCAGGGCCAGCACATGGGGCAGCGCGTTTGAATCGAGGCGCGAGCGCGCCACACGCCAGCCGTGCACGTACCGACCGTCGGCATAGCGGCGCAGGAACCCTTCCTCGACCATCGCGAGTGCGATGCGGTGGACGGTGGAGATCGACAGACCCGTGAGCCGTCCGATCTCACTCGCACCCGCGGGCCCTGCATCCAGCGCGTCGAGAATCTGGGCGACACGCTCAAGCATGCGATTGGAGGGCGCCACTGCGGATTCCCCTGTCATCTCGCCTCCGACTCCGCAGATGCTCCAACTCTGTCGATCATAGAGGGGATGCTCCTGTGGGAAGGAAGGCGGCATGCGCCCGGCACAGGCCGCCAGCAGGACAGAGGTGCCACCGGGCCGCTATCCGTCGTCGTCGTCAGACGCGCTCGCGCTCTCGACGCGCTCCCCGAACCCACCCACAGTTGGCGGGTGTGCGCGTCACAACGACGACCATTCAGCGGTCGGTGGCCGTCGCGTAGAAGTCCTTCAGGTCTTTCTGCATCTGCGCAACGACCCTCTCGTCCACGAACGTCATGTGGCCCGACTCATAGAAGTGGAACGCAATGTTCGAGCGCAGCCGCGGCGCGAGGTACAGCTTGGCGACGTCGACCTCGGCGCCGAAGAACGGGGTGGCGAGGTCGTACACACCGCCCATCACGGCCACACGGAGATTCGGATTGCGGCGCATCGCGGCCGAGAGGTCCAGGCTAACGTCGGGCACCTGTGACCGGGCGTCGATGCCGGGAGCCTTGTGCGACCAGTCCCACGCGCCGGAAATCTTCATGTTATACAGGTGCCGGTAGTGCAGTTCGCTCGTGTAGCCGAGCTCGCCCGCCATGATCTGACGGAACGTCGAGAGGTGGGCGCTGTTGACGCCGGCGGTCGCCGCATCGTCGGTGGCGGGGTCGTGCGACCCGGTGCCGACGACGTACTGGTGATCGGCGACGAATCGGGTGTCGAAGCGCCCGACGACGCGGCCCTCGTCCTTCAGCAACGCGTACCGGAACGGCTCCATGCCGATGCGCAGGTGCTTGGCAAGCACCTCCTCCTTCGCGAGGCCGGTCAGCGCCGCGAACCGCTCGGCGGCGGCATCCTCGTCCTGCGGCGTCACGCGGTCGCCGAGCTGCAGAACGCGCGCGTAGTCGCCCTGCGCGAAGTCCTTCGCTTCGGCCAGCAGCTGGTCCAGGGACGACGCGCCCGCGCGTGAGCGGCCGTGGTACCAGGCGGTGGCGGCGAGCGAAGGCAGCAGGTTGATGTGCTCCTGGTCGAAGCCGAGGTTGCTCTGCCCCCAGTTCAGCACCGTCGATAGCAGCACGACACCGTTGAAGTCCAGGCCCTGATTCTGCAGCCGGTGGACGAGGGCCGCCGCGCGCGTCGTGCCGTACGACTCGCCGAAGAGGAACCGCGGGGCGTTCCAGTTGTTCGTGATCGTCAGATACCGCGTGATGGCGCGGGCGAAGGCGTCGGCGTCCTGGTCCACGCCCCAGATCTGCTCCGGCTTGGTGTCGCCCAGCAGCCGCGAGTATCCCGTGCCGGGAGCGTCGAGAAAGACGAGGTCACTCTCCGTCAGGAGCGTGTAGGGGTTGTCGACGACGGTGTACGGCGCGGGCGGCGTGGCGTGCGGGGTCGCGGTGGGAGCGCGGCGCGGCCCGAAGCCGCCGATGTTCAGCCAGAGGCTCGCGGAGCCGGGACCGCCGTTGAACAGGAACGTGATGGGGCGCCGGGGCGCCCCCGCGGCAGGCTCGGCCACGTAGGCGAGGTAGAACATGCTCGCCAGCGGCGTCGCGTCGTCGTCGCGGACCAGAACGGTGCCGGCCGTCGCGGTATAGGTGAGCGGCCCCGTGGGCAGGTCGAGCGTGTGCGAGCTCTCGACGCGCTGTTCGACGGGGGTGGGGGTGCTGAGGTCGGCTTCGGCCATGCGGTGCTCCAAGGACGTGACGGAGGAAGGGAGGAATGGGTGCCGTGCTCAGCGGCCGAGGTGACTCAGCGCTAGCAGCGCGAGCGCGGTGGCCTGATCGGCGAGCACGGCGTCGTCGAAGACGACGTGGGGCGAGTGGTTGGGCGCGATGGTGGCGAGATCGAGCTCGGGCGGCGTCGCCCGGAGAAACAGGAACACCCCGGGCACCTCGCGCAGCACGTGGCTGAAGTCCTCGGAGCCCATCACGGGCGTGGGTGTGGTCCACACGCGTTCCTCGCCGAACGCGGCGCGCAGGGTCTTCAGCGCGTCGGCGGCGAGGTCGACATCGTTGACGGTCGGTGGCAGCAGCACGTCGACCGTCGCTTCAGCCGCGCAGCCGTGCGCTGCGGCGACGCTGCGGGCCAGCCGAGGCAGTTCGTCCCGCAGGCGCTCGAGCGCAGCGGCCGAGAGCATCCGCATGGTGGCCCCGAGGGTCGCGCGATCACCGATGATGTTGCGGGCTGCGCCGCCTGCCTGCAGCTGCGTCACCGACAGGACGACCGGGTCGAACACGTCGAAGCGGCGCGTGACGTAGGCCTGCAGCGCGGTCACCAGCTCGGCCACGACGGGCACCGGATCGCGGGTGAGGTGCGGCGCCGAGGCGTGGCCCCCCCGCCCCTGCACGACCACCTCGAGCTCGGCGCACCCGGCCATGATCGGGCCGGGTCGCGTCGAGAAGATCCCGTATTCCCCGGGAACCACGTGGATCCCGTACGCCGCGTCCACCGGGCGGCCCGCGGCACCGAGCACGCCGTCGGCGATCATGCGCTCGGCGCCCTCGCCCGTCTCCTCCCCCGGCTGGAACATGAACACGACGTCGCCGGAGAGCTCGTCGGCACGGGCCGCGAGCAGGTGCGCGGCCCCGACGAGCCCCGCGACGTGGAGGTCGTGACCGCACGCGTGCATCGTCTCGCCCGTGGCGCGGTAGGGCACGTCGCTCTCTTCGCGCATCGGCAGAGCATCCATGTCGCCGCGCAGCAGCACCACCGGACCGGGGTTCCCGCCGCGCAGCACCGCCACGACGGAGCCGATGGCATCGGCCTCGGTGATCTCCAGCGGAAGCCCGTCGAGCGCTGCGAGCACGCGCGCCTTCGTACGCGGCAGGGCGAGGCCGATCTCGGGGTCGGCGTGCAGCTCGCGGCGCAGCGCCACGAGATCGGGCAGGAGGGCGGCGGCGTCATCGGTCAGGCGCTCACGTGCACCTGACGCATCCGCCCCCGGAGGCATGACGCGCGTCGAAGACACCGCGCTCTTCCCGCCGCTCACGCGACGACCTCGGCGTGCAGCAGATGGTCCGTCCCGGCGTGCTCGATGCGCGGGATCGCGGCCACGAGCGACTGGGTATAGGCATGAGCGGGGCGTGCGACGATCTCGGCGGAGTCGCCGACCTCGACAATGCGTCCACGCTGCATGACGGCCGTGGTGTCGGCGATGTAGCGCACCGCGGCGAGGTTGTGCGTGATGAAGAGCACCGAGAGGTCGAGCTCGCGCTGCAGGTCGCGGATGAGGTTGAGCACGGCGCCCTGCACGGACGCGTCGAGGGCAGAGGTGATCTCGTCCGCGACGACGAGTCGCGGACGCACCGCGAGGCAGCGGGCGATCGCGACGCGCTGGCGCATGCCACCCGACATCTGCGACGGATACTGGTCTGCGGCGGAGCTCTTCAGGCGAACCAGCTCGAGCAGCTCCCTGACCGACGCCGCCCTCTCGCGCAAGGACTGACTGCCGTGTGTGGCGAGGGCTTCCCCGATCGTCTCGCCCGCCGTCATCCGGGGGTTCAACGACGAGTACGGGTCCTGGAAGATCATCTGCACGTCGCGCGCGCGCTCGCGCCGGTCACCGGCGCGCGTGCGCAGCAGGTCATGGTCGTCCAGCCGCACCGAGCCCGACGCCGCCTTCTGCAGGCCGGCGACGGTGCGCGCGACGGTGGACTTCCCCGAGCCCGACTCGCCCACCAGGCCCACGATCGTGCCGTCGGGCACCTCGAGCGACACGTCGTCGACGGCGTTGAACGCGCTGCGGCCGTGCCCGAACGTCACGACCAGGTTCTCGATCGAGAGCCGCGCCATCAGACCATCACCTCGCTCGTCTCATCGATGCCGCGCCGCGTGGCCTCGACGCCGCGGGCCGTGAGGGTGAACGGACGCCCGTCCTGAGGGTGCCAGCACGCCACGCGT
Organism: Microbacterium album; assembly: GCF_014643695.1. Taxonomy (GTDB): domain Bacteria; phylum Actinomycetota; class Actinomycetes; order Actinomycetales; family Microbacteriaceae; genus Microbacterium; species Microbacterium album. The sequence continues at coordinate 36,675 of NZ_BMJY01000001.1, read as the reverse complement.
CCGCCGTGCGCATGCGACGCCAGCGGCGGCTCCTCGAACCGGCATTTCTCGGTCGCGAACACACAGCGAGCGGCGAAGGCACAGCCCTGAATCGACTGCGACAGGTCCGGCGGCTCGCCGGGGATCGTCGCGAGCGGCTCGGCGCGGTCGGTGTCGAGGTCGGGCAGCGAGGCCGCCAGCGCCCGGGTGTAGGGGTGGGCGAGCTTCTCGGGCGTCGCGAGTAGCCGCACGTCGATGTCCTCCACGATGCGTCCGGCGTACATTACGAGGATGCGTTGGCACAGCTCGGCGAGCACCGCGATGTCGTGCGAGACGACGATCGCCGCGGACCCGTTCTCGGCGCACTCGCGGCGCAGCAGCGTCAGCACGCGGCGCTGAACGGTCACATCCAGCGCCGTGGTGGGCTCGTCGGCGATGATCAGCGACGGCGAGCCGACCTGCGACATCGCGATGAGCGCCCGCTGGCGCATCCCTCCTGAGAACTCGTGCGGGAACTGCTGGGCGCGGCGCTCCGCATCGGGAATGTCCACGTCCTGGAGGGCCTTGACCGTGACCTCCTGCGCCTCCCGGCGGCTCTTCTTCCCCTGCACACGCGGCACCTCGGCGAGCTGCGTGCCGACACGCAGCGCCGGGTTCAGGGCCGTGAGCGAGTCCTGGAATACCACGCCCACGCGCGTACCGAGAATCTTGCCCGCCTTCGCCGCCGGCATGCCGGCGAGATCGTCGCCCTCGAACGCCAGACGCGATGCGGTGACAGCCGCGCCGGCGGGCGCCAGTTGCGCGATCGACATCATGGTGACGCTCTTGCCGCTGCCGGACTCCCCCACGACGCCGACGAGCTCGCCGGGTGCGATCTGGAACGTCACGTCCTGCACGGTGCGCACCCAGCCGTTCTCGCTGGGGAACGACACGTTCAGGCCCTGAACATCGAGCAAGGGCGCAGGCCAGGCGGCTGCCGGTTCGGGGCCACCCGCCGCCGCGGCGGGCGTCGCCGCCGCCGTGTCGACGTGTGCGCGGGGCGCCGGGCCGAGCTTGCGCGCCGAGACGGTGTGCTGCCCGCTGCGGCGCCGCATGTGAGCGGCGAGCGACTCGCCGAGCATGCTGAAGGTGAGTCCGGCGAAGACGACCGCGACGCCGGGTCCGATCGCCGCGATCGGCGAGATGTAGACCTGGGTGAAGCCCTCGGACAGCATCCGTCCCCAGTCGAACTGCGGCGGCTGCACGCCGATGCCGAGGAAGCTGAGGCTCGATAGTGCCAGCAGCGCTCCGCCGATCGAGGTGGTGATGTTGACGACGACGGGTTCGGCAATGTTGGGCAGCACGTAGTGGGTGAACTGCCGGCCGCGCGAGACGCCCAGCATGCGGGCGGCCGCGAGGTACTCCGAGCCTCCGACGCGGGCCGACAGGGTCTGTGCCAGGCGCGCGAACGACGGCGTCATGGTGAGTGCGAGCGCGATGACCGCGGTGTCGGTGCCCGGCCCGAGCAGGATCACGGTGAGCATCGCGACCAGCAGCACCGGGAAGGCCAGCCACGTCGAGATGACGCTCGAGAAGAGCCGCTGCGCGCGCGTGCCGAGCACGGAGGGCAATGCGCCGATGAGGAGTCCGCATATCGCTCCCAGCGCCGTGGCGGCGAACGCCATGACGAGCGACAGGCGCGTGGCCACGAGGGTGCGGATCAGGATGTCGCGCCCGAGGCTGTCCGTGCCGAGGGGGTGCTCGGCCGACGGGGACAGGTTGATCGCGGCCGGGTCGGCGGCCACGGCCTGCTCACCCCACCAGAGCGGGGCGAAGACCGCGAAGAACAGCAGGACCGTCAGCATGGCGAGCGTGATGATCGCCATGGGCTGCCGGAAGAACGACGGTCGGCGAACGGTCATGTCGTCTCCAGGAGGGTCGTGCGGCGATCCAGGAGCGACAGCACGATGTCGATGACGAGGTTGATGATGAGGATCGTGGCGGCGTAGACGAGCGCCAGTCCCTGCACGATGCCGTAGTCCTTGGTGGTGATGGCCTGCACGAACGCGGTGCCCAGGCCCGGCCAGTTGAACACCTGCTCGACGAGCACGCTGGAGGCGATCATGGTTCCGAGCATCGTGCCGCCGATGGTGAGGGTAGCGGTGAGCATGTTCGGCAGCACGTGCTTGAAATACACCATCGCCGCCGGCAGACGCTTGGACCGCGCCGTGCGGACGTAGTCCTCGCGGAGCGTGCCGAGCGCCTCGATGCGGGCGATGCGGGCGATCGAGGCGGTGGCCGAGATCGCCAGCGCCCCGACCGGCAGGATGAAGGAGGCCGGGCCTGCTCGGCCGGCGACCGGCAGCAGCTGCCATGTGATCGCGAAGACGATGATGAGCACGACGCCGAGCAGGTACTCGGGGATCGCGGCGATGAACGACGTGACGCCCGTGAACCCCGTCTCGAGCCCGCGGTTCTTGCCTCCCTGCGTGAAGATCGCGATGAAGAGGCCCAGCGGGACCGCCACGAGCAGCACGACGAGGAACGCCAGGCCTGCGAGCTCGAGCGTGGCGGGCAGGCGATTCGCGACGAGCTCGCTCACCGACCGGCCGGTGATGAGCGACACGCCGAGGTCGCCGCGGAAGATCCCGCCGATGTAGTCGATGTATTGCACCAGGAGGGGCTGATCCAGCCCCAGCTCCACGCGACGGGCCTGCACGACCGACTCGTCAGCCGTCGCGCCCAGTGCCGCACGGACGGGGTCTCCGCCGGCGAAGCGCAGCACCAGGAACGCGGCGGTCACGATGATCCACATCGCGACGACCGCGCGCCACACGCGGCGGATCAGGAACGCGAGCCACGGGCTGCCGTGGCGGCCCCGCGAGGGGGCCGCCACGACTGCCGTCGTCGGTGGAGCGATCGACGTCATCCGGCTACTCTGCCATCCGCAGGCTGGTCGGGATGACGAGACCGTTGGAATTCAATGCGAACGTAAGGTCCTTGCCGTAGAAGGTCTCGGTCGCCTCGTAGAAGGGCAGCACCTCGACATTCTCGAACAGCGAGGCCTGGGCGGCCGTCCACGTGTCGCAGCTCTCCTCGCCGGCGAGGGCCTGCGCCTCAGCGGCCAGGTCGAAGAACTCCTGGTTCGTGTTGTAGGTCCAGTTCCCCCCATTCGGCGGGAACTCTCCGGACAGGATGCCCTGCCAGGTGCTGGGCAGCGTGGTCGAGATCGGCGCCCACACGATGTCCCAGTCGCCGCCCTGGAAGATGACGTCGGTGTAGGCCTGCGCGGGAGTAGGCGTGGCGGTGACTCCCACCTCGGCGAGCTGCTGCTGGATCAGTTCGATGCCCGACACCAGCGCGTCGTCCGAGCTGCCGGGGTACAGCAGCACGAGCTCGAGCTTCTGACCGTCCTTCTCACGCACTCCGTCCGAGCCGAGGGTCCAGCCGGCGGCGTCGAGCGCGGCGGCGGCCGCCTCCGTGTCGAAGGGGTGCAGACCCGACGTCGCGTCGGCGCCCACGCAAGTGTTGCTGAACGAGTTCACCATCGTCTTCATCGGCTCCCCGCGGCCGCTCGTGCTGACGGTGCCCACCGCGTCGCGATCGATCGCCGAGGCCAGCGCCTGGCGCACCGTGACGTCGTGGGTCGCGCGGCCCTCGGCCTGATTGAAGAAGATCTGGCCGGGGCGAGTGGGCACTTTCAGCGACTCCAGGCCGGACGCGTCGAGCCGGTCGCGGTCGGGACCCGTGATCACGCCGAGCTGCACATCGTTCGACTGGAGCATGTTGGCGATGGTCGACTCGCTCTCGACGACCTCGAGGGTCACCGACGCCGGCAGCCCCGCGGTCTCGGAGGTGACGCCGCCGGGGCCCCACTCGTAGTCGTCGCGCAGCTCGAAGGTGTAGTTCTGGCCGGGCGAGGAGTCGGCGAGCACATACGGGCCCGTGCCGACGGTCTCCGCGCTGAGCACGCTCGGGTCCTCGACGCCGGCGGCGCACACGACGGGCATGAGACCGATGGTCGCCAGCAGGAAGCTCTGCGGCTGCTCGCTCGTGAAGGTGACGGTACGGGCGTCGTCGTCGGCCTCGATCGTGAGGCCGGATGCCGGGAAGTACACGCCCTTGAACGGCGACCCGGTCTCCTCGAGGCCGGCGTAGTCGAAGCTTGCCTTGACGTCGGACGCGGTGAGCGGCGTGCCGTCGGAGCAGACGACGCCCTCCTTGAGGGTGAAGCTCACCTCGGTCGTCGACTCGGTCCACGCCTCGGCGAGCGCGCCCTCGGGGTCCTTGCCGGCCTCGAACGACACGAGGGACTCGTAGGCGTACGACGACAGGGTCTGGCCCGCCTCGGTGGCGTTGGTGATCGGATTGAGGTCGCCCGGGTCGGCCGCGATGGCGACCGTGATGCCGTGGGAGGACCCGGCCTCGCCGCCTCCGCCGCCGGCGCATCCGGCGAGCAGGAACGCGGCGGCTCCGAGGGCAACTGCTGCTTGGCTGCGTCGCTTCATGGATATGCCTCTTTTCGGGTGGAACGCATCATTGCGCGTAAATGATTGTGATCAATTATGTAGATACGGTTGTTTCGGGGATGTAACGAACGAGTTGTGGACTCGAGAAATCAGGCGAGCGACGCCGCCCCCATGATCGCCTTGAACTCGAGGAACTCCTCAAACCCGCGCGAGCCACCCTCGCGACCCAGTCCGGACTGCTTGTAGCCTCCGAACGGAGCGCCGACATCCAGTCCGGCACCGTTGATCCCCACGGTCCCGGTGCGCAGCGTGAGCGCGACCTCGAGAGCACGGCGTTCATCCGCCGACCACACTCCGCCCGACAGACCGTAGTGACTGTCGTTGGCGAGCGTGATCGCCTCGTCCAGCGTCGCGTATTCGGTGATCGCGAGCACCGGACCGAAGACCTCCTCACGGAAGATCCTCATCCCGGGCGTGACGTCCGAGAAGATCGTCGGACGCACGTAGGCGCCAGGCATGTCCAGGGGCTCGAGTCCGCCGGCGAGCAGCCGCGCCCCATCCTCCTCGGCGTGGCGGATGTGCTCGAGCACGCGTCGCTTCTGCAGCTCCGACGCGAGAGGGCCCATCGCGGTGCGGGGATCGAGCGGGTCTCCCGGCGTCCACGCGGCGATCGCGGCGATCGCCGCCCGCTCCCACTCCGCCCGCATGCCCGCGGGCACCAGCACGCGCGTGAGCGCGGCGCACGTCTGGCCGGTGTTGGCGAAGCACGAACGCAGCACCCCGTTGACGGACGCCTCCACCGGCGCATCGTCCAGGATGAGCGCCGCGGACTTGCCGCCGAGCTCGAGCGCCACCTTCTTGATCGTTCGGCTCGCCTCGCGGGCGACGGCCTCGCCGACACCCCGGGAGCCGGTGAAGGTCACCATGTCGACATCGGGGTGCGCCACCAGCGGAGAGCCGACGCCCGCCCCGTCGCCGAAGACGATCGCGACCACCCCCGAGGGCACGCCAATCTCGGTCAGGATGTCGCCGACGACGGCAGCATTGAGCGGGGCCACTTCGCTGGGCTTGAGCACGACGGTGCAGCCGGCGAGGAGGGCGGCGCCCAGCTTCAGCATGATCTGGTGCAGCGGGAAGTTCCACGGCGTGATGGCGCCGACCACGCCGACCGGCTCGGCGACGACGAGCGAGTTCGACACCGCCTCGCGCTCCACGTGCCCGCGGGCAGCGGCGATCAGGGCCGCGAGGTCGGCGATCGCGACGCCCACCTGAGCAGTGCGGGCGAAGCCGATCGGCGCGCCCATCTCGGCCGTGAGCGTCTCGGCGAGGCGGTCGCGGTGGCGCTCCAGTCCTTCGGCGAGGGCCTCGACCAGCGCGATGCGCTCGGGCATGGATGTCGCCGCCCACGCGGGGAACGCGGCGCGCGCGGCGGCGACCGCGAGATCGACGTCGGAGGCGTCGCCGGCAACCACGGCGCCCACGAGCGCGCCGTTCGCGGGGTTGAGCACCTCGATCACCTCTCGCCCCGCGACGGGCCCCCACTCGCCGTTGATGTAGTGGCCGATGACCGCGCTCATACCGATGCGCCCACCTGGGCCAGGTGGGACCCCGCCGGCAGGGGCGCCGGGCGCGGCACCCCCTCGTGGATGAGGTGCCACGGCGAGGGGAACTCCCCGACCGGCACGTCGATGAGGATCGGCTCGTTCGCGGCGACAGCGTCGACCAGCACGCCCTGGAGCGAAGCGGGGTCGTGCGCGGTGGCGGTCGCGATGCCGAAGGCGCGCGCAAGCGTGGGGTAGTCCGGGTTCGTGAGGTCGCTGGAGAAGTAGCGCCCTCCGTACCGGTTCTTCTGGATGCGGCGGACGTTGCCGTAGAACCCGTCGTGGAACACGACCGTCACCAGGCCAAGGCCGTACCGCTTCATCGTCGACAGCTCCTGCAGCGTCCACGAGAAGCCGCCGTCGCCGTTGACGGACACGACGGCGCGCTGAGGATCGGCGGCCTTCACGCCCAGCGCGGTTGCGAAGCCGTAGCCGAGGGTGCCCTGGTAGCCGGGACCGATGTAGGTGCGGGGCTGGTACGCCGGGTAGCAGGCGCTTGCGGCGTAGCCGACCTGCGTGAACTCGCTGACGAACACGCCGTCGTCGGGCAGTGCCGAGCGGATCGCACCGATGTACTCGCGCTGCGGCGCGATGTCGGCGAACTGCTCATCGAGCCACACCCGGACGCGGGCGAGCTCGTCGGAACGGCTCTCCCGTGCCGGACTGCCGAGCTCGTCGGCGAGCGCCTGCAGCGCGAGGGCGGCGTCGGCGTGCACTCGCACCGACGCTTCGCGGGGACCCGCGAGATCGGCGGCCTCGGCGTTGACGAGGATGACCGGGGCGCCGTCGGTGTTCACCTGCGTGCCGAAAGTCGAGACGAAGCGGGTCCCGACGGCGAGCACGAGGTCGGCGTCCTCACGGAAGGCGCGCAACGCAAGGCTGTCGAACGCGAGGCGGTGGCGGGCGTCGAGAGCGCCGCGGCCGTTCTCCGTCATGAGAACCGGCGCTTCCAGCTTCTCCGCGAGCTCCCGCAGGGCCGTGGTGGCGTTGGCGGCGAGCACCCCGCCGCCAACGACGATCAGAGGGCGGCGCGAGGCGGCGAGCAGGCGCGCCGCATCGCGGATCGCGTCCGCGTCCGGAACCGTCGGCGCGAAGCCGACCCGGCCGCTCACCGCCGCCGACGACGTCGCTGCGAGCACGTCGGGCGGCACCTCGAGCGCCACAGGGCGTGGGCGACCCGAGCGCAGCTGGCGGAACGCCTCGGCGACGAGGCCGGGGACCTCGTCGGCGGATCGGGCACTCCCCGTCCACTTCGTCAGGCGCTCGAGGATGCCGGTCTGATCCGGGATCTCGTGAAGGGCGCCGAGGCCCTTGCCGATCGCGTGGGAGTCGATCTGTCCGGCGATGAGCAGCATCGGCGAGTTGGTGGAGTAGCCCGTCGCGACGCCCGAGAGGGCGTTGAGCACGCCGGGACCGGGGACCACCATCGCGACGCCGACGTCGCCGGTGCTGCGCGCGTAGCCGTCGGCCATATACGTGGTGGCCTGCTCGTTGCGCGCGCAGACGAAGTCGATGCGGTCGGAGCGCGAGTAGAGCGCGTCAGCGGCGGCGTCGAGCTGCACGCCCGGGATGCCGAACACCGTGTCGACGCCCTGCGCGAGAAGCGACTCGGCGAGGAGGTCGCCTCCTGTGTTGTCGGCCATGACGGTCCCTTCTGGTCGATCCGTGGATATGATGTTATTCGTTACAATGATTCTGCGCAAATGAATCAATGCAGGGGTTTCTGCCCGCGCGGGCGCTGCGTTCTCTACGATGTGGAGCGGGGCAGGGCCCATCGATCATCGGAGGACGCATGGCATCGCTCACGGACGACGTGCAGTCTGAGCGATCCGCGTTCGCCGGGTCGCGTGTGCGCATCTCCCAATCCGTCGCCGACGGTCTCGTGCAGGAGATCGAGGCGACCATCGAGCGCGAGGCACTCGCACCGGGCTACCGGATCGGCACCAAGCAGGAGCTGTGCGAGCGCTACGGCGTCGCGTCGGCGACGCTCGGCGAGGCCATGCGCGTGCTGCGCGCGCGCGGCGTCATCGAGGTGCGACCCGGTCCCGGCGGGGGACTGTTCGTCGCCGATCAGTCCCCGCTCATCCGCCTCGCTCACAGCGTGCTGAAGCTCCGACAGGACGGGGCGACCGTCAACGAGATCGTCGCGGTGCTCGACGCGCTCGACGAGGCGGTGCTGCGCGACGCTGCCGAGCATCGCACCGAGCAGGACCTCATCGATCTCGACGCGCTCATCGCCGAGCTCGCCGAGGTCTGGGGCGACCCGGTCGCGGGCCTGCACTGCAACTGGCGGCTGCACCGTCGCATCGCGCAGATCTCGCCGAACGCCGTGCTGCGCACCTTCTACCTCAACCTCGTCGACTACATCGAGGCCGAGAGCGTCGGCGAGTCTTCGACCTTCGACGTGATGGGCTTCCACCCCGACACCGACGAGCGCCTGCAGATCCACCGCGACCTCGTCGAGGCGATCCGGACGCGCGACGAGACGCTGCAGCGCGACGCGATCGTCCGCCACCGCACGCTCGGCCGCTGACCGCCCCGACGCGTCTCCGGGTGCCGGCGTGCCGCGCGAGGCCTCGCCCGACGACCCGTCAGCGGGCGACGTGGCGCAGGGCGAGGAGAGCGAGGGCGGCGGCCTGATCGCCGAGCACGTCGTCGTCGAACACCGCGCGCGGCGAGTGGTTCATCTCCGCCTCGGCGGGGTCGATCCCCGCGGGCGTCGCGCCCAGGAAGACGAACGCCCCCGGCACACGGTTCAGCACGAAGGAGAAGTCCTCCGAGGCCATGATCGGCTGCTCGAGCACATCCACGCGGTCGGCGCCGAAGGCCTCGGCGAGGGTCGCGACGGCATCCGTCGCCCTGTCGACATCGTTCACGGTGACCGGGTACACGACCTCGAAGGTGCTCTCGGCGCGGCATCCGTGGGCGGCCGCGACGCGCGCGACGAGCTCGGGCAGCTCGACGGCGAGGCGGTCGACGTTCTCGGGCGAGAGGGTCCGCACCGTCGCACCGAACTCTGCGTCGTCGGGGATGACGTTGAGCGCGTCGCTCCCCCGCAGCGTCGTGACCGAGACGACCACCGGGTCGAACACGGAGAACCGCCGCGTCACGTACGACTGGATCGCCAGCACCGCCTCGGCGAGCACCGGTACCGGGTCCAGCGCCTGATGGGGACGGGATCCGTGCCCTCCGCGAGCGATGATCCGCGCGCGGAAGGCGTTCGCACCGCCCATCAGCGGTCCCGGTCGCGTCGCGAAGACGCCCGGCGTTCCGGGCAGCACGTGGATGCCGTAGGCGGCGCTGACAGGCACGCCCGCCGCCTCGAGCACACCGGCGTCGATCATCTGCGGCGAGCCGCCGCCCGCCTCCTCGCCCGGCTGGAACATGAACACGACCGATCCCGCGAGCTCGGCCCGGCGCGCGCACAGCAGCCTGACCGCGCCCACCAGCCCGGCGACGTGCAGGTCGTGCCCGCACGCATGCATCGCGCCGTTGGTCGAGGCGTACTCGAGGTCGGTCTCCTCGGCGACGGGGAGCGCGTCCATGTCCGCGCGCAGCAGCACAGACGGTCCGTCCGCGGCACCACGCAGCACGGCGATGACCGACCCGAAGTCCTCGGGCCCCTCGGTGATCTCCAGCGGCAGCCCGGCGAGCGCGGCGAGCACGGCGGCCCTGGTGCGGGGCACGGCGAAACCCGTCTCGGGGTTCCGGTGCAGGTCGCGCCGCAGGGCAACGAGGTCGGGCAGGATCGCGGCGGCATCCGCGCGCAGGGCCGCGGCGTCGACGCCGGTCACGCGTCGGCCCACCGGTCGGCGATGACGACATCCTCGCCCTCGCGCCGGAACACCTCGCGGCCCTCGATGAAGACGGCTTCGGCGACGGACGCCGCGTGCAGGGGGTCGCCCGACCACACGACGACGTCACCGTCGAGACCCGGCACGAGGGCCCCGACGCGGTGGTCGAGGCCCGCGATCTCGGCGGCCGCGGACGAGATCGCCGCGAGGGCCTGTTCCCAGGACAGACCGGCACGGAGCGCGACAGCCGCCTGCAGGGCGAGCGCATCGATCGGAACGACAGGGTGGTCGGTGCACAGCGCCACCCGCACGCCGGCGCGGGCGAGCGCGACGAGGTTCGACACCGATGCCTCGCGCGATTCGACCTTGCCGCGGCTGGCGAGCACGGGACCGAAGATCACCGGGATGTCGCGCTCCGCGAGCTCTCGCGCCAGCTTGTGCCCCTCGGTGCCGTGGTTGAGCACGATCCGCAGCCCGAACTCGTCAGCCAGACGCAGAGCCGTGGCGATGTCGTCATGACGGTGCACGTGCTGGTCCCAGGTGAGATCGCCCGCGAGCGCGGCGGCGAGGGCCTCCTTGCCGAGGTCTCGCGTGAAGGGCTCCCCCGTGGCGGCCGCGGCATCGCGCTTGCCGGCGTACTCCTGCGCCCCGATCAGCGCGCGCCGGATCACCAGCGCGATGCCCATGCGCGTGCGCGGCAGCTGATTGCGGCCGCCCCACGTCGACTTGGGGTTCTCGCCGAGCGCCGACTTCACGCTCACCGGATGCTTGACGACCTGGTCGTCGACCGTGCGGCCGCCCCACGTCTTGATCGCGACGCTCGTGCCCCCGATGGGGTTGCCCGAGCCGGGCTTGACGACGGTGGTCGTGACGCCCCCCGCGAGCGCGTCGCGGAACGCGCGGTCCTCGATGTTCACGGCGTCGATGGCACGCACGGCCGACATGTCGGGATCGCTGAGCTCGCTCCCGTCGGCTCCCGCGGAGCCCTCGCCGTCCTCGTGCACGCCGAGATGCGTGTGTGCGTCCACGAACCCGGGCAGCACCCATCGGCCGGTCGCATCGACGATCTCGGCACCGGTCGGCACCTCGATCTCGTGGGAAGGACCGACGGCGGCGATGACGCCGTCCTGGACGATCACCGTGCCGGGCTCGTGCACCTCACCCGCGCCGGTGACGACACGTCCGCCCGTGAACGCGAGCACGCTCATGCATCTTCCTTTCCCGCGCGCATTCGCGCCATCAGTCGGTCCATCGCGTCGTCGACGGCGCCCAGATCGACCCCCGCGAGCCCGCGTCTCGGATCGACCCGCACCAGCACACCATCCTCCACGGCGTCGGGCTCGTGCAGGTCGACGACCGGGCCGTCGATCCACACCCACGGCAGCTCGCCGGCATACGCGCGGATCGTCTCGAGCTTGTCGAACTGCACCGGCAGGAACGGCCAGGGGTCGTCCGGCAGGCCCAGCGCCGCGGCGAACGCGGTGTGCGCATTGTGACCCCACTCCGAGGCCCAGACGATCTCGTAGCGCGCGGCGAGTCGACGGATGCCGTCTGCCGCGCCGTCCGGAATCTGCACGTCCCGCACCCACCGTCCCCACGCCGACACCTCGTGTCGCGTGACGGGCACGTCGGGCTCGCCCTCCAGCACGACGACGTCGCTGATGCCGAGGATCGCGAGCGGACGATCGCCGCGCGGCGGCTGCGCCTGGTACTTCGGCATGTCAGTCCTCGACGGCCGCGGCCAGCAGCGGCGCATCGGGCGCGCCCTCGAAGTAGTTGCCTCCTTCGATGCGCACCACGCGCTCGGCCTCGTCGAAGATGACTCCGGCCGGGTCGCCGCCCTGCGCGACGATCCGGTTCTGTTTGGCCATCATGCGACGCACCATCGCGACGCCCTGGTCGGTGGTGGTGAGGTGGTCCTCGCTGTGCAGCGAGATCGGCCCCTGCGACTTCTGCGCCTCGTAGTCGCCCGGAAGGCGCTGGTGCTCGAGGTCGGTGAGGTCCTTCCAGGCCTTGCCCTCATGCGTCGACCGCAGCTTGCGGAGGAAGTCGGGGTCCGCGTCGCGCGCAACCGTGAAGATGCGGAAGCTCGTGTCGTCCTGCGGCACGACCCAGCCGATCATGTTCGTCTGGCCGGAGCTCAGCTTCGGGCTCGCCACGACGCGCAGGTTCGGGAACATCACCTCGGTGACCCGGCGCAGCTGGCGCCCGTCTCCGAGGTCCCGGTGCTGGATCGAGCGCACGCCGGTCGGGGTGTACTCGTACGAGACGACCGGGATGAGGGCCATCTCGGGCGTGAACTGATTGCCGCTGAACCGCGCGTGCAGGATCGGCACATGGAACGGGTCCATCACGTTCTCCCAGTGCTGCAGCCAGTTGAAGTCCAGCTCAGCGGGACCGCCGCCGCCCACACCGTTGTCGTCGACGATGAGCTGCTCGTCGTGGGCGAGGTTCTCGAACGTGTCGTACTTCGGAAGCACGGGCTTCTTCTCGGGCGGACCCATGTACGCCCAGATCAAGCCGTACTGCTCCTCGACCGGGTACCAGGGCTGGCGCACGCGGTCGCGGTGGAGCCCCAGCTCGGGCTCGCACGGCTGCTCGAGGCAGTGGCCCTCGGTGTCGAAGACCCAGCCGTGGTAGCAGCAGCGGATGCCCTCCTCCTCGACGCCCCCGTAGAACAGCGACGCGCCGCGGTGGATGCAGCGCGGGTGCAGCAGGCCGGGCGCCCCCTTACGGGTGCGGAAGAGCACGAGGTCCTCGCCGAGGATCTTCACGAGGACGGGTCGTGTCGTGGCGTCCTCGACCTTGGCGATCGGCTGCCAATAGCGGCGCAGCACCTCGCCGTACGGGGTGCCGGGGCCGACCTGAGCGAGGTCGTTGAGGGGCGCGCCGAGCCGCAGTCCGTAGGCGGTTCCGGTGTCCATGTGCTCTCCTTCGGGCAGTCGTCGGGGATCGTCGATCATCGGTCGGGGCCAGAGTCAGATGTCGAGGACGAGGGTGGGTCGCCGCGAGCGCGAGACGCAGATCATCATGGTCTCGTTCGCCTCGCGCTCGTCCGGCGCGAGAATGCTGTCCCGGTGCTCGGCCTCACCGTCGATGATGCGGGTCTCGCACGTGCCGCAGACGCCCTCGAGGCACGAGTTCGGGACGCCGATGCCGGCACGCTCGAGGGTCTCGAGGATCGAGCAGTGGGGCTCGACCGTGACGCGCAGCCCCGAGCGACGGGCTTCCACGTCGAAGGTGGAGGCGTCGTCGGCGTCGGCGAACACCCTGGGCTGGAAGCGCTCGAGGTGGAGCGTCCCTCGCGGCCAGTCGAGCGAGAGCTCCTCGAGCGCGTCGAGCATGCGCGCGGGACCGCACGCGTACACGGCGGCGCCGGCCTGCGGGGTACCGATCCACTCGGCGAGCTCGAGCCGCTGGTCCCGGTCGGCCGCGACGAGCGTCACCTCGGGGCCGGTCAGCAGCGCGTCGCGCACGTAGGCCATGCGGTCGAGCGAACGGCCCAGGTACGCCAGGCGCCACCGGCGGCCGGAAGCCGCGACTCGGCGGATCATCGGCAGGAGCGGGGTGATCCCGATGCCTCCCGCCACGAAGATCGTCTCGGGTGCCTCGACGAGCGCGAAGTTGTTGCGCGGCAGGGTCGCCGTGAGCCGCTGGCCCGGTCGCAGGTCGCCGTGCACGTAGCGGGAGCCGCCGCGGCTGATGTCCTCGCGCAGGACCGCGACGTGCCACGTGGTCCGGTCGTCGGGATCCGAGCACAGCGAGTACTGCCGCTCGACGCCGTTGGGAAGGCGCAGGTCGACGTGCGCGCCGGGCTCCCAGGCAGGAAGGTCGCCGCCCTCGGGGCGCTCGAGCGCGAGCAGGAGGATGCCGTCGGCCTCCCAGCGCATCCCGCGCACGATCAGATCGATGTGCGCGGCCGGCTCGGGCTGCGCGGAGCGCGTCCGCTCATCAGGCATCCGACGTACCTTCCTCGATCGTGATGCGACCGCTCGTGGCTATTCGAATAAATGGTTATTATCATTTTGATAGTACGAAGCGCCGCCGGGAGTGTCAAACCGCCTCGGGGCGCGGACGAGGAAGCGAGAGAAGATGTCTGAACTGCGCGTGCGAGCCGATCTCGCCGAGGTCCCGGCCTACAAGCAGGGGCGTTCCGCCGACGCCGGCGACGACCGCGTGATCTATAAGATCTCGTCGAACGAGAACCCCTACGCTCCGCTCCCCTCGGTCGTCGACGCCGTCGCCGATGCTCTCGCAGGCATCAACCGCTACCCCGAGTCGGCGGCATCGGCCCTGACCGCGCGGCTGGCCGGCCGCTTCGGCGTCGCCGGCGAGCACCTCGTCTTCGGCGCCGGGTCCGTCGAGATCGTGTCGCAGCTCATGCGCGCGACCGCGGGCCCCGGCGACGAAGTGCTGTTCGCGTGGCGCTCGTTCGAGGCGTACCCGATGCTCGCGCGCGCTGCCGGCGCCGTGCCGGTGCAGGTGCCCCTGACCGCGGATCACCGGCACGACCTGCCGGCGATGCTCGCGGCCATCACCGACCGCACCCGTCTCGTGATCGTCTGCAACCCCAACAACCCGACCGGCACCACCATCGGGGACGCCGAGTTGCGCGCGTTCATCGACGCCGTGCCCCCGCACCTGCCGGTGCTGATCGACGAGGCCTACCTGCACTTCAACCAGCGGGCGGATTCCCCCGCGGGCATCGAGTATTTCCGGGCTTACCCGAACGTCGTGGTCGCGCACACCTTCTCGAAGGCGTACGGCCTGGCCGGCGTGCGCGTCGGATACGCGATCGCCCCGACGACGCTGGCCGCCGCGATGCGCAAGGTGTCGGTGCCGTTCGGCGTCACGTCGCTGGCGCAGGTGTCGGCAATCGCGTCGCTCGACGCCGAGCCGGAGCTGCAGGAGCGCGTCGACGCCCTGGTCGCCGAGCGCGAGCGCGTCGTCTCGGCGTTGACGGCCGCCGGATGGCAGCTGCCGGAGACCCAGACGAACTTCCTGTGGTTCCCCCTGGGCGAGCACACCGCCGACGCGATGGGTGTCTTTGACGCCCACGGCCTCGTGGTTCGCGGGTTCCCGGGCGAGGGACTGCGCGCGACGATCGCCGAGACGGAAGCGAACGACCGGCTCATCGCGGCCGCCACCGAACTGAGGGAGCGCGAGCTCGGCTGATCGGGGCAGCGGCTACAGGCGACATCGCGCGACCGCAGTAGCGAAGTCCAGGCGCGGGCCTGATAATGGTGCCCTGGCGTGACGGCTGCGGGCCAGTTGCGGGTCGTGGGTAGTGACGATGGCGCCGGGGGCGAGCTCACCGCGGGCCGCTGGCACAGCGCCGCAACGCCGCCGCTCAGCTCCCGGCGAGCGCGGAGACAGCTGGGGTATCCGTGGGTCACGGCGTACGAGACGATGCGCATGCTTCATGAAGCTCGCAACCTGGTCCGCATTCACACCTCCGCCGCGGCGAGGAGCTCCTCGAGGGCTGGGCTCAGGCGCACGGCGCGATCCAGCGTCGGGCGGGACGAACGAAGTTCTTCTCCCGGGACACAACGAGCATTACAGCTCCCCCGGAGGCGATTGTCCAGGTCAGCAGCGAAGCAGCACTACCGGAGTGCCTCCGCCCTGAGACGGCCACAGTGTACGCGGCGCCGATCACCTCGAAGCTCGCAGTAGGAAACCACTGACGCACGGACCAAGGGTATAAGCCGCGGAGGCGGCTCTCGCGACAGCAAAGCGAAGGGCCCGGAATCCTGAGATTCCGGGCCCTTTTGTTGCGGGGGCAGGATTTGAACCTACGACCTCTGGGTTATGAGCCCAGCGAGCTACCGAGCTGCTCCACCCCGCGGCACAAGAGATAACTCTAGCACGGGATCCGTGAAGACGCCAATCCGGCCGACATCCGCGGTTCCGCACACGTTCACCGCCCGGCCAAGGGGCGTTCCGCGTCACGGCGTACCGAGGTCGGCGGCCGGCACGCTGATGGGCTCACCGTGGGCGTCGGCGATCTGGACCAGCGTCGTGCGCAACCGCGCGAATGAGCTGGGAACGTTGTGCATCAGAAGCTTGGCACGCACCTCCAGCGCGTCACCGGCCTCGAGGATGACGACCTCCTCGATGAGCCGCGCGGGAGCCTGGCGTCCGACGTCGATGAGCTGCACGGGCTCGGTCGGTGCCATCTCGTAGCTGTACCACTGCGACGGGATGCCGAGTTCGACGACGGCCGCGCCGGCCGGCGCCGCGGCCGTAGCAGTGCCGATCCCGGCCAGGAGGGCCAGGGCCAAGACCCGGACGGCGCTACCCGACCTGGCGCGGAGAATGCGAGAGAGGAAAGGGCTGCGAGGGCGCGCGAGGCGTCCGCCGGCGTGCAGCGTGGCCGGCTGTGTCGGGGGCACGCTCCGATCATTTCGGATCGGGCGCGCGCGCCACTCCCGCTCAGGCCAGCGCGCGCCGGAGCTCCGCGACGTCGGTCACCGGACGATCGCAGACGAAGCCGCGACACACGTAGGCCGCCGGCTGACCGTCCACGAGGGGGCGCTCCGCGAGCAGCGGGATCCCCGGAGCGTCCGGCGCGCCCACCGCGAGGACGAGGCCCGGCGAAGCGCTCGCACGCGCCTCACGGGCGAGGTGGTCCGCCGGCGTCCCCTCCCCCACGACGGCGACCTGCAACGGACCGGCCTGGATCGCCTCAGCCACCGCGAGCGTCCACCCGACGAAGCGCGGGGCCTGCCGCGCGAGGGCGCCCGCGGATGCGACCGCCGCCCGGGCCGCCTCATGGTGCCGCGGAGAGCCCGTCAGCGCGGCGTACGTCAGCAGCGCGCCGGCGAGCGCGGACGGCCCGGAGGGCTCGACATTGTCCATCGGATCCCGCGGGCGCGCGACGAGCCGCTCGGCGTCGTCGGCGACGTCGTAGAAGCCGCCAGCGCCGTCCCCGAAACGCTCGAGCGCGGTGTCGAGCAGCTCGCCAGCCGACTCGAGCCAGCCACGATCCCCGGTCGCCTGATGCAGCGCCAGCAGCCCCTCCGCGAGATCACCGTGGTCCGCCGCCACAGCGGCCGCCGCACCCGCGGCCCCGTCGCGCGACACGCGCCGCAACCGCCCCTCGACAATGTGGACGTCGCGCAGCAGCTCGGCGCACTCGCGCGCCGCGTCGATCCAGCGCGCCTCGCCCAGGAGCGCACCGCCCTCCGCCAGCGCCGCAATCGTGAGGCCGTTCCAGGCCGTCACGACCTTGTCGTCGCGCGCAGGCTGGGGGCGTCCGCGCCGCGCGTCGAGGAGCCGGGTCCGGATGTCCGCCCACCATCGCTCGTCCGGATCCGATCTCCGCTGCAGCGTGGACGCGCCGTGCTCGAACGTCCCCTCCGTGGTGACGCCCAGCACCTCGGCGGCGCGGGCGCCGTCGTCGGCGCCCAGCACGTCCGCGAGCTGCGCCGGGGTCCACACGTAGGTCAGGCCCTCGACGCCGTCCGCGTCCGCGTCGAGCGCGGAAGCGAACCCGCCCTGGGGTGTCCGCAGCTCGCGCAGCAGGAACTCGGCGGTCTCGCGCGCGACACGCTCGACGAGCGGCGCGCCCGTCAGCCGGAAGAGGTGCAGGTACACGCGCAGCAGCTGCGCGTTGTCGTAGAGCATCTTCTCGAAGTGGGGCACGACCCAGGCCTCGTCGACCGAGTATCGCGCGAAACCGCCGGCGAGCTGGTCGTACAGTCCGCCCCGGGCCATCGCCTCGCACGTGCGCTCCGCCATGCGCAGCGCATCCGCGTCCCCGGTGCGGGCGTGATGCCGCAGCAGGAACTCGAGCACCATGGCGGGCGGGAACTTCGGCGCCCCGCCGAACCCGGCGTTGCGCGGATCGAATTCGCTGCCGAGCGTGCGCACGGCCTCCGCGAGCGCGTCCTCCCCCACCGGGCTCCCCGGCAGGACGGAGGTCATGCGCTGCAGCGCCTCCGTGACCGCGGCCGACGAGCGCAGCACCGCCTCGCGCCGGTCCTCCCACGCCTCCCGCACGGCCGCGAGCACCTGCAGGAACTGGGGTCGCGGATAGTAGGTGCCGCAGTAGAAGGGCTCGCCGTCGGGGGTGAGGAAGCACGTCATGGGCCACCCGCCGCGCCCCGACATCGCGGTCGTGGCCGCCATGTAGATCGCGTCGACGTCGGGACGCTCCTCCCGGTCGACCTTGACGCACACGAAGCCCTCGTTCATGACCGACGCGACACCCTCGTCCTCGAACGACTCGTGGGCCATCACGTGGCACCAGTGACAGGCCGCGTACCCGATCGACAGCAGCACCGGGACGTCCCGGCGGCGTGCCTCGGCGAACGCGTCCTCCCCCCACTCGCGCCAGTGCACGGGGTTGTCGGCGTGCTGCAGGAGATACGGTGACGCGCTGCCGCTCAGGAGATTGCTCACGTCCCGATCCTCCCCGGCCCCGCGCGACGGCGCACGTCCCTTGCCGCGGCGGCCCCGGGCGACGACAATGACGCTCCCGGTGAAGGACGCGCGAAGCGAAAGCCGCGAGGCGAGGAGGATCCGTCGGAATCCGTCCTCGCCTCGCGGCTTTTCGCGTGGCGCGGGCTCAGTCGCTGAGCTCGAGCAGTCGCTGCACGGCGTCGTTGAGGTCGCGGTCGGCCTCGGCGTAGGCGACCATGTCGCCCTCCTCGAGCGCGGCCTGCTTCGCCTGGAGCGCCGCGCCCGCGTCGGCGAGCGCCTCCTCGTACGTGGCGCCCCCAGCCGGCGGCGCGGGCGGAGTCGTCGGCTCGGCGCCGGGCTCCTCCGCGGGCTCCTCCGGCTGGGCATCGGGATCCAGCGGATCCACCGGAGTCACATCGTCGTCGCCCGTCGCGGCTCCCGAATCGCCGCCGAACAGCTCATCGAGCGCGTCGGCGAGCGTGTCCTCGAACGCGAGCTCGTCACCGAACGCGACCAGCACCTTCCGCAGCAGCGGATACGTCGTCCCCGCCGTGGACTGCACGTACAGCGGCTGCACGTACAGCAGGCCGCCGCCGACGGGCAGCGTCAGCAGGTTGCCGAAGCTGACGTCCGACGAACCGAGCTGGAGGACGTTCATCTCCTGGGCGATGGTCGTGTCGGAGTTGAACGAGTTCTGCACCTGTCCGGGGCCGGGCACCGGCGAGTCGGCCGAGACCTCGAGCAGCCTCAGGGTGCCGTAGCCGTCGCGTTTGACTCCGGCCTCCTTGCCCGCATCCGAGTCGACCGCCAGGTAGCCCATCAGCACGTTCCGCTGTCCGCCGTCGGGGATGAACGTGGTGAACATCGAGAACGTGGGCTCGTCCTGCCCCGGCATACGCATCGTCAGGTAGTACGGCGGCTGCAGGACCTCGGGGTTGGTCGGGTCGCTCGGCGAGGTCCATGCGTTGTCGCGCTGGTAGAACTGGCCGGCCGTGTCGACGTGGTAGGTGCCGAGCAGGGCGCGCTGCACCTTGAACAGGTCGGTCGGATACCGCACGTGGCTCATCAGCTCGCCCGACATCTCGCTGATCGGCTCGAGCGTCGTCGGGTAGACCTTCTGCCACGCCTGCAGCACCGGGTCCTCCTCGTCCCACGCGTACAGCGTCACCTTCCCGTCGTACGCATCGACCGTCGCCTTGACCGAGTTGCGGATGTAGTTGATGTCGTCGATCCGCAGGTTCGGCGCGGGGTTGGTCGAGTCGCTGATCGCCTGCGAGAGGCTCACGCCCGTCGAGTAGGGGTACGTCGCGCTCGTCGTGTACCCGTCGATGATCCACACGATGCGGCCGTCCACCACGCTCGGGTACGGGTCGCCGTCGAGCGTCAGGTACGGCGCGACCTTCTGGACGCGGTCGCGCGGGTGGCGGTCGTAGAGGATCTGCGACTCGGGGTTGACGTTGTCCGAGAACAGGATCTGCTCGGACTGGAACTTCATCGCGTAGAGCAGCTTGTTGAAGAAGTTGCCGACGCTCGGGCCGCCGTCGCCCCGGAAGGTCGTGCGCGTCTCGCTCGCGCCCTCCTGGCCGCGCGGGTAGTCGAGCTCCATGGGCTCGGCGTCCTCGGGGGCGCCGACGATCGAGTACAGCGGCGAGTTCTCGCCGAAGTACACACGCGGCTCGTAGTCGAGATCGGACAGGAAGCCCGTGGACGGGATGTCGCTCTCGATGAACACCGGCTCGCCCTCGCGGGTGCGCTCGTTGCCCTTCGCGGCGACCAGGCCGTAGCCGTGCGTGTAGACCATGGTCGTGTTCTGCCAGGTCTGCGCGCTCGCATCCAGGTCCTGCAGGTTGAGCTCGCGCACCGCGACGACCGTGTCCTGGGTCTCGCCGTCGATCTCGTACCGGTCGACGTCGAGCCGCTCGGCGAAGCCGTAGTACGCGCGGTACTGCTGAAGCTGCCGCACGGTGGGGCTGATGATGGCGGGGTCCATGAGGCGCAGCGACGCCGTCGTGTCGGCGTCGTTGCGCAGCTGACCCGCCTCGGCGTCCGTCTCGGCGTTGAACTCGATCTTCTCGATGCCGTCGAGGGCGTAGGCCTCGCGCGTCATGTCGACGTTGCGCTGGTAGTAGTCCATCTCGAGGGCGCGCTCATTGGGGCGCACCTGGAAGGTCTGGACCGCCCACGGGTAGCCGACGCCGACGACCAGGGACGTGACGATGAGCAGCGCGGTGGCGATGAGCGGGTAGCGCCACCGGCCGATGATCGCGGTCACGAAGAACAGGATCGCGACGAGCGCCGCGACCACCGCGAGGATCGTCTGACCGGGGATGACGGCGTTGACCTCGGTGTACGCCGGGCCGGTGATGCGGTTGCCGGGTGCGACGAGGGTCGCGTAGCGGTCGAGCCACAGGCTCCCGGCCTGCACGAGCAGGTAGACGCCGGCGAGCACGGCGAGCTGGATGCGCGCGGGCTTGGAGATCCGCAGTTCGCCCTGCCCGACGCGCACCGAGCCGTACAGGTACGACACGGCTGCCGTGACCAGCAGCGAGATGAGGACGACCGCCGAGAGGAAGCCTGCGAGCGCCTGGTAGAAGGGCATCGCGAACATGTAGAAGCCGGTGTCCAGACCGAACTCAGGGTCGACGGATCCGGTCGCGACGCCGTTCATCCACAGCCAGGTGGTCTCCCACTGCGCCGAGGCGGCGAAGCCCGCGAAGAAGCCGAAGAACACCGGGATGCCCCACATGCCGAGGCGGCGCAGCGGCTCGACGACCTCCTGGTACCGGTCGAGCTGTGAGCTCAGGCGGGCGTAGACCGGCCGCAGGCGGTAGGCGAGGAAGATCGCCAGCCAGACCGGCACCGCCATCGCGACGAAGCCGATCACGAACATGATCGCGCGCGCCGTCCACTGGGTCACGAGCACGGACTCGAATCCGAGCTGATCGAACCAGAGGTACTCGGCGTACAGGTTCGAGAACGTGAAGAAGGCCACCACGAGCGCGGCGATGACCGCGAACGAGATGGTGGCGATTCGTCGGAACGGGGATGGCGTGGCCGGCGTCGGCGCTGAGGTCGTGGTCACCCTTCCATCCTAGGCGGGCGTTTCTCCGTGCCCGCCGCGAGAGCCGGATCCGGGCCGGCTCAGCCCGTCTCGCACGTGGGGAGGCCGGCGGTGTCCCCGTCCGAGATCCCCTCCAGCGCGGCGAGCGCGTCGTCGAGCGTCTCGACGGCGAAGACCGACAGCCCGTCCGGCACGTGCCCCACGACCTCGCGGCAGTTGCCCGCTGGGGCCAGGAACCACTCCGCGCCCGCGTCGCGAGCCCCGTACAGCTTCTGGCGGATGCCGCCGATGGCTCCCACCTCGCCGTTCGCGGTGATCGTGCCCGTGCCGGCCACCTGCTCGCCGCCGTTGAGCGCGCCGGGCGTCAGCACGTCGATGATCCCGAGCGCGAACATCATCCCGGCGCTGGGTCCGCCGACGTTGTCGAGCTGGATCGTGACGTCGATCGGGAAGTCGAACGCCGTGGTGAGCGTCACACCGATCAACCACATGGTCTCGCCGGCCACGCTCCCCTGTTCCGGCGTGATCTGGACGGTGCGCCTCTCCCCGTCGCGCTCGAACATGATCTCGACGGGGTCTCCCCCACCGGACTGGATGAGGTCCCGCAGGTGGGCGGCGTCGCGCACGGCCCGGCCGTCCGCGGTCAGGATCCGGTCGCCCGGCTCGAGGATGCCCGCTGCCGGCGCGTCGTCGCCCGTCAGGTCCGTGACCTCGACGCTCGCGCCGACGTCGTAGCCGAGCTCGCTCAGCGCGGCCGCGGTCGCCTCCGCCTGCGAGTCCACCATCAGCGTGGCGTTCTGCTGCTCGCGCTGCTCGGTCGTCACGCCCCGCGGGAACACGGCCTCGAGCGGCACCACGGCGCGGGACGAGTCCAGCCAGGCGAGCGCCAGCTCGAACCAGGACGGCGTGCGCTCGCGGTTGCCCACCACCTGGACCGTCGTGAGCTCGAGCGTGCCGGCCGTCTCGTGCGTGTCGGCGCCCGAAACCTCGATCAGGCGCACCTCCTCGCCGTCCGCGGACGTGGCTGTCCCGATCGTGTCGTAGACCGGGCCGGGCCGCTGGATCACGTACGCCGTGGGGAGGAACGTGAGCACCACGAGCACCACGATCGCGACGACGGCGGCCCAGAGCCCGGCCACCGCGCGGCGCGGGAGCGGCGGCCTGCGGGCCGGCTCGGTCGCCTCGGGCTCGGTTCCCTCGAACAGCGTCACGTGTCCCCTTTCGCGCCGTCGTTCGCGGGCGGCGTAAGGCGAGTGCCGCGAGGGCCGAGTCAGCGAAGACGGGTCAGACTAGCGTAGTTCCCGAACGCTTCGACCGGCTGAAAGGCGGCTGACGTGGCAGATGACGACCGCACACCCGAGGAGGAGTTCCAGGAGCTGATGCGCCAGCTCCTCGGGGCCTCGGGCAGCGAGCTCGACCCCGAGCAGCTCTCCCGCATGGATCCGGAGCAGCTGGCCCGGCTGACGGGGGTGCCCATCGACCCGGCGACCCTCGCGCAGGTGATGCAGAACCTGCAGAGCGCGTTCCGCGGCGGCGGCGGGTTCTCCTGGGACATGACGCGTCGCCAGGCGCTCCACATCGCGGGGCAGGACGGCCGCAGCGTGACCCATACCCAGCGCGCCGATCTCGATCAGGCGTTCCACCTCGCCGGGCTGTGGCTGTCGGAGGTGGTCGCGATCTCGGACCTCACCGACGCGCCGCGGACGATCACGCGCGCCGAATGGGTCGAGCTCAGCCTGCCCGTGTGGCAGGAGCTCGCCGAGCCCGTCGCCACGAGCGTGGCAGACGCCCTCACGGAGACGCTCAGCACGCAGGTGCCGGAGGAGATGCAGAGCCTCGTGGCTGGCGCGGGGCAGATGATGCGCAGTGTCGGCGGCTCGCTGTTCGCCACACAGCTGGGCCAGGTGGTGGGCAAGCTGTCGCTCGAGGTGGTCAGCGGCGGCGACGTCGGCATCCCCGTGCTGCCGGTGGGCACGGCGGCGATCCTCCCCCAGAACTTCGCCGACCTCGGCCGCGGGCTGGAGATCCCCGACGACCAGCTGTCGCTGTACGTCGCGGCGCGCGAGCTCGCGCACGCGCGGCTGTTCCGGCACGCCCGCTGGCTGAGGCTCCACGTGCTGTCGCAGGTCACCGAGTACGCGCGCGGCGTCGAGATCGACATGGACCGGCTGGAGGACCTCGCGTCGCGCTTCGATCCGTCCAACCTGGACGAGTTCCGCGCCGCTCTCGAGAGCGGCGCGCTCCTGCCGCAGCAGACCGAGACCCAGCGTCGCGCCCTGGAGCGGCTCGAGAACATGCTGGCGCTCATCGAGGGGTGGGTCGACGTGGTGGCGACGGACGCCACGGCGCGCGTGCCGAGCCTGGAGCGGATCGCCGAGGCCACGCGCCGTCGCCGCGCGGTGGGAGGCCCCGCGGAGGACGCCCTCGGCGCGCTCGTGGGCCTCAAGCTGCGGCCGCGGCGGTTGCGCGAAGCGGCGGCGATGTGGCGCGCCGTGACCGACGCCGTGGGCGTGGAGGCGCGCGATGCGCTGTGGGATTCGCCGGACTTCGTGCCGGAGGCGGCCGACATCGACGACCCATCGCGGCTCATCGAGCGGCTTCAGGCCACCGCCCGCGGCGAGGCGCCCGAGCGCGACGAGTTCGACGATGCGCTGGAGCGCCTGCTGACCGAGGCGGAGGCCGAAGGCCCGGCCGGGGGCGGAGCCGATGGCGGCGCTTCCGACGAGCAGGGACCCGACGCGGACGGCGGCCAGGAGGGGGACGAGGACCCGCAGGGCCCGCGACCCGTCTGACGTTTCGTCCACAGCCCGCTCGGAGGGGGCGAGCTTTCCGACGGGCTGTGGACAGCCGGCTCGCGGGGACGGAAGGCGGTCCACGATGGCCGCATGACGTTCCTACGGCTCGACCCGGCCCTCCCACTCCTGTGGCGCGACGAGACGACGCTCCAGCTCGGCGCGCGACCGGTGGCCACGTTCCCCGATCCGGAGCCGTGGCAGCAGTGCCTCCTCGACGAGTTGGAACGGGGTGTCGACCTCGTCACGCTCAAGCGGCTCGCCGCCGTGCTCGACGTGCGTCCCGCCGAGCTCACGGCGTTCCTGCAGCGCGTGCGGGTCGCCCTGGACCGCCCCCGGCCCGCGCTGCGCGCCGCGCTCGTGGGCGCGGACGGCGTCGACGGGTCGACGTGCGCCGATGTCGCGGAGGCGATGAGCGTGGCGGGCATCGCCTCCGCGTGGGGCGACGCGGCCGGCGAGGCGGACGCCGTCGTGCTGCTCGCGCATCACCTCGTCCCGCCGCACCTGCCGGCCAATCTCATGGCCGACGACATCGCCCACATCCCGGTCGTGTTCGACGGCGGAGGCGTCACGGTGGGACCGGCCGTCTTGCCGGGGCGCACGGCGTGCCTGGCCTGCCTCGCCGCGCACGAACGCGACAGGGATGCGGCGTGGCCGCGCATCGCCGCGCAGCTGGTCGCGCGCTGCCCGCTGCCCGTGCCGCGTCCGCGCGCGATGGAGGCCGGCGGCCTCGCGGCCCGTCTGCTGCGCGAGGCGCTGCTCCCGCGCCGCCGCCGGAGGGTCAGCGAGGTCGCGACGGCGTCGGTGCACGCGGGCTCCGACGCTCACCGCTCGTGGCGCTCGCACCGGCCGCACCCGGCCTGCCTCTGCCGCTCTCTCGAAGCACCGGGCCGATCTCGGCCAGGAAGCGCGACGGTGAACGCTCGCGATGACCGGACGTCCGGGCCCACGACAGCGACAGCGTCCGCGCGGCCCGCGTGATGCCGACGTACGCGAGCCGCCGCTCCTCGTCGACCCCCTCGAGGGACGTCGCGTAGCTGATCGGGAGCAGGCCCTCCGAGAGCCCGATCATGTGCACGTGCGGCCACTCGAGGCCCTTCGCCGCGTGCAGGGTCGAGAGCGTGACCGTGCGCATCGACAGCTCGTGCTGGTCCTTGGCCCGCGACATGAGGTCGTCGGCGAAGGCCCGCAGCGTCGTTCCCTCGGGCGCGTCCTCCGCGAGGCGGAGGATCGCGGCACGGGCCTCCCACGCGTCCCGCAGCGCGCCGCCCGCCGCGGGGGCGTCGTCGGTGTGCCCCAAGCCGCGCAGCACGTCCCTGACGGCCGCCACGAAGCCCTGCTCGATGGGCGCGACCGCCGCGGCGCGCAGCGCGAGCACCGCCTGCCGCACCTCCGGCAGGTCGAAGAAGCGCTTCCCGCCCAGAACCGTGGTCGCGACGCCGCGCGCGGCGAGCGCCTGCTGGATGAGCGCCGACTGCGCGTGCGAGCGGTACAGCACCGCGATCTGATCCGCCGTCGCCTCGCGCAGCTGCCGCGCCACCGCGTCGGCGACGCCGTCGGCCTCCGCCTGATCGTCGGGATACGCCGTCACGGCGGGCCGGGGCGAGACGGCCTCGCCGCGCGCGGCCACGAGCCGGAGGGCACCGGGCCGGCCGCGCATGAGCGCGTTCGCGACGTCGAGCACGGCGGCGTCCGAGCGGTAGTTGCGCTCGAGCCGCACGATCCGGGCATCCGGAAAGCGGGTGCCGAACTCGAGCAGGAAGCGGGAGTCCGCACCCGTGAACGAGTAGATCGTCTGGCTCGCGTCCCCCACGACGCACAGGTCGCGCCGGTCGCCCAGCCAGAGCTCGAGCAGCCGGTTCTGCAGCGGCGAGACGTCCTGGTACTCGTCCACGGTGAAGTGCCGGTACTGCTCGCGCACCGCGGCCACGACCCGCGGCTCGGCCTCCAGCATTCCTGCACACGCGAGCAGCACGTCCTCGAAGTCCAGCTGGCGACGCTCGTCCTTGAGCTTCTCGTACTCCCGCACGAGGTCGACGAGCGCGTCCGTCCCGAGCGACCCGACCGTGCGGCGCAGGGCAGCGTACTGGTCGATCGACCTCATCGTGACCTTGCGCCATTCGATCTGGCCGGCGACGTCACGCAACGTCGCCCGATCGAGCCGCAGGCGCAGGGCATCCGCCGCGTGCGCCAGCAGCTTCGCCTTGTTGTCGACGATGCGCGGGGCCTCGTCGCCCGCCACCTGCGGCCAGAAGTACGTCAGCTGCGCGAGGGCCGCAGCATGGAACGTCTTGGCGGCGACTCCGTCGATGCCGAGGGCCCGCAGGCGGCCGCGCAGCTCCCCCGCGGCCTTCGTCGTGAAGGTCACGGCCATGACGCGCTGCGGCGAGTACGCGCCCGTGTCCACGCCGTGCGCGATCCGGTGCGTGATGACCCGAGTCTTGCCGGCACCGGCGCCGGCCAGCACCGCGACCGGGCCGCGCAGGGTCGCCGCCGCCTCCCGCTGGTGCTCGTCGAGCCCGTCGAGCGCGCTCATCGCTCCCCCATCCCGGGCGACGCCGCCGCGTCGCCGTACCAGGAGCGGATGAGGCGGTGCGCGATCGACACGGGCCCGGGCAGCCCGATCGGGCCTCGGCCCGCGAGCCCTTCCCCGATCTCGTCTCGCGTGAACCAGCGCACGGAGAGGATCTCCGTGCCGTCCGCGCGCGCCTCGCCCTCGTCCACCGCCGTGGCTTCGAAGCCGAGCATGAGAGAGCGCGGGTAGGGCCAGGGCTGGGAGCCGCAGTAGCGCAGATCGCCGACGCGCACACCGGCCTCCTCGAGGATCTCGCGGTGGATGGCGGTCTCGAGCGACTCGCCGCTCTCGACGAAGCCCGCGAAGCACGAGTGCATCCGCCCGCCCCAGGCCGCGTTCGCTCCGAGCAGCAGCCTGCTCCGGTCCGCGTTCGTCACGGCGACGATCACCGCGGGGTCGGTGCGCGGGAAGTGCTCGCGCCCGCAGCCCTCGCACACGCGGGACCACCCGGCCTGCTTCAGCACCGCCGCGGACCCGCACACGGGGCAGAAGCGGTGCCCCACGAGCCAGCGGCCCAGACTCACGGCGGCGACGAACGTCTCGGCGGCGTCGGGCGGCAGCTCCCCGCCGACCCTGCGCAGCGGCGTCCAGCCGTCCGGGGCCGGGAACGGCTCGGGTTCGGCAGGGTCGAAGGCCGCGACGAGGATCCCGGCGCCGG
Organism: Microbacterium album; assembly: GCF_014643695.1. Lineage (GTDB taxonomy): Bacteria > Actinomycetota > Actinomycetes > Actinomycetales > Microbacteriaceae > Microbacterium > Microbacterium album. The sequence goes on along the minus strand of NZ_BMJY01000001.1, from coordinate 9,364 downwards.
ACTCATCGCGCCCGAGGAATCCCCACTCTGCGCCCTCGGGGACGTCTCGGGGAAACAGCGCGTGCACTCCGTCGGCCGGATCCGCGGCCCGGGGCGCCTCGTCCCCGCGCACCGCGATCACGCGCGTGCGGTCATCGGCGCGGAGGCTCTCGACGAGTCCGGGCACGTCGCGCTCCTCCGCGCGGCGGTCGGTGGCGAGGGCGGCGTGACGGGTCATTGACTACCTCTCTCGCGGGCGTGGCGCAGGGAGTGGCCGAGACCTGCGACCTACCCTGGGGGCATGGCACGCTCTCCTCTCACTCTAGCGGCGGCCGTCACCGCGGCAGTCGCTGGCGCCGAGGTCGTCGGCGCCCGGGCGCTCACGGCGGGAGGCGCGGGCCGCTTCGACGCAGCGGTCGCGGCGCTCGCCGACGGGCGCGAGGTCGTGGCGCGATGCGCGACCGACGAGAGCATCGACCACGAGCTGGCCGCGGAGGTCCTGGCGCTGCGCGCCCTCACGCCGGGAGTGCGCGAGATGCTGCCGTTCCAGGCCCCCGAGTACCTCGGCGCGGTCGCCCTGCCGGACGGCCGCGTCGTGGTGACGAGCTACCTCGCGGGGTACCTCATCGACGCGGGCGAGCTCCCCCCGGGCGAGGGCGCGGCGACCTCGGTCGGCCGGGCCCTCGCGGCCCTGCACGCCCTGCCGCCGTCCGTCGTGCGCGCGGCCGGGCTGCGCGAGCGGACCCCCGAGCAGTCGCGCGCCGACGTGTGCCGCGTGGTCGAGTCGGCCGCCGCGAGCGGCCGCGTGCCGGTGCGGCTCATCGTGCGGTGGCGGGAGGCGGTGGAGGACGATCGTCTGTGGACGTTCGAGCCCGCCGTGTGCCTGGGCGGAACGCAGGCGACGTCGTTCCTGTTCGTCGACGACGAACGCGGCGCGCCCGCGGTCTCGGGAGTGCTGGACTGGCAGGGGCTGTCGATCGACGACCCGGCCGTGGACCTGCGCTGGGTCGCATCCGCCCCGGACGCCGCCGACGACATCTCGCGCGCCTACGCCGAGGCGGCGCACCGGGCGCCGGACGCCGCCGTCCACGTCCGGGCGCGGCTGCACGCGGAGCTCGAGTTCGCGCGCTGGCTCGTCCACGGGATCGAGACCCACCGCCGGGATGTCGCGGATGATGCCGCCGCGCTCCTCGAATCCCTCGCCGACGGCGTCCGCGACGACGTGCTCCTGGCGGGGCTGGACGCCGAGGGCCGCACGGACATCGACGACGCGCTGAGCGCGCTCGCGCAGGTCCCGGAGACGACACCGCTCCCGGCGGACACGTCGATGCACACCGATGCGTACGGTCCCGAGGAGCTGTCGCTGACCCCCGAGGCGTCGTGGAGCGAGGAGAAGCGCGCGCGTGCCGTCGCGGCAACCGAGGAGACCCAGCCCATCGACCGGGCGTCGCTGCGCGCGCTCGACGCCGTGGACGAGGCGCTCGGCCATCGCGAGCCTCCCACGACCGACCGCATCCCCGCGGACGAGGGCGATCAATCGGCGGCGGACGACGCGGCGCGATCGACGCGGGCCGCGTTCCAGCGCTGGAGGAGCTCCTCCTCGGAGTAGACCCTGTCGCCCCGGATGACGAGGTCGTCCGCGACATAGAACAGGGCCACATCAATGCGATCCAGCGGCACGCCGTGCCGACGGTGGTAGGCGATGCGATACAGCGCGAGCTGCAGCATCCGTTCCTCCCGCTCCGCGGCGGTGCGCGGCGCGCGCCCCGTCTTCCAGTCGACGATCTCGATCCGGCCGCCGCGGTCTTCGCGCCGGTACACGGCGTCCAGCTTGCAGATCACGATGTGCGAGCCTTCGCCGGGCGCCCCGGGCATCGCGAAGTCGATCTCCGTCTCGACCTCCAGGGGCCGAAGTGTCGCCCATTCGCTGCGCAGGAACACCTCCCGCAGCCTGTCGAGCGCCTGCTCGTCCTCGGTCGAGATCTCGGTGCCGGGAGCCGCGTCGTCCTCCCAGAGCTCTTCGTCGCGCTCCCACAGCGCATGGTCCGAAGACGAGCCGGGGCCTGCGATCCCGGAGCGCTGCTCCACCCACTGGTGGAACAGCGTGCCGATGCGGGTCTGCCGGTAGGGGCGCTCGGGCAGCGGGCGGGCCACCTGCGAGACGGTCCCGGCGAAGTCCGTGACGTAGTCCTTGAACCGCGATGCCGGGATGCGCGTGGGAGCGAGCGGTTCGCGTCCGCGCTCGCGCTCGGCACGCTCGGCGAGCAGGCGCGCCAGCCGAGGCGACGGCTCGACCGAGGGCGCATGCGCGACGAGCGCCGCCGCCGCGTCGACGCGGGCCCGTCGGCCCCCGAGCGGGTCCATGGGCCACTGCCGCGTGAGGGCCGTGCCCTGGTAGGGGTTCTCGTCGCGGTCGACCTCGCCGATCGGCGTGAGACCGAGCTCGTCGATGATGTCGGTGAGGTACGGGCTCGGGTCGCGCGGCCTGCTCTGACCCGCCCAGTGCGCCCCGGTCAGCAGCAGGTCCGTGCGGGCGCGCGTCACGGCCACGTACGCGAGTCGGCGCTCCTCCTGCTGCTGGTACTCGCGGTAGGCGTCCTTGAACCGGGGCAGCGCGCCGCGCTTCTCGGGGTCCTTGGATCCGCTCGCCAGTGACGCGAGGGCGGCCTTGTGCCGCTTGGCCGGGTCCTCACCAGCGGTCGCCATGGCGAGGGCGGGGTCCCACTCGAAGCGCGGCAGCGCCGCGCTGTCGCCCCTCAGTGCGAACGGCACGACACCGAAGCCGAACCAGCCGGCGGTGTCCTTGACCGCGGCGGGCAGCTCGTCCTTCACGAGGCGGACCACCGCGACGGCGTCCCATTCGAGGCCCTTGGAGCCGTGGATCGTGAGCAACTGCACGACGCCGGGCTCGGGCGGCTCGGAGCGCGGCATCAGCTCGTCGGTGCTCTCGGCCTTGTCGAGCCACGCGAGCAGACTGCCGATCGTGCTGCGCTCGTCCGCGGCGAGGAAGGCGCGCACCTCGTCGACGAACGCGCGCAACTGCGTGGACGCGATGCGCGCCGGTCCGCGCGTCTCGTTCGCGGCGAGCTCGATGTCCAGCCGCAGCTCGAGCTCGATGAGGCGGATCAGCTCCGGGATCGGCTGCCCCGCGGCCCGGCGGAGCCGGTCGAGCATCTCCCCCGCCGCCCGCAGGCGTCGGCGCCCCTCGGGGCTGATCCTTTCGAAGAGCCGGTAGCCCTCGGGCTTCTGGCGCAGCACGTCCACGGCGTCGATGATCGACACCGCCTCGTCGGCTCCCCGCGAGGACCGGAGCCGCTCGCGCAGATCGTCCGGCAGCGGCATCATCGCGCCGTCGCGCTCCGCCAGCGTCCGGGCGAGGTCGTACAGCGCGGCCATGTCGGCGACGCCGACGCGGAAGCGCGGCCCGACCAGCAGGCGGATGAGCGCCGACCCCGACGTGGGGTCGTGCAGCACCCGCAGCACGGAGACGACGTCCGTGACCTCGGGGGTCGACAGCAGGCCTCCGAGCCCGAGGATGCGGTGCGGGATCCCGCGCGCGGCGAGCGCGGCGGCGAACGTGCCCATGTGCTTCTTGGAGCGGAACAGGATCGCGCCGGTGTGCGGCCCCGGTGCGGCGTGGCTGCCGCGCACCTCGTCGAACCATTCGGCGACGGCAGCCGCCTCGTCGTCGACCGTCAGCTCGAAGCGCGCCTGTACGCGCCCCTCGCCGGCCGCGGGGCGCGGCTCGAGGGGCGGCACGGGCAGTTCCGGGCGCTGCAGCGGTCGCAGCACGCGGTTGGCGGCACGGAGGATCGTCGCGTCGTTGCGCCAGCTCGTCATGAGGCTGTACCGTTCGGCCGCGACATGACGCGAGAACGCCCGGTCGAAGGCATACAGGTTGTCGGCGCTCGCGCCCCGCCAGCCGTAGATCGACTGGTGGGGATCGCCGACCGCCATGACGGCGGCGTCGCGGAAGAGCTCTGCCAGGAAACGGGTCTGGATGACCGAGGTGTCCTGGTACTCGTCCAGCAGCACGACGCGGTATTGGTCGCGCAGCTGCTGACGCACATCCGGGGCGCTCTCGACGATGTCGTACGCGCCGCCCACCTGGTCCGCGAAGTCGAGCACTCCGCGACGGTCCTTCTCCGCCATGTACTCGCGCACGAGCCGGACGAGGATGGGCATGGTCCGCAGGTTCGCCGCCGCGGCGTCGACGTCGGCGTTGTCGCGGTAGGGCTCGAACGCGGCTGCCTGGTCGAGTGCGGTGCGCTCCAGCCGGTCGAGGTCGACTCGGTGGTCGAGCACGTCCGCCGCGAGCCGCTGCACGGCGTCGACCACGCCGCCCAGCGCACGGTCCACATCCTCCAGGCCCGGGATGTCGGCGCGCATCACGACGTGCCGCGCGATGAGCCAGGAGGCGGACTGGCTCAGCATGGCCGCGTCCGGATCGCGTCCGATCCGCGCGGCGTGCTCGCGGACGATCGAGTCCGCGAACGCGTTGTACGTCGCCACGCGCGGCCGGATCATGAGGTCCTCCGCGCCTTGCGGGGCCGCGGGGTCCCATCCGGTGCCGTAGGCGGATGCCAGCTCGTCGAGGACCCTGCGACGGACGACGTCGCGCTGCGCCGGCGTCGCCGCGGCGGCGACGGGCTCCAGGGCACCGGACGCCACGATCTCCCGCAGGTGCGGCAGGAGCCCGCGGCGGCGGAACTCGTCGATCAGCTGCAGCCGTGCGCCGATGCGCTCGGCGAGCTCGCCCGCCGCCTTGCGCGTGAACGTCAGCCCGAGGATCTCGTCGCGCTCGACGTGCCCGTTGGCGACGAGCCACACCACACGGCCCGCCATCGTCTCGGTCTTGCCGCTGCCGGCTCCCGCGATCACCAGGGCCGGCCGGGGCGGGGCCTCGATGACCGCCTGCTGCGCCTCGGTCGGCCTGGGCAGGCCGAGCGCGGCGGCGACGTCCACGGCCGCGATGCTGTGTCCCCCAGGCCAGCCCGCCCCGGTCCGCTCGTCCAGGATCTGCATGGTCATGTGCGCGACGTTCCCCCTCACTCGCTCACCGACGGGACGGTGTGGATGCGACACGGCGGCACGAACACGCCCTCGGTGCAGTGCGCCTCCACCTGCGCGATGAAGCTGCTCGCCGACATCCCGCGCGCCGCCTCCGCGACACGGCGCAGGAACGCGCCGCGCCGCTCGTCGTCGAGGGCGTGCTGGTGGGCGACGCGATAGGGGCTCTTGGCGAGGGTCTGCGACACGACGACGAGCCGCGCCCCCGCCAGGCCCGCCGGCTCGGCGCCGGGGACGAGCCCCGCCTCGACCGCGATCTGATAGGCCGCGAGCTGGGCGTGGTCGAGCACGGATCCCTCGGTCGTGGGCTCGTACCGTCCGCTCTTGAGATCGACGACGACCACGTGCCGCTCCGCCGACGGATCGCCGCACGACATGGCGCTCCAGCGCTGCCCGCGCGCGGCGGCGTGCTCCCCCGCGCCCACGGGGTACGTCTCGACGCGATCGATCACGCCGCTGACCACAGCGCGGTGCGGACCGTCCGTGTCGTCGCCGACGTGAACGGCGGGCACGTCGCCGGCCTCGGTCGCGGTGTCCACGGCGAAGCGGAACTCCGCCTCCGAGGCGACGTGAGCCCCGCCGTCCGCGCTGACCGCGCGCAGGTACGCGTGCAGGCGCTGGACGTAGAGCTCGGCACGCTTGCGCTCCTTCGCGGCGATCCAGGGCGCCTCGAAGTCGAGCTCGGGCCAGCGCTCCTCGACGACCGCGCGCAGCGCTGCCAGGTCGCCGTCGGGCGCCCGCTCCATGGCCGCGTGCAGGATGGTCCCGATCCCCGCGCTCGGTGGCACGACCGTGTCGCCGCCCAGGGTCGAGATCACCCAGCCCAGCCCGCACTCCTCGAACGCCTCGAGGCGCGACGGGGAGACGCGTGCGGGGCCCGCTTCCAGATCCCGGAGCGGGGCGGTCGTCGACGGCGCGATCAGTCCGTACCACTCCGAGGGATCGGCCCCGGGGACGCCGGCCTCGGCGAGCAGGCGAAGCTGCGCGGCCGCCTCCGCGCGCTCGCGCTCGTCCGCCGTGTCCGTCAGCGTGCGCCGGTGTCGGCCGACCAGCCCCCGCAGAGTCAACGGATGCGCCGCGCGGTCGTCCTCGTCCTGGGGCGGCGGCAGGAAGGAGAACAGCGCGCTCGGACCGGTGTCGTCGTCGCTCACGGCCGTGACGAGCAGGCGTGTCCGCGCCCGCGAGACGGCGCGCGCGAACAAGCGCAGCTCGTCGTGGAGCGCCGCGCGGCGCCGGTCGAGCACGCTCGCCGTCTCGGGCTGGGCGTGACCGAGCCGCACCGCCGCGACGGCGTCCGCGAGCCGCCAGGTGCCGAGCAGACCGCCGCGCAGGCGCACGTTGGGCCAGACCCCGTCCTGCACGCCCGCGATCACGACCGCGTCGAACTCCGTGCCGAGCGTGTTCGCGGGCGTCAGCAGGGACACCGCGCCGCCGCGGTCCGGGGACGACAGCGTGTCCTCGGGCACGTCGCTGTCGAGGATCTCGCGGATGAAGGGCAGCGGTCCCTCCGCGGGGTTGCGCTCGACGGAGCGCTTGGCGGCGTCGAACAGCGCGACCAGGCCATCGAGGGCGCGGCCCGCCTCGGCGGCCGATGGCCCGTGGGCCAGCGCCGCGTCGTGCCATGCGCGCTCGAGCCGGCGTCCGTCGCCCGTGCGCGCCCGATCCCACACGGTCCACAGCAGCTCGTGGATCGTCGCCCCGCGGGCGCCCTCCTCGTGCACCTGTCGCAGCGTCGCGGCAAACCGCCGGGCCGTGCGGGCTTCGGGGGTGTCGAGCAGATCGAACGCGGCGGGCTGGCCCAGCGCGTCGCGCAACAGCTCCCGGGCGGGCCGGTTGCCCCCGTCGGCGAGCTCCGCATGGCGCAGCCGCGCGCGCAGCCGGCGCAGCCCGACGCCGTCGAGCCCGCCGAACGGGGACCGCAGCGCCTCGATCAGCTTCTCGCCGTCGCGCTGTTCGTGATCGAGCAGCGCGAGCCTGACGATCTCGACGATCTCCCGCACGACGGGTTCGGTGCCCAGGGGCCGCTGCACCCCGGCGGCCCGCGTGGGCACCTCGCGCGCCGCGAGCTCCGCTTCCAGCGTCGTGACCTGCCGCGTGTCGTGGGCGATGACGGCCATGCGCTCCCACGCGACACCCCCGATCAGGTGCCACTCCCTCAGGGTCCACGCGATCCGGTCGATCTCCTCGTGCGGCGAGGCGGCGATGAACGTCTCGAGCGAGCCGTCCGGTGCCGGCTCGGGGCCGGGCGGCCGACGGTGGCGTGCGACGCCCGCCGTGCCGATCGACTGCGCCACGGCACGCGTCAGGCGCGTGAGTGCGGGCGCGGCGCGGTGCGCGCCGTCGAGCACATGCTGCGCCCCGAGAGACGCCGACAGCTGCGCGAACAGTTCCGGTGTCACGCCGCGGAACGCGCCGGACCCGATGTCCGGGTCGCCGAAGGCGAGCACGGCCACTCCGCGCTCCCGCAGCGCCGCCACGAGGGCGATCCCGCCGCGCGTGAGCTCCTGCGCGTCGTCGATCAGGACGGCCCGCAGCCCCTCCAGGCCCGCGACGGTCGCGCCGCCGCGCAGCGCACGCGCGGCCTCGGCGTACAGCTCCGACACGTCGCGGTGCGGCGCGCGCATCCCGGCGACCACGTTCCGGTAGTCGTGGACGAAGCCCGCCACGGCCGTCCACGCCGGGACCCCCAGCCGCGCGAGCTCCTCGGGCTCCACTGCCAGCTCGGTCATCTCCGACAGGAACGCGCGCAGCTCCGAGCGGAACCCGCGCGACGCGCGCACGGGAGGCCCGATCTCGGCCGGCCAGCGCGCGGCGCCGGCGCGCTCGTCCTCCTCGTCCCCCGCGAGCAGCTCGGCGACGATGCGATCCTGATCCGCGCCCGTCAACAGCTTCGGCGGCTCCTCCCCTCGGCGGACCGCCTCGGCGCGCACCACCTGGAACGCGAACGAGCCGATCGAGCGTGCGAGCGGCCCGGGAGTCGCGACCCGTACCCGGGTCCCCAGCTCGTCGCGCAGCCGCGTCGCCGAGACGCGCGACGGCGTCAGCACCACGAGCTCGTCCGCCGCCAGGCCGGCGTCCAGCAGCCGCGCGACGCGTTCGACGAGCACCGCGGTCTTGCCCGAGCCCGGGGCACCGATCACAGCGCCCGACGCGTCGGCGGGCAGCCCCAGCACCGCGCGCTGCGCCGCGTCCCAAGCCGGAGAAGTCATGGCGTCCACGCTAATCGGGGCCTGCGACATCCCGCGGCAGAGCGTGGGCGCGGTCACGCGAGCGCGAGCGTGGCGGCCGCGGCCGCGGCCAGCTCCCGCCCGTAACTGCGTCCGTGTCCGGCGGCGTGCACCGCGAGCGGGTGGAGCTGGTGCAGCGGCACGCGGTCCCGCCACCCCGGACGCAGCACGTGGTGCTGCCGGTATCCCGTGAGGATGTCGTCGAGGAAGGGCGCGCCGAACAGCGCCAGCATCGCGAGATCCGTCTCCCGGTGGCCGCCGTGCGCGGCCGGATCGATCAGCACGACGCCCTCCGCCGAGAACAGCACGTTGCCTGCCCACAGATCGCCGTGGATGCGCGCGGGCGCGTCGCCGTCGTCGAACGTGCCCGCCGCGATCGCCTCGCACGCGCGCTCGACGAGCGCCGCCTCGTCCGGAAGCAGATTGCCGGCTTCGAGGGCGGGGCCGAGGAACGGAAGCACGCGGCAGCGCGCATAGAACGCTCCCCAGGAGGCCTCGCGGGCGTACGGCTGCGCGCGCCGTCCGATGAACCCGGGGCCGTCCCAACCCTCGGGCGGCGCGCCGAACGCGGGCGCACCGGCGTCGTGTGTGCGGGCGAGTGCGGCGCCGAAGCCCCGGGCCGCGGCCGCCGTGGGAGCGGCCGGCACCACGCGCTCCAGTTCGATGCGCCCGGGCGCGACCGCGATCACGTCCGCGACGCGCGCACCGCCCTCGACCTCGCCGAGCCACCGCAGCCCTGCCGCCTCAGCCTCGAAGAACCCGTCGGGCGCACGTCCGTCCTCCTTCACGACCGTGTCCGCCACACCCCCAGTCTCCCCGACTCGGTTTCGACTCCGCGCTCCGCGCTCCGCTCAACCCGACGGTCCTATGGTTCGTCAAGCGCGTAGGAGGTCTGTTTTGAGGGCGTGGAAGGCTTCGCGGGCGATGGCGCGTTTGAGGCAGCGGAGGATCTCTTTGGTGCTGAGGTTTTGCGCGCGTCGTCGGGCGAAGTAGTCGCGGGTTCTGGGTGAACCGTCCCCGGTTTGATGCCGCTTCCTTTCGAGTCTGGAAGGAAGATGTTGATCATGCCGAAGAGGATCCCGGAGGAG